>JBEBXK010000014.1:0-93666 GCA_040391605.1 Vulgatibacter incomptus
GCCAAGGCTGAGGCAGATCGAGTGGCGGCGGAGGAGGCGGTGCGGCTGGCGAAGGTCGAGGCGGATCGAGTGGCGGCGGAAGAAGCCGCGCGGCTCGCCAAGGCCGAGGCGGATCGAGTGGCTGCGGAGGAGGTGGTGCGGCTGGCGAAGGTCGAGGCGGATCGAGTGGCTGCGGAGGAGGCAGCGCGGCTGGCGAAGGCCGAGGCGGATCGAGTGGCTGCGGAGGAGGCGGCGCGGTTCGCCAAGGCCAAGGCCGAGGCGGACCGCGAGGCTGCGGCGGAGGCCGCGAGGCTCGCCAAGGCGGCTGCGGATCGCGTGGCCGCGACGGAGGCAGCGCGAGTCGCCGAGGCGGAGGCGGAGCGAGCGGCTTCGAAAGAGACCCGGCCGTCGGCGACGGCTGCGGTCGTGGCGTCGGCTCCTTTGGCGAGGATCGGCCGCGTGGGCGGGGGGACCGTGGGGCGCGGTGGCTCGGATGCGAGGTCTCGCAGGGAGCGGGCGGAGCCCATCGAGATCACCAACGTGGGGTTTCGTCCAGGCGCGAGCGGGGCTGGCGGCGCGCGGGTGACGATCCACCACTCGGCGAAGGCCACCTACCGCATCGTCGAGCGGGACCGCCAACTGGTGCTGGAGCTCGAGCACAGCCGGATCCCCCGGCCGAATGATCGCAGGCCCATCGACGCGAGCTTCTTCGGCACGGCGGTGGGTGTGATACGTCCTATGGAAGATCGAAGCACATCCAAGGTGCGGATCGAGATCGGCCTCCGACGCCCGAACACCCGCTACGTCGTACACCAGACGGAGGATCACCTCGTCCTCGAGTTTCCCTGAGAGTTCGTGAAGAAATCACGAATTCTGCGAGCCGGAGGCGAGCGAGCGCTGGAAGGAGCCGTAGCGCGCAGCGCGCGTGAAAACATCGCCCCCACAGCGACGCGAGGGCGATTTTTTCACAGGCTCTGAGAGAGGATCGCTGTGCGAGCGAGCGGCCGCGAGAAGGCCAGGCCTCGTGGATTGGGAGCCGAGGACTCGCGCCCGCACTTCAGGAAGGCGTGTTCTTCAGCTGCCCGTGGGATCCCCCTCGGGAGCGGCGCCGCCCCCCGAGACCGGTCAAAGTGAGCGCTGCAACGAGGAACGCTGGCCCCGGCGCCTCGCATTTGCTTTTCTGCGCCGGTGCGTCCTGCCGGTCTCTCGCCGCTGCTCCTCGTCCTGCTCCTCCTCGTCTCTTCGCCGGCCTTCGCTGCCGACGAGAAGGCGGGGGATGATCTGATCGCGGGCCTGGCGCCGGACACGCCGGTCCACCTCTCCGCCGACCACCTCGTCCGCGACGAGGAAGGCCACATCGAGGCAACGGGGAACGTGCGGATCTCCGCAGGCCCCATGACGTTGGGCGCGGATCGGATCCGCTACGATCCCGAGGCCCAGACCGCCGAGCTCGAGGGCTCCGTCACTCTGGTGGATCGCTCCTTCGTCGCCCGAGCGGTGCGGGCCTTCGTCGACCTGCAGGCGCAGTCGGGCGTCCTCGAGGAGGCGGCGCTCTTCGAGAAGGTGGAGCCTCCCGACCCGGAGGCGCTCCTGGCCGCGGAGGACGTGCTCGCCGTACGGGCAGCCGGCAAGAACGATCTCGAGATCCACGCAGAGCGGGTGAGTCGCCAGACGGATGGCAGCTATTCGGCGCTCCACCCATCTGTCACCACCTGTGATTGCGGCGAGGGGACACCGGACTGGCGCCTCGTCGCCTCGTCGGCGACGCTCTCGCCCAACGACAGGCTCAAGCTGAGCTGGCCGGTGCTCTATGCCAAGAGCGTCCCGATTCTCGCCTCTCCCTTCCTCTCGTTGCCGATGACGAACCAGCGCAAGAGCGGCCTCCTCTTCGCCGTGCCCCACATCGCCGGCCGCCGCGGCCCTTCGTACGAACAGCCGGTCTACATCGTGTTGGGACACTCGTACGACATGACCCTGAGCGCCGGCTGGTACTTCGGCCACGCGACGCCCGTCACCAGCGAGGACGGTCAGGCCCAGGCCCAGGCGCCGCCCGGGACGGTCGTGAAAGAGGACGCCTTCCGCGGGCCGAGGGGCTCGGCGGAGTTCCGCTACACGTCTCGCATCGGCACGGCGGGGCGGGCCTTCGTGGCCTACGGCTTCGACCTCTCCAAGCGCGGCGACCTGGTCCCCGGGGCGAGCCCCAACCGCTTCGGCATCCAAGCCGATCATAGCGACGATTGGGGCGGCGGCTTCGCCGATCGCCTGGCGCTGAACCTGGTCTCGGATCGCAACTACCTCCGCGACTTCGTCGACGACATCGTGCTGCGGGGCGAGCAGACCTTGCGCTCCACCGCCTGGGCCGCCTACCGCCAGGACTCCGCCATCGCGCTGGTCGAGGGGAGCGTCCTGCAGGACCTTCGGCCCGCCTTCGGCCCGGGCGTTCCGGTCCCAACAGATTTTTTCGAGAGCCTGCGCCTCTTTGGCCCTGGCTCGAGGGATACCTTCCAGCGGTTGCCGGCGGCGGCGGTGGATCTCGCGCGGCTGCCGCTGCCGTGGGGCGCGGGCCTCTCGCTCCACCTGGGGGGCGCGCGCTTTGCGCCCTGGACCCGGGCCGGCTTTGGTGATTACGGCGTGGACGGCCTGGGCCCCGGCGACGCGGGCTACCCGGGGCCGGATCTCGGCGAGGGCGATCTCCGCTTCGAAGAGGGCGAGCTGCCTTCGGTGGATCGTGTCTCGATCCGCCCCACGCTCTCGCTGCCGATCCTGGCGGGGCGCTATCTCTCGCTCACCCCCTATGGCGGCTGGCGCGAGCAGCTCTACCGCTACGGCGAGGGGCAGGGCAGCGGGGTGGCGAGCTGGGGCGTGGTGGGCGCTGCCGCGCATACGGAGCTGGCCAGGACCTACTCGAGCGGCGTGCGTCATGCGTGGATCCCCAAGCTGGAGGTGCGCGGGCTCCTGCGGGGCCACGAGCGCAATGTCCCGGTGCGTGCCTACGACGAGCTCGATCTGCGGCCCCTGCGGACCTCTACCCAGGCACAGGCGAAGCTGGCGACCCGCCTGGACGTCCCCGGCCCTGGCGGCGGCGCCCTCGCCATGGAGGCAGCGGCTGGGCAGAACGCCCTCCTCACGCCAAACGCGCAGCTGGCCGAGACTTTCGGCGAGGTCACCGCCTCCCTCTGGCCCTTCCAGATCTCGGGGCTCCTCCAATGGGATCCCCGTAGGGAGATCGTCACCGAGGCCGTGGGCGAAGGATCCTGGAGCGATCGCCGCGGCGACCAGCTCCGCGCCAGCTATCGCCGGCTGGGGCAGGGCGGCTCGGCCCGGCTGCGCGCCGCCCCCGACGAGCTCTTCTCGGATCGATTCTTTACAGAGCTCACGAGCCCGCAGGTGCTCCAGGGGCTGGAGCAGATCGGCGCCGGTGCCACCGTGGTGCCGTTGCGCGGGCTCTCCCTCAGCTACGACCTCCTCTTCCTCCCCGACCTCACGTCGTCCAAGCTGCTGCAGCAGCGGGCGTCCATCGGCTATCTCTCGAGCTGCGAGTGCTGGTCCGGGACCCTCCACTTCGCCAAGCGCCGGGAGGAGGGGCTCGACTTCTGGGTCTCCTTCAACCTCGGCCGGATGTAGGCGAAGGGCTCTGTCTATCGTTTGCTCGCCTCCGACCCGCGAACGCCCACGTCGGGGGAGCCCCCTTCGGGGGTCCTTCGACGAACCTTGGTTGACGGCGAGCGCGGGTCGGCGGCAGCTTGCGCGCAGTCTCTTGTCGAGGAGACGCGGGCGGAGGAAGTGAATGATGGCGGCGAAGGTCCTGGTCAGCGACGATCTCTCCAAAGAAGGGATCGAGATCCTCCGGCAGGGAGGGCTGGAGGTCGACGTCGAGCTGGGCCTCACGCCCGACGCGCTCCGCTCGATCATCGGCCGCTATGACGGGCTCGCGGTCCGCTCCGCCACCAAGGTCACCGCCGAGCTCCTGGCCGCGGCCGAGAGTCTCCAGGTGGTCGGCCGCGCCGGCGTGGGCATCGACAACGTGGACCTCGCCGCCGCCACCAAGAGAGGTGTGGTGGTGATGAACACACCTGGTGGTTCAGCCATCACCGTCGCGGAGCAGACCTTCGCCATGATCCTCTCGATGCTTCGCCACGTCCCCGCCGCCACTGCGAGCGTAAAGGCGGGCAAGTGGGAGAAGAAGCGCTTCCAGGGCAGGGAGGCGTCAGGCAAGACCCTGGGCGTCATCGGGATCGGCAACATCGGCGCCATCGTGGTCCAGCGCGCCAGGGCCTTCGGCATGAAGGTCGTTGCGTACGATCCGTTCAGCTCTGCCGAGGCGGCGACGAAGCTGGGGGCGACCCTCGTCCCCCTGGATGATCTCTGGTCCCGCTCCGACGTGATCTCGCTCCACGTCCCGCTCACCGAGCAGACCCGCCACCTGGTCAACGCCCGGACCATCGCCGAGATGAAGCCCGGCTCTTACCTGGTGAACGCCTCGCGAGGCGGCGTGGCCGACGAGCACGCCCTCGCCGACGCCCTCCGAAGCGGACAGCTGGCGGGGGTGGCGCTGGACGTCTTCGAGCAGGAGCCGCCTCCCCCGGATCACCCCCTCTTCGCCCTGGAGAACTTCGTCTGTGCGCCTCATCTGGGCGCGTCGACCCAGGAGGCCCAGGAGATCGTCGCGGTGGAGCTCGCGCGCCAGATGGTCTCCTTCCTCAACGATGGCGTGGTGAAGAACGCGATCAACGTGCCCGCCGTCTCCAAGGAGCTCCTCGCCCGCCTCGGCCCGTGGCTGCACCTGGCGAGTCGGGTCGGGGCGGTAGCCGGACAGCTCGCGCCGGACAACGCCACCCAGGTCACCATGGAGTTTAGCGGTGAGATCACCGAGCATAGCTCCAAGCCCCTGACCAACGAGGTGCTCAAGGGGATGCTGCCGTTCTTCACCCAGGATCCGGTCAACGTCGTGAACGCGCAGGAGTTGGCCAGGGAGCGCGGCCTCTCCATCGCGGAGGTGAAGCTCGCAGAGAGCGCCGACTATGCCTCCACCATCGGCGTGAAGCTCGAGGGCGCCAGCGGCTCGATCGAGGTGGTGGGATCGGTCTTCGGTAAGCACGACCAGCGGATCGTGCGGGTGGACCGTTTCAAGATCGACGCCGTGCCGGAGGGCAACCTGCTGGTGCTGCGCAACGAGGACGTCCCCAAGATCGTCGGCAAGGTCGGCAGCATCCTCGGCGACGCCGGGGTCAACATCGGCCGGATTCACCTCTCTCGCTCGAGCGAGAGCGGCCAGGCCTTCTCGATGATCAACATTGATTCGCCGGCGCCGCCGGCGGTGCTCGCCGCCCTGCGGGCCGTCCCCCACGTGATCAGCGTCACGCCCATCCACCTCTGAGTGGAAGACCATCGGGGCAGGCCGCCGCATCGACGGTCATTGGCAGAGAGATCGGAGTCCCCATGAATCGTAAGCACAACTTCAACGCGGGTCCCTCGGCGCTCCCGCTCCCCGTCCTCGAGAGAGCCGCCGCCAACCTGGTCGACACCAAGGGGCTGGGCCTCTCCGTCCTGGAGATGAGCCATCGATCCAAGGACTTCGAGGCGATCATCGGCCACGCGAGGGAGACCCTCGCCCGCCTCCTCGCGCTCCCCGCCGACTACGAGATCCTCTTCCTCCAGGGCGGCGCCTCCCAGCAATTCGCCATGGTCCCGATGAACCTCGGCGCAGGAGGCGCCTACGTCACCACGGGCGCGTGGTCCCAGAAGGCCCTGGCCGAGGCGAAGACCGTCGGCGCCGCCCGGGAGATCTGGACCGACGCCGACGAGAACTTCCGCCGGGTGCCGGCGCCGGACGCCCTCGACGTACCCTCCGACGCGCCGTTTCTCCACGTGACCACCAACAACACAATCTACGGCACCGAGTACCCCGAGGTGCCGGCGTCGAAGGTGCCCCTGGTCGCCGATATGTCGAGCGACATCCTCTCCCGCCCCATCGACGTCTCGAAGTTCGGCCTGATCTATGCGGGCGCCCAGAAGAACGCCGGGCCCTCCGGGATCACCCTCGTCGTCGGCCGCCGCTCCCTGCTCCGCGAGTTCCGGGGCCAGCCCTGGGTGCCGAAGATCCTTCGCTACGAGACCCACGCCAAGGCCGACTCGCTCTACAACACGCCTCCCACCTTCAACATCTACTGCTGCTCCCTGGTCTTCGATTGGATCGAGGCCCAGGGTGGTCTCGCCGCCATGGCCAGGCTGAACGAGCTGAAGGCCAGGCGGATCTACGAGGTGATCGATCGCCGGCCGGAGGTCTTCCGAGGCCACGCCGAGGCGGGCTCCCGCTCCCGGATGAACCTGACCTGGACCCTCCCCACGCCAGAGGCCGAGAAGCGCTTCCTCGACGAGGCGAAGGCGCTGGGCTGCGTCGGGCTGGCGGGCCATCGCAGCGTCGGCGGCATCCGCGCCTCGCTCTACAACGCGCAGCCCATGGAGTCGGTGGAGGTCCTCGCTTCGTTGATGGAGCGGTTCCAGCCGTAGGGGCCGGAGGTGGATCCATCGCCCTCGAAACCCCGCACTCCGGCGCTTGTCTTCGGCCGATGTGGTAGTAGAGTGCGCGCCTTTGGGGGTGTTGGAGCCTTGAGTCATGCCGAATGTGGTGGTCGTCGGAGCCCAGTGGGGCGACGAGGGCAAGGGTAAGATCGTCGATCTCTTCACCGAGCACGCCTCGGTGGTGGTCCGTTATCAGGGCGGGAACAACGCCGGACACACCCTCGTGGTCGAGGGGGAGACCACGGTCCTCCACCTGATCCCCAGCGGCGTCCTCCACGAGGGGAAGGTCTGCGTCATCGGCAACGGCGTAGTCATCGATCCCGAGGTCCTCTGCCGCGAGATCGACCAGCTCCAATCGAAGGGCATGCTCCGCGACGACGCCCAGCTCATCGTCGCCGAGGGCGCCCACGTGATCATGCCCTGGCATAAGCGGATCGACGTGCTCCGCGAGGGCGCGATGGGCGCCGCCAAGATCGGCACCACCGGCCGGGGCATCGGCCCCACCTACGAAGACAAGGTGGCCAGGCGCGGCGTGCGGGTCTACGACCTGGTGCGACCCGATCGCCTCCGCGCTGCGGTGGAGCGGGCGCTCCCCGTGGCGAACGAGGAGATCCTGCGCCTCGGCGGGGAGCCCTTCGGCGCCGACGACGTCGTCGAGGCCTACGCCAAGGCGGCGGCGCGGCTGGCCCGCCATGTCCGCGACGCCTCGTTCTACCTGGACCAGCGGATCCGCGAGGGCGCCGACGTCCTCTTCGAAGGGGCCCAGGGGACGCTTCTCGACGTCGATCACGGCACCTATCCCTTCGTCACCAGCAGCAACACCGTGGCGGGAAACGCCGCGGTGGGCACCGGCGTCGGCCCCACCTGCATCGACGAGGTGATCGGGATCACGAAGGCCTACACCACCCGGGTGGGCTCGGGGCCCTTCCCCACCGAGCTCGACGATGAGGTGGGCCAGGCCCTCCGCGACAAGGGGGGCGAGTACGGCGCCACCACCGGCAGGCCCCGGCGCTGCGGCTGGCTGGACGCCGTCGTGATCCGCTACGCAGCCAGGGTGAACGGCCTCGGCGGCCTGGCGCTCACCAAGATGGACGTGCTCACCGGCTTCGACGAGCTGAAGATCGCGGTGGCCTACGAGCTGGACGGCGAGCGGATCGACGAATTTCCATGTGATGGGGAGTCGTTGCGCAGGGTGAAGCCGATCTACGAGCGGCTGCCGGGCTGGTCGGAGGATCTGGGGGCGTGCAAGCGCTACGAGGAGCTGCCGCTGAACGCGAGGCGTTTCATCGAGCGGATCGAGGAGCTGGGCCGGGTGCCGGTGATGGCGGTGAGCGTCGGCCCGGATCGCGCCGAGACCATCTTGCGCCGCAACCCCTTCACTCACGGATAGTCTCATGCAGGTGGCCAGCGAGCGGGAGGCGGGCGAGCGCTAGAGCGAGCCCCTCGCGCGCAGCATGTCTGAGCACCTCGTCTGCGCCTCGCGCGAGCGCGCGCTTCTCGCAGGCGCTGAGGCAAGTTACTTCCGGGAGCATCGAGGGATGGAAGGAATCGCCTCGGCCTCGGCGGCATTTCGGGCCTCGTGAGCCTGGCGCGCGCATCCGGGGCGAGCGGGCGGGCGACATGAATCTCCGGACCGATGAGACTTCTCATTCCTCGGGCATGGAGCCTCTTCGGGCGGGGTTCGTGAGCTGGGAGTCGTTGACGACGTGCAAGACCGGACTTTCCGCCCTTGCTGTCGCAGTGAATCCCGGCTTATAACGCCGTGCCCTTTTTCGTAGGGGTGTAACCCGCCCCTTTGGGAGAAAACGTTGTTCAACTTTCTACCGACATTACTCGCCCAGGCCAGTCCGGGCGGCAGCAGCGGTGGCATCTCCTCGATGCTCATGTTCCTGCCGATCATCGCGGTCTTCTACTTCCTCATGATTCGCCCCCAGCAGAAGCAGGCGAAGAAGCATCGGGAGTTCCTCTCGGCGCTGAAGAAGGGCGACGACGTCGTGACCAACGCTGGGATCTTCGGAAAGATCGACGCGATCGAGGACTCGCAGGTCCGCCTCGAGATCGCGCGTGACGTGAAGATCCGCGTGTTGAAGTCGCAGATCGCCGGGACGCAGCCCGGCACCGCCGAGGCCGCCAGCGGTGCGCCGGCCCCGGCAAAGAAAGACTAACGGCGCAGACGATCCCGTCTCCTCCCGGCGCCGCCTGGCGGATTGCCGATGAGACGGGATCCGCGCGAGGTGCGCATGGAACGCAGCTGGTACATGCGGCTCGGGTTGGTGTTGGCGGTAGTCTTCGGCGCCATCTACTTTCTCGTCCCGTCCTTCGTCTACTTCTCCCTCCCGTCCGACGTCCGGAACGACAAGGAGGCCTTCGAGGCCGCCCTGCCGTCGTGGGCGCCGACCAAGCGCATCAACCTGGGGCTCGATCTCCAGGGTGGCGTGCACCTCGTCCTAGGCGTCGACCTCGAGAAGGCCGTCAAGGACAAGGTCGTGCGGCGTGGTGACGAGCTGCGCACCTTCGCGGCGGATAAGAACCTCGCCTTCGAGTCGATCAAGCCCGATCGCGCCCGGGAGGAGATCACCGTCAGCTTCGCCTCCGTCGAGGACGCCGACGCCTTCGCCTCCGCCTCGAGGGACTACTTCGGGGACATGAGGCGGGCGGGGAGCGGCACCACCAACCGCTACGCCTTCGACTCCGAGTACATCAAGCGCTTCAAGGAAGGCGCCCTCGATCAGGCGCTGCGGACCATCCGCAACCGCATCGACAAATGGGGCGTCTCCGAGCCCACCATCGCCAAGCGCGGCTCCGACGGCATCCTCGTCCAGCTCCCCGGCTTCAAGGATCCGGAGAAGGCCAAGGAGCTCCTGGGCCGCACGGCGCAGCTCGAGTTCCGGATCGTCGCCGACTCCGAGGCGGCGAGCCTCGTCGACAGCCTGGGCGCGCTCCCCGAGGGGATCACCAAGGGCAGCGATGGCTATCAGGCCTACCTGCAGGCGAGCGATCGCCTGGCGCTCGAGCGCTTCGTCGAGGGCAAGGCCCCCGAGGGCCTGAGCTTCGCCACCAGCAAGATCGAGGCGCGCGACGCTACCGGTATGGCCGGTCCCGCCACCTACCGGACCTACGTGCTCCGCTCCAAGACCGAGCTCACCGGCGACAAGCTCACCGACGCCAGGGTCTCGGTGGATCAGTCGGGGCTGGGAGGCGGTAAGCCCTACGTCTCCCTCTCCTTCGACCCCGAGGGCGCCCGCCTCTTCGAGCAGGTCACTGGCGCCAACATCGGCAAGCGCCTGGCCATCGTCCTCGACGGGAACGTCGACTCCGCTCCCGTGATCCAGGCCAAGATCGCCGGCGGCAACGCCCAGATCACCTTGGGTGGACAGCGCGGCTACAACCAGATGATCGAGGAGGCAAACGATCTCTCGCTGGTGCTCCGCTCCGGCGCGCTCCCCGCCCCTGTCTCCATCTTCGAAGAGCGCACCGTCGGCGCCTCCCTCGGGCCCGAGCTGATCCGGAACGGCGCCACCGCCTCGTTGGTGGGCCTCGCCCTCGTGCTCCTCTTCATGGCCGTCTACTACAAGGGCGCTGGCCTCATCGCCAACGTCGCGTTGGTGCTCAACGGCGCGTTGATCCTCGCCTGCCTCAGCATGGTCGGCGCCACCCTGACGCTGCCCGGTATCGCCGGCTTCATCCTCACCCTGGGGATGGCGGTGGACGCCAACGTGCTCATCAACGAGCGCATCCGCGAAGAGCTCCGCAATGGGCGGAAGGCGAAGGCGGCCGTCCACGAAGGCTACGGCAAGGCCTTCATGACCATCTTCGATTCGAACCTCACCACGCTGATCGCCGGCTTCGTCCTCCTGCAGTACGGCACCGGTCCTATCCGCGGCTTCGCCGTCACGCTGATCATCGGCCTCATCGCCTCGATGTTCACCGCGATCGTCGTCACCCGCCTCATCACCGACCGGCTCGTCCGCGGCCGCCCTGGAGAGACGATCTCGATCTGACGATCGAGCGTCCGCCTGGGGCCGCTGCATCGGCGAATCCCAGGCGGTGGAGAGATCCTATGGAACTGATCAAACCGGGAACGACGATCGACTTCCTGGCCAAGCGCCGGATGCTGGTCACGATCTCGATCGTCATCATCGTCGGCGTCCTCGCCGCCATGCCCTTCCGCCTCAACTTCGGTGTCGACTTCGCAGGTGGAACGGAGATCGAGGTGAAGTTCTCCGAGGCCGTGGACGCCAAGGAGGTGCGCCAGAACATCGAAGCCGCCGGCTTCCACGACGCCAACGTCCAGCAGATCGGCGACGTCTCGGAGAATAGCTTCCTGGTCCGGGTGTCGCGCGTCTCGATCTTCAGCGCGGAGGAGGCCGAGGCGCTGCAAAAGGCCCTCGAGACCAAGCTCGCCCCTTACGGCTCTCCCGTCGTGGCGCTGGACGAGCAGGTCGGTGATCGAATCGACGTGCAGACCGAGCAAGTCGTCCCCATCGCAGAGCTCCGCTCCTTCGCGGAAGCTGCCGGCATCCACCTCACCCATGGGGACGAGGCCATCCGCGACCTCAGCAGAGGCGGCCAGCCCGCCTATCAGATCCTCACCCAGGGGCTGGGCGACAAGGTCTCCACCACCCTCACCGCCGCCTTCGGCGAGGACAACGTCGACGTCCGCCGGGTCGAGTACGTGGGGCCCCAGGTCGGTCAGCAACTCCGCAACCGCGGCGCCATGGCCGTCCTCCTCTCCATGGGGGCCATCCTCCTCTACATCGCCTTCCGCTTCGACGTACGCTTCGCGCCGGGCGCCATGCTCGCCCTCTTCCACGACGTCGCCATCGTCCTGGGTTATTGGGTCGTCTCCGGCCGAGAGTTCAACCTCACCTCGATCGCAGTGCTCCTCACCACCGTGGGTTATTCCACCAACGACACCATCGTCGTCTTCGACCGGGTCCGTGAGGTCCTTGCCCGCAAGAACGGCAAGACCCTGATGGAGAACATCAACATCGCCACCAACGAGGCCCTGAGCCGCACGGTGATCACCTCCCTCGTCACCGGCGTCTCCCTCATCGGCCTGATGATCTTCACCTCCGGCTCCCTCTTCGACTTCGCCGCCGCCATGCTCATCGGCATCATCGCCGGGACCTACTCCTCGGTCTTCATCACCAGTCCCGTCGCGCTCTGGGTGGACGCCCACCTCCAGCGCCGCGAGGCCGAGAAGAACGCCGCCAAGGGCGGCCACCCCGGCGCCCGAGGCAAGCGGGCCACCGCCGCCGCCGACTGAGGAGCAACGCGGCCAGCCGCCCGAGCTTTCGAGGCCACGAGCGAGCATCCGTGCTCCTCGTGGCCTCTTTTCATCTCCAGAGGCCACCGAGCCGCGCGATTGAGCACCGGCATGTGAGGTCTAAAGGGAAGCTGTTAGATTGCGTGAATCTAACAGGCACTCTGTATGGGGTGAGGCTCCGGCTGAGAGCTCCCTTCGACCGCTCTCAAAGCGGCCCCGATCGTGCGGAGCGAAGCCGCGACTCAGTCCGGCGCGACGGCTGTCGGCAGGGCTCTTCGCCGGGTCACGAGGCCACCGATCACCGCGCCGACCAGCAGCACCAGCGCGGCGATTAGGAACGCGGCGCCTGGATGAGGCAGGGGGGCGTCCGGGCCCACGGACGACGCGTAGACGGCGCCGAAGAAGAGAGGGGAGAGGATGCCGGCGAGGCTGCCCACGCTGGTGTTGGCGCCCTGGAGCTGGCCCTGCTCCGACTCGGAGACGTGCCCCGTCATCATCGCCTGCAGCGTCGGCATGGCCAGGCCCCAGAGCGCGTTTGGAAACATCGCCAGGATCAGGGAGACGCCGTCGGGGGCGAGGCCCATCCACAGGATCCCGAAGGCTCCCATGGTCAGGCCGAAGACCATGGTCCAGCGATCGCCCATTCGCCTCGACACCGGCCCGACCAGGAGGGCTTGCACCAGCATGTCGAGCACACCGACCATCGCCAGGAGGACGCCGACCTGCCAGGCGCTCCAGCCGTAGCGGTGTCCCGCGTAGAGCACGAAGACCGCGGAGAAGACGTGGTGGGCGAAGTACATGAGGAAGTTCACCACGGCCAGGCCCGCCAGCTCGGCGTGGGTCCGCAGGAGACGCAGCGCGCCGAGCGGGTTGGCGCGGCCCCACGAGAACGCCATCCGTCGCTCGGGAGCCAGCGACTCGGGGAGGACGAAGGCGCCGTATGCGAACGAGACCGTGCTCAGCGCCGCGGCCGCCCAGAACGGCGCCCGCGGCGACCACTCCCCGAGCATCCCGCCCAGCAGGGGCCCCGCGACGAAGCCGGCGCTGAAGGCGGCGCCGATCAATCCGTAGCCTCGCGTGCGGTGCTCGGGCGTGGTGATATCCGCCATGTAGGCGTAGATGGCGCTGAAGCTCGCCGAGGTGACGCCGGCGGCGATCCGGCCTACCGCGAGCCACCCCAGATTGGGCGCGAGGGCCATGAGCACGTAGTCGGCGCCGAGCCCGATGGTGGAGAGCAGGATCACCGGGCGGCGGCCGAAGCGATCCGAGAGAGAGCCGATGATGGGCGAGGCCACGAACTGCATCCCCGCCCAGAGCGCGATGAACACGCCGTTGATCACGCCGGCGCGGGCGTTGGAGCCGGCGAACTCCTCGATCAGGGTGGGGAGCACCGGGACCACGATTCCCATGGCCACGACGTCGAGCATCGCGGTCACGAGGATGAAGGCGATCGCGGCTTTGCCGGCGCGGAAGGACGAATTCGGCATGATGGGGGGGCGAGACCTACGTCGGGGGCGCAACGGGAGCGTCGAGCGTCAGCCGCTCTTTCCGTCGTGGTGGACGACCTCCAGGCTGGCCATGTCGACGCCGTCGAGGCAGCGCACGTTCACCGCGTACATCGGCCCGTTCGGGCCAACGCCTCTGCCGAAGGAGCGGACGCCGCACCCGGTGCAGAAGAGGTGGGCGATCCGCTTGGTGTTGAATCGGTAGTCCTTGAGCGAGTCCTCGCCCGAGAGGAGCTTGAACTGATCCTCCGCCACGAAGGTCAGCAGGCTGCCGGTGCGCGAGCAGATCGAGCAGTTGCAGTCGATCACCTGCGCCAGCGCCGTGGTGACCTCGTAGCTCACCGCCCCGCAATGGCATGATCCCCGATATGTTTTCACTTCACTCATGGACTGCCTTTGTCACGGGCCTACGCCTCGCCGGCTCCGGAGAGGGCGCGCATTCTACTACCCAACGGGGCTTGGCGCAGCCTCGATCAGCCGTCGTTCGAGCGGAGCGGGATCAGCCTCCGCAGGCGCTCGTCCCGAAGCCAGAGGCCACCCCAGATGAGGATCGCCACGTAGATCGGGAAGAGGACGTGGCTGAAGAGGGGGTTGTCCAACCGCACGTGGGTCGCGATCGCGCCGCCGAGGTAGCCGGTCCAGAGGACGGCGCCGAAGACCGCCGTTCGAGGGATCAGGTAGATGACGAGGCAGATCGCGCCGAGCAGGCCGATGGGGAAGAGGTGGTGGGCTTGGAAGCCCAGCTCCACCGTCCCCTCGACCGCCTCGGTCGCCTTGACGAGCTTGATGACGGAATCGAAGGTCAGGAAGAGGACCGCGAGGCCCTGCATCACCCGGCCCGTCCAGAGGGCAGCGGAGGAGGGTCGCGAGGCGGAGCGGCTCGTCGTGGAGTCGGAGTAGCCAGGGTTCATGGACTTCCTCATAGGGATTGAGTAGCCGTTGGCGAGGCAGCGCTGTGGGTCATTCTGCTTCCGGGGGCGACCAGTTGAGGATCCAAGAGATGCCGAAGGGATCGGTGATCACGCCCATGCGGCCGCCGTAGAAGGTAGCGTGGAGGTCGCGCTCCACCTCCCCGCCCTTCGAGAGGGCGGCGAAGACGCGGGCCTGCTCATCGCGGTCTTCGAAGCCGAGGGCGAGGGAGACCGGCCCCCCGGGGGGAGGTGGCTGCTCGGTCGGCATCCCGTCGCTAGCCATGAACTCGAACCCCCCTCCCTCGAAGACCGAGTGGATGATCCAATCGGCGTGGGCAGGATCGACTTCCGGCATCACGTCAGCCATCCGGATCTTCGCCTTCACCCGGCCACGGAAGGTCTCCGCCCAGAACAGGAGCGCCTCTTCGCAGCGGCCGCTGAGGTGTACGTAGGGAAAGAGGCTGGTCTTCATCGTCGTCTCCTCGGCCCATGAGGCCCTGGTTCGGAGAGTCTGACGCCTCGGGCTCCCACAATTCATCGGTCCGGGGAATGTCGTGAGTCGTACGGCGGAGAGCGGCCAACGCTTCAGCCCTTCGAGAGCGCGATTCGCTCGAACTCCATGGTCACGCGGTCTCGTCGACGCCCTCGGCGACGCTCATGGCGAGGAGGCGGGGGCAGGGCGGCCGCCGCCCCCGAAGTTGCGTAGGGCCTCGAAGAGGGCGGAGAGGACGACGACGATCCCGCAGCCGATGACGTTGAACCAGAGGAAGCCCAGGTCGGAGAGGAAGTAGAGGCCGGCGACGACGGTCTGGGCGACGAGGGCGCCGAGGAGGACGGGGGTGGCGGTGATCCGCTTGAGGAAGAAGCCCACGACGAAGAGGCCGAGGACGGTGCCGTAGAAGATCGAGCCCAGGATGTTGACCGCCTCGATGAGGTTGTCGACGAGGGAGGCGAAGGAGGCGAAGCCTATGGCGACCAGGCCCCAGAGGACGGTGAAGCCCTTGGAGACGAGGAGATCGCGCCTGGGGTTGGGGGCGGCGCCGCTGGCGAAGGCGCGCTTGTAGAGATCGATGGTGCTGGTGGAGCCCAAAGCGGTGAGCTCGCTGGCGGTGGAGCTCATGGCGGCGCAGAGGATCACGGCGATGAGCAGGCCGACCAGGCCCGAGGGCAGATAGCGCAGCACGAAGCTGAGGAAGACGTAGTCGGCGTCCTTGGTCTCGGTGCCGGGGAGGGCCGTGGCGATGACGCTCTTGGCCTCGGTGCGGATGGCCTTTGTGTGGGCGGCGGCGGCGCGCAGCTCGTCTCGGGCCAGGGCGAGAGAGGCGTCGTCGGAGCCTGCGTCGATCCACTTCTCCGCTGCCTGGCGCTGGGCGGCGAAGGCGGCGTCGTAGCGGGCCTCGAGGGCCTGGAGGGCGGGGGCGTGCTCGGTGGCGTGGGCGCGTTGGAGCGCCGCCTGGTTGAAGAAGAGCGGGGGCTGGGTGAAGAGGTAGAAGACGAAGACGAGGATGCCGATGAAGAGGATGAAGGCCTGCATCGGCACCTTGAACATGCCGTTGAAGAGCAGGCCCAGGCGGCTCTCGGCCACGGAGCGCCCCGAGAGGTAGCGCTGCACCTGGGATTGATCGGTGCCGAAGTAGGAGAGGGCGAGGAAGAAGCCGCCGGTGATCCCGGACCAGAAGTTGTAGCGGCTGTTGAAGTCGAGGTCGAAGCTGACCACGTTCATGCGGTCGAGGACGCCGGCGAGGCCGACGGCGGCGGGGATCGACACCTGATCGGGCAGCCGCCAGACGATGACGGCGGCGGCCACGACCATGCCCCCCATCATCACCACCATCTGCTGCTTCTGAGTCTGGCTCACGGCGCGGACGCCGCCGGAGACGGTGTAGCCGATGACGATCAGGCCGATGATCACGATCATCCAATCCAGCCGCCAGCCCATGATGGAGCTGAGGATGATGGATGGTGCGTAGATGGTGATGCCGGCGGCGAGGCCGCGCTGGATCAGGAAGAGGACGGCGCCGAGGTAGCGCACGCGATGATCGAAGCGATGCTCCAGGTATTCGTAGGCGGTGTAGACCTTGAGCCGATGGTAGATCGGCACGAAGACCGCGCTGATCACGATCATCGCCAGGGGCAGCCCGAAGTAGAACTGCACGAAGCGCATGCCGTCGTCGAAGGCCTGCCCCGGGGTGGAGAGGAAGGTGATGGCGCTGGCCTGGGTGGCCATGATGCTCAGGCCGATGGTGGGCCATCGGAGCGAGCCGTCGCGGAGGTAGCCCTCCATATTCGCGACGCCGCGGGACCTCCACGCACCGTAGATGCCAATGAAGCCAATCGTGGAGGCGAGGACGATCCAGTCGAGCGCCGTCACGAGACCCACCTCGTGACGGCGTAGAAGAGGATCACCAGCGCCGCCAACTCGCCGAGGACCACGAGGTAGACGTTGCGCCAGCTCCCGAGGAAGGGAGGGGGATCGTCGATGGAGGTGGCGTCGGGAGGCAGGGCGGGCGCGAGGGCGTCGGCTTCCATGGGGGCGCCGTCTTCATTCGGAGGGATCCCGAGGGCGGGGGCGCGATCGTTCTCGTTCAAGGCGATGACACCAGGTTGGCGAAGAGGCGGTAGGCGCCAGGGACCCCGGCGCGGAGCTGTCGGAAGAAGGCGAGGCCTGTATAGACATAGCGGCCCTTGCCGTGGCGGGCCACCAGGGTGCCACCGTCCTGCGGCGCCTCGCCGGGATCGGCGGCGCGGAGCAGCGGCGTGTAGCGTGGATCCCAACTCGACGCGAAGTAGAGGCCGCGCTCCTGCACCCAGCCTTCGAAGTCGGCGGGGCCGATGCGATTGGGGCGGAGGAGCAGGGGATGATCGGCCCGCACGGCTGCCATCTCTGCGGCCTCGTCCGTGATCCGGCCGGGGCCGATCTCGAGAGCATAGGGGCCCACCTCCGCGTCGAAGGGCGCCCAGCGGCTGACGGTGACGTATTGCACGACCACGACGCCGCCCTCCTCGACGTAGCGCATCAGCCGATCGTGGCTCGCGACGAGGGCGGGCCGCGTGTTGTAGGCGCGGATGCCCACCACGATGGCGGCGAAGCGGCCGAGGTCCCCTGCCCGGAGGAGCTCGTCGTCGATCCGCTCGACGTCCACGCCGACGTGGCCGAGGTCGTCCGCCACGGAGTCGCCGGAGCCCTCCACGTAGCCGATCCGGCCCTTGGGCAGCGCGAGATCCACCGGCACGAGGTGCAGGGTTGCGGGCTGGAGGACCACCTGCATCGGCACGTGGGGGTGATCGATCACGTCCTCGCGCCACGACCAGCGCGCGCCGTCGACCTCGATGGAGGGCCGGATCTCCACGCCAGAGGCGGCGCCCTTCGGCGCGGAGACGGCGAAGCGCAGGGTGATCTCGTCGCCCGCCCTGGCGAGGCGGACGGTCTGCGAGGGGGGCGTCGAGGTCCAGCCGGCGGGGAGGCCCAGCGTGGCCGTGCCCTCGAGGGAGTCCCTGCCGGCGCGGATGCGCAGCGCGACGCGGGCCTGCCTGCCGTTGGGCAGCATCACCGCCTCGCGGCCCGGCGTCACGGTGGCGGGGGGGACGATCGAGAAAGGGCGGATTCGCTCGCCGTGGACTCGATCGGTCCAGGCGTGGACCACAGGGGTGCGGAGTGCGAGCCGGCGTCCCAGGACCTCCACGTCGACGCCGACCTCCAGGGCGGCGGGACCCCGAGGCGCGCCGATGAGGGCGGGATCCGCCACCTCGTAGCGCCCGGGCCGGGCGGGGCGCTCGAGCCAATAGGGCGCGCCGACCGCCGCGTCCTCGGGGAGGCGGATCGTCCGTTCGATCAGCCGCCGCTCGCCTGGCGCCAGCGCACCGTCGGAGTGGATCGTGGTGGGCCGTTCGGCAGCGGCTGCTGTCCCTCGCGTCGGCTGATCTCGAGGCCCGCCGCTCATCCCGACCGCCACCCGCGCCTTCTCGGAGCCGGTCGCCACGGCGCCGGTGATCGCCTTCGCCATATCGCCCAGCACCTGCGCACTCTCGGTGACGGTCTTGGCGATGACAGCCACCGCCGTCCCGTCGCCGTCGCCAGCCGCAGTCGTATGTCCCGCCCGGGGCGCTACCGCGATCGGCGACGCGTCGGAGGAGGCGAGGTCGCCGGGGAACTGCACCGCCCGCAGCTCCATCGCCACCGGCAGCCGCGCGACGAGCTCGAGCTGGAGTTCGACCTCGCTCCCTGGTGCCGCTGAAGGCGCGGCCGAGGTGGCGCGGACGAAGAGCCCGGCGGCTGCGGCGATCACGGCGTCGAGATCGTGGAGGCCGTCGTCGACCCGCGGGGAGGCGGGCAGCGCGGCGAGGCGCTCGCGGGCCTCGAAGAGTGAGGGCAGCGCGCCCTCGGGATGATCGCGATCGAGGCCGCGGCGGGCGCGATCGAGGGCTCGATCCACCTCCGCGCCCGCGGCGCCGAAGCGCGCCCAATCGCTGGCGATGCCTTCGAGGATGTCCTCCTTCGGCGCGTCACCCGCCACCGTCGTGAAGTGCTCGAGGAGCGGGCCCCTCTCGCCCCGGGCGCCGAAGCCCTGGCTCTTATGCTGGCTGCGGGAGATTGCGGCGAGCTCGCCGTAGCCCAGCCCCAGCCTGGGATCGTAGGCCCCCACGTCGAGGGGGAGCGCATCGGGAGGCGGCGGCCCCCGCCAGGTCGAGACGTTGTGGAGCAGCCGAATCGCCTTCCACGGCGAGAGCCCCTGCTCGGTGAAGCGGGTCGGATCCGCCGCGGCGTCGAAGGCCTCCCGGGCCAGGATCGCGGAGGCGGTGTGGTGGCCGTGGTTGGGGGGCGTCTCGTCGAAGCGGGTGACGATCACATCAGGCTGGAAGGTGCGGATCACCCGGACCACGTCGGCGAGGGACTCGTCCCTGCCCCAGATCGCGAAGGTCTCGTCTGCGCTCTTGGAGTAGCCGAAGTCGCGCATCCGCGAGAAGCGCTGCTCGGCGCCGTCCAGCGAGCGGGCCGCCAGCAGCTCCTCGGTGCGGAGCACGTCCAGCAGCTCGCCCTGCTCCGTCCCGACGAGGTTCTGGCCGCCGCCGCCCCGGGTCATGGACAGGTAGGCCGCCCGTACGTGGCGCCGATTGGCGAGGTAGGCGAGGAGCCTGGTGTTCTCGTCGTCCGGATGGGCGGCGACGTAGAGGACCCGCGCGGTATTCGAGACCCGATCGAGTGCGTGGGCCAGCTCCCCTATGTGCATGACGGGCTCCATCGCCGCAGCGGACGACGCGGGCAAGACGCCGAAGAAGAGGGCCAAGAGCAGCCGTGAGAAGTTCATCGTCTCTCCGTATGGCGCTGGCCGGCGACCACGCGGCGGAAGTAGGCCTCGTAGCGATCGATGGCGGGATCGAGGCGAAAGCGCTCCATCACGTGGGCGCGAGCCGCTCTGCCGAGGGAGTCGCGGACGGCGGGATCCAGCAGCGCCGGGAGGATCGCACGGGCGAGGGCCGCGACGTCGAAGGGCTTCACCAGATCACCGGCATCGGCCCCCACCACCTCGGGGAGCCCCCCGACGCGGTAGCCGAAGACCGGGACCCCGGCGCTCAACGCCTCCAACGCCGCGAGGCCGAAGCTCTCGCTCTCGCTGGGGAGCACGAAGGCGTCGGCGTGCCGGAGGTCTGCGGCGAAGTCCACCTGCTCGCCGAGGAAGCGGACGCTCCCGCAGAGCCCGAGCTCGTGGACCCGAGCCTCCACCAGGGGGCGATCGGGGCCGTCGCCCCCCAGGAGAAGCCGGACCGAAGGGAGATCGCGACGCAGCAGGCTCAGGATCTCGACGAGATCGAGGGTCCGCTTCACCGGGCGGAAGTTGGAGACATGGAAGAGAACCGGCCCGTCGTCTGCCGCCGCGGGGAAGTGCCGTCGCAGCACCAGACGATCCCGGACGGGAGGCGGGGCGAAGCGGTCGGGGTCGACGAAGTTGGGGATCACCTCGATGGGCGCGGCGCCTTCCAGATCGAGGCGGCGCAGGGCCTCGTCACGCAGCCAGGCGGAGGGGACGGTGATCCCGTCGGAGGCGCGGATGGCGGCAGCGGTGATGGCGCGGTAGCTGGGATCGGGGCCGGTGTGGGTCACGTCCGTGCCGTGGAGGGAGGTGACCAGCCTGGGCCCCGCCGCACCGAGGAGGTGGCGGGCGAGGACGCCGCTGGCCGAATGGGGCACGGCGTAATGCACCTGGACCAGGTCGAGGCGGTGTCGCTCGCAGGCCTCGAAGATCGCCGAGGCCACCGCCAGGTCGTAGGGCGGATGCTCGAAGAGTGGATAGCGAGGGACTCGCACCGGATGAAGGGTCAGGTCCGGCGGCGGATCGACGATCCGGCTGGGCGGCTCGGTGGAGATCAGGTGCACGCGATGGCCGCGGGCGGCGAGGCCCATCGCCAGCTCGGCGCCGACTACGCCGCTGCCGCCGAAGCTGGGAAAGCAGACGATGCCGATGGAGAGGGCGCTCATGGCCTGGCCCCGCGCGCGCTCCCGCCGCCGGTCGGGAGGCGGGAGGGACGGCTCGACTGCGGCGGGGGATGGCGCGCGCGTCGAGCGACGGGCGAGGTGCGGCGGGCAGGAGAGGCGCTCATCGCAGCGGCTCGAAGGCGTGGGCCTGGGGGAAGGCGTTGTCTCGAAAGTGGCGGAGCGGGTCCACCAGCCCGGGGACGTTGGGGCTTCGCAGCGCCTCGCCGTGGCTGACGCCGATCAGGCTGCCGACGTAGCGATCCCGGGCCTCGATGGCGTCGATCGATCGGGTGGATCCGATCAGGGTCGGATCACCGCTGGGTGGCGGTCGTAGCTGGCTGGCGTAGCACTCGATGGCCTCGCGTTTGCGGGCCGCGACGGCGGAGGTGTCCACCACGAAGGTGGGCTCCATGCGGTGGCGGAGCTGGTAGTAGAGGAGCTGTCGCGGCGCGAAGCGCTCCGATGGCGGCTCGGTCTCGAAGCGGCGGATCCCCGCGTAGAAGACGGCCTTGCTCAGGAGGGCCGCCGCTGCCTCGTGGTCCGGATGGCGCTCCTCCACCCAGGGCAGGAGCACGAGCTCCGGGCGCAGACGGCGGATCGCCTCCACCGCACGGGCGAGCTGGGAGCCAGGGCCGGCAGAGGCCTCCGCCGCGAGGATGCCGGTGTCGGGGAAGCCGAGGTTCTCCCGATGGCTCAGCCCCAGGATTCGGCTGGCGGCCTCGCACTCCTTCGCGCGCTCCGCCGGCGAACCGTGGGTCGCCCTCTCACCACGCGTCAAGTCGATCACGCCGACCCGATGGTCGAGGGAGGCGAGGTGCAACAAGGTACCGCCGCAGAAGATCTCCACGTCGTCGGGGTGGGGGCCGAAGGCGAGGACATCGATCCCGTACTCATCTCTCTCACCATAGGCGCTCACGGTTCGAGCTCTTGGAGCGAGGCGTCGAAGGGCGTCGCCCGAGCCAGGATCGACTCGATGAAGGCGCGCTCGCCGTAGCGCGCGGCGTATTGCGAATAGCCATGGAGCCGCTCCTGGGGCCCACCGGCCGGATGAAGCAGCCGCTGCAGCTTCCGTACGTCATCCACCAGCGCCTGGTCGCGGCGCAGGCAGACCGCCTCGTAGCGCCTGGCGAAGCGCTGGAGCGCGATCCGGATGGAAGTGCGGGTCCGTTGCACCGCCTGTTGCAGCTCGGGGCCGATGGGGGCGGCGGCGCCATCGATGCCTGCCTCCAATGGATCGAGGAGCGAGGCCAGCAGCGCGGCGGGATCGGGTGCGGCGGCGCCGCAGCAGCGCGTGAGAAGAATCGCCTCGTCGCTGGCGGCGTCCTGTGACCCAAGGCCCAGGCGGCGGAGCAGGCGGCGGGCCCGCGGTTCGATCACCACGAAGCGGGCGCGGTGGGCGAGCAACGGCATGGGGCGATCGAAGGCGGCGTAGACCGGCGCGAGCTGGGCGAAGTAGGCGAGCTCGCCGGGGCCGCCCACATAGGCCGCCGTAGGCAGGAGCGAATCCTGGAGCAGGGGGCGCAGCAGCGCGCTGGTGCTGAAGCGCAGCGGCTCCGCCTCGAGGATCGAGAGCAGCTCCGCGCGCTCGTGGCGGCGGCCACCCCCGACCTCAGCGAGGCTGGCGTCGAGGCGGAAGCGAGGCCCCTCGGGACCGGAGGGATGAAAGAAGGAGAGGGGCGCGTCCTCGCGCACGTGGACCGCCTCGGCGAAGCCCTCGTCGCGGAGGCGCGCTCCCTGCTCGCGCAGCGCTCTGGCGATGAGCTCGGCGCCTTCGATGGCGTGGCGATGGATCGGCCGGCCGGCGGCGGCGATGGCCTCGGTGCGAGGATCGACGAGGATCAGCCCCTCGTCGGCGAAGAGGGCGGCGAGGAGCCCGGCGAAGGCCTCGCTCCAGCCCATCCCCGGCCGGTAGTGGGAGGCGAGGTGATCGACGTGGGCTGCGCCATGGGGCAGCTCACCCAGCTCGTCCCGCAGCACATCGACCAACGCGTCCACGTCAGCAGGCAGCCTGCGGTGGGCGATGGAGATCCGCCCATCATCCACCGGCAGCGCCAACTCGCGGAGCGCGGCGCCGGTGGGCGATGTGAAGGTGGAGGAGGCGATCTCGGGGAGGTCGTGATCTTCCGTCTGCAACCAGAAGATCGGGACCACGGGGATCCCGCTCTCCGCCTCCAGCCCCCTGGCGATCCGGATGGCGGAGGCGGCCTTGTACAGCGTGTAGAGCGGCCCTAGGAAGAGGCCCACCTGCTGGCCGGTGATCACGGCTGCGGCGCCGTGGCGCAGCGCCGCGAGGTGGCGATCGCGGGCGGCGCTCGGCGCGAAGCGCCGGTTCTGTGCCTCGAGCTCGTCGGCCACGCCGGGCGCCAGGGGGCGTAGGGCGGCCCGCACCGACTCCGCGCGATCCGCCGCGGAGCCGGGGTGCCTGGGGAAGAAGGCGCGGGCCTCTCCCTGCAGATACGCATGGGCCAGGTTGCGCGACATCCGCGCCTATTTCTGCCAGGCGGCGATGGAGGTGGCGATCTGCTCCTGGTAGAAGGGGAAGATCCGATCGTCCTTGCCGAGGGACTGGGCCTGCTTCGCCGTCTTCACGGCGTCGCGCTTCTTGCCTGCCTTGGCCTGGAGCTGCGCCTTCACCCAATGGTTCGACCAGGTGGGCTTGATGGCGATCGAGTCGTCGGCGTGCTTCATCGCCTGCTTCGTGTCGCCGTCGTTCTCCAGCAGCCAGCGCGCCGACTCGAACGCCGGCTTCCAGGCGTCGGCGACGGCGCGCTCGAGGTTGGCGGCGACGTGGGCCGAGGTGTCCACCCCGACGGGGATGCTCAGGCGCAGCTTCTCCCACTCGATGTCGAGGCGGAGGCCGGCGTTGCTCGCGTCGGAGAAGATGAAGGCGAGGCGCTCACGGCTCTCGGCCATGGGCTGCGGCTGCACCTCGATCCGGGCCACGTCCAGCTTGGCGTCGTAGTCGTTGCTGCCCCAGGTCTTGGGGTTGGAGTTGAGGACCACGGTCCAGCTCGACGCGGTGGGGATGGTGAAGAGCGAGTAAGTACCGGCAGGGACCGCCGTGCCACCGAAGCGGAAGTCTCTGCTGGAGGTGAAGGTGGTGGCCTGGTTGGCGCCGGTGCGCCAGACGGCGTCGTAGGGGACGAGGCCCCCCCAGATCGTGCGGCCGTTCACGGCGGGGCTCGAGTACTCCACGGCGAAGTGGGTGATGCCCGCCTGCTGCTCCACCCGCGCCTTGGGGCTGGCCTGGGGGAGCTCGATGGCCTGGGCGCCGGCCTGCGCTGCCGGCAGGGCGATGGAGGCGGCGGCGAGGACGGCGGCTGCTGCGAAGCTTCGAACGGGGACGATCATAGGGCTCTCCTGATGCGAGGGGGACGCGATGTCGTGGCGGCGAGAGGCGCCGGCAGCGGTCGGGAACGATCGTCCGGCTCCCGCCCCTCGATGGCGATCGCCGCCGCGGCGAGCGAGGGAGCGATGGCCGGTTGGGGGTCGAACGATCCGTTCTCGGGCATATTCCCAGAATCCACCCCGGGCTGCCTGCGAATCGTCAGGCGATGTCCTCCAGCGATCGATCGCCGGCTTCGCGGAGTGGCGTCGGTGCGTGGCATCTGCGCTACCGCAGCCGAAGAAATCCCGCCGAAGACGTCCTCGAGCGCCGTCGAGCCGCGTGGTGTGCGAGTCGCGCGGCGGCGCGGTCGGAGATAATACCTGCCAAAGCCGCGCCCATCGCGTAGCGTACCTGGCCGTGCGCTGGAAATTTCTTGCTGACGACGATCCCGCCGCCGATCTGGCGCGGTCCCTTGGCTGCCATCCGCTGGTCGCGAGGATCCTGCGACGCCGCGGGGTCGGCTCGGCGGACGACGCGGAGCGCTTCTTGCGGCCGCGCCTGGCCGACCTGCCGGATCCCTCCCTCTTCAAGGGGATCGACGCGGCCGTGGAGCGGATCGTCCGGGCCATCGACCGGGGCGAGACCATCACCGCCTACGGCGATTACGACGTGGACGGCGTCACCTCCACCACCCTGCTGGTCTCCTTCCTCCGAAGCTGCGGCGCCAAGGTGGACTACTACGTGCCCCATCGCCTGGGGGAAGGCTACGGCTTGAACCTCGAGGCCGTGGCCCGCCTGGCGGCGCGCGGCACCCAACTCCTCGTCACCCTCGACTGCGGCGTCACCGCGGTGGCGGAGGTAGACGAGGCGATCCGCCTGGGGCTCGACGTGGTGGTGGTCGATCACCACACCACCCCCGCCGAGCTGCCCCGGGCAGCGGCGATCCTGAACCCCTGGCAGCCCGGCTGCACCTACCCCACGCGCCACCTCTGCGCGGTGGGCGTCACCTTCCTGCTCTGCGCCGCGCTGCGCCGCCATCTCCGCCAGCGTGGCTTCTTCGTCGAACGAGAGGAGCCCAACCTCAAGAGCTACCTGGATCTCGTGGCCCTCGGCACCATCGCCGACGTGGTGCCGCTCACCCAGGCCAACCGCCTCCTGGTCCGCGAAGGGTTGGAGGTCCTCGCCCGCTCGCAGCGTCCGGGGATCCGCGCGCTGAAGCGGGTGGCGACCTTGGCCGCCGACGGGCCGGTGAGCGCCGGACAGGTCGGCTTCCGGCTCGGGCCGCGGATCAACGCCGCCGGCCGGCTGGACGACGCCGGCGTCGCGGTGGAGCTGCTCCTCAGCGAAGATCCCATGGAGGCCGAGCGCCTCGCCCGGGCGCTGGACGCGGCGAACGCCGAGCGCCAGGCCATCGAGCGCGGCCTCATAGACGAGGCAGTGGCGCAGGCGCGCTCGCTGACGTCCGCGTCGGGCCTCGTGGTCGCTGGGGAGGGCTGGCATCCCGGCGTGGTGGGCATCGTCGCGTCGCGGGTGGTCTCCCGGCTCCACCGGCCCACCGTGGTGATCGGCATCGATCCCGAGACCGGCGTCGGCAAGGGGAGCGGCCGCTCCATCGCCGCCTTCGATCTCCACGGCGCGCTCTCGAAATGCGGGGAGCATCTGCTGCGCTACGGTGGGCATCAGCACGCCGCCGGCCTCACCATCGAGCGCGACTCCCTCGACGCCTTCCGCGACGCCTTCGCCCGTGAAGCCGAAGAGCAGCTCGCCGGCCACGATCTCACGCCCCTCTGCCTGATCGACGCCTCGATCACCGCGGCAGACCTGGGCGATCCGCTCTGCGAGGCCCTCGCCACCCTGGCGCCCTTCGGTTCGGGGAACGCCGAACCGGTCCTGGCGCTGCGGGGCGTCCGCGCGCGGGGCAGGGTGGTGGGCCGATCCGAGACGAGCAGCGGCCATCTCAAGCTCATCCTGGACGACGCCCCCTTCGCCGACGCCATCGGCTTCGGCATGGCCGATCGCCTGGATCTCCTCAGCGCCCCAGTGGATCTAGCCTTTACTCTAAGCTTCAACGAGTATCGAGGCGTGCGCCAGGTTCAGCTCGGCCTCCGCGATCTACGCCCTGCGGCCGGCGGGAGCTGAGCGGCGACCGCAGCCTCACTCGCCTCCAGCCGCAGACTCGTAGATCTCTACCTCGCAAAGAGAGGGAGCGATCCCTCCCGCTGGCATGCCACGGGAGAGGGCGCGTCGTCCTGTCGCTCAGAAGCTCCAGGTCAGTCCACCGAGGAATGACTCGTGGACGCTGCCCTGCTCCAGGTCGAGGCTGACGAGCGCGTGACCCTCCGCTGCGACGCCGTCGAAGAGCTCCACCGAGACCACCGGCATCCGGGCGGTGCCCAGCCGCAGGGCGGAGCCCAGCTCGACGACGGTGGTCCCGGGACGGAAGCGCCCCGTCGTCCGGCGCTCGTCTTCGTCCCACCGATCGCCCACCGAGGCGCCGGCGGCGAGCGAGACTTTCTCGCCGAAGCGCAGGATCCACCCGGCCTGGATGGAGCCCAGCCATCGCTCGAAGCCCTGGCTCGGCTCGGAGAGGGCGAGGGCGGTCCGAAGCGATCCGCCCGCTACCACGCTATGGTCGGCGCCGAGGTAGAGGCGGGTGAGGGCGCCCGCTGCAGGGAAGGCGAAGACGTCGCGCCTCTCGGCTCCCCACTCAGACTCGGTGTGAAGGATCAGCTCTACATGGCCGGGGCTGCCCAGACGCCAGGCCACCCCGAGGTAGAGCGGCGAGAGCTGCACGCGATCCGAGACGCCGACCCGCAGATCCACGAAGCCGCCGAGCTCGGCGTCGGCCGCGCCGGTATAGCGCGCCCCTGAGATCACCCGGCCCATGGCGGCCTGCAGCGCCCACGCTCCAGCCGCGAGGGTCGAGGCCTCCACGTGGGCGGCGCCCTTCGAGGCCAGCGCGCCGCCGCCCACCCTCGCGAGCTCCCCTTCAGAGACGGCGAGGCGTGCGCCCTGGTCCAAATGAAGCTCCCGCGCCCAGCTCCCGTCGGCTCCTTGGCGACGCAGCAGATAGCGTCCGGGGGGGAGGGCGGCGACGATCCGCCCGGGGCCTGCCGCCGTCTCGAGGACCAGCAGGCCGCTGTCGAGGCGGAGCAGTTGGAGCGGCCCCTCCTGCTGCTCGATGGCGAGCTGGTTCGGGCTCCTCGCGATCCGCGCGAGGATGAGATCCCGTCTGCCGCGGAGGTTGAACTCGAAGCTCGGCCGCTGCGTGCGCCCGGCGAGGAGCGCGCTGTCCCGGATGGTCAGCGGCCTCGCGTAGTCGAAGGCGTCGTGGAGGCCGATCTCCCCGTCGCCCGAGCGATCGGCGGCGCCGCGCAGCGCGGCTACCAGGTGGTGGGTGAAGAACGAGCCGCTGATCACCTCGGATTCGTGGGCGTCGTCCAGGCCGGAGCTCGCGGCGAGGAGGGCAGAGCCTTCGCTCCCCAACACGAAGGGGACCTCCACCGAGAATTCCTCCGCTGGCCGCAGGCCCTTGGCTCCGGTCCACGCGCCGCCGCTGCAGGCGTCTACGATCCCGAGGCGGACCTTGGCGGCCGGGTCGGAGAGCCGCGCCTTCAGAGCCGAGAGGGAGATGGGCGCTCCTCCGGAGTAGAGGGCGTCGCCGTCCCCGTGGCCGGAGAAGTAGAAGACGAGCAGGGTCTCGCCAGGGGCGGCGCGGAGCTGATCGAGGCGGCGATCGAGGGCGGTGAGGATCGCCTCTGGCGTGCCGTCGCGGAAGACCTCGATGTCGGCGGGAGCGAAGTCTGCGACATCCAGCAGCGCTTGGGCGACGCTCTCAGCGTCGAGGTAGGCGTAGCGAAGGGCCGGGCGCCCGGGGACGGCGGCGTTGGCGCCGACGATCACCGCCACGCGTCTCGCCGCGAGGGCGTCGGTTGCAAGCAGCCAGAGCGAGAGCCCCAGGAGGATCCCGGCGGCGCGCGTCCCGAGCCAGCCGGCCAGCCCTTGGCGGCTCATGGCGAGCGTACCTTGGGGAGCTTCAGCTCCTTGCGCCACGCCGCGCGCTCGAGGGGCGTCGGCGCGGGATCCAACGCGACGAGAAGCTGCTCCGCTTCGGATGCGTCGTCCACCTCCCAGGCGCCGGGGACCACGAACTCCGCCTCATCCCCCACCTCTCCCTGAAAGAGCGAGGTCCAATGATCCGAGCCCTCCGCGCGGGTGGCGACCATGAGGTGTCGAAATCCTGCGGGAGAGACGCGGATCCTGATCCGGTCGCCGGGCTCCACGGCGGAGACGCCATCCCAGAGCGAGAGGCTCTCGCCGCGCAGCAGATAGATCGCGACGGAGGGGCCGCCTTTGCTGGCCACCAGCGGCAGCGGCAGCGGCGCGTCGGCGGGAGGGTCGGGCGGCGCTGACGACTGGATCCAGATCAGCAGCGAGGCGGTGGCGGCGGCGGGGACGCCGACCATCCCGAGCCATCGGAGCCAGGCGGGAGCGCGGATGTGGCTCACGCGGGCTTCGACTGGAGACGGCATGCGCAGCGGCGGGAGCGCGACGTTCGAGCGCAAGCGCTCCAGATGCGCGCGGCAGCCCTCGCAATGCTCGGCGTGGCGGATCACCTCGGGCATCGCCTCGCCGAGCGCGCTGCGATCCAGATCGCGGAAGGAGGGATGTCCGCTCACGGCCGCACCGCCTGTTCGAAGCGCCTGTCGAAGCGATCCAGGAGCCGGCGGACGCTGCGCTCGGACGATCCCAGGATCTCGGCGACCTCCCGCTGCCCCATGCGATCGAAGCGGTGGAGGATCGCCGCCTCGAGCTCGGCCGCAGGGATTCGATCGGCGAGGCGCTCCAGCTCCCGCCTGGCGTCGAGGGCGTCGTCGGGTCCAGCCACGTCCGGCACCGGCGGCGGCGCATGGATCGCGCTCCGCCTACGCTGGCGGAGCCGATCCACCGCCAGCCGCGTGCTGGTCCGGTACATCCAAGAGGTCAGCGTCCGCGGATCGCGATCCGAGATCCCGCTCTGCCAGAGGCGGATGAACGTCTCCTGCGCCAGATCCTGGGCCTCGTCCCGATCCGCGAGCATGCGGGCGCACTTCTCCCGGATCATCGGAAAATACCTCCGGTAGGCCTCATCGAAGGACTGACCAGCCACGACGCTCCGTTCGCACGTGCCCCGACCGCGAGAGAAGACGTCGGAGGCCGCCGAATCCGGCCAGCCTACCGCAAGTGATCCCGAAGGGCTCGGTTACGCCATGCCCCAGCGGACCTTCCCGCTGGAGAGCAGGGCGCCGACACGGGCGAGCTCATGGAGGCGAATGCGCTCGGCTTCGTGCTGGAACGAGGCCTTGCAGCTCTCGCAGCAGAAGAAATACTTGCGCTTCTTGTACTCCACGCTGATGGCGCCATGGCTGCCGGCGTCTACCTTTCTTCCGCAGACTGGATCGTAGAGCATCGCCGCCCCCTCGCGTCGCTCGTGCTGCCGCCCGTGCTGAAGATCCCAGGTCCCCGGAGCCGGCGCCCATCCCTGACTTCGTCCCATCGCCGCCTCCGGGGCCCAAGGAAGCCGCGACCGCCTTCGGTCGCGACCTTCCCCCACCGCCGCTGCTCGTTGCTCCCGCCAAGACGTCACTGCAACCCTGACGCCAACGCGAAAACGGGCGGCAGAGGGTCGCAGGCCCGCGATCCATGGCGCCGCTCTTTCCCGATTACGTCCTCCGCCACGAAAGGGTCTTTCCCTTCTACAGACCCGGCCGTGGCCCCGCGGGAGAGTCCCCGTCGATGGATCAATTCTCTCCGTGTCGATCGTAGCCGTGGCTGCCGAGCTCCGCGCCGGCGTAGGCGCTGGGTCGCTCCTCCGCAGGGAAGGCCGGTGGGCCGTAGACGTTGAAGAGCGTCGCAGAGCGGCGGCCTACCACCCTGATCGAGTAGGGGGTGAGGGCCGGGATCACCGCACCTTCACCGGCCCGAAGCTCCCGGCTGTCGTCGCCGATCTTCAGCTCGATCCTCCCTTCGACCATGTAGAGGATCTGGTCGCTGGTGGTGTTGCCCTCGTCGTTGTTCGAGATCCCGCTCGGAGGCAGGGTCATCATGGTCAGCTGCGTCCGATCGGTGGTCCGCAAGACCTTGAAGCGCTCGCCCTTCTCCTCATGCACGTCGAAATGGATCATCTGCGCTGCCCCCCTGGCCCTCGTCGCCGACGGCCGATCTTCATGCACCGTCGAGTCCGCGGGATCCTCTTGCCTGTGCAGAAGCTAGCCACTTCGCGCGGCGCCCGCCTAGCTGCCCACCCTGGTGGGGGATGGCGCGAGGATTCGCCTGCCGGGCGCAATCTTGGAGAGCGGCCCGAGGATCAGAGACGGAAGCCGAGGCCGACGCTCAGGGCGAGATCCTGCACGTAGCCCCGATGGATGCGGAGCAGCTCGAGGCGGCCAGTGAGGCCTGCGCCGCTCTCCGCCAGGGCCCCGAAGGCGAGGCCGGCCCCGTAGGCGGCGCCCCATTGGAGCTCGGAGACGGCATCTTCGGAGGATGGGCTGGCGCGACCCCTGCCCACCGGATCGGCGATGTCGTAGCGCACCGACGAGAGGGTGGCCGCCGGCCCGGCAGAGACAAAGGGGATCAGCCGGAAGCCCTGGGAGGGCTCGCCGAGCCTCCATCCCAGGCGGCCGACGAGGCGAAAGGAATCCAGGCGTCGAGAGACGATCACCGCAGCCGTACCCTGCTCCTCCGAGCTTTGGGTCCAGCTCAGCTCCGGCTGGAAGCGCAGCGGAAGCGAGCCGAGGCCTAGCTGCCGGCTCATATCCCAGCCCAGCCGCAAGCCCCAGCCTGAATCCCTGGTGTAGCTGCTCCCCTGGGGATCGTCCTGGAAGACGAGGGCGAGGATGGCCTCGAGGGAGAGACCGGCGCCGGACGCGGCGCGATCGCGCGGCTCCTCCCGGCGGCTGGTCTCCGCGTGGATCTGCCTCCCGTAAGGCTGGCCTCCCGGCGCGGCGGCGAAGGAGGAGACCCTCCCTTCGTTGGAGGGTGAGCCGAGGGCGAGGCCCGTGGAGGGGAGCGAGAGGATCGCCAGGAGAAGGTAGAGGCTCTTGTGATTCATCTGCAGTCACCGCCAGGCGCGACGCCGTCGCAGCGGGGATCCAGCGCAGCCGGATCGAGGGCGAAGCGATCGCCGAGCACCTTGCAGAGGGCGTGCGCGGTGGGCTCGTCCTTGGCTCCAATGACGATGGCCTGGGCGATGGAGTCGAAGCTCCCAAACGTCCGCCCCCTGCGATCCGTCGCCGCCAGATGCGCCAAGCTGGCCTTCCCGGTGGAGCGGTACGAGGCGAGGAGCGCCTCGATCACCCGATCGAGATCGGTGCCCGGCTCCAACCCTGCGTGATAGAGGGCCGAGGCCCACATCGTGCCGAGCTCGTAGCGGCGGCTTCCCCAATAGCGCGCCCATTGGTAGGGCCTGGTCCGGGCCTGTTCGATCTCCGCCTCCCACGCGGCGGAGGAGTAGCAGTGGCGGCTGCCATTGAACTCGAGATCGCGCCTGTCGCCCACCGGCTCGATGGAGCGGTTGATGAAGCGGAGATCGCCGGTGACGCCCAGCGCCCAGATGTCTGCGAAGCCCTCCTCGACGCTGCCCATCATCAGGCTGCCGTGGGGATCGGAGCAGCCCGGATCGTCGCACCAGCGCTGGAGGACATCGGGGAACCAGGCGCCGTTCAGGACCTCGGCGTTGAAGATCGCGTGGCCGTATTCGTGGGCGATCACCCCCTGGTTCATGGACAGCGGGATCCCCTGGAGGTCCTTGTGAGGAAAGAGCAGAAAGGATCGGAGCATCGGAAACCAGGCGGCGTTGTCCGCGAGCTGGCCCTCGGCAGGATCCTCCGTCAAGGCGGGGAAGTAGTAGAAGGGCGTGGACCGGAGCTTCTCTGCTCCGAGGCCTCGCGCCAGGGCGTAGGCCCGTGCCTTCTCGAAGTGGTAGTAGGCCGTGGCGAGGCTGAGCGAGTGGAAGTCCGAGGGGTAGAGGACGCCGTCCTGCTCTACGAATTGGGCCTCTACCGGCGCGCCGGGCTCCGAGAGGACCGCCGCGCGGAAGGCGGCTTCGCTCATGCCGTCATAGAGGCGGCGCGAGTCGAGTCGGATCACCGCGGAGCCGATGGGCGTCGCCGCCTCGCCCCGGAGCGCAGGTACGTCCTCGAGGGTGCGGACCTCCACCACCCGGAGATCGTAGAGGCCGGTGCCCGGGTCGAGATCGAGGACCGCCATCTGCAGCGGCCCTGCCTCCGGCGCACAGCCGAGGAGGAGGAGGAGCGCCGCCAGCGGCGGGAGGAAAAGCTTGCGTCGCACGGGGCGAGACCCTAGCACGTCTCGGCCATCGCTTGACTTTCGTATGTCCCCCTCCCGAAGATCCGTCGCTCCTACCTCAGAGGTTTCACCCGTGGCCTTCCTCTCCGAACACAAACGCACCCATAGCTGCGGCGAGCTCCGCCCCACCGACGCCGGCCGCGAGGTCGTCCTCTACGGCTGGGTCGACGGCAGGCGCGATCACGGCGGCGCCGTCTTCATCGATCTCCGCGATCGCGACGGCATCACCCAGGTGGTCTTCGAGCCCGACGTGGACGCCGTCGCCCATGAGCTGGCCGGCGATCTGCGCAGCGAGTACATCATCGGCGTGGTGGGCGAGGTCGCCTCCCGCGGCGGCAACGTGAACCCCAAGCTCCCCACCGGCGCCATCGAGGTCAAGGCGACGAAGCTCATGATCTTCAGCCGGGCGAAGACGCCGCCCTTCGTCATCGAAGATGAGCTCGACGCCCACGAGGAGCTGCGCTTCAAGCATCGCTACCTCGATCTGCGCCGGCCCGCGATCCAGAAGACCTTCCTCACCCGTCACCGGATCAACCAGAGCACCAGGACCTTCCTCGCCGGGCGCGGCTTCGTGGAGCTCGAGACGCCGGTGATGGGGCGATACACCCCGGGTGGGGCCCGCAACTTCCTGGTGCCGTCGCGGCAGAGCGCCGGCCGCTTTTACGGCCTGGCGGAGAGCCCGCAGCTCTACAAGCAGCTCTTCATGGTGGGCGGCTTCGACCGTTACTTCCAGATCGTGAAGTGCTTTCGCGACGAGGATCTCCGGGGCGATCGGCAGCCGGAGTTCACCCAGATCGACGTCGAGATGTCCTTCGTCGAGCAGGAGGACGTGCAGGCCGTCGCAGAGGATCTCTTCTCGGTGATCTTCGAGGCGGCGCTGGGCGTGAAGATCGCCACGCCCTTCAACCGGATGACCTACGACGACGCGATGGATCGCTTCGGGGTCGACAAGCCCGACACGCGCTTCGGCCTGGAGCTCCGGGACGTCACCGCCATCGTGCGCGAGGCGGGCGGAGGCGGCGTCCCCTTCTTCGCCGAGGCGATCGCCGCCGGCGGGATCGTGAAGGTCCTGCGGCTGCCCAAGGGCGGCGGGATGAGCCGCACCGAGATCGACAAGCTCGAGGACGTGGCCAAGAGCTTCGGAGCCACGGGCCTGGCCAGGGCCAAGATCGCCGGCGACGGCGGATGGACCCAGTCGCCGCTGACCAAGCTCGTAGACCCCGGCCTGCGGCAGCGGATCAACGACGCCTGCGGCGCCGAGGAGTCCGACGTCCTCCTTTTTCAGTTCGGCCGCGCCAAGCAGGTGAACGGCGTGCTGGGGCAGATGCGGGTCCAGCTCGGCAGTCGCCTGGAGCTGGTGCCCGAGGGGCGGCACGACCTGCTCTGGGTGGTGGACTTTCCCCTCTTCGAGTTCAGCGAGGAGCAGCAGAGCTGGGTCGCGGCGCATCATCCCTTCACCCATCCGAGGCCCGAGGACGTCCAATATCTGCTCAGCGATCCCGGGCGGGTGCGCTCCCAGGCCTACGACCTGGTCCTGGACGGCAACGAGGTGGGCGGCGGCTCCATCCGCATCCACGATCCCGAGCTGCAGTCGGCGGTCTTTCGTGCCCTGGGGATCTCCGAGGAGGAGCAGCGGAACAAATTCGGCTTCCTCCTGGACGCCCTCACCTACGGCGCCCCGCCTCATGGCGGCATCGCCATCGGCCTCGATCGGCTGGTGATGATCCTCACCGGCGCCGAGTCGATCCGCGACGTGATCCCCTTCCCCAAGACCCAGAAGGGGACGGATCTGATGACCGGCGCGCCAGGTGACGTCAGCGACGAGCAGCTCCGCGAGCTCTACGTGCGGATCAGCCGTCAGGGATAGGACCTCTTCCGCCCGGAAGTGTTGGGAGTGAGACGCTCGTACACAGCTCCCTCGGAGCCTCATCGGATCGTGCATATTCTGCGGGAGAGCGAGCGCCGATCGACTCCTTCGCGCGTAGCGTGAGCGAGTCAATCGCTCCCGCTCTTTCGTAGGGGCGATCCGCAACTGCGCTGCGCCCCCGAGAGGGAGCTGGGGTAGGGTGAGAGTTCGTGAAAAAGACTCACGAGCTCTGCGAGTCGGAGGCGAGCGAACGCGCGAGGAGCCCTTCGCGCCGAGCTCCGTCCTGCGGGAGGCGGCGGCGTGTACGATCTGATCGTGATCGGCGGAGGGGTCAATGGCACCGGCATCGCCAGGGACGCGGCGATGCGGGGCTACCGCACCCTCCTGGTCGAGAAGCGTGACTTCGCCGCCGGCTCCTCCGGGGCCAACTCCGGCATGATCCACGGCGGCGTGCGCTACCTCCGCCATGACCGCCACGTCACCGAGCTCGCCTGTATCGACTCCGGTTATATCCAGAAGATCGCCCCCCACCTCCTCTTCCGGATCCCCTTCCTCTTCCCGATCCGCGCCAAGGATCCCTCGCGTCCCACCACGACCGAGAGGCTCTTTCGCTACGCGGTCGAGGTCTACCTGGGGACCTACGATCGTTATCAGCCGGCGAAATCCGGCAAGCCTAGCGTGGCCCTCTCGCCGGAGGAGGCCTACGCGTTGGAGCCCTCCCTGGCCCGAGACCTGGTGGGCGCGGTGAGCTTCGACGAGTGGGGCATCGATCCCTTCCGCCTCTGCACCGCCAACGCCCTCTCCGCCAAGGCCCACGGCGCCGACCTCCTCACCTACGCCACGGTCGTCTCGATCGTCCGCGGCGACGGCGGCAGGGTGCAGGGGATCGTCGTACGCGACGAGGCCACGGGAGAGGAGCTGCGCTACGACGGGCGGGTCGTCTTCAACGCCGGCGGGCCCTGGGCGCCTCGGGTGGCAGCCTTGGCAGGGGTCGAGGTGAAGCTGCGCCCCGGCAAGGGGGTGCACCTCACCATCGACCGCAGGGTCTCCAACTATGGCGTGATCTGCCAGGCCGCCGACGGGCGCGACGTCTTCGTGCTCCCCCACGAGCAGACCGCGATCATCGGCACCACCGACGACGACTTCTATGGCGATCCGGACGATCTGCGCGTGAAGGAAGACGAGGTGAAGTACCTCTGGGAGGCGGCGGTGCGCAGCCTCCCGGCCGTGGCGGGCGCGCGGGTGCTGCGGGCCTGGGCCGGCATCCGGCCTACCGTCTGGGAGTACGCCAAGACCGAGGACGCCCTGAGCCGCGAGCACGCCATCTACGATCACACCAAGGACGGCGCGCCGGGCTTCGTCACCATGGTCGGCGGCAAGCTCGCCTCCTATCGGATCATGGCCGAGGAGGCGGTGGACGAGGTGGAGCGGATCCTCGATTTGCCACATCGCAGCTGCATGACCCACCTCACGCCGCTCCCCGGCGGCGAGGGTGTCCCCGATCCGGCCGAGCTGGCGGAGGGCTACGGCCTCTCCGAGCCGACCGCCGAGCGGCTGATCTACCGCCATGGCCGCAAGGCCGTCGACATCTGTGAGCTCGCCCGCCGTGAGCCCAGGCTGCAAGCCCAGGTCTGCCGCTGCGAGCAGGTGATCGCTGCCGAGCTGGTCTTCTCCATCCGCCACGAGGAGGGGCGGCGCCTCCTCGATCTGCGCCGCCGCACCCGCCTGGCGATGGGCCCCTGCCAGGGGACCGACTGCGCCGCCCAGGCCGCCGCCCTCCTCGCCCGCGAGGCGAGGCTGAGTGTGGGCGACTATCACAAAGAGCTCTACGATCTGATGCAGGTGCGCTGGAAGGGCAACCGCGCCGTCCTCGACGGCGACGGCCTCGCCCAGCAGGAGCTCTCTCGAGGGATCTACCTGGGCGCGGGCGCTCTCGCCTCCGCCCCCTTCGAGCCCCATGAGTCCGCCCCAGCCTACGGCGCCTTCCGAGACGAGGCGCAGCGAGGGGCGGTAAAGGCGACCTCGCCCGACGGCGCCGAGTCTCGCGACGCGCCCCGAGCGGGCGAGGCGCACGAATGATCGGTGTCGGGGTCTCGAAGCCGATCGCCGTAGACGTGCTGGTGATCGGCGGGGGCGCTGCCGGCGCCTTCGCGGCGCTGGCGGCGCGGGAACGGGGCGCGACGGTCGCCGTGGTGCGGCGGGCCTGGGCCGCCACCGCCCTCTCGTCGGGGGCCGCCGACGTCGCGCCGGATCCTCTCTCGAACGCGCGGACGCCCCTCGGAGGGAGGATGAGCGTCATCGAGAGCGCGAGGCATCTGGCGTCGCGGCGGCCCGATCACCCCTATGCCGCGCTGCAAGGCAGGCTCGCGCTCCTGCCCGCCGCCCTCGACTTCGCCTCGCGGCAGACGGGCGGGCGCCTCTCCTTCGCTGGGGCGGAGCGGGAGAATCACGCCTTCCTCTCGCCAATGGGCTTGCCCAAGCTCTCCGCCGGCGGCCTGGACTCCATCGTCGCCGGCGATCTCCTCGGCGTGAGCGGGACGATCGGAGCCGTCGGCTTCGACCTCCACCCGATCGTCGACGCGAGGCTCCTCGCTGCCGCCGCGAACGAGGCGGCGCGGAGGGCGGGCCTGCCCCTTCGCGCCGTGCCCATCGAATGCGACTTCCTCCGGCGGAGCGGCGACTCGCTGCTGCGGCCCCACGAGATCGCCGCCAGGATCGACGACGATCCGGAGCGACTGGTCGAGTCCCTCCGCCGGGCGCTCCCAATCGACCGCCCCCAGCGGCTCCTCCTCCCACCCGTGCTCTCCCGGCGCGATCCCCGACCGGTCCTGGAGGCCCTCGAGGCGGGGCTGGGGATCCCCTGTGCCGAGCTCCTCGCCGCCGGTGAATCCGTCCCCGGCGTCCGGCTCCAACAGGCCCTCGAGGCCAGGTTGGACGAGGCAGGCATCGAGCTGATCCATGGGGAGGTCTACGCAGCGTCCGGCGCCGAGGGAGACGCCACGGAACCGCGTCCACATACAGTGGGTGACTCAATGATAGGAATCCGTATGCGAGGAGCGGCGCCGCCCAACGGAGTCGTCGCTTCGGATTGGCCGATCGAGGCGGGCGCGGTGGTCCTCGCCACCGGCAAGTTCATCGGCGGCGGCATCCGCCGCGAGGGCAGGCTCCGCGAGCCGATCTTCGATCTGCCCGTCTGGATAGGCGATCAGGTGGACGAGGGGAGCTGGCTCGGCGATCGCACCGCCTACGAATTGCGCGATCCCCAGCCCGCGCTCCGTGCCGGTCTGCGGATCGACGAGGAGCTGCACCCCCTCCTCCGCGACCACCGGCTGCTCTCGCCTCGCCTCTTCGCCTGTGGCGACGTCCTCGCCGGCAACGATCCTGCCGAAGACGGCGCCGGCATCGGCCTCGCGATCTTCACCGGCTACCTCGCCGGCCTCGAGGCCGCCGCCGCCGCGGGCTTGTCGCTGGCCGGCTTTGTCACGGCGGGGGAGTCGCCCTCGGGCGAGCGAACTCCAGACTCGGACGAAGCAGAGGGGCGCTGACGATGGGATACAAACTCGGCGGCGATCTCTATCTGGGCTATCGGGCCCTCGTCGCGCAGCCTCTGCGCTGGCTCTTCGGCAGGACGCTGCGAGGCAAGCAGCGCTTCCTCGACAACTACGGCCCCGAGGGCCTCGTCCCCACCCCCGAGGCAGACAAGCTCATGCTCGCCAGCGCCGGTCGCTGCATCTCCTGCGGCCTATGCGATCAGCTCGATGGTCAGCTTGGCGCCCTGGCCCGCCAGGCCTACGACGGCGTCTCCCTGCTGCCCCGCCAGACCGCCCGCTCCTCCGTAGAGCTCGTCCACGCCAGGGCCGCCCTCGACTCCCTCGATCCCGAGCGCTACCGCGAGGCAGCCGCCGTCTGCCCCACCCGAGTCCCCCTCGTCGAGCTCGCCCGCTGGCTCCGCGATCGTCTCGACCGTGCGCGAAGCTGACGAGATCGGGACGGCGTCGGAAGCGAGTCTTCGATGACGATGCGCCGCAGAGGCTCTGTTGTCCTGCATTCCAAGGCGCAGTCGTACGAGAGGAGGTCTGGCGGGAGACATCCCGACGAGAGCCATGGTTTGTCCGGGCCCCTTCGATCGGGGATCGTCCGGTCGTCCCTTTTGGAAAAGGCGGGAGGACGAGCTGGCCTCTGAAGAGATCCCGACGCCCCCACTCATCGGCCGCGACGCGCCGCTGGGGGAGAAGACCGCCCTCGCCCTCGAGTTGGAGGCCTTGGTGGGAGCGGGGAACGTGTCCACCGACCGCGCCGAGAGGTGGAGGGCGGCGGAGGATATGTGGCCGAAGGCCTTCCTATGGGAGCGCGAGGGGCGGGGGCCGACGCCGCCTGACGCGGTGGTCCGACCTGGCAGCGCAGAGGAGGTGGCGGAGGTCGTCCGCTTCGCGAGGAGGCGCGCCATCCCCCTGACGCCCTACGGCGCGGGCAGCGGGGTATGTGGGGGCGCGATCGCTGTGCAGGGTGGGATCACACTACGTCTGGAACGCCTCGATCGGGTGTTGCGCATCGATCGGGATCAGCTCTTCGTCGAGGCGCAGGCGGGGATCCTGGGCGTGGATCTGGAGGCGGCCCTCCGTGCCGAGGGGCTCACGCTGGGACACTTCCCTTCCTCCATCGGCTGCTCGACCCTGGGCGGATGGCTGGCTGCGCGCTCGGCGGGGCAATGCTCGTCCCGCTACGGCAAGATCGAGGACATGGTGCTGGGGCTGCGCTGCGTCCTGGGCACCGGGGAGATCGTGCGCCCCCAGCGTCCAGCCAGTGGGATCGACTGGATCGAGCTGCTGCTCGGCAGCGAGGGCACCTTGGGGATCTTCGTGGACGCCAGGCTGCGGGTCTGGCCGGCTCCGCGGGACGTCGTCCCCCGCGCCTTCCGCTTCCCCACGCTCGACGCCGGATTGTCTGCGATGCAGGCGGTCTTTCGCGCCGGCCTTCGCCCTGCCGTGGCGCGGCTCTACGATCCCCCGGATACGCTGCTGGCCCTCGGCCTTCCGGGATGGTCGAAACAGCCGCTCGATCAGGGCGACCCGCAGGAGCGGCGGCCCCCCGGCCCCGGAGAGCTGCGACCGGACTTCGCTGGATCCTCTGCATCGGAGCGGGGGAAGAAGCCGGCCGCGGCGAACGCTTGGGCGACGCGGCCTCCCGGCTCCGGGGAGCGGCGGCCGGGCTTCGCCGGAGCCTCATCGTCGGCGCCGGGGAAGAATCAGGCCCCGGGGACGCTGACCGCGCTCCTGGACGACGCGCGCCGGATCGTCCGCGACCCGTTCGAGGCGATCCCCCGCGTGGCGTTGGACGCCGTCCTCTCCCGGGCGAAGCTCCTCAACGATGCCGCGTCTCTGGCGCGGGCGAGCCTCCTGGTCTTCGTTCACGAAGGCTCCTTCGGCGACGCGGAGTCCGAGGCGTCCCAGGCCCGTGACATCTGCCTGGCCCACGGCGGCGTCGATCGCGGGGAGGCGCCTGGGGGGCGATGGCTCCGAGATCGTTACACCGTCTCTTACAAGCTCCCCCGGATCTTCGAAGCGGGCGGCTGGGCCGACACCTTCGAGGTGGCGACGTCGTGGGGCAGGGTGCATCGGCTCTTCGCCGCCGTCCGCGATGCGGTGGCGCCCCACGCCCTCGTGATGGCCCACTTCAGCCACGCCTACGCGGACGGTTGCTCCATCTACTTCACCTTCTCCGGCCCCGCCCTCCGCCCGGCGGACGGCCTCGCGTCCTACGATCGTGCCTTCGGCGCGGCCCTGGACGCCGCGGTGGCGGCCGGCGCCACCATCACCCACCACCACGGCGTCGGCCTCTACAAGGGCCCCTGGCTCCGGGAGGAGCTCGGCGAAGGGGGCCTCAGCTTTCTGCGCAAGCTCGAGGCCGCTTGGGATCCCGACGGCATCCTCAACCCCGGCAAGCTCGGCCTCTCTGCGGGCCCCGAAGTGAAAGTGTCACCTTCTGATGCAGCTACAGTCGACCAGACGAAGCTGACTTCGGTGGGGGAGCTGGAGAGAGACGCACGCCCCGAAGTGAATGTGTCATCTTCTAATACAACCGGAGTCCATCAGACGAAGCTGACGTCGGTGGAGGAGCTGGACGAAGACGCGATGTGGATCCGCGCCTTCGCCGGCGCGAAGGTGAGCGAGGTGGAGGCACGGCTGCGCACAGCGGGCCTCAGCCTCGGCTCCCAGCCTCCCTCGATCTTCGATGGGACCGTCGCCCATTGGCTGGAGGGTCCCCTCGCCGGCAGGCGGGTGGAGGGAGGCAGGCTGGTCCCCGGCGTCGCGTCGATCGAGGCGGCGCTACCCGGCGGCCTCCTCTATGACTCCCGGCCAGCGCCCCGCTCGGCGGCAGGCCCCGCCGTGGCCAACCTCATCCTGGGGGGAGAGGGCGCCCACGGCAGCCTGATGGCCGCGACCCTGAAGGCCGAGCCCGTCCCCGGGGAGACGGCGAGAGTCCATGTGCGCGGGGCCTCTCCGATCCTCGCTCGGCTCCTGGAGGCGCTCACCCTCGATCCCTGCCCAACCCTGGAGGCCCTGATCGCCGGCGGCGATCCCATGGAGGCGAGCTTCTCCTTCGCCTCGGACACTGGACCGCAGCGCGCGGCGGTAGGTCGGGCCATGGCCGCAGCCCAAGCGTTGGCGATCCTCTGCAGCGTGGCCCCTGGCATCCCCTCTCCGTCGCGAGGCTGGGAAGGTGAGCTCCCCCGCGAAGCCTGGTCCCGTGCCCTCGGCCTCCTCCCCGCCGGGAGCTTCGTCACCCTGCATCGGATCGCCAGGGAGAGCGCCATCTTCACCTGCGACCCGGTGGCCGGCACCGCCCTCGCCGGCCTCGTCCGGCCCTCCGACGACGAGCATCTCTCATTGCGTCATTGAGATCCTACGAGTCGTTCCAAAGCCGCGTACAGCCGAAGGGCGGAGCCGGCGGACGAATGGCGCCCGCGAGCGAAGCGGGAGCCCGACGGTAGCGCTCCTCTCCACCGTGGGACGAGCCGTCACGGATCCAACTGCGGCGAGCGATAGCCGCACGGGTGCTGACCTCGAGTCGATCGCACCATCTGCGTTGCGGGAAGCGGTGCCGCCCGCCATGATGCCCGCCTTCCCCGCAACGAGAGGATGGGATGGGTCGGAAGGTCGTCTTCATCGTCAACCCCCAGAGCGGCAACGGCGCCACCGGCCGCCAGTGGCGGGGCCTCGCCAGCCGCATCCGCGCCGAGATCGGCGACTTCGGCGAGCACTTCACCACGCGCCCCGTGGAGGCGACCTCCCTCGCCACCCACGCGCTACGCGAAGGCGCCGACGTGGTGGTGGCGGTAGGCGGCGACGGCACCATCAACGAGGTGGTGAACGGCTTCTTCGATCCCAGCGGTGCGCCCGTACGCGCAGAGGCCTCCCTGGGCCTCTTCCCCAGGGGCACCGGCAGCGACTTCCTCAGGACCCTCGACTTCGCGTCCCACGGCGTCGCCTCCATCGCGGCCCGCTTGCGGGAGCCGCGGGGCCGGCGCATCGACGTGGGCCGCGTCTCCTACCTGAAGGACGACGGCAGCCCAGCCCAGCGCTACTTCATCAACGTCGCGTCCTTCGGCACCTCCGGCCTGGTGGACCGCTACGTGAACCGCGCCACCAAGGCCTTGGGCGGCAAGGCCTCCTTCGCCATCGGCGCCGTCCGCGGACTCCTGGCCTACGACGATCGTCGCTGTGAAGTCCGCTTCGACGACGGGGCCTGGGAGCCCTTCGACGTCACCTGCCTCGCCGTCGCCAACGGCCGGTATTTCGGCGGCGGCATGATGGTCGCCCCGGAGGCCGCCCTGGACGACGGCCTCTTCGACGTGACCATCTGGAGCGGCTTCGGCCTCTCCGACTTCGTCCTCAAACGAAAGATGATCTACGACGGCACCCACACCCGCCTCGCAGGCACCACCACCCGCCGCGCCCGCAAGCTCGAAGCCCGCTGCGCCGACGAATGCCTCCTCGACGTGGACGGTGAGGCGCCCGGCAGGCTCCCGATCACCGTCGACCTCCTCCCCGCCGCCCTCTCCATCATCACCTGAGATGGATCGGCGGAACGCCTGCTGAAGGGAGCGCCCTCGGATCTCGCGGGCCGATCTCAAGGCGCTGGCGACCGCCAGGGCCTCGGATGGACTCGGGTAGCAGTCGCGATCGTGTACGTGGATTTCGCGACGTCGATCGCGCGGACTCCTTTGACGGAGGCCGCCGAAGAGATTAGACGGCAAGACCTCGACAAGGAGATCCCCCTGGTGCCGGCCCATCCCATCGAACGCTTCGAGAAGCTGCTGGCGGACGCGACCGCCGAGCAGCTCCCGCTCCCCAACGCCGTGTCCCTCGCCACGGTCGGCGAGGAGGGCCGCCCGTCGGTGCGGATGGTGCTCCTCAAGGGGGTCGATCCCCGGGGCTTCGTCTTCTACACCAACCTCGGGAGCCGCAAGGCCCGGGAGCTCGCAGCGCATCCCTACGCAGCCCTCTGCTTCCATTGGGTCGCCTTCGACGAGCAGGTTCGGGTGGAGGGCCGGGTGGAGCCGGTCTCCGACGAGGAGGCCGATGCCTACTTCCGCACCCGCGCCCGCGGTAGCCAGATCGGCGCCTGGGCCTCGCTGCAGAGCCGGCCGCTGATTTCTCGAGACGAGCTCGTTTCGAGGGTGGGAGAGGTGGAGCGGCGCTTCGAGGGGCAGGAGGTCCCGCGGCCGCCGTTCTGGTCCGGCTTCCTGCTTCGCCCCGATCGGATCGAGTTCTGGTCCGGGAAACCGGATCGACTCCACGATCGACAGGTCTTCACGCTCAGTGGTGGAGAGTGGGAGGAGCAGCGCCTCTTTCCCTGAGTCGGTGAAGCACTTGGCGAGCCGGCGGCGAGCAGACGCCAGCATGCGCTCTCCCTTGGTCAGGATGGTCGTCAGGCGTCGCCTCATCGCCTGCGCCGGAGCCGCCCCGGGGGCGGCTTCCTCGTTCCCGCTGCTGGCGTCAGGCGCCTCCGTGTTCTGAGGCGGCTGCCGCCATCTCGAACTGCGCGGCCTCGGTCTCCGACTCGGGTTCGGACGAGAAGAACCGGAGCCACTCGTCGCGCTTGGCGCGGGCGTCGTTGCGCCCGAGCTCGACGAGTCTGGCTGCGAAGCCGCCGTCAAAGAGGAGGTAGGAGACGAGGTCTGCGCGATCCATCGCCTCGGACTCCGCGAGCCGGCGGACCACACCGCCGACGAAGCCGCTGGCGCGTTTTCGAAACTCGGGGGAGCGCGCGTACTCGGCGGCGAGGGTGCCGAGGTGCTGCGAGGGGTGGACCAGGATGTTCCGGATCCACTGCATCGGATGGTGGCGCATCGGGGCGAAGGCGTCGTTGAGCACGGACTCGAAGCTCGGCCCATAGGACTTGGTCCCTGCCTCGAGGATCGCGTTGAAGCGTCGCAGGCGGTTGAGGTCCTCGTCGATTCGATCGAGGAGGAGGGCGTCCAGCGTCTTGCCGGCGATGAAGGCCGCCGTTGGAAAGGCCTCCTTCTCCTTCTCCGCCTCCCGGCGCGCGAGCCTGGCCTGGAGCGCCTCCTCGGATTCCATGGCGGGGCCGTGCTCGGGGCCCGGCGCGACCTCGCCGCCGCCGGGGAGGAGAAAGTTCGTCACCGGGCGATGTCGCAGCGAGACCACGATCACCCGTCGGGCGCCCAGGCGCAGGGCCGGGCTCAAGGGGACGCTCTGCCGCAGGCCCCCGTCCACATAGAGCTCGCCCCCGACGGGCACCGCCGGAAAAAGGAGGGGGATGGCCGCGGACGCGAGGGCGTGGGATGGCCCGATCCTCGCGGCGATGGCGCGGTAGTGAAAGTCCCGGCTCCACGGCGGCGCGTCACGCCCTCGCCGCTGGAGGAAGACAGTGGTCCTCCCGCTGGCTACGCGGGTGCAGGAGACCGAGAGGGCGTAGAGGGCGCCGCTTCGGATGTTGCGGCTGATGTTGCGCCAGGGCACGGTGCTGCGGACCAGCTCCCGCAGCCCCGACGGATCCACGATCCCGCCGAAGTCCCGCTGCGCCTCTGGCGAGGGCGTGCGCCGCACCAGGTCCCTCACCAGTCGGATCGCGTCCCTGGCGCCGAAGCTCAGCACATTCTCGATGCGGAGCGAGGTCCACTTGTTGGCCATCTCCTCGGCCTGCCGGCTGGGATCCGCCGCCGCCGCCGCCAGATAGCACGCGTTGATCGCACCCACCGAGGTGCCAGCCAGGACGTCGATCGGCACGTGGAAGCCCAGATCCTTCGAGAGCTCCTCGCGCAGATAGCCCATGACGCCAGCCTCGTAGGCGCCCCGCGCCGCGCCCCCGCCGAGCACCAGGGCGGTGCGGGTATGCCTCTTCATCATCCACTTCTCCCGTCTTGCCTCGATCCTGGGGCCACGATACCCACCGGCGACGGCAAGCCCAACAAAAGCAGCCAGGCACGTGAAACGAGAGGGCTCAGAGCACCTTGCGGGGCGGGACGATCAGGTTGGCCACCAGGAGTCCGGTGACGATCGACATCGCGATCAGGCCCACGGAGAAGGCGATGCCGATCCCGGTGGTGGGATCGTGGCCGCGCAGCGCGTCGAGGCTGCGGAAGCCGATGCTCCCCGGGACCAGGAGGATCAGGCCCGGGATGATGGTGAGGATGGCCGGCTTGCCCAGGGTGCGGGCCATGGCGTTGCTCGCCATGCAGAGCACAAGGGAGCCGACGAAGGCGCCGAGCTCGGAGCCCAGCCAATGGGAGCCGAAGCGGGTGGCGCCGAAGGAGAGGACGCCGGCGATGACCACCCAGATCAGGTCGCGAGGCTTGGCGCGGAAGAGCACCGCGGTCGCGCCGGTGGCGAGCAGCAGGGCAGGGACCACGGTCCAGGCGGGGAGGGTGGGGCCTTGAGAGAGGTCCGTGACCGCCGGGAGGACGCGATCGAGTTGGCTCCCCAGCGCCACGCCGAAGACGAGCTGCATCAGGGTGAGGATCGCGCCGGTGAAGCGGGTGGTGCCCGAGACGAGGTTGCGTGTCGCCAGCTCGGTCATCCCCACCGTGATCGCGAGGCCGGGCAGCAGCGGGATCAGCCCGGCGACGATCGAGGTCTGGGTGGAGAAGGGACCGAGGACGCGCGTGAGCGCAACGGCGATCACCGCAGCGCCGAAGGCACCCAGGGCCTCCGTGACCCTGGCGACGCCGGGATGGGATCCGGAGAGGATCAGCAGCGGCCCGAGCCAGAGGCTGATCCCCACCGCCGCGATCATCTCGCGGAGCTGCCCGCCCAGGAGGAAGGACGCCCCCGAGCCCACCAGGGCCACGCAGAGGAGCCCCAACGCCGGATGATAGATGGGCGGCGACGAGAGGATCTCCTCCAGCCGCACCAGCCCCTGCTCCGCCGTGCGCTCGCCGCTCATCACCTCCGAGGTCAGGGCGTCGAGGTCCACCAGGCGTCCGAGGTCCGTCTCACCGGGCTCCACCCGGATCATCGCCGTCCGCAGCTCCGCCGGATCGCCGAAGGAGCCGAAGATCGCGGTGGGCGAGGAGTAGACGTAGCCCCGGAGGCCGAGCCTCGCGGAGAGGATGCTCGTCACCGCCTCGAGGCGGTGGGCGGGGATCCCGTAGCGATGGAGCGCCTTGGCCAGCCGGAGCACCAGCGTGATCCGTGGCTCGCCGACGATCGGCCGAGACGCGACGGGGACGAGCTCGGCCACCGGCTCTTCCGTACGCTCCACTTCCCTGCCCGACGACCCCATGCCTCGACACTCCAGGAGCCGCGCAAGACGAGAGCGACGGCGAAGGCGCTATTCAACAAATGTCCGAGGTCTCGTCAACTGGGCCTGCCGGGCGGTCAATCGAGGGTTGCAGCGACGTCTGGTGGACCGATCACCTGAGGGATCGCCGCCGAACTCGTCCCGCAGCGGAGGCGGCCGCTCCTGCGATGTCTCGTCGTCCATCGCTCGGCGCGCCGTCCTCGCCTACTCCTCGGCTGAGTTCGCGAACTTCTTCCCGAACTCAGCCGAGGAACCAATAGGCGGTGGCTAGGAGGCTGCGGCGCACGTCGGTGACGGCGGCCTTGCGGGCGATCTCCGCGATGGACTTCTCCTTGTCGCCGAAGCGGCGCTGCTCTTCCAGACGGAGCTGGTCGAGGCCTCGGCGGTACTCGCGCTCGGCGGAGTCGCGGGCGCGGCGCAGACGGGCTCTCTCACGATCGTCGGTCTCGGCGAGGACGGCCTTGCGGGCCGTCTCCCAGGCCTGCTTGGCCTCGGCGATTCGCTTGCGCGGCTTGTCGAGGCACTCCTCGGTGAAGCGATCCCAGCGCTCCTTCGCCTTGTCGGCGGCGACGCCGCGCCGGCTCTCGACCTCGAGCTTCACCGCGGCCAGGGCACGGGCCAGGGCGTTCTCCTGGGCGGAGGTGACGCTGACGGCGGCGCTGCTGGGGCGGCGGACGGTCTCTCGGGCCGGGACCTCCACCAGGAGCGCGCCGGTCTCCAGGTCGAGGGCGCGGTAGACGCTGCCCTCCCGCACCAGCACCACGTGGACGATCCGTTCGTCGGGATCGCTGTTCCCTGCCTCGAGCTTGTAGACGAACCACCAGCCCTCCTTGCCGAAGTGGGGGCTGAGGGCAGGGGGCGCGTGACCCGCGTCGAGGGAGAGGAAGGTGACGCCCTCCAGCGGGCTCGACTGCACCAGGGTGGCCGCGGCCTTGACCAGTGGGGATCCAGGGCCGAGCTTGCGCACGCCCTGCTCGCGGGCCTGGGCGGCGGAGCCCATCGAGTAGACGCCGGCGGAGAGCTCGCCGCCCGCCGCCTCCAGCAGCGCCGGCGGGATGTGGCGGACGTCGATGAGATCGCCTTCGACGCCGGCGTCGTCGCCGAGCACCGAGAGTGCGAGCTCCCGCGCCTGCCCCTCCGACTTGCGAAGGACCTCCTTCGCCTGGCCCACCGCGACCTTGAGCCTGGCGCGCACCTGATCGTCGAAGCGCTCCATGAGCACGCCGCGGGCCTCCTGCATCCGCGACGAGATCTTCGTCTCCATCTCGCTGCGCATGCGGTTGAAGGCCTCGTCGATGGCGCCCTCGGAGCGGCACGATTGGTAGATGTCCAGGACCCGCCGCTCGAAGTCGACCCCGCTATCCAGGGAGCCGAGCACCTCGTCGGAGGCGCCGAAGACGCCGTCGAAGAGGCCCAGCTTCTGCTCCAGCAGATCGTAGAGCCGCGCCTCGGCGGCGTTGGAGCGGTTCACCATGTTGATGACGAGGACGTCGCGCTTCTGGCCGTAGCGGTGGCAGCGCCCGATCCGCTGCTCGATTCGCTGGGGGTTCCAGGGGAGGTCGTAGTTGATCAACAGGTTGCAGAATTGGAGGTTCAGCCCCTCGGCGCCGGCCTCGGTGGAGATCAGGATCTTGGTGCGATCGCGGAACTCGGTGATCAGCGCCTTGCGCTCTTCAGGGCCGCTGCCGTCGCCGCAGAGGATCGACACCTGGCCCTCGAAGCCGCTCTCTTCCAGCAGCGACTTCAGATAGTCCTGGGTGCGCCGGCTCTCCGTGAAGATCACGGCCTTCTCCGGCCAGCCATGGGCCGCCGCCACCGTGAAGGATCGGGAGATCGCCCGGACCAGGGCGTCGCCCTTCGCGTTCACCCGGATCGAGCGCGCCAACTCGACCATCCCCCGCAGCTCCTTCAGCTCCTCCTTGCAGTCCGAGAGGGTCATCGGCTTCTTCTTGTCGATCTCCCCGTCGTCCAGCAGCTCCTCCGCCGCCTCCTCGTAGAGCCGGCGGACCTCCTCCTCGAGGCCGTCCTGATCGTCCTCGCCGTTGTCCGGGCCGAAGAGCGACTCCATATGGAGGGCCTGGGCCTTCGCGACGTCCTCCGCCCTGCCGACCTTGGCCTCGAGGGAGTCGGCGAGCTTCTCCAGGGTGGCGGCGATGGCGAAGGTGGAGCTGCCCAGGAGCTTGCGGTAGCAGAGGGTGAGGAGGGTGCGGCGCTCGGGCGCGATGGCGGCGAGCTCCTCCCGGCAGAGGTACTCGCTCACCCGATCGTAGAGGAGCTGCTCCTTCTCCGACGGGCGGAAGTCCTCCACGATCGAGCGGCGGTTCGTGTACTTCACGTACTCGCGCACTTGCCTGCGCAGGGTGCGTTGCACCACAGGTGCGATCCGCTCCTTCAGATCCTCCATCAGGTCCGTGCGCTCGGCGAGGATCGTCTTCTCGTCGGGGGCGCCGGCGGGGGGCGGCGGCTGGAGGAGCTGCCCGTAGAGCGCGCGGAAGGCGTCCTCCGGCCCCAGGATCGTCTCGTCGATCAGGCTCACCAGCCCATAGAGTTCGAGGAGCGTATTCTGCAGCGGCGTCGCCGTCAGCAGCAGCTTGGGCACCCCCGTCACCGCCTCGCGCAGCGCCCGACCCGTCTTGTTGCTCAGGCGGTAGGAGTTGCGCAGCCGATGGGCCTCGTCGATCACCACCAGATCCCAGGGGATCCGCTTGAGCGCGTCGGCGCGGTTCACCGCGAAGGGCACCGAGCAGATCACCGGCATCGGCAGATCCAGCGGGTTCGCTCGCCCCGCGGCCTTCGCCGAGGGGCCGTCCACGCACTCCGAGACCAGGCCGAACTTATCCCAGAGCTCGTCCCGCCATTGGGCCCGAAGCGGCGCGGGCGCCAGGATCAGGATCCGCGAGCGCCCCTCGGAGATGAGCTGGGCGATGACCAGGCCGGCCTCCACCGTCTTGCCCAGCCCCACCTCGTCGCCGAAGACGCAGCCCCCCGTCGCGAGGCTCTCCAGCCCAAAGGTGGCCGCTTCGAGCTGGTGCGGGTTCAGATCGACGCAGGCCTCCGAGAGCGCCGGCGCCACCCGGCCCAGGCCCTCGCCGCCCCGCTTGCGCAGGATCTCCTCGGCGAGGATGCGCAGATGAAAGGGGCTGGTCTTCTGGACCGACCTCTCCGACGTCGGGCGCACCGCCCTCGCCTCCACCCGTCGCTCCGCCACCGCACCCACCGACTCGTACATCGTTGCTCCTCTTCCAGCTCGATCGGGCGAAGGTAGCAGAGGCGATCTCGAGGGTCATCGCCCGCGAATCGAGCCGCTGTGAACTCACAGATGCGCACACGGAAATTCGGCAACGAAGTCGATCGCTTGGGGCACGGCTCGATCGGCGACACGATCGGCTCCTCGACCCTCTCCAGAGGGCGTGAACGCTGCGGCCGCGAGTTGAGTGAGCGCCGAGGGGGGGCCAGCGCGTGTGAGAAGACCGCCCTCCACCGCGTGCAGCCTTGTTGCACCAGCTCTGAGCGGCGGCGAGCCGTCCTGCGATCAGAGGCTGTGGAGGAGTTGGGCGGTGGCTTCGGCGGGGTCGCCCAGGAGCCAGGCGCGGATGACGGCGACGCCGCGGGCGCCGGCGGCGATGACGTCGCGGGCGTTGGAAGGATCGACGCCGCCCAGGGCGAGGAGGGGGAGGGGGCCTTGGACGGCCTCCCGCAGGGCTTGGAGGCCGACGGCTGGGGGCTTACGAGGCGAAGGGAAAATGGGGCTATAGGTCGCGAAGTCGGCGCCGGCGCGCTGGCGGAGCTGGTCGGCGGAGTGGCAGCTCGCGCCGATGAGACGGGAGCCCAGGAGCGTTCGTACGTCGGAGACGTCGAGGGAGCCACCGCTGAGGTGGACGCCGTCGGCGCCCGCGGCGAGGGCGACGTCGATCCGATCGTTCACCAGGAGCGGCGCGCCTCGGCGGTGGCAGATGGCCGCGAGGGCCTGGGCGAGTGGGAGCAATTCCGCCGCCGGTAGATCCTTCTCGCGGAGTTGGATGGCTGCCGAGCCCCTGGGTACGCCGGAGAGGGCGCGCTCCACCGCCACCGGCAGGTCGTCGACCAGCCGGCGATCGGTGATCAGGTAAAGGCGGAAGTCGAGGGTCACGTGAAAGTCTCCGAGCGGGTGAACAGACCGACTCCGCTCGAGGCGGAGGCGAGCCTCTCACGTAGGCTACGCGCGAGAGGCTCTTCGGCCCTCACGCGTCTTCGGCTCGTGGGAGTTCGTGATCGCTTCACGAACTCGCCGCCCCGCCGATCAATTGGTGCCGGAGATGGTGCCCTCGATGGGGGAGGAGGCGGAGCCGTAGAGCTTCTTTGGGATCCGGCCGGCGAGGAAGGCGTCGCGGCCCGCTTCGCAGGCGGCCTTCATGGCGCGGGCCATGCGGACGGGATCCTGGGCACAGGCGATGGCGGTGTTGAGGAGGACGGCGTCGCAGCCCAGCTCCATGGCGATGGCGACGTCGCTGGCGGTGCCGACGCCGGCGTCGACGAGGACGGGCACCTTCACCTGCTCCCGGAGGATCATGATGTTGTAGGGGTTGCGGATGCCCATGCCCGAGCCGATGGGGGCGCCCAGGGGCATGACGGCGGCGCAGCCCACGTCCTCGAGCTTGCGGGCCACCACGGCGTCGTCGGTGGTGTAGGGGAGGACGGTGAATCCCTCCTTCACAAGCACCTTGGCGGCCTCGATGGTGCCGACGACGTCGGGGAGGAGGGTCTTCTCGTCGGCGAGGACCTCGAGCTTGATCAGATCGCTGCCCCAGAGTTCGCGGGCCAGGCGGCTGGTGCGGATGGCGTCCTCGGCGGTGTAGCAGCCGGCCGTGTTGGGGAGGAGGGTCATCCCTTCGGGGATCCAATGCAGCAGGCTCTGTTCGCCGGCAGCGGCCAGGTCGAGGCGGCGCACGGCCACCGTGACCATCTGGCTCCCGGATGCCAGGAGCGCGCGCTTCATGGTGGGGTAATCCGCATACTTGCCGGTGCCGGTGAAGAGCCGCGACTGGAAGGTATGCTTGCCTATCTGGAACGATTCCGACATTGCCGCCTCGCTTCATCGCGCGGCGACGATCGCCGCGCGCCCTGCTCGTTTCAACCTGCTGTGCTGATTCAACCGCCTCATGGTTGGCGAGATGTCCGTGAGAAAAGCTCCCACGCACGCTGGAGTCGATCGCCGCGCTGCCCGCGGAGGGCTCTCTCGAGGTTCAGCCGCCGCCCACGAAGGCGACGACCTCGACCCGATCGCCTGTGGCGAGCCGGTGATCTTCGTGATCCGCCCGCCGCACGACCTGGAGGTTCACCTCCACCGCCACCCGCTCGCGCATCACGCCGAGCTGATCGAGGAGCGCCGCCACGGTGCTGCCCTCGGGGACCTGCCGCTCTTCGCCGTTCACCATAAGAATCACTGCTCTCTCGCTCCTTTGTCGAAGGCCCCGCTGCGGGGCGAGTCATCTACGTAGCAGCGGCGCCCCTCTCGTGCCACGGCGCGCGCTCCCTCTGCTTGCCCTGGCTGATGAGAACGACTATCAGAAGGGCGGATTTCTAAGCCGAAACCGGGGGAAAGGGAAGAGGCCGCGATTCTTCGCGGCGGATCGGACCTTCGGCGAGGCGGCAACCTCTAGGAGACGACATGCGCAACAGCGATCAGGTGCAGAAGATCCTCTCGTGGTACCCCTCCGACAACCCGGGGACTCTCGGCAACCTCGCGCGGATCATGAACACCGGCAGGTTGGCAGGGACCGGCAAGTTCGTGATCCTCCCGGTGGATCAGGGCTTCGAGCACGGGCCCGTGCGATCGTTCCAGCCCAACCCCGCGGGCTACGATCCCGACTACCACTACAACCTCGCCATCGACGCCGGATGCAACGCCTACGCTGCGCCGCTCGGCGCCCTGGAGGCCACCGCGGGCAAGTTTCCCGGTGAGGTGCCGCTGATCCTCAAGCTGAACAACTCGGACACCATGGCGAAGTCGTCCGATCCGATCTCCGCGATCACCGGCTCGGTGGAGGACGCGCTGCGCCTCGGCTGCGCCGCCATCGGCTTCACGATCTACCCGGGCTCCGCCGAGCGGAATCATATGTACGAGCAGATCCGCGAGATGATCCTCGAGGCGAAGAGCCTGGGGCTCCCCACGGTGCTCTGGGCCTACCCCCGCGGCTCCGGCCTCTCCAAGCAGGGCGAGACCGCCGTCGACATCGTGGCCTACGCGGCCCACGTCGCGGCCCAGCTCGGCGCCCACGTGATCAAGGTGAAGCCGCCCACCGCGCACATCGAGCAGCCCGAGAATCAGAAGGTCTTCGAGAAGTTCAAGATCCCCACAGCGACCATGGCGGATCGCGTGCGCCACGTGGTGCAGTCCTGCTTCAACGGCAAGCGGATCGTGATCTTCTCCGGCGGCGAGGCCAAGGGCAAGGACGAGGTCCTCGAGGAGATCCGGGGCATCCGCGACGGCGGAGGCTTCGGCTCGATCATGGGCCGCAACGCCTTCCAGCGTCCCCACGACGAGGCGATAGCGCTGCTCCACTCGATCATGGACATCTACACGGGTAAAGCCTGATCCAGACCCTATGAAAACACCGCCCCCCACCAAGGTGAGGGGGCGGTTTTTTCACGCGCGCTGCGCGCTACGGCTCCCCCTGGCGTTCGCTCGCCTCCGGCGAGGCTGTGAGCCTGTGAAACAACCGCCCCCACCAAGGTGAGGGGGCGGTTTTTTCACGCGCGCTGCGCGCTACGGCTCCCCCCGGCGTTCGCTCGCCTCCGGCGAGCTGTGAGCTTGTGACAAATGACGAAGCGCCCGCTCCCGGTAGTCCAGGCGCGGGCGCTTTTTCTTTGGTCTCGTGGCTCCCGGGCCTCTCGACGAGGTCAGTTCCGCGCGGCGTGCTGGCTCATCACCCGCTGCGGGGTGGAGACGGAGGAGCCGCTGCCCACGCCGAGGCCGAGCTGGCGCGAGGTGTTTCGGCCCCAGCAATACGCGTCGCCGTCCGTGGCGACGCCGCAGGTGTGATGGGCGCCGGCGGCGAGGCTCCGGAACTGGATCCCCTGGATGCGCGTGGGGAGCGAGGTGAGGTCCGAGTCCGAGCCCGTGCCGAGCTGGCCCCATTCGTTCGAGCCCCAGCAGAAGGCGTCTCCGGTGGAGGCGAGGCCGCAGCTATGGTCCTTGCCACCTACGAGCTGAACGATCTCGGCTGCCGGGAGGAGGCCGTCCTCCAAGGAGAAGCTGGTGGTGACGCCGCCGCCGAGCTGCCCCATGCGCCCGTCACCCCAGCACGCCACCAGGGCCTCCTTGCCAGGGAGGGACGAGGAGGCGCAGGTGTGGGCGATGCCGAGGCCGAAGGAGACGAGCTCACGCTTGGAGACGTCGCCGGGCGCGAGGATCCGGGCCGGGACGGGATCCGGCCAGGAGCCGGAGGGATCAACCTGACCCTGGCTGTTCTCCCCCCAGCAGCGGAGGCCTTCGCTCCCCAGGCCGCAGACGTGGCCGCCGCCCATGACCAGGTCGGTGTAGCCGACGATGCCGGGGACCGGATCCGGCCAGGAGGTGCCGGTCTGCGCCCCCCAGCAGAAGGCCTCACCCAGGACGGAGAGGCCACAGCTGGCAGAGACTCCCGCGGTGATGGAGTCGAAGGCGATGCCGCCGGCCACCTTCATCGGGACATTGGAGTTGTCGTTCGCCCCGTTGCCTAGCTGCCCCGCCGCGTTGCGACCCCAGCAGAAGGCGTTGTTGGCGCCGCCGCCGACGATCACGCCACAGCTATGGTCCGCCCGGGTGCTGAGGGAGCTGAAGCGGTAGCCGCCCACCACGGGGACGGGCTTGGACGAAACGGTGACGCCGCCTGCACCGAGCTGGCCGCTGGTGCCGCTGCCCCAGCAATAGGCCGCGCCCGAGGTGGTGACGCCGCATGTATGAAATTGTCCTGCGGTGAGTGAGGTGAAGCGGAGGACCGAATCGACCTCGATGGAGGCGGCCCTCCCCTCGATGGCGGCGGTGATCCGTGCGGAGCCCACCGAGACGGCGGAGACGAGGCCGGCGTCGTCGACGCTCGCCACTGCGGGCGCGCTGGAGGTCCAGGAGACGGGGGCGCGGTCGGAGAGGAGGTTGCCGGCGGCGTCGAAGGCAGCCACCTGAAGTCGGAGGCCCTCGCCGATCGGGAGCTCGGTCGGTGCCCCATGAGATAGGGTGATCCGATGGACGGGCGCCGTCGTGACCTGGACGCGAGCCGACCCCTGGACGCCGCTCACCGAGACTCCTACATCCACTTCGCCAGGTGTCACACCCAGGAGCGTGCCGTCACCCGCGATGGTGGCGATCCGAGGATCGCTGGTCCACCACGTGGTCTCGACGGTGGGGAGCTGCCGCCCCTTGGCGTCGTAGGAGCTGGCGCGGAGCCGGAGCCGCTCCCCCTTGGTGATGGTGGCAGGGGACGGCGAGATGCGGACGCTGGCCTGTTGAACCGGCTGGTCCTCGTCGACAGGGGAGGTCGGCTTCGAAGGGGTGGGGGTGGGCTCGTCCTCCCCTTCGGCGTCGCCGGCGGAGGGGTCGAGCTTCGACTCGAGCTGCGCCCCGACGATCGAAGGGACCACCAGGGCGGTAGGACCGTTCAGCTTGTCCGAGTCCCCGTCGATGAAACCGTAGCCGGTACGATCGTGCGCCCGGTGGATCGCCTCGGGGGGAGCTGTGTCAGGATCGACACAGGCGGTGAATGCGCCCAGGGCAAGGAGGAGGATGAGGCCCGAGAAGATCGACGGGCGATCGCTGCGCTTCGATGGGGCAGACCGGAGAGCCATGAGACCTTCCCGCGCAAGTCGATCCGGCCTCTAGGAGGCCTTCCTTTGCGCCACGGAAGCTCCCAGCCTATCGCATCGCCATCGACGAAGCCAAGGGCGCAAGCGATCCCATGTCGGGGGCCTCGCCGGCAACGCTCCAGGTGGCGGGGGCAGGCGTTCGCCTATCGGAGCCAGCGATGATCGCGGTACCAGCTCGCGGTCTCGGTGAGGCCCCGCTCCAGGGGCCAGGCCGGCTCGTAGCCCAGCTCCCGCCGGGCCTGATCGATGGAGCACGCCCACCCCGGTCCTGCGAGCTCGCGGACCTTGTCGAGGGAGACGATCTGCGGCTTGCCGACGACGCGGGCGGCGACCTCGGACCAGAGCCCCACCGGCCAGGAGAGGGCCTCGGGGACGGGGACCACGAACGTATGCTCCCGCCCCAGCGCCCGGCCCACACGGTGGATCATCTCCTCCCATGAGTAGACCCCGCCGTCGGAGACGTAATACACACCGTCGCCGCTGCCGAGGTCCCGGACCCGCTGGCCCTTCTCCAGCGCCAGCGCCAGGGAGTCCCCCAGATCGTCGATGTAGATGATCGAGTAGAGCTTGCTTTGGAAGAGGCCGGGCTTCAGCGCCACCCCCATCGAGGCCATCTTGAAGACCTCGAAGAAGTCTCGATCCCGAGGCCCGTAGACGATGGGCGGGCGGACGATGGTGAGCTCGAGGCGATCGGCGTGGCGCCGCAGCGCCTCCTCGCCAGCGAGCTTGGATTTGCCGTAGTGCGAGACCGGCGCCGGGCGATCGTCCTCCTGTGACGGCCTGCCGCTGGGCATCGGCCCGGCGACGGCGAGCGTGGAGCAGTACACGAAGCGCTTCACCCCGGCGGCGACGGCGGCCTCCGCCAGGAGCCGGGAGCCGTAGGCGTTCACCCGCTGGTAGTCGTCGAAGCGGATCCCCTTGGTGATGCCGGCGACGTGGACGATCGCGTCGACGCCTTCCAGCGCGGCGGGGAGGGAGGCCGGGTCGCAGACGTCTCCCAGGGCCCACTCGAGGGGGATCCCCAGGCCCTCCAGGACGCTCCTGTCGGAGGTCTCGCGGACCAGGCAGCGCACCTGATGCCCGGCGGCGTGCAACGAGCTGGCGGCGGCGGGGCCCACGAAGCCCGTGCCGCCCGTCAGTAGAACCCGCATCCCTTAGACCTCGGCCTCGTAGACGCGGAAGGTCTTGTAGACCTTGCCACCCATGATCTCGATCGATCGGTTGATCAACGTGTTGTCCTCCAGGATCCACGAGACGTCGCAGCCGGTGTAGCCCATCCTGCGGCACGCCCGGAGCGAGTCGAGGTAGAGGATCGAGTCGATCCCTCGCTTCCTATACTTCTCTTTGACACCAAGGGTGAGGAGCCGGATCTGGTCGATCTTGCGGGAGTACCAGAGGAGCTTCGCCAGGCCGATGGGCAGGCCGAAGTGAGTGAGCCTCCCTTTCATGTGGGCCAAGGCCTGGTTGATGTCGGGGAGACTCATGGTGAAAGCCACCGGCTCGCCCTCCACCTCGGCGATCAGGATCAGATCTTCCTTGGCGAAGGACTTCATATCCTTGGCGACGTGGGCGAACTCCTCGTCGGTGAAAGGAACGAAGCCCCAGTTCTTCTCCCAGGCGGAGTTGTAGATCTCCTTGATCCGGCGCACCTCGGCGTCGAAGTCCGAGAGGTCGATGGGGCGGACGACGATGCCCTCCTTCTTGCGGACCTTCTCGGCGATTCGCTCGACCTTGGGATCGGGATCCAACCTGGTGTCGATCCACCACGCCAGCAGATCCTTCACCTTGGGCAGGCCGAAGACCTCCTCGAAGTGCCGGACGTAGTAGCGCGGGTTGTAGGGGATCTGCAGGGTGGGCGGATGCTCGAAGCCGTCGATGAGCAGGCCCATGTCGTGGTTGGTGGAGAGGTTGATCGGCCCCATAAGCCGCTTGCGGCCCCTGGCGCGGATCCAGCCGCGGGCCGCCTCGAAGAGCGCCCCGGCGACCTCGTCGTCGTCCACCGCCTCGTACATCCCGAAGAAGCCGTAGTCCGAGCCGTGGAAGGCGTTGTAGTTGCGATCCTCCACCGCCGCGATGCGCCCAACCACCTTGCCGCCCTGCCTGGCGAGGAAGAGCTGGTGGGGGGCGTGCTGGAAGAAGGGGTTCTTCGCCGGGTCGAGGAAGTCCCTGCGCTCCATCAGCAGAGGTGAGATGAAGTTGGGATCCCCCGCATAGAGTTCCAGCGGCAGCTCGACGAAGCGGTCGAGGTCGTGGGCCGAGGTGACGGGGCTTACTTCGACGGAGGAGCCGGACGGGGCCGTGGTCCGGAGCTTCTCCGCCGGCTCGAGCTTGGCGGGAGTCGTCATGTTGCCGTCAAGTACCGCATGCGGCGCAGCGCCGCAACGCCGGAAGACCGGGCGAGGCCCGCGAAAGAAAGTGAAACGGCCCCGCTGGAGCAGGGCCGTCGAAGCGCTCGAGACGCGTCTGCGCCGCCGATCAATCGTGATCTTCGTCGTAGGTCATCTTGCGGGAGCTGCCGCCCCTGGCGCGGTTGGCGAGCTCCACGAGCCGGTAGCCCCGCTCGATCACGGCGCCGGTGACGTCACCGAGGCGCTCCTGGACCATGCCGCGCATCTGCTCCCGGGTGGGCATCTCGAAGTTGGCTGCGCGCCAGGTGGCGGACTCCACCAGGTCGAAGACCTTGCGGGCGAGGTCCGGCCGCGCGCCGCCGTTGCGGGAGGCGGCGCCGTTCCCCTGGCGATCGACCGCGGCGGCGACGAAGCGCGGCGCGCCGTCGTGGGCGTCCTCGATGGAGCCGACCCGCGAGATGACGTCGGCCGCCACCGGGGCGTCCTCGGCGATGACCTTGAACTTCTTGCCGAGGATCTCGAACTGCTCGATCACGCGGTCGAGCTGCTCATCGGTGTGGGTCGACATGTAGGAGGTGCGCATCAGCGAATGCCCAGGCTCCACGGCTGGCGGGATCACGGGGTTGGCGAAGACGCCGTTCTCGTAGAGCGCTTTCCAGAGCCGGAAGCACTTGATCTGATCGCCGATGTGAACCGGCACCACGGGGCCGTCCGAGAGGCCGGTGTCGTAGCCGAGCATCCGGAAGGCGGTGCGCATCTTGTTGGCGATGCGCCACAGCCTCTCGCGGCGCTCCGGCTCCGCCTGGATCAGCTCGAGGGAGGCGAGGGCGGCCGCCACCGAGGCGGGGGTCATCGAGGCCTGGAAGACCATGGCCCGCGCCTTATGCTTGATCCAGTCGATCACCTCCTTGGGTCCTGCGATCACGCCGCCCAAGGAGCCGAAGGACTTGGAGAAGGTGCCCATCACCAGGTCGATGTCGTCCTCGACGCCGAGGTGCTCGCCGAGGCCGCGGCCGTGGGCGCCGAGGACGCCGAGGCCGTGGGCCTCGTCCACCATCACCCGGGCGCCGAACTTCTTCTTCAGCGCGATGATCCCGGGGAGATCGGCGAAGTCGCCCTCCATGGAGAAGACGCCGTCGGTGACGATCAGCTTGGGGGCGTCGGCGGGCGCGTTGGTGAGGAGGCGTTCGAGATCCGCCATGTCGTTATGGCGGTAGCGCTTGTGTTCTCCGAAGGAGCCGCGGATCCCCTCGAGGATCGACGCGTGGTTGAGGCGGTCGGAGAAGACGTAGTCGCGCCGCTCCAGCAGAGCGGAGAGGGTGCCGAGATTGGTGGTGAAGCCGGTGCTGAAGCAGAGCGCCATCTCCTTGCCCAGGAAGCGCGCCAGCTTCTCCTCGAGCTCCACGTGGAGGTCGAGGGTGCCGTTGAGGAGCCGCGAGCCCGAGCAGCTCGTGCCGTACTTCTCCAGCGCGAGGGCGGCGGCCTCCTTCACCTTGGGGTGGAGGCTGAGCCCCAGGTAGTTGTTCGAGCCGACCATGATCACCGGCCGGCCACCGACGTTCACCGCGGTTCCATCCGTCTGATCGATCGGCTTGAAGTAGGGGTAGAGACCGGTGGCCTTCGCGACCTTCAGCTCGCGCCACTCGAACGCCTTAGCGAACACGTCCGCCATCGATGAGCCCCTCGTAAAAGGTGGGCAGATGCTTGAACTGGTTGGACCGAACGAGACCCGTTCGGACTGTCGCGGAGATACCGATCGGGATGGGGATTGTCAACCGAGCGGCGCCGTCCAACGATGCGCAGGCGGCTTCCCGCCCCGCGCCGGGGTGCGCAGCAAAGGCCGCGGTTCCCCCGGTTCGGATTCACAGCATGCGGGTCGTCTCCCCCTCCGGATCGGGAATCCATGACTGTAGGATACCGCTCGCCTACCGAGTTTGCGTACCCCGAGGCCGCGCCCCATCTTAGCCCCGAATGGTGAAAGCGAAGAATCCATAGGGGGTTCGGTGCCCACGATCCTCGACGCCCCCCGGGGACAGCTTGACGCCCTCCGAGGACTGCCTTAAAAACCGGCGACCGCGGCCGGCGGATGGCGTTGGCCTTGCATCCGCACTCGATTCGAGTCGGAGGCCCGGGATCGAATGGCACCTGAGGGAGCGATGAAGCGAGAGGCATCCGCAGCGCGAGCAGCCGAGCGGGACCTCGTGTCGGCGAGCGTCCGCGCCGAGGGTCTTACGATCCGTTCGGGCGAGCTGATCGCCGTGATGGCGGGGGTGCTGGCCCTCACCATCCTGCTCTGGAACCGCGGGCGGGTGGTGGGCTGGGAGTCCGCCGCCGTGGTCTTCGCGACCATCGCGGTGGCGCCGCTGATCCTCCGGGCGCTGCAGGCGCGCTTCGCGGGGAATCGCTGGATCCGCTTCGCGGCCGACTTCGGCCCCATCGGCTACATCGTCGGCCTCTACCTCTTCCTCAACCCGATCCTGGACGCGGTGAACATCCCCATCGCGGACGAGCTGCTGATCGAAGCGGACCAGCGGCTCTTCGGCGTGCAGCCGTCGATCTGGCTGGCCTCGAGGATCCCACCGCTGCTCAACGATCTGCTCCTCGGCGCCTACACCACCTACTTCATCTGGCCGTTGGCGCTGGGGCTGGTGCTCTGGTTCAAGCGCAAGGATCTGCAGTTCGATCAATGGGTGACGGCGCTGATGTTCTTCTACTCCGTCAACTTCGCGTTCTACGCCATGGTGCCCGCCATGGGGCCGCGCTACTTCCAGGCCGCCTACTTCGACGGGCCGGTCCACGGCGCGTTCTTCGCTCCCTACATCGATCTGATGTTCCGGGGATCGCCGCTGGCTCGCGACTGTTTCCCCTCCGGACACACCGGGATCTCACTCTTGGTGTTGGCGTATTCTTGGAAGGAGGCGCGGCGCTTCTTCTGGGTCGCGCTGCCGGTGCTGATCTGCCTGATCGTCGGCACCCTCGCGGGCCGCTTCCACTACGGTATCGACCTCGTGGCGGCGGTGCCGCTGACCGCGCTCTCGTTGGTGGTGGCGGCCAAGCTCAAGCAGCGACTGCCGGATGGGATGACCTTCTCGCGCCCGTCGATGTTCGCCGTCCGCCGCGACCGAACCTCGATCTGAGGCGATGAGATGTCCGAGGCGAGCCGGAGGCGAGCGAGCGCTGGAAAGAGCCGCAGCGCGCAGCGCTCGTGAAAAGCTGGCCCCCACCGAAAGGGCGCCAGCGTTTCAGGCTCTGGGTCATCCATCGAGGTAGCTGGCGATCGTTCCGACGAAGGCCGCTCGGTCTTCGGGGCGGCGCAGCGCCGGGGAGAGGCCGACCTTCCGCTCGCCCGCCGGCTCGAGATGCCCCTGCTCGACGAGCCAACCCACGGCCCGCTCGATGGTCGGCTTGGAGAGCCCCTCGGCCCGGCGGATCCTTCCCGCCTGTAGCGCCTCCTCCCCAAAGTGGAAGCAGCGCTCCACCAGCCGCTTGCGATCCAGCGGCGCGGCCTCGAGCTCGTCGATGGCCATGGCGGCCACCAGGTAGGACTCGATCGCGTCGCCGAGCTGCGCCCGCAGGAAGACGAGGGCGTCGTGTGCCTCGGGGCGGATCCGATAGCCGTCGCCAGCGGCCTCGATCAAGCCCAGCGCATCCAAGGAGCGAGCCGTGTCTGCGACGGTGACCTCGAGTGGGACGTCGGGGCGGAAGGAGAGCTCGCGCTTGAGCATCCGCGAAAGCCATTGGGCGCGGTCGGAGAGGGCCTCCAGCGATCCTTCTCCGCCGAGGGAGAGGAGGGAAGCCGCGAAGATCGACTCCTCCTCGAAGTGGTGGACGATGTTGTTCTTGTAGAAGTCCAGCGCAGGGCGGGCAGCGTCGACCGCTCGGAAGAAGGCCTCGCCGTCCGCGTCCTGCCGCCGCACCTGCCCTTCGGCGACGAGGCCGCCCAGGGTCTCGCGGACGGCCCCCGGCGCGCTGGGATCGCTGGGGGCGATCTCCATCGGTAGCGAGAAGCGGGCGCCCTTGGCCAGGGCGATGGTTCGCAAGAGCTCGATCCGCTCGCCCAACTCCGCCACTCCGACGCCGCGGTTCAGGGAGGCGAGGAGCGCGGCGGAGACCAGGGCGGTGGAGTTGATGGTCTGCACCTGGCCCATGCCCCAGGCGATCCGATGGGCGAGTGCGTAGATCAGGCTCTTGCGCTCGTCAGCGGTGTGGTCTGCCACGTCGAAGCCCCGCTTCGCCGCGAAGGCGGCCAAGGAGATCGGCGCGTCGAATTGCACATGGGCCCGGCCCCACCGCGACCGGAGGACGGCAGGGGCCTTGAGGAGCCCCTTGATGTCCTCGCGTTTCTTCTCGGCCCCCGCCAGCTCCCGGGCATAGGCGCGGGCCTCGATCACCTTGGCGTAGTCGATGGCCACGGGCACGAAGTGGATGTCGTCCCTGGCGCCGGTGAGCCAGGCGTCCACCTCGATGGAGATCAGCCCATACTTGGGCTGGAGGATCCTGCCGGTGCGGGTGCGGCCGCCCTCCGGATAGAACTCCTGGGTGTAACCGTCGCGCAGGAGCTTGCGGATGTAGGCGGAGAGCGCGGCGGCGTAGACCCGCTGCCCCTTGAAGCTGCGGCGGATGAAGAAGGCGCCGCAGCGGCGGAACATCGGCCCCAGGGGCCAGAACGAGAGGTTGGCGCCGGCCGCCACCAGCGGCGGCGTGATCCCGCGCTCGAGCAATACGTGGCTGATCAGCAGATAGTCGACGTGGCTTCGGTGGGTGGGGCAGAGGACGATGGGGGCGCGCTTGCTCGCCTCGGCCACGGCCCGCAGCCCCTCCTCGTCCACCTCGACCCCGTCGTAGATCCGGTTGAATACCCATCGTGTGATGGTGTTCGCCCCGTCGATCCAGGCGGGCGAGTAGCGGGCGGAGATCTCCTTCAGGCAGCGGATCGCCTCTTGCTCCACGGCCTCGTAGCTCTTGCCGCTGGATTCGGCCCGCTTGGACAGCTCCGACCGGAGGATCCGATCGCGCAGGGTCTCTTCGATCATCCGGCGCTGGCTCTTGATGCGGGGGCCCACCACCGCCCGCAGCTCACGGGCGAGGCCCACCCCCAGGGCGCCCCTCGCCTTGCGCGCGAGGATCTCATCCGAGGCCTCCCCCTGGTGGCGCACCACCTCGGAGAGGTCGATGGGCAGGCCAATCTTCACCACCGATCGCTTGTAGTTGAAGAGGAAGGAGGTGAAGGCGTGGAGCCTGCCCGGGACCTCCGCCGAGCCGAGGACCACGTCGGTGACGCCGGGCCGCAGCCGCGAGGGGGCGCGCTTGAAGATCAGGAGCTGGGGGATCAGGAAGATCGGGCGCTCGGAGGTGCGTTGGAGGGCCACCAGCCTCCCGAAGGGATCGTCGGTAGACGCGCCCCGCGAACGGAGCACCGAAGGGCGGCGGAGGAAGACCATCGAGGCCTGGCCTCGGCGGGCCGCCTCGACGACGGCGTCGCTCCCCCTGGCGGGGCGCCTCCGAAAGAAGAGCCGCGTGGGCCGGAAGAGTACCGTGGAGAGCCCGAGCACTGCCTGTGCGAGGGGCAGCCCCCGGCGCGCGAAGGCCCAGTTGAAGTAGAGGAAGTTCAGGATCCCCGCCGAGCGCATCACGTAGACGAGGGTGCCTCGTCGCGCCAGATCCTCCAGCCGCTCCTGCGCGTCCTCGGGAAAGCGGACGGGCTCGAAGAAGTGGCGGAAGAGGCGCCGGAAGATCGGCCCATAGCGGGTGTGCATCGCCGCGGGATCGACCGCGCGCTCTCTCTCGTTGGCAGGCATGGAGGGGAAGGAGGATGGCGACGAAGGCGTACTCCAGGCAATCCTTTTCGCCTCCGCCTCGCTCCTGGAGCCTCGATGCGCCCGCGTCGGCCTCGGGATCATCGCGCCTCCCTCTCCCTGTCCCTGTCTTTGCCGGCCCTCACCATCGCAGGGTCTTCAGAAATCGTAGCGAGCGCCCCGGATGCGAGGCGGACCGAGCGCCGACGCGGAGCGTACCCCGTACGCGAGCATCGGAGCGCAGGTCCAACGAAGCAGGCGGGGTGCGCAGTAGATTTCTGGAGACCCTGGAGCATCGGAGCGCAGGTCCAACAGGCAGGCGGGGTGCGCAGTAGATTTCTAAGAGACCCTATCAGGCGGTCCTGACCAACTCCCGGACCCTTTCGAGGAGGTAGGGGAAGTTGATCGGCTTCTCGAAGACGCCATCCACCCTTTCGCCCCACGCCTGATCGGCGCCGGCCCCGGCGTCGATGGCGCCGGAGATCACGTAGATCGGCGTCTGCTGCGTGCGGGGACGGCCCTCGCGTACGGCCTTGATCAGCGCGGCACCGTCGACCCCCGGCATGCGCAGATCGAGGAGGACCAGCGCCGGCGGCTCCTCCTGGATCCGCTGCAGGGCGGCGCGGCCGTCGGAGAAGGCGCGGACCGAGAAGCCCTCGGCGCCGAGGTAGTCGGTGATGCCGTTGCGGCAGTCGTCGTCGTCCTCCACCACCAGGATCTCTCCCTGGGACGGCTTCGGCCGGCTCGCCTCGTCGATGACGGCGCCGGCGAAGAGGGGGAGCGCCACCTGGAAGATCAGCTCGCCCTCCGGCTGCTCGGCCCGGACGTGTCCGCCGTGGAGCTCGAAGATCTGCCTGGCGATCGAGAGGCCCAGGTTGGCGGGGCCGCCGTCCACCCGGAAGGCCTCGAAGAGGCGGGGCAGCTCCCCCTGAGGCAGGGTGATGCCCTCGAGGGTGAGGGCCACCGCGCCGATGCGCCCGCGAGGCTCGAGGCGGATCTCGATCCGCTCGCCGTCGCGCTTGCCGCGCAAGCCCCGCTCCAGCAGGTGCATGAAGCCCTCGACCAGTCGATCTCGGTTGCCGCGGATATAGACCTCGCCGGCCGGAGCGCTGACCTCGAGGTTCACCTTGGCGAGCTCGGCGTCTCCCTGAAGGAATTGGATCGCCTCCGTCACCACCGAGCGCAGGCCGAGGGCCTTGGGATCCAGCGTCATCTTCCCCGACTCGAGCCGCGCGGTCAGGAGCAGGTCGTTGATCAGGCGCAGCAGCCGATCCGCGTTGCGATCGCAGATCCCGAAGACGTTCTGCTGCTTCTCGCTGAGCTCGCCGAGCCGGCCCTTGAGCCCCATGGAGAGGTAGCCCTTGATCGTGGTCAGCGGCGTCCGCAGCTCGTGGGAGAGGTGGGAGAGGAGGGCGTCCCGGGTGCGATCGCCTTCGCCGAGGCGCTCGGTGGCCTGGAGGAGATCGCGGGAGCGCTGGTCCAATTCGGCTCGGGCCCTGCCCATCTCCACCGCGGCGCCGCAGGCGTTGGCCACGGCGTGCAGCACGGCGAGCTCGTCGTGGCTGGGCCCGCCGCCTTCGCCCGTGAAGTTGGCGCCCGCCAGGGTGATCACGCCCACGGCCTTGCCCCGGGGGATCATCGGGATGGCGACCCAGGCGCCGCCGCGCTCGACCACAGGCTGCTCGTCGGAGAAGGCCTTGCCGATGGCCCCCACCCCTGGCGCCGCCACCTTCACCCGGGGATCGGCGCGGCCCCGCACCAGGGCGACGTTGAGGCGATCGAAGGCGGGCTCGTGGACGGAGGCGAAGATCGAGCGGGCGCCGAAGGCGCGATCGAGCGCCTGGAGGCCGCGCTTCAGGGCATCGGGCGAGCGCTCCTCCGCGAGGATGAGCTGCAGCTCGTCGAAGAGCATCCCCGAGGTCATCTGCTCGGCTGGCGTGCTCTTCACCCGGGGCTGGCGGGGCTTGGAGGTCTTGCTGGCGGTCGTGGGCTTGCGGCCCAGCGGGCGCGGTCCCTGCTTCGAATCCTTGGTCGCCAAGCGGCCTCCGAGTAGAGGCTCCCTCCGAGTGGTCGCCTCCGATTGGTTCCCCCTGGTGTCGTCGATCTAAAACCGGCGGGCGGACGGGTCAAGGATCCGCGCGACATGGTGTCCCATAGTGAAACTTCCACTCGGCGAGACGGACGCCAGCCGGCCCGACGCGCGCCGGGCGTCCCAAAGTCGACGCTCCGGCGCGGCATGGGCTCGTCTTCAGCTCGCGCGGACGACGCCGTCTTTGCCGAGGGTGAAGCCGGCGGGGAGGTCCGCCTGCACCTCGGCGCGGTGGGCCTCCGGCACCGGGGCGCCCAGCTCCGCCAGGGCGGCGGCTGCGGCGGCTCGCACCCGAGGCGCCTCGGCCCGGGTCAGGGTCGTGGCGATGGGCTCGGCCGCTGCGGGGTTCTCCTGCGCCACCAGGTTGGAGAGGATCGCGGTGCAGACCTCGTCGGAGGGATCGTCGAGGAGCGGCACGATCGCGTCGACGATCCGCTGATCCTTGATCGTGGAGAGGCGCTTGATCAGCACCACCCGCTTCTCGGGATCCCGCGAGTACTCCTGGCCAAGCTTGTGGAGGATGCCGGTGAGAAGGTTCACCAGCTCGTCCTCGGGGACGAGCTCGTCGAGGCAGCGCACGGCCCACGCCACGGTGTCGCTGCGCCGGATGAATTGGACCAGCGGCTCCACCGCGTCCTGGCCGAAGGAGGTGAGCAGGCTCAGCGTGTATTCCTTCTCCTCGGCGTCGGTGATCCCCGGCTCGGTGTGGACGGTGAATCGCTGGAGGAGGGCGGCGATCGCCGCCGGGCTGCCGATCTCCCGGAGCTCCTCGAGGGCCCGGGCGCGTCCCGCCGCGTCGCCGTACTTCTCCTGCGAACGCTTGCTCAGATCCCGGATGCGCTTTGCCTCCCGCTCCTCCGATGATCCTCCTTTCAGGAAATCAAATAGTCCCAAGGTCCACTTCCTTTCGATCGTTCGATGGGCTCCCGCCGTACGGGAGCGCGCCACCCGGCGCTTAGAGCACGAGATCGGCCCGCACCGGCACGGCATAGAGCTTGTCGAGCTCCTTGCCAAGATCCTTCGCCTGCGGCCCGGTGGGAACCACCACCCTGGCTTCGGCGTAGAGATCGCCGCGCCCCCCGCCTCGCAGATGCGGCACCCCCTTGCCCCGCAGCCGGAGCTTGCGGCCGCCCTGGGTCCCCGCAGGCACCTTGAGCTGGACCACGCCGTCGAAGGTGGGGAGCGAGATCGTGGCGCCGGCGATGGCTTCTCCCACGGTGAGAGGGAGGTGCACATGGAGGTCATCGCCTTCGCGGCGGATCCAGGGATGGGGGCGGACGTGGACCTCGAGGTAGAGGTCGCCCTGCGGGCCGCCCCGAAGGCCGGGCCCTCCCTGCCGCGCCAAACGCACCTTGCCGCCGTCGGGGATCCCCGCAGGGATCTTCACCGTGAGCCGGGTGGGCGCCTGCCCCGGCTGCCGCTGGATCCGCAGCTCCAGCTCGCGCCCCTTCACCGCATCCACCAGATCGATCTGCACCCGCTCGCCCAGATCCTGCCCGGGTGCGGGGCGGGTGGAGGCGCGGCCCCTGCCGAAGCCGGCCCCGACGTCGAAGCCCTGTCCGCGGCCGCCTCGAAAGGCCTCGCCGAAGATGTCTCCGAAGATGTCTCCGAGATCGACCTCCCGGGCCCCTTCGAAGCCAGCGCCGCCGGGACCGCCGCCCCGCCGGGGGCTGCGCCATTGCCGGACGCCGGCGGCCTTCTCCGGATCCCAGCCGATCTTGGCGGCGTCCATGCCCAACTCGTCATAGAGCGCCCGCTTCTTGGGATCTCCTAGAATCTCGAAGGCGTTGTTGATCTCCTTGAACTTCTCTTCGGCGGCGGCGTCCCCCGGATTCACGTCCGGATGGTACTTTCGGGCCAGCCGGCGATACGCGGTCTTCAGCTCGTCGGCGGAGGCCGTTCGGGATGCGCCGAGCAGTGCATAGAGGTCGGGATTCTTCGCCATGGGTGGTCGCAAGCTAACCATACGGGCGAGCGGGTCAACGAAGAGAATATGAATCGAGTTTGCCGGCCCTTCCGCCGCCGTCCTACCATCGGGGTCGTGATCCGCTCCCTCCCCCTCACGATCGCGCTGCTGGTCGTCACCATGGCGCCGCCGGTCCAAGCGGAGCCGGCCACCGCCGGCCGGCTGATCGATCGAGTGGTGGCCGTGATCGCCGCCACCGACGCCCGCGGGCATCGGATCCTGATTACCCTCTCGGATCTGGAGCTGGAGGCGAGGATCGGCCTGATCGCCCGGGGCGCCGCGATGGCCGCCGACGCCCCCCTGCCGCCGGATACCCTGGGCGCCACCCTGGAGTGGCTGATCGCCGAGCACCTGGTGCTCTCGGAGGCCGAGCAGCTCGCGGTGGCGGTGGTGGAGCCAGCGGAGCTCGCCGAGGCCCTCGACTCCTTCCGGGAGCAGCTCGGGGAGGCGGCCTACGAGCGCTTCCTGCAGCGGCACGAGGTCACGGAGGGGGAGATCCTCCGGGTGCTTCGCCGCCGGGTCGCGGTGGATCGCTACCTGGCCTCGCGGCTGCGCCTGGGGGCTGTGGTCTCCGACGCGGAGGTCCGCGCCGCGTTCAACACCCGCAAGGCGGAGTTCGGTGATCGGGACTTCCCGGAGGTGCGCGACGCGCTGCGGGCGCAGCTCGAGTTGCACAGGCGGGAGGAGGTGGTGGGCACCCTGGTCCAGGACCTTCGCAGCCGCGCCCAGGTGCGGGTGCTCCAGGCATTCGGCGAGCGATCCGGCGGCTCGCAGCAGACGCCGAGGGAGGCGCCTTGAACCAGCGGGTTCGCCTCTTCGACGAGACGGCCGTGTCCCGCGACGGCTTCCAGCTCAGGCGGATGCGGCCGGAGGAGCTCGGGGTGGTGATGGAGGTGGAGGAGCGCGCCTTCGAGCACCCCTGGTCGGCGGAGCTGCTGCGCCGGGAGCTCACCCATGATTGGTCGACGATCCTCATCGCCCTCGATGGCGAGACGCTGGCCGGCTTCGTGATCTTCTGGGTGGTGGTGGACGAGATCCACGTGCTCAACGTGGCCGTCGATCCGATCCGGCGCCGCCACGGCGTGGCCCGCGCCCTCATGGGCGAGCTCCTCGATCGCGGGCGGGCTTGTGGCCTCGCCGTGGCCACCCTCGAGGTGAGGCGGAGCAATCTGGCGGCGATCGCGCTCTACGAGGGACTGGGCTTTCGCCACGTGGGGCTGCGCAAGGGCTATTACTCGGAGGAGCACGAGGACGCGCTGGTCATGGTCCTGGACCTCTGACGCACGAGCGCCGGGAGATTGGCGCGCCCGCCATGAAGCGGTGGAGGCAGGCGCTGGAGAGCTCGTGCCTCGGCGCCGGAGGGCGGCGATCAGCCAGGAGGCGGCCCGCTCTGCTCCTCGGCCCCGGCGTCGAGGCCGATGGCGGCGGTCAGATCGGGGAGGCCGTCTCGCTCGAGGAGCTCCAGGAGGCCTCGCTCGATCTGCCGTACCACGCCGGGGCCCTGGTAGATGAAGCCGGTATAGAGCTGCACCAGGCTGGCCCCGGCGCGGATCATCCGGTAGGCGTCTGCCGCTTCGAAGATCCCGCCGACGCCGACGAGGACCACGCGATCGCCGAGGCGCCGCCTGGTGCGGCGGATGATCCGGACCGCGCGGGGGAGGAGCGCCGCGCCGCTCATGCCGCCTGCCTCCCTGGCCACAGCCTCGTCCTCGGCGCCGGGCCTGCCGATGGTCGTGTTGGCGAGGATCAGCCCGGCCAGTCCTTCCGCCGCCGCGAGATCGGCCAGCTCGTCGATGGACTCGTCGGCGAGATCCGGGGCCAGCTTCAGGAGGATCGGCTTGCCTCCCCGCTGTCGGGCCTCGGCCACCAGCGGGCGCAAGATGGCCCGCAGGGCGTCTGGCGCCTGCAGATCTCGCAGCCCCGGCGTGTTGGGCGAGGAGACGTTCACGACGAAGTAGTCGCCCACCTCGGCCAGCGCGTCGAAGGCGATCCGATAGTCGTCGGCAGCGGACTCGGCGGGGGTCTCCTTGTTCTTGCCGAGGTTGATCCCCAGGGGGCCGGGGCGAAAGGCCAGCGCCCGGTAGCGGGCCGCGGTGGCCTCGCAGCCTGCGTTGTTGAAGCCCATCCGGTTGATCAGGGCGCGCTGCCGCGGCAGCCGAAAGAGGCGGGGCTTGGGGTTGCCGGCCTGGGCCAGCGGGGTGATGGTCCCCACCTCCACCGAGCCGAAGCCCAGGGCGAAGAGGCCACCCGCCAGGCCGTCGCCCTTGTCGAAGCCGGCGGCGAGGCCGACGACGCCGGGAAAATCCAGGCCGAGGGCGCGGATCCGCAGCCGGGGATCACCTGCCAGGGATCGTCGTCGCGTCCAGGCGGCGAGGGCAGGGTGGCGGGAGAGGAAGCGCAACAGCCGGCCCGCGAGGTGATGTACGCGCTCGGGGTCCAGCAGGAAGAGGAAGCGACGGAGGAGGCGGTACATGGGCGAGAGATCAGAGGGCGAGGGGTGGAGGGAGCGGCATCGACACGGGGGAGCTGGGGACATCGAGGAGACGCTCTCCCTTACCTCATCCCGGCCGACCCCGCCTGTGCGGGGCGTTGACCCGTCGGCGAACCTCGCCGGGTAGACCCCGTGGGCCGGGGCCCCGCCTGTCCGGGGCGTTGACCCTCGGCACCGCGGGAGCCTACACCCACGCTTCACCCGAAACGCCAGGGGGCGAGATGCGCGCGCAGCAGGATGGAACGGTTGGCAGGAAGCTCTCCCGGCTGGCCAGGATCGAGAGGGAGGCAAAGCGGATCCTGGGCAGCCTCGCGGATCGCGGGGAGGCCCAGCTCGGCAGCCTCCTCTACCGCACCCGGCAGAAGGAGGTGGGGCTGCGCCTACTCGCCCTGCGGGAGCAGGCGGAGCGCACGGGAGTCCAGGCCATGGAGCGGTTGGATGGATTCCGGGAGAGGTCGTTGGGCCGCCTCGGCGTGGTCACCCATCGGGAGCTCCTGCTCCTCGAATCCCAGCTCCGCGGCCTGACGGCGCGCCTCGACGCCCTTGCCGGGCAGGAGCGCCTGCTGCGGGTGGCGAATCACGCCCCACTTCATCGGGACTCCGTGATGTAGGTGCTGGTCCCACCCCATGGGGCTTGTAGGCGGGCGAGCGGACGACTATGTTCCGCGCAGATTGGCTGGGAAACAAGACCAGCTGTGCATTGACTCTTCGCCGGAGGTTTCTTGAGGCTTCGTCCCCGTTGGCCCGTCCGTCTGCTGGGCGTGCTCGTCTTCGCCCTGGTGGGCGCCGCGCCGTTCCAGGTCAGCCCGAGCCTCCGCAAGGATCTGCCGAGCTTCGCCCTGGATCCCGAGGTCGAGCAGATCTCCCGCTACCTGGAGTGGCGGGCCCCGGGCAGCCTCGAACCGTCGCTGCGACGGCAGGTGGCCATCGCCATCACCGAGGAGGCGCGGATCAACGCCATCGATCCTCTGCTGATCCTCGCCGTGATCTCCGTGGAGAGCGGCTTCGTCCCTGACGCGGTCTCCAACGCCCAGGCCAAGGGCCTGCTGCAGCTTCGCGACGTGACCATCCGGGAGATCGTCAAGCACGTGGAGCTGCCGGCCAAGTCCGCGCTGGAGCCCGAGGAGGTGGTGGAGCTCCGCCTCGGCATCCGCTACCTCTCGTTGATGCTGCGGCGCTTCCCCGATCCCGCCCGGGCGCTCGCCGCCTGGAATGCGGGGCCCGGCGCGGTGAAACGCGAGCTGGCCGCCACTGGCGAGGTTCCCAAGCGCTGGCTCGCCTTCTCCGAGCGGGTCTTCCATGCGAAGCGCCGGCTGGAGATCCGCTTCGAGAAGGGGCTCCCGCCGCCCCTCGAGACCATGGCCTCCGCCCGGCCGCCAGCTGCGATCGGGATCTGAGAAGGCCGGGGCTGGACTATCGGCTGCGATTCGGGTTGTTTGCCCCCCATGTCGATGGCGGTCACCGAGATCTTCTTTTCACTGCAGGGCGAGTCGACCCGGGCCGGGAGGCCCTGCGTTTTCGTCAGGTTCACCGGCTGTGATTTGCGCTGCACCTACTGCGATACGGCCTATGCCTTCCACGGCGGGAGCAAGTGGAGCCGCGAGGCGATCCTGGAGGAGATCGCCCGCCACCCCACCCGTTACGTCACCCTGACGGGAGGCGAGCCGCTGCTCCAGCGTGAGCTGCCCGCCCTGGCCGCCGAGCTGGTGGAGCGGGGCTACGAGGTGGCCATCGAGACCCACGGCCAGGCGCGGTGGGACGCGCTCCCTCCCGAGGTGATCAAGATCGTCGACGTGAAGACGCCGACCTCGGGCGAGCAGGCGAGCGACGAGCACCTCTCCCGGCTCCAGGCGTTGGGGCCCGCCGACGAGCTCAAGTTCGTGATCGGCTCGCGGGAGGACTTCGATTGGGCCGCCGCCGTGGTCCGCGACCGGGCCCTGGAGGGCCGGCACGCGGCGCTGCTCTTCTCGCCCAGCTATGGCGCGGTGGCCAACGACGAGCTCGCCCGCTGGATCCTCGAGTCGGGGCTGGAGGTCAGGATGCAGATCCAGCTACACAAGCTGATCTGGGGCAACGACGTCCGAGGCGTTTGATCTTCCGTTTGCGCTCCTTGACCTTCCTCGCCCTTTCTAGTCGTCTAGGGCCTCCAGCCGAACGAGGATTCATTGTTCTCCATCATCCCATCCTTGACGTTCCTCGAGGCCGGCCCCGAGCAGGTGGTCTTCGTCGCCGAGTCCATCAATCACCCCCACGTCGGCGTGCCCGGACGCGAGGCCCAGGCGACCCAGGGCTATGTCGTTGGCCTCCGGGGAGACGATGGGATCCCGGCGGTCTACGTCTATCTCTGGCTCAGCCGGACGCGGGAGGCGGTCGTCTACGGCAGGCCCGCGGATCGGCTCGACGACGAGAATTATCCACAGGCCGAGCAGGACGCGATCGAGTTTTGTGAGTCGATGGGCTTCATGATGGAGGGGATGCAGTTCCGGGAGCTGAACGTTCAGGCCCAGGAGGAGATCCTTCGCAACCTCCCGCCCTTCCTGCGGGCGCCCGCCCCACCTCGTCTGGCGGGGAGCAAGATGCTCCAGGAGACGCCTCCGGGACCGTCGATGAATTCCAACTTCGTCACCGCCGCGACGCCAGGACCCGAGGACTTCATCGAGCTCCTCGAGCCGCTGGACGAAAGGGACGAGCCGCCGGTGGACACCGAGAAGCTCGCCCGGCTCCTCGCCAGCTTCTGAGCCGATCGACAGGATAAGGAAATGACCAGGCCGCTCCCGCTCCTCGCCGCCACCTTCGCCATCGCCCTCTCCGGCTGCGCGACCGTCTCGGCCCAGGATCGCGAGATGGCCGCGTCGCATCGGGACCTGGCGCAGCAGACCCTGGCGACGGGCGACTTCCGCGGCGCCCTCGCCGAGGTGGAGAAGTCCGTCCGGCTCAACCCGGAGGATCCCGAGATCCACAACCTCCACGGCCTCCTCCTCCACGTCTACTTCGGCGCCACCGACGCGGCGGCCATCGCCTATCTGAAGGCGTTGGAGCTCTCGCCGGGCTACACCGAGGCCAAGGTCAACCTGGGGGCGCTCTACATGGCCACCGGCCGCTGCGCCGCCGCGCTGCCGCTGCTGGAGGAGGCGCGCGGCGATCTGCTCTACAGGGAGCCCTACCTGGTGGAGAACAACCTGGGCTGGTGCAGATACCAGCTCGGCGACTCCGCCGCGGCGATGCGCCACCTCCGCTCCGCCGTCGCCCTGAACACCGGCTTCTGCCTGGGCTACCGCAACCTCGCCGAGATCATGGAGAACGAGGGCCGGATGGAGGAGGCCCTCCGATACGTGGAGCGCTACGCCAGGGCCTGCCCCGCCGTAGCCGACGCCGACCTGCGCCGGGGGCTGCTGCTCCTGGAGAGCGGGCGCTCCGCCGAGGCCCGCTCCGCCTTCGTCGCCTGTAGCCAGAAGGCCGCCGACGAGGAGCTCGCCGACGAATGCGCTCGCAACGCCGAGCGGGTGCCGGGGAGCTGATGGAGAGCTTCGGCCACTACCTGGTGCAGCAGCGCGAGCTCCGCGGCATGTCGCCGGACGACGTGATCCGCGTGACGAAGCTCTCGCCCCAGGCGGTGCACGCCCTGGAGAACGATCGCTTCGAGAGGCTCCCTGGCCGTGCCTTCGTGGTGGGCTATCTCCGGGCCTACGCCGCCTGCGTCGGCCTCAACCCAGACGAGGTGGTGCTGCGGTACGAGGAGCACGCCGCCAGGCAGCCGCCGCCAGCGGTGGACGAGGCCCCCCGGCTCAGCCTCAAGGGCGCGGCGGGGCCTATGCCCATCCGCTGGGTCTTCGCCGGCGCCATCGCCCTGGTCGTCGCCGTCGCTGCCTACCTCCTGGTCCTCTGACGATCGTGGAGGGCGCGGGTACGCGAGGAGAGAGGGAGGCGAGTCCCTTTCGGCGATGGAGCGCAGGTCGAGGGGCCCCGCGTGCTCTCGCATTCTCCTCGCGGCAGGATGGGACGTGATCGAGACCAGGGAGCGCTCGTAGGTGAAGGCTAACTCTGAGCGCAGCTCCGAGGCCATCGTGCTGGGCTCGGTCGACTACGGCGAGTCCGATCGGGTCGTGACCCTCCTCACCCGCGATCGCGGCCGGATCTCCGCCTTCGCCGCCGGCGCTCGGAAGTCCAGGCGGCGCTTCGCCGGTGCCCTGGAGCCCTTCACCCGCCTCGAGGTGCGCCTCGCCGAGCGACGGGGCGATCTGCTCTTCCTCGCCTCCTGCCAGGTGCGCGACGGCCACGCCGGCCTCCGCGACGACCTGGGCCGCATCGCCCACGCCGGCCACGCCACCGAGCTCTGCCGCGCCCTCTGCCGCGATCGGGAGCCCCACGAATCGCTCTACGATCTCCTCGCCGGCTACCTCGCGGCCCTCTGCGCCCAGCCCGCCCGCCCCGAGGATCTCCTCGCCTTCGAGTTGGGGGCCCTCCACCACGCCGGGGTGGCGCCGAGGTTTACCGACTGCAGCCTCTGCGGCCGGAACGTGGAGGGCGCCGCTCTCTTCGACCCGCCCCACGGCGGCGTCGTCTGCGACGGCTGCGTCGCCCAGGCCCACCCCGGCGCCCTCCGCGCAGGCGCCGCCTCCCTAGCGGCGGCCCGCGCCCTCCAACGCGCCGGCCCGTTCGCCGGCGCCGCCATCGACGATCCGATCACCAGAGCCCAGGCTCGCAAGCTGGTGCGCCGCTGCACCCAGCAGGTGCTGGGCCAGCAGCTCCGCTCCCTCGACTTCCTCGCCCAGGTAGGGATCGAAGGCTGATCCTCGTCCATCCAGGGATCGCTTCAGCGGAGGGCAGAGCCGACCTCAGCTCCTCACGGGCTCGATGTGATCAGGGAGGGATCCACGAAGGCCCGCTCGATCATCCGGAAGGTGGGGCCCGAGCGGATGGTCGTCCTCGACCCGGTCGAGCGGTCGAGCTCTACGAGGCTGGTCCCGTCCGACGCGATGAAGTTGCCGTTGTCCATGGTGTTCACCCCTCGCCCAGTGCTGACCGTGAAGGTCGAGATGCTGGTGTTCGAGAGGTCGAACTCGCGGACCTGGTTCGCGCTGAAGGCGGTCGCGACGTAGCCCCCACTGAGATTCGGTGAGATCTGATAGGGGAAGTTGAAGCTGAAGAGGACCGTGAACACCCCGCCCGCCAGGTCGGTGTAGTGGCGGATGGAGTCGTCGGTCGCCGCCAAGGCGGTCCCGTCATCCAGGAAGTAGATGTCCCAAGGGCTCCCTCCCGAGGTGTAGTCCAGGGCAATCGCATCTTAATTTCCCAGTCCTACCACTCTAAGTAGGAAGTCCTGATCCCAGGCGGCGGCCAGCCTCCTATTCTTGATCCCGACCTTCATCTCCGTTCGTTGTTTGAGAAGTCCCAGAGCGAGCTGCCGGACGGCACTGAAGTTGGCGGCAGCGTTCCCTGCTCGCACTCTGCAGTCGCCTCGCGAAAGGCGACGTCGAGCACCCAATGAAGCCCATTCTCGATGCTCCAGTGGTTGCGTACGGCTCCGAGAACCTCGGTGGCGGTCATATTCGGGCGGGAGCAGATGAAGTAGCGGTCCTCCGTGGAGGTCTTGCCGTTGATCGTGCGGCTCGTCTCGACCCTGGCGACAAGCGAGAGGCCCTCCCATCGATGGCCTGCTGCGAGTTCGATTCCGGCGATATCCGAGGAAACCCAGGCACGCCGAACCTCCTGCCGTCCGTGCCCCTTTTCCTGGGTCTCGGCGAAATCGAACAGCTGCAGGCCCGCGCCTCGGCCGGTCAGGTGCTCGATCACAGCCGTGTGGAGAGAAGGCTGATTGCCCTTCACAGCGAGGAGGTAATCGCCGCCCTTCTCGAGAATCTTCTCCGCGATGGCGGTCTGGGTTCCGGCGGCGTCGATGGTGACGAGCGCGCCGTTGATCTCGAGGAGGTCGAGAAGCTGCGGGATGGCGGTGATCTCATTCGACTTGTCGTCGGTCTTCACCTGACCGAGGACAATATGGTTCGCGGACGACCACGCCGAAACCATGTGAACGAAGGCTTTGTCCGCCGCCTCTCGGAAGGAGCGCCGGAGGGTCTTGCCGTCGATGGCGATCAGCTTTTCCTTCGAAGTCGCCCTGATCGCGAGGGTCCAGCGAGAGAAGGCCTCCCCGAGAGCGCCAGGCTCGAGGGCAGCAAAGACCCGACCGATCGTATCGTGGGAGGGGATGTCGTCGAGATCGAGGAACGACGTCAGCCAATCCTTCTTCAGACGGCCAAACTTCTCGATCGCCACGAAACTGTCCGCCCCGGCGATGACGGCGAGCAAGGAGATCACCAATATGTTCTCCAGCGAATGTCGGCGAGTCCGCTCGACCCTCGGGTCGGCGAGCCCCTGCAGGAATTCCTCGACGATCAACCGCTTCAACTCTGCTTCTCGCATGTTCGACGCCTCTCCGCGCACCATTCGTGCGGGCGGAGAGGATCACGGATCGGCGATCGCCGCCAGCTCAGGTCTGTAAGTGATCGATCTGACTACGCTTTAGATGCGATCGCCCTGAGGTGTAGTCCGGGAGTACGCGGTTTCCAGACCAATCCCATCGGGTGAATCCACTGCCCGTAGCGACGACCACCTCATCCTCGGTGAAGGCGAGCCCGCGGATGTTCGTGATCTGGCCCGAAAGGATGAAATCGGAGAGCGGGGTTGCGTCGTTCGCGAAGGCGAAGACGCGATTGGCGTTCTGATCGGTGATGTAGATGTCGCCGCTGGGCACCTGGACGGCGTTCATCGGGAGGCTGAAGCCCGGAGTCGCAGGAGGGAGGAAGTCCCCCAGATAGTGGCCGTCGAAGACGTCGTACATGCCGATCGACCTCCCGCTCGAGTCCGGGATGAGGAAGACCTCGACGCCGCTGGGGCCGGCCAAGGTGCAGTCCGGATTGCACTCGCTGCTCCCGTTCGGACCGTCGTCACATGCCTCGCCGGGAGAGTTGATGATTCCGTCACCACAGGTAGCAGGAACACAAGCCAGGTTTGTGCAGATCTGGCTGGCGCAGTCTGAGTCGACTTGGCAACCGAGGAGCCCGGCGCACGGCATGCAACTGCCTCCGCAATCCACGTCAGTCTCATCGCCGTTCATGACCTGATCGAAACAGGTGGGGGCGCGGCAGCGCTCCGCCCGGCAGGTGGCCGTCTCACAGTCCCCATGGACCAGGCAGGCAGCGCCGATCGGGCAGCGGTCGTTGCAGATCGAGCCGCCGCAGTCGACGTCCGTCTCGTCCTGGTTCTGGATCTCGTCGGTACACGACGCTACCGCGCAGATCCCCTGTTCGCAGAAGCCCTCCAAGCAATCCAGATGATCGAAGCAGGCGGCGCCCGTCTGGCAGGGGGCGCAGGGGCCGCCACAGTCCACGGCGGGCTCGCCCTGGTTCTGGATCCCGTCGTCGCAGCTCGCCGAGGTGCAGATCCCTTCCGTACACATCCCACTCTCACAGTCCGTGTGTTCGGCACACTGCATGCCTCCCCCGCAGGCGGGGCAGCTCCCACCGCAGTCCTGATCGACCTCGTCGCCATTCGTCACGCCGTCGGTGCAGGAGCTGGGCTGGCAGACGCCCCCCAAGCAGACCAGACTGGCGCAATCGAGGGGCCGCCAGCAGCTGGCGAGGTCGGCACAGCCCTCGCAACTCCCGCCGCAGTCCGTGTCGGTCTCGTCGCCGTTCTTCACTCCATCATCGCAGGCGGGGGCCGCGCAGCTCCCATCCGCGCACACGCCGGAGCTGCAGTCGCTGGGCGCGACGCAGGCGTCGCCGTCTCCACATGGGCCGCAGCTCCCGCCGCAGTCCACGTCCGTCTCGTCCTGGTTCCGGACCTCATCGGCGCAGCTCGCCGGGCGGCATCGCTCGTCCTCGCAGACGCCGCTCCGACAATCGGCGGGCAACAGGCAGCTCGCTTCGTCGGCACAGGGAGCGCAACCGCCGCCGCAGTCGACGTCGGTCTCGTTTCCGTTCTGGATCTCGTCCGAGCAAGAGGCTTCGCTGCCGCCTGCGCCACCTTGACCGCCCGCTCCCCCCTGGCCCGCACCGCCTCCGATGCCGCCGGTTCCACCCTGGCCTGGGTCGCCGCCGCTCCCCCCGCGCCGGGGTCCCCTGCGTCGCCACCGGTACCGCCGTGCCCGCCGATAGCGTCGGTGCCGCCGCTTCCGCCGGTAGCGCCGCCGCTGCCGCCGGCGCTGTCTGCTGAGGAGTCGTCGCCACATGCCGTGAGCGCGAAGACGGCGACGAGTCGGGACGACATGGCGCCTCCAGCTGCTGAGTGAAAGGGTAGCCGAGGTTATTTGACATCGGGCGAGACATCAACCCTCAGTTATCGCGTCGCAACAATGTCGAGGGTCGGACCTTCGACGTCTCCAGTGAAAGCCCGCGTCGAAGGTTGCGCCGTCTGGCGCGCGGCATCAACTTGGCCGAGCCGAGGGGTCGGCGAGGAGGTCGTGATGGCGGAGAGGATCGAGTTCGACAAGGTCGCGCCGGAGCCGCTGCGGGCGTTCCTGGCGGTTGAGCGTTACCTGGCCGGATGTGGCCTCGACCCGAAGCTCCTCGATCTGATCAAGCTGCGGGCGTCGCAGATCAACGGCTGTGCCTATTGCATCGACATGCATTCGAAGGATCTGAGGGTGGCGGGAGAATCGGAGCAACGCCTCTACGAGCTCTCCGTCTGGAGAGAGACCGAGTTCTACTCGGAGCGGGAGCAGGCGGCGCTGGCCTGGACCGAGGCGGTGACCGAGGTCGGCACCTCGCGGGTGCCGGACGACGTCTTCGAGAGGGCCCGCGGCTCCTTCTCCGAGAAGGAGCTGGTCGATCTCACCTTCGCCGTGACGATGATCAACTCCTGGAATCGCCTCGCAATCAGCTTCCGCCAGGAGCCGGGCACCTACCAGCCCCGCCAGGCGGTGCGGTCTCGCCGGGCGCAGCCGGAGGCAGGAGGCGGGATCACCTCCACCACCGAAGACCAGGAGATCATGCACTGATCGAGGCCAGGCCCGGCGGCCGGGGCCTCATCTCGCAGAGAAGGGGCCCCGAGGGCGGCGGACCCGCGTCCAGCTCCCAGCTGCGCCGACGCCTCTTGCACCTTTCGCGACGGGGCGACGCTTCCATGTTGCAATCCGATCGGGCGATCGGCCCATGATCGCCGCTCGACGAGATCGACGGGAGCGTGCATGAGGCGATGGTGGCTGGGCGCGGCGGCGGCGGTGGTGGCGACCGCCTGCGGATCAGAAGGAGCATTGCCGCCACTGGAGGAGGGGCCGCTCCGTATCGAGCTGGCGACGGGGCCCGCCGGGGACTTCGAATCGATGAAGGATGGGGATCCGCTCCTCCTCCACGCGGGCTGCCAAGGGGGCCAGCACATCTTTGTTTCGATTCGAGCCTGGGGGTTGGCGGATCCGGCACAGAGCAGGCTGCGGCTCTCGCTCGTACGTAAGGCCGATGAAGTCGTGGTCTCGTCGCCCTTCGATGTCCGGATCCCGTTCCGGCGGTCCTTGGACTTCGGGGGCCACGAGCGGAAGGGGATCACATTGGTCATCGACGACCCCAGGGAGGTCGTGGGGACCGAGGTGCGCCTCGAGGCGTCCCTGGAGAGCAGGGATGGCCAGCGCGCTTCTGTAATGCGTGAGGGCGTGGTGGAGTGGGGACCTTCGGCATGCTGAACTCGAGGCGGCGGATCGGGGATATGAGAACGACAGCACATTTTGGAGAGGACGCACGAGGCCGGTCGACTGAGGCGGGGCTCGTGCGATGCGCGGCAAGGCTCGCGTCCCCTCTTCGCGGGGCGACGGCTGGGACGGCCCGGTTCACGGCGATGTCGGTGCCGATCGCGCTCGCGTTGACGTTGATGGCTTGCGGCGACGAGCCGGAGCCCCGCCGGGAGACGCCGGGATGGCAGATCGTCGCCGAGCGCGGCGACGAAGCGCTGCTGGCGATCGGCGGGCGATCCTCCCGCGACGTCTACGCGGTGGGGAGCGATAAGGGCAGGGGCCCGCTGGCGCTGCACTTCGACGGCGAGGTGTGGAGGCGCGTAGACGTCGGAGTCCGCGGCGATCTCTGGTGGGTCTTTGCGCTGCCCGACGGCCCCGTGCTGATGGGCGGCGGGAACGCGAACATCCTGCGCCTCGATGAGGCGGGCGTCGTCCGGATGCCCACGCCGGGGCTGGCGCGGCACACGGTCTACGGGATCTGGGGACGAAGCGAAGACGACATTTATGCGGTGGGAAGCGCCGGAGGGGATTTCGGCTTCATCTGGCATTACGACGGGGAGGCATGGTCCGACGTGGCGCTCCCGGCAGGCGAACGGCCCGAAGGGAAGGTGGACGGCTTCTTCAAGGTCTCAGGAGATGGGAACGGCAACGTCTGGGTCGTCGGCGCCAGGGGCCTGATCCTGCGCTCTCGCGACGGCGGTGACTTCGTCCCGGTGGAGAGTGGCATGGCACGGCGTCTCTTCACCGTCGACGCCAGGGACGATCGGGTGGTGGCGGTGGGCGGAGAGGGCAGCGGCGCGCTGCTGGAATGGAACGACGACGACGCCGGCTTCGTCGATCGAACGCCGGACGGCGCGCCGATCCTGCAGGGCGTGGCGCTGGGTGCAGGAGGAACGGGTTGGGCGGTCGGCGCTGCCGGTGAGATCTTCGAGTCCGCGGACTCCGGCTGGAGGCGAGCCGACCACGGGCTCGATCTGGACATCCAATCCCTTCACGCAGTGTGGATAGATGACATCAGTGGTGTCTGGGCCGTCGGCGGGAACGTGCTCTCCAGCGAGCTCGACGCCGGCGCGCTGATCCACCGCGGGGACGCCATCCCTGCGGTGGACGAGGCCCTGCTCCGCCTACCCCCCGAGCCCAAGGAGCACCTTTGTCCGGAATCGGAGATCGATCCCGTTCCGGACGGTTCCATCGCGAGGCGCTGGAATGAGCAGGCCCTCGGCGCCATCCGCCGCAACACACCGCACCCCGGCGTTCACGCCAGGAATCTCTTCCACCTCTCCGCGTCGATCTGGGACGCGTGGTCTGCCTACGATCCCCTTCTTGGCAGCGTCTTCCACGCGGAGAACCATCCGGCGGACGACGTCACCGCCGCCAGGGAGCAGGCCATCAGCCACGCGGCCTATGGCTTGCTCGTGCATCGCTACCGCGACGCCGTCGGCGGCGAGGTCTCCACCGCCTGCTTCCGTGCCCTGATGCAGCGGCTCGGCTACGACCCCGACGATGATCGGGTCGAAGGGGCGGAGCCAGCGGCGGTAGGCAATCGGATCGCGGCCGTCGTCATCGAGGCGGGGAGGGACGACGGCGCCAACGAGGCCAACGGCTACGCCGATACGACGGGCTATCAATCCATCAACCCTGCCTTGGTGGTGAAGGAGCCCGGGGCGGAGATGATCGATCCCAACATCTGGCAGCCCCTCGACCTGGCGGTGGCGGTCACCCAGAACGGGATCCCGATCGGCGGAGGCGTGCAGGCGTACATCGGGGCCAACTGGGGGCGGGTGCGTCCCTTCGCGATGCGGCGGCCCGAGGCGGGCGGCGTCTACCACGATCCGGGGCCCCCTCCCATCGTAGGGCCGGAGCTGCGCGATCAGGTGGTCGAGGTGATCCGGCTCTCCTCGCACCTCGATGACCAACAGGCCATCGACCTCTCGCCCGGCGCCATGGGGAACAACCCCCTGGGTGGGGACGACGGGCAGGGATATCCTCTCAACCCGGTCACCGGCGCCGCCTACGAGGCGAACGTGTCTTCGATCGGCGATTTCGGCAGGGTCCTCGCCGAGTTCTGGGCTGATGGCCCGGACTCAGAGACGCCTCCCGGCCATTGGAATGTCCTCGCCAACTCCGTCGCCGATCATCCCGACAGCAGCCTGCGGCTGGGAGGAGAGGGCCCCGTGCTCGAGCGCCTGGAGTGGGACGTGAAGGTCTACCTCGCCCTGAACGGCGCCCTCCACGACGCCGCCATCGCCGCCTGGGAGATCAAGCGGGAGTACCTCACCGTCCGCCCGATCTCTCTGGTGCGTCACCTCGGCGGGCTCGGCCAAAGCTCTGACCCCGAGGGACCCTCTTTTCATCCCGACGGCTTGCCGCTGGTCGACGACCTCATCGAGGTCGTCACCGACGGGACCATCGCCCCAGGCCAGCGCCACGCTCACCTCGCAGCCTACGTGGGCGAGGTCGCCATCCGTTCGTGGCGCGGCGAGCCCGGCGATCGCGTCAACGAAGTCGGAGGCGTAGGTTGGATCCGCGCCGTCGAGTGGATGCCCTACCAGCTCCGCACCTTCGTCACCCCGGCCTTCCCCGGCTTTGTCTCCGGTCACAGCACGTTCAGCCGCACCGGCGCCGAGGTCCTCACCGAGCTCACGGGTAGCCCTTTCTTCCCGGGAGGCCTCGGCGAGTACGTCGCCCACCCAGGCATCCTCCGCTTCGAGAAGGGGCCTAGCGCAGCGGTACGGCTCCAATGGGCCACCTATTACGACGCCGCCGATCAGGCCGGCCGCTCCCGCCTCTGGGGCGGCATCCACGTCCGCGCTGACGATCTCGTCGGCCGCCGCATCGGCAGCCAGGTCGGTCTCGACGCGGTGGCGCATGCCCGCAGCTACTTCCGCGACGCTAGCGTACCCCTACGATGAAGGCTCACCTCTTGAGCTGGAGCCGAGCGATCACGGAGAGGAGCCGCCGCGCGCAGCGCGCGTGAACCCACGCCCCCGCGTTGCGCGTTGGTCGCGTAGTCTCCCGGCGCCGCAAGTATGCGGCGCCGCGCTCGTCTGGTCTCGTCCTTGGTCAGGCGGCGAGAGCGTTGGGATTGCCGAGGCTGGTCACGGGGCGCAGATCGTCGAGCCAGAGGGCTTCGTCATCGCGTTCGAAGACCATGAAGCGGCCCTCGTTCGAGGGGTGCAGCGCGCGGTGGTAGCGCATGTACATATGCCGCTCGTCCATCCCCACGATCTCGATCTTGCCGGTGTCGTGAGACATCGCGTAGCGAGCGCGCTTGGCCAGCCCCGAGACCCGGGACTTCGCCTCCTCCACCAGCTCGAAGCAGCGGCGGATCGGCAGCGCGTACGGTTCGTTGCCTGCGGTGGGTCTGCCCTGGAAGACGTAGTACTGCGGCGCCCCGATGAAGGAGAGCTTCTCCCACATCTCGGCGAGGGCGTCCGCGTCGTCGTTCACGCCGCGGATCAGCGGACATTGATTGACTACGATCGCCCCGGCGCGGAGCAGGGCCGCGATCCCCTCCATCGCCCCGGCGGTGAGCTCTCGCGGATGATCGAAGTGGGCCATCACGTAGATCCGCTTCTGCGCCGTGGAGTAGGTCGAGATCAGCTCCAGGAGGGCAGGGTCGTCCAGCACCCGCCACGGGTTGAATGCCGGCATCTTGCTGCCGATTCGGATGATCCCGACGTGTGGGATCTCGCGGAGGCTCGAGATGATCTCCCGCAGCCGTCGGGTGGCCATCAGCAGCGGGTCGCCACCGGTGAGGAGTACGTTGCTGATCTCCGGGTGGGCTTCGATGTAGCGGATGCCCGCCGAGACGTCCAAGGAGACCTCGTCGTTGTCATCCATGAAGAGGCGCTTTCGAAAGCAATAGCGGCAATACGCCCCACATACCTCGTTGCAGAGCAGCAGCGCGGTGTCTCTATATTTATGCTGCACCCCCTTCGTCACCGTGACCGCCGCCTCGTTGGAGGCGTCCAGCCTCCCCCAATCGTTCAGCTCCTCGAGCCGGGGGATCACGAGCTGCCGGATCGGATCCTTCGGATCCTCCCAGTCGATCAGCCCGAGATAGTAGTCGTTCGCCCGAAAGACATACTTCTCCGAGACCGCCTTCAGATCGCGCCGGACGTCCTCTGGGATGTTCTCCAACTTGTCGATGTCACGCACATAGCTGACCTTCGTCTTCGTCGTCGGATCCTTCGGAGTTGTAGTGGTCATTGAATCTCCCGGGTTGAGGCGCCTTCCAGGGAGCGGCCGTCGATGTCGACGAACCGAGCGGATGGCGCGTTGCGAGCCAGGCGCCCTTCCAATCAAGCGGGCGCAAGAGCCGGAGCCAAGCGAACGCGGCAGCCCATTGGCCGCACGGGCAGCGCTCCGGTTGAAAGCTGCCATGGCCCTGCGGCTCGATCGCGAGCATCAGGCGGGCCGGCAGCTAGAGGGTCGACCGACCACGTGGGCCTGCACTACAAGCGCCGCGACCGATCGATCGCGAGGACCCTACTATAGTTGGACAGTGAACTCAACGTGGCCCGCGCGCGCGTCCTGGCGCCAGCGAGCTGCGGAGCTTCCCGGTTCTTCGGTATCATCCGCTCGCCATGGACCTGCCGCGCCGGCTGAGCGCGACCTGACCTGCCGGGAACCGAAGCGATCCTCAGACCGATCTATAAGAAAATTGCGATCTTGGGAGCCCGTTGCGCCGGAGATGGACCGTGAAGCACGCGGTGCCGATCAGGCCCTCGTGCGCGACGATGCGATCGAGCGGGAGGAGGCATATGGCGGACGATGGTCCCCATGAACCGTTGGAGTCTCAACTAAACGATATTTGGATCAGCGGTCTCGTCCATTGACATTCGGAAGATGGCTGTGTTTCGCTCATGTCCTACCTACCTACCGATGGGCGGAAGCGGATCAGGTTGGGATGCATACAGCCTTGATCCGTTGCGCGCAGGATGCGGAGCGAGCGATGAAGCGTGGTTCGTTGCTGTTTGCGTCGATGGCGGTCCTTTCAATTCTTGCGTGCGGCGAGTCCGAGCCACGTGACCGACCCGGTCCGGGACCGGAAGTCATCTCCTTTGGCGCTTCGAAGAGCGAGATCGCTGCCGGGGAGTCGACGGTCCTCTCCTGGACTACGACGGGCGCGACGAAGGTCGAGCTCTTCGGCGGCGACCTGCCGGTCGATACCGAAGAGGCATGGGGGGCCGAGGGACTCGTCGAAATCTGGCCCGCTGCGGACACGACCTACGAGCTCGTCGCCAGCGACGCGCTGGGCGCAAAGGCGACCGCCGCCGTCGTCGTAAAGGTGCGGCCGGCGGGCGAACCGCGGATCCTCTCGTTCGCCGCCGAGCCGGATGCGATCGGTCCCGGAGAGGCAACCACCCTCCGTTGGGCCACCGCTGATGCCGAGGCGGTGCAGATCCTGACCAGCGGTGGGGGAGAGCCGCTCCTCGTAGAGCCCGCTGCCCTGGAAGGGTCCGTCTCCGTCACGGTGTCGGAGACGACCACCTTCACCCTCGAGGCCCGGCGCGGTGAGGCGAAGGTCACCGCCGATGTGACGGTGAGGATGGCGACCGCGCCTGTAGTCGAGTTCTCGGCGGCGTCGGAGACGGTGGACTTCGGCGACTCGACGAGCCTCATCTGGAGCGCGCCGGGCGCCACGAAGGTGGTCCTCGCGGCGGAGGGGATCACGCTCTTCGAGGACGTTCTGGAGACCGGCAGCCACGAGGTATCGCCGGAGCGGTTCACCTCTTACACCCTCGTGGCCTCGAACGATTGGGGCAGCACCACCGTGAGCGCCGTCGTCGCGGTGCGGCCTTTGGTGATCTCGTTCACTTCGAGTGGGGTGGGACTGATGGTCGGCATCGGCGATCTGCTCACCCTATCCTGGCAGACCGCCGGCGCCGAGCGCGTGGTCGTAACCAACCTCGCGGGCTTCGACTACGAGGTGCCCGCCGCCGATCGCGCGGCCGGATCGATCGTCGCTCCGGTGGCCGAGAATGGCTCCTTTCGGATCTCCGCCACGCTCGAGGGCGTGGTGGTGACGCAGACCACCGAGGTGCTGCTCGCTCCCGCTCCCTCGATCGACCATTTCTTGGCCGAACCTGCGATCGTGACGGCGACGACGGGGCAGGTGGGGCGGACGACGCTCACCTGGTCGACCCACGACGCGGACCGGGTCTCGATCGTCGCGATTCCCGGTGGAGAGCTCGACCTTTCGGGCACGACCCCGATGTTCGGCTCGGTCGACGTGTCGATCTCCACCAACACGCGGTTCGAGCTCACCGCGGGGAGCAAGACCCTCGAGCGAACCGCCACCATCGACGTGCGGGCCGTAGAGCCCGCGGCGATCACGGCGCTCGAGGCGCAGCCGCTCCGGGTGGGCGCGGGCGAGAGCTTCCTGCTCTCGTGGACGACGACCGGGGCAGAAGCGATCCGCCTCGAGCAGGACGGCAGCCCGATCGCCATCGAGCCGTCGGAGCTTGCCGGCCAGTACACTGCGCAGATCGCGGCTGATGCCACCTTCACCCTCTTCGCCGCGAACGAGGCGGGCGACGAGGTCGAGCGGTCGATCGACATCCACGTGGGCGCACCGATCGTCAGCCACTTCGACGCAGATCGGACGGAGGTCGATCCGGGGGAGACGGTGCAGCTCTCCTGGGAGAACATCGGTGGGGTCTCGCTCGTCGTCACCGGCCCCGGCGGCGCGATCCCTGGTTGCGCGACCACCGACCTCTCGACGATCGAGTCGGGTGGATGTTCGTTCGTCGTGGCGGCCATCGGCGACCGCCTCGATCTCGAGATGGCGGTCGAGAACGGGATCGGGCAGGTGAGGCGGGCGACCGTGGCGATCGAGATCAACCTCGACGCGCGCATCGTCTCGTTCACGACCCAATCCGCCGCGGTCAGCTCCGGAGACCCCATCGTGCTGGCCTGGGACGTGACCACCGATTCGCTGGGACAGCCGACGACCCTCACCCTGGAGGACGATCTCGGCGTTACCTGGCCCCTCGCCGGTCTCGACCCGCTCCATGACTCGCTCACCGTCACCGCCTCGACGGCCGGTACGAGGACCTTCACGCTGGCCGCGACGTCGCTCGATGGAGCGGTGGTGACCGCGACGGTCGACGTGGAAGTCCATGCCTTGCCGACCTTGGACCTCGTCGCGCTCTCCGGCGACTACGACCCGGGGGCGGGAGCGCCCTTCCAGCTCTCCTGGACCACCACCGATGCCACCTCGCTGTCGGTCCATGAGCTGGACGAGGAGGGGGAGCCGGTTCTACCCGCGATCTTCGAGGCGGATCCGGTGGAGTTGGCGGCGGGGACGGGCGTCCTCGAGCTCGAGCCGACGGCTCTCACCACCTGGCAGGCCGTGGCCACGAATGCGCTCGGTCGGCGTGTCGTCGCGGCGGCCTCGGTGCAGTTCGTCCCCCTCGATCTCGTCTGGTTCGAGGCGGATCCGCTGGAGATCATCGCCGGTGATTCGGTGACCTTGGACTGGTGGGCGGTGGGCGCGTCCGGGGTCTCCATTACGAATGTACCCCAGGGCTACATCGTGGGCGGTCCGACCGAGCCCTTCATCGACCTCTCGCAGAGCCTCACCGCCCTCGAGGCCCCCTACGGGGATCCGTGCAACTCCTCGTACATCGACGAGGGCTGCCCCCTGATCGACTTCCCGGACGACTTCTCATTCAACTTCGAGGGAGCGGATCGAGTGCAGGCCCGTGTCTACGTGAACGGCTTCCTCAGCTTCGATCTCGCGCGGACCGGCCAGAGCTACGTGATCGACGAGCTCCCCTCCTCGTACGATTCGTACGTTCACGTGGCACCATTTTGGGCCGATCTCGATCCGAACGTGAACGGCAGGATCCTGTACGAGACGGGGCAGGACGCCGACGGAACCTATCTGGTCTTCCAATGGAGCCACTACGACTTCGCGTCGTACGGGTCGGACCTGAACTTCGAGGTCGTATTGCGCGAGAACGGAGACTTCGACTTCCGCTACCAGGGCATGACCTCGCCCAACCCGGACTACGCGCTCGGCGGCGACGCCTCCATCGGCTATCAGAACCTGGACGGGACGGTGGGCGAGAGCCTCACGTTCTACGATCCGATCCCCGGTCTGCAGAACTCCGGCTACTCCTTCCGGCTGCCCAGGCTCGACGGGATCGGAACGGTGGAGCTCTTTCCCGACGCGACGACGACGTACGATCTGATCGCCCACGGCTACGACGGGACGGAGGAGCCCGCGTCCGTCACCGTGGTGGTGCACCAGCCGCCAGCGGTCTCGGCCTCGGTGTCCGCCCGGGTCATAGACGAGGGAGAGATCCTGACCATCGAGTGGCAGACCGCGCATGCCTCCGAGCTCACGATCCTCGAGGGGGGCAATCCGATCCACGTGGCAGCACCTGCCGACGTCGCTGCCGGGAGCGTCTCGTTCGCCGCCGTCGGGTTGGGTCCACACACTTTCACGATCCAGGCGACCGGCGCCCTGGGGAGGCAGGCCTCGCAGGATCTGACAGTGGACGTACTGACGCCGTTTGGCCTCGACTCGTTTGAGGTCGACGACCCGGAGATCGCGGCCGGAGGCCTCACTACCCTTTCCTGGATCACCCACGGCGCGGAGGACTTCGAGCTGACGGAGAACGGGATTCCGGGCGATACGACGGGCCTCGACTTCAACGCCGACTCCATCGCCGTGAGCCCCGTCAACACGACGGTCTACGCGCTCACCGTGTCGCGGTCCGATGGCAGGAGCTCCACCATGACCCGCACGGTGCGGGTGATCCGCGCCAGCCTCGACTCGGCCACCGTCTCCGCCACCCGGATCCCGGCGGGTGGATCCGTCGACGTCACCTGGAGCGCGAGCGGTCCGGCGGGCGATCCGGTGGGCGTCCAGGTGATCCCCAGCGACATGGCAGAGGTGCCCTTCAGCGTCGCCTACTTCGAGGACATCAGCTCGACAGGTACGGAGCTGACGGGCTTCGCCAACCAGGACTCCCAGGCCCAGACCATCCAGTTCCCGCCGAGCTTCTCGTTCCCGTTCTTCGGCAAAGAACAGCACATGGTCCGCGTGTCGACCGATGGTTTCCTCAGCTTCCGAACCTCTCAGGTCTCCGTCAACGAGAACCAACGCCTGCCGGACGCGACCAACACCGGCGTGAACCTCGCCCCCTTCTGGGACGATCTTCATCCCTATGCGGCGGGTCGCGTCCACACCGAGCTGGTCTCGGATTCACAGGGGGACCGCTTCATCGTCCAGTGGAGCAACTTCGACTTCTGGTCGTCCGGCGGCGCGACCGGGGCGGACCTGAACTTTCAGGTCGTATTGTTTCCGGACGGCACGTTCGACTACCGGTACGGAATGATGGTCGCGCCCACGCAGGATGACGCCGACGGCCTGGGTGCGACCATCGGATACCAGGCGCCCGGTGCCAGGTTCGGCCAGACGATTTCGTTCGACGAGGCGCTTGTCGGCGGCCTCTCGGATCGTAGCTGGCGCTTCGAGGCGTTCGGGCCCGTGGACGGTACGGTCTCCGTCTCGCCCGGCAGGGATGGAGCGATTCGAATCTGTGCGGTCACCGAATTCGACTTCGATTGTCAGACGATCGTCGTGGAGGTCGTCGGGCCGGGCGTCCTCGTGATCAGCGAGGTCCAACTCGATCCTTCGGGGGGCCCTGGCGAACAATGGTTCGAGCTCCGCAACCTCTCGCAGCAGTCGATCACCCTCGACGGCATGGAGATCCACTCCGGCGCGGAGTCTCACGTGATCGCGCCGCTCACGCCGATCGTGATCCAGCCCGGCGCATATGCGACGCTCGCGGCCGGCGCTTCTCCCGGCTTTGTTCCCGATTACGTGTACGGGGCCGACATCGAGTTCGATCCCCTGGGCGGCGATCTCGCGATCCATTATTCCGGGATGTCCATCACCAGCATGGAGTGGGATCAGAGCTGGACGGTGATCCCCGGAGTCTCCCTCCTGCTGGACGGAGCCGCCTTGATGCCCGCCACCGTCCTCGCTCCTCTCGTGGACTCCTGGATGTGGTGCGAAAGCGTCGAGTCGTATACCGCAACCGACTTCGGCACCCCGGGGACCTCGGGATCCGGCTGCCTGATGGATGATTACGACGTCGACTATCTCGGGCCGTCGTCGTTCATCGACATCTCCACAACGGGAACTCCTCTGCCCCTGACGTTCTCAGGGGAGGAGGTCGAGGTCCTCGGTGGCCTCCCCTTCCACTTCCCATACTTCGCGGCGAGCCCTCGCACCGAGCTGTGGGTCGGATCCAGTGGCTATGTCGGCTTCGCCGGCTATTGCTTCATTTTCGGATGCGGCATGGACTGGGACGAAGGGATGATCCTTGCCTTCGACGATTGGGATATGGAGCTGCAGGCCGGCTCCGCGGTCTACCACCAGACCACGACGATCGGCGGCCGGCAGGTCACGATCGTGCAGTGGTCGGGGATGGGGCTCTGGGGCCTCACCGGATCGCTCACTTTCCAGGTCCAGCTCTGGGAAGGCGGTGACATCGTCATCGCGTTTGGCGAGATCCAGGGGGACGATCCGGCGTTCTACGGCGAGTACGCCGGAGTCGGGCTCGTCACCCTATGGTGGGATGAGTTGTTCCTCTTCACCGATGGAGAGGCCAATCTCTATGAGGGACTGACCCTTCGCTATCACTACCGGTAGAGGGTTTCAGTGGACTCCCGGCGGGAGTTGCACGGTTTCGGTTTCAGGGGTGGGTCTGCCCCGGACCTCCGCGGGGGTAGAAGAAATGCCGAAGCCGTTTCCCCAACAGTGGAGGAGGGGATCGGCACACCGGAGGAGAACGCGCGGACATGGTAGGTCCCGCGTCGAGGGAGGCGAACTTCACCTTGGCGGCGACCTGGGTGGGCGTCGCGTTCTTCCCCCCGGCCCCTACGCCTTGGGGGCTTTGAGGTCGAAGGTGAAGACGACGCTCAGAACTCCTCAGCGGAATCCGCCGAAGGAGCCGCCGTGAACACCTCCTCGACGGAGGAGACGGAGATGGAGAGGTTTGATCCGCGAGTTACACGGGGCGAGCAAGGCCGCCCTATCTTACGAGGGTGGCCTCTTCGTACCAGACGAGGCCGCGGATCGAGATGTCGGGGGAAGAGTCGTGCGAATGGAAGCTCAGCCAAAGGAGAACGATCCATGACCAGGCCAACCAAGGCCGCAGCTCGGGATGAAAGCGACCAGCCTGCGGCTCGACCAACGTCCAACCTGCCCCCCGACGATCCGGAGCGAGAGCTCGCGGTCGTCGACCCGGACGACCCGGAGCTCCGCCACGTCGCCGTCGTCGGCGACACCTACACGATCCTCCTATCGGGGGCGGAGACGGCGGGCCGCTACTGTCTGATTGACATGACTGTCCCCCATTGCGGCGGCCCCGGGCCCCACCGACACGACTTTGAGGAGCTCTTCATTCTCCTCGAGGGGGAGGTTCGGTTCACCTTCCGTGGCGAGGAGCGCTTGGTCCGCGCGGGCATGACGGTGAATATCCCAGCGAACGCGCCGCACTTTTTCATCAACGTCTCGGGGGAGCCGACACACATGCTCTGTATGTGTTCGCCGGCAGGCGCAGAGGAGTTCTTCCTGGCGATCGGCACGCCGGTGGAGAGCCGCACTGCGGCTGCGCCTGCCCTCAGCGAGGAGGAGCAGGCCGCCTTCGTGAAGAAAGCGGCGGAGCTCGCCCCCCAGTATCGCTCGGAGCTGTTGGGCCCCTGACTCCTCCGGCTCGACTTTGGCCGACCTGAATCGCCCCTATCTTGTGCGAGGACGATTTTTTCACAGGCTCGGGCACGGGCGGATCGGATGTCGGTGACCGGTGATAGCCTCGTCGTATGAGCCAATCAGAAGATGAGGGCCAGAAGCGGAAGCTACGATATGGGGCGCTCGAGGCGCTGCCGCCGCAGCTCGTGGGCGAGATCGTCGGAGACGAACTCTTTGCATCGCCGCGACCGGCGGCGGCACATGCGGTTGCGGCTTCGGCGCTTGGCGCCGAGCTGATCTCGTCGTTCCAATTTGGCCGAGGCGGCCCCGGGGGATGGTGGCTTCTATTCGAGCCGGAGCTCCATCTCGGCCCAGATGTCCTGGTCCCGGACCTGGCGGGGTGGCGGCGGGAGCGGATGCCCGTGGTGCCCGACGTGGCCCACTTCACATTGGCACCCGATTGGATCTGTGAGGTCCTGTCGTCCCGGACCCGATCGCTCGACAGGATCCGGAAGCTTCCGGCGTACGCACGCGCCGGGGTGGGCCACGCATGGCTCCTCGATCCGACCGAGCGCTCGCTCGAGGTCTACCGTCTGGTAGACGATCGATGGCTCCTAGTCGATGCCCGGCAGGGGAGCTTGGCGCTCCGCGCCGAGCCGTTCGACACCCTCGAGCTCGACCTTTCGAACCTCTGGATCGGCGCTTCCGCCGAGGAAGACGAAGTGGAAGCCTGAAATCACAGAGGTGCGAGCCGGAGGAGAGCGATTCGATGGAGAGAGCCGTCGCGCGCGGAGCGCGAGTAGGGGAGCTGCCTCCGTCTTGGGCGAGGGGCCAAAGGGGGCCGTGAGGATACCAATCGGACGCCGCTGCGAAGACCTCGCCGATGACGGTCGCCACCGCAGGCGGGGCGGAGAAATCGCCTGCGGTGGCCGTCGCTCTTTACGGCTTTACGGCATGGGCCACTGTACCGCGGTGGGCGTGGAGATGGTGGGGGAGGCGAAGCCGGTGCCTAGCTGCTCGTATTGGTTGTCACCCCAGCAGTAGAGGGTGCCGGTGTCGGAGAGGGCGCAGGTCTGCTTCTCCCTGGCGGCGATGGCCGTGAAGCTGAGCCCACCGTCCACAGTCACCGGGTACTCGAATTGGTTGCCATTGGAGCGGCCGAGCTGGCCCTTGTCGTTGCGGCCCCAGCAATGGGCCTGTCCGTTCGGAGCGAGGGCGCACATATGAATGAAGCCGCCGGCGTAGGCGGTGAACGCGATGCTGGAGTCGACCGGCACAGGGGTCGGGTTGACCATCTCTCGGTCGTCTTCTTCGCCGTCGCCGAGCTGGCCGTAGACGTTCTCACCCCAGCAATAGGAGGTGCCGTTGGCGGTGGCGCAGCTGAAGTAGCCGCCGACGCCAAAGGCCTGGACGGTCTGCCCGGGGAAGACCTCGACGGGGCCATCCCGCACTGTCGACGTCCCGTCACCGAGCTGCCCAAAGAAGTTGTATCCCCAGCAGAAGAGCTTCGAATCCGTGGTCAGGCCGCAGGCGTGGCGTTCACCCCCCTTGATCTCGACCAACTCGAGGGTCGCGCTGCCGGCGGGAGCTGAGAGCGGAAGGGGGATGGCGCTCCGGGGGAGCGTCGAGGGATTTCCGAGCTCGTGATCGGGCGAATTCTGTCCCCAGCAATAGGCGTGTCCCAGGAGATCGACGACGCAGTTGCCGCTCGCCTGGGAGGCGACGAATTCGTACGGCGTCGGGTACGCGAACACAGGAGTAGGGGAGCTCCCGCCGCCGCCGATGGTGAAGTCGTCATCGGATCCCCAGCAATAGATCTCGTTGGCCATGGTGACGCCGCAGCTATGCTGGCGGCCCGCGGCCAGGGAGCGGAAGGTGTGGCCGCCGCCGACGACGGCCGGAACGCCCCTGTCGACGTTCGTTCCGTCTCCGAGTTGGCCGTGGTTGTTTCTGCCCCAGCACCAGGCGGTGCCCGCGGCATCCAGGTAGCAGGAGTGGGCGTATCCCATCACGGGGCCGATGGCGCGGGGCGTGAGGACCTCGACCTCTGCCGTCCCTTCGACGCCCTCCACCTCTGCGGTGATGGTCGTCGTGCCCCCCGCCACCGCGGTCAGCAGCCCGGTCGCGTCGATGGTCGCGACCGTAGGATCAGACGACGTCAACGAGACCAGGCGTCCGGAGAGCAGGCGGTCCTGGGCGTCGACCGCATTCACGGTGAGGGTGGCGGTGTTGCCGATGGTGAAGATCTCCGGCACTCCGATGATGGAGACCCCGACGACCACCCCGGGATTCACGGTCGCTGTCGCGTGGCCGTCGATCCCTTCGATGGTCGCGGTGATCGTCGCGGTGCCCGCACGGTGGGCGACGGCGAAGCCGGAGGCGCTCACGCTCACGATCACAGGATCGGAAGACGTCCAGACGACGGGGAGCGAGTCGATGGGCTGATCGTCGACGTCGAAGGCCGCCGCGACCAAGGTGGTGACGGCCAGCTCGGCGAGGACGATTGGGTTTGGATCGATCTCGACCCTGACGGCTACAGGCTCCTGCTCCTCCGAGCCGCCGGCACCACCCACGCCGTCTCCTCCGGTTCCACCCACGCCACCCTCGCCGCCGGCTCCGCCGACGCCGCCCTCGCCTCCGGCCCCGCCGATGCCGCCCTCGCCTCCGGCCCCGCCGATGCCGCCCTCGCCTCCCGCCCCGCCGATGCCGCCCTCGCCTCCGGCCCCGCCGATGCCGCCCTCGCCTCCGG
>JBEBXK010000015.1:0-81662 GCA_040391605.1 Vulgatibacter incomptus
GACTCAGGCGGCGCGACTCAGGCGGCGCGACTCAGGCGGCGCGACTCAGGCGGCGCGACTCAGGCGGCGGCGCACGAAGGCGCTGAGTTCCTCGAGCTCCGCCACGCGGAGCAGGCGGCAGGCCATCAGGTACGCCAGGGCCCCGGCGCCCACCGCCAGGCCGACCCCTACGCTCCTTGCGAGGACGCCGCTGGTGCCCAGGGCCTGCTCGATACCGTGGTTGGCCCACCAGGCGGCGAGGCCACAGGGGATCGTCGCCAGGAGCACCCGTACGAGGTGGAGGAGGAGCTCGGCGCCGGCGAAGCCTCCGGCGATCCGGCGGAAAGCGAATGCGAGGACGGCGAAGTTCACCGTGGCGGCGGCGGCGGTCCCCAAGGCCAAACCTCGAAAGGAGAGGTAGGGGAAGAGGCTGACGTTGAGGATCACGTTGGCCCCCACTGCCGCCACCGACGCGATCACGGGGATCCGGGACTTGTCCAGGGCGTAGAAGGCGGGGGCCACTACCTTCACCGCCGAGTAGGCGTAGAGGCCGGTGGCGTACATCAGGATCGCTGACGCGGTGGCCACGGTATCCGTCGCGGAGAAGCGGCCGTGTTGGAAGAGCAGGCGGACGATCGGCTCGCGCAGCACCAGCAGCCCCACCATCGAGGGCAGGGTGAGGAAGGCCACCAGCTTCAGCCCCTGAGCGAGGGTCGCGCGCATCCCGGCGAGATCGCGCTCCGCCGCGCGGCGGGCCAGGCGGGTGGTGGCGATGGTGGCCACCGCCACGCCGAAGACTCCGATCGGGAGCTGCATCAGCCGGAAGGCGTAGTTCAACCAGGAGGGCGCACCCTCCACCTGCGACGCGAAGATCGTGTTGACGAATATGTTGATCTGGGTGGCCGCCAGGCCCACGGTCGCCGGACCCATCAGGCGACCGATCCGACGCAGCCCCGGCTCCGCCCAATCGAGGGCGGGGCGCAGGGAGAAGCCGCCCCGTAGCAGCGCCGGGAGTTGGACAAGGAGCTGGGCGGCGCCTCCCGCGAGGGTGAAGATCGACCAGCCGATCACGGCCTCCTCCTCGCGAAAGCCGGCGAAGAAGAGGAAGGCGCCGCCCAGGATCGCCACCACGTTGAACATCGCCGAGGCGAAGGCCGGCGGCCCGTACCGCTCCTCGGCGTTGAGCTGGCCCATCGCCACCGCCGCCAGGGAAACCAGGGGGAGGAAGGGGAACATGATCCGGGTGCAGAGGGCAGCGAGCTCCGCCTTGCCGCTCACCTGGGCGAAGCCCGGCGCCATGAAGGCCACGAGCTGGGGCGCGAAGACGATTCCGACCAGCGTGAGGACGCCCACCACGACGAGGAGGCTGCCGATCACTACGTTCGCCAGGCGCACCGCCTGCTGCCGCCCGCGGTTCTTCAGATAGTCGGTAAAGGTGGGGACGAAGGCCGCGGAGAGCGCCCCCTCCGCGAAGAGATCCCGCAGGAGGTTGGGGATCCGGAAGGCGACCACGAAGGCGTCGGCGAAGGCGCTGGCCCCGAGGAGGGCGGCGAAGATCTGCTCGCGGAGGAGGCCCAGGAGCCGCGAGAGCATCGTCGCGCCGGAGACGAGCATCGCCATCGCGCCCATCCGCCGCGCCTGAGGGGCGGGGCGCGCCGCGGGGGCCGCCGTTGTCAGAGGCTCGCTGGAGGAGGGCTGCTCGTTCACGCGGCGCAGCATGCCAAAGCCGAGGGCCCACCGCCACGAACGAGCGAGCGTTCGCCGCGATCGCCTAGCGAGCGGCCGCCTCGTCGACCAGCTCCTCCGGCTCCGGCGAGAGGGCGCGGATCGGGATCTCCTCTTCGGCGAAGAGCCGGAAGAGATCCTCGTCCAGCTTCCCCTCCCGGACCTCGCTTTGGAGGATCTCCAGGGCCAGATCGTGGGAGACGGATTTCTTGTAGGGGCGATCGTTCACCGTGAGCGCATCGTAAATGTCCGCGATGGCCATCATCCGCGCCTCGATGCCGATGGACTCCGCCGGGATCCCGCGGGGGTAGCCCGTGCCGTCGAGCTTCTCGTGGTGGGCGTGGGCGATCTCCGGCACCCGGCGCAGGCTGCGGGTCCAGGGGATCTGGCTGAGGAAGCGATAGGTGTGGGAGACGTGGCTCTGGATCTCCAGGCGCTCCGCCGCCGAGAGCGACCCCTTGGTGATCGAGAGCAGCTCGACCTCCGACTCGGAGAGGAGGGTGTGGGGCGTGCCGTCCGGCCCCTGGAAGCTGACCCTGGCGAGCTCCGCCAGCGGCGCGGAGATCCCCGCCGGGAGCACGGTGGGCTGGTTGCAGCGCCGCACCAGCTCCATCGCCGCGTCGATCTCGCGCAGGCGGGTCTCCAGCGGCCCCTCCTCGTCCAGGAGCACCCTGCTGAGGTTCTCCCCCGCCGCCAGCCGATCCCGTTGGCGCCGCAGCGACTCGGCCTCCAGGCTCTTGCGCGCGTAGGCGAAGCGCTGCTCCACCAGCGAGAGCTCGTTGGGGTGGAATTTATTCGCCTTCACCAGGATGTGTTCGCGCACCCCCACCTTGCCGAAGTCGTGGAGGAGCGCGGCGTAGCGGATCTCCATGAGCTGATCCGGATCGAAGCGCGTACCCGCGTACCTGCCGCGCTCGTCCCGCTGCACCGCCTCGGCCAGGGAGAGGGTCAGCCTCGCCACCCGCTCCGAGTGACCGGCGGTGGTCGGATCCCGCGACTCGATCGCCACCACCGAGGCCCTGACGAAGCCCTCGAAGAGCCGCTGGATCTCCTCGTGGAGCAGGGCGTTCTCGACGGCCGAGGCCGCCTGCCCGCCCAGGGCCAGGAGCAGCTCCTGATCCTCGTCGCTGAACGCGCCGCCGCGCTTGTTCAACGCCTGGATCACCCCCACCACCTCGCCCTTCGCGTTGAACATCGGCACGCAGAGGAGGGAGGTCGTGCGGTAGCCGGTGGAGAGATCCACCGCGCGGTTGAAGCGCGGATCCACGTAGGCGTCCGGCAGGTTGATGGGCTGGCCCGTCCGCGCGGTATGCCCCGCGATCCCCACCCCCAGCGGCACCCGGATCATCGGCGAGCGGCCCATGCCCTGGGCGACCTTGGAGTAGAGGACCTGGGCCTCGCGATCGACCAGGAAGATCGAGCAACGATCCGCCTCCGCCACCCTGCCGGCCTCCCTCATGATCATCGGCAGCAGCGCGTCGAGATCGCGCTCCGAGACCATCGCCTTGGCGACGTCGAGGATCGCGGTCAGCTTGCCGACCCGGCGCTGGTGCGGCGTTCCCACCACCTAGGCGATCCCCCATTGTTTGCCGTGGAAGGTCCCCGCGGAGGCGCCCGTGGCCTGCTCGAAGGCGGCGTCCCACATCGCCTCCGGCTGGGTGGAGAAGACGAGGCCCGGGTCGGCGTGGCTCGGCAGCCAGACCCCTTCGCGGAGCTCGGACTCGAGCTGCCCCGGCCCCCAGCCGGCGTAGCCAAGCACCAAGCGGAAGTCCTGGGGCTCGCCCCCCTCGACGATCGCGCGGACCGCGTGCGGATTGCTGCAGACCGCCAGCTCGTCCCCGATCGAGAGGTCGCCCTCGAAGGCGGCGCTGGAGCGACGATAGAGGAGCCAGCCGCTCTCCAGATGCACCGGCCCGCCGACATGCGCCGTCCGTTGGAACGCCCTGGTCGTCGGGACCTCCATCCCCCGCGGCACCAGCTCGGCCGCCATGAGCATCTCGCCCACCGGCGCCAACGCCATCCCGTTCAGGATCCAGCCGAGGGCGCCCTCCTCCTCATGACGACCAAGGAGCACCACGCTCCTCTCGAAGTTGGGATCTCCGAGCTGTGGCGCGCCGAGCAGCAACGCCGGCGCGAGACTCTTGAAGGCCATGGGAGGGATGGTAGCCCAGATCGCGCCGAGATCGCAGGTCAACCACCAAGGCCGCCGACTCATCGAGGCGAGCGCGAGATCGATCCGATTCGTGCCGCCGAGCCGGAGGCGTCGATCAGCGCGGGCTGTGGGGCAGGGGCACGCGCACGCGGAAGATGGAGCCCTTCTCCGGGGCGCTCTCGGCGCCCAGGCTGCCTCCGTGGGCCTCGACGATGCGGCGCGCCAGGGTGAGGCCGAGGCCGACGCCTCCCGACCGTCTGGTGCGGCTGCGGTCGGAGCGGAAGAATGGGCTGAAGAGACGGGAGAGATCGTCCGGATCGATGCCGATCCCCTGATCCTGCACCGAGAACTCGACTGCCTCGGCGACGGCTCGGGCCGAGAGCAGGACCTCGCCGTCCGAGTATTTGCGGGCGTTGTCGAGGAGGTTGTCGAGCACCCGCCGCAGGAGCACGGGGTCACCGCGGAGCGTCGGCAGGCGGCCTTCGATCCGGACCTCGAGGCCGCGGTCGGGATGCTCGGCGCGGAAGCGAGCCGCCGCCCGCTCGGCGAGGTCGGCGGGATCGAGGGGGGCGAGGCGCAACGGAGGGGAGCCGCCGGTCCCGACGTCGAGGCGGGCGGCGGTGAGGACGTCTTCGATGAGGCCGTCCAACTCGAGCAGGTCGGCGCCGATGTCGCCGAGGTAGCGGCGGGCCTCGTCCAGATCGCCCTCCTGCGCCAGCTCCAGCGCCACCCGGATCCGGGCGAGCGGCGTGCGCAGCTCGTGGGAGACGTTGGCGAGGAGCTCCTTCTCGCTGCGGACCAACGCCTCGAGGCGCACGGCCATCTCGTCGAAGGCGAGGGCGAGGGTCCCCACTTCATCGTTACGACGGAGGCCGCTCCGCACCCCGAGGTGGCCTCGCCCCAGCTCTTCGGCGGTGGCGGTGAGCCTCTCCAGCGGTGCGGTGATCGTTCGGGCGAAGGGGAGGGAGACCAGGGCCAGCACCGCCAGCACCGCCCCCAGGATGGCAAGCGGACGCTCGAGGGGGATCTCGAATTTGGGGCGCTGGCCGATCAGGTAGGCGGAGGGCGCCGCGCCAGCGACCGCGCCACAGGGGGCGGGTCGCCACTCACCACGCACCAACTCGAAGCGGCGCTTCGTCCCACAGGGATCCGGGAGCGGCGTCACGTAGCGCAGCTCCGATCCCTCCAGTCGGAAGGTGCCGCCTCCGATCCGCGCCAGCTCGGCGGGCATGAGCGGCTCGGCGCCGTCGTCGCCCGTTGTCGCCAGGAGCCTCCCATCCGTCGCAAAGACGGAGAGCTCCATCATCAAGGTGCCCTGGGCTCGCGCGAGCTCCTCCTCCAGCGCCGCCGGATCGTCGAGCAACGGCTCGAGATCGCCGGCGATGTGCGTGAGGATCCGCAGGGGGAGCTCCCCCCTCGTGCGCTTGCCGAAGGCCGCCCCCACCAGCCCCGCCGCCACCGCCACCGCCACCAGGAGGAGGACGCCGAAGAGGTAGACCCTCCAGACCAGCCGCCGGCGCCGTGCCGGGCGCCTGCTCCCTCGCGGATTCGTCGACGAGGTCAGGCCCCCGGTCCGCCATCGCTCCTTCGGCCGCTGGAAGTCGAGGCCGCTCATGCTACGACCCCATGCCCGCGGTCACAGAATCCAACCCTCGCTGCTCGCGGGCGATGTTGCCCGGAGGTCCGAAGTCCGCCGGCACTCGTCGACTCAAGCGCCGTCCTCCGGCGCGGAGAAGAGGTAGCCGGCGCCACGGACCGTCTTCAGCCAGCGCGGGCTGCGGGCGTCGTCGCCCAGCTTCTGGCGGAGCCTCGAGACGTGGACGTCGATCGAACGATCGAAGGACTCCTCGGCGCTGCCCTTGGCGAGGTCGAGGAGCTGCTCCCTCGAGAGCACCCGCCCTGCCCGCTCGGCCAGCGCGTGGAGGAGCGTGAACTCGTAGGAGGTGAGGTCGAGCTCCCTGCCCTCGAGGCGCGCGCTGCGGGCCCCGGGATCGAGGCGCAGGGCCCCCACCTCGACCGCGCGCAGCGACGGCCCCGCCTGCCCCCGCGCCCGACGGACCACGGCGCGGATCCTCGCCAGGAGCTCGCGCGGTGAGAAGGGCTTCGCCAGGTAGTCATCCGCGCCCAGCTCCAGGCCCAGGATACGATCCGCCTCTTCCCCGCGAGCGGTGAGGATGATCACCGGCACGTCCGATCGGCTCCGCAGCTCCCTGCAGACCTCCAGGCCGCCGCGTCCGGGCAGCATCAGATCCAGGAGCACCACGTCGTAGCGCCGCGCCAACGCCTCGCGCAGCCCCCGCTCGCCGTCCGCCAGCCACGTCACGATCACCCCGTGGCCCTCGAGATAGCCCGAGACCAGGCGCGCGAGCTTCTCGTCGTCCTCCACCAGGAGCGCGGTGATCGAGGGCTCGGTCCCCTGCGTGCTCGTGATCTCAGTCATCACAGAACCCAACCCCCGATCGAGCCGTCGTCATCCATCTCCCTCGCCTCCACTAGCATCGATGCCTTCACCGTGAGTGCCTGGCCGCCCGATTCCGTCGCCACCTTTGCTTCGAAATCCCCAGGGCATCGTCGTCTGCGACGAGGCTCGCGGGGCCCCGCGTCTGCCAGGCCCCGCGCTTCTCTCGCGCCACCGCCTACTTCTCTACGGAATCGGGGGCGCCGCGCATCCGGTGCCCGGGGCCCTTTCGCTTGCCGCGACCCTCGTGGGCACCCTTCTCCATCATCGCGGCCACCTTGACCCGCTGCTCCGGCGTGAGGACTCCATGTACCTCGATCAAGGCGTCCGCCACCTTGCCGGCGAAGGCCCGCTGCTCCTCGAACTTCTGATCGAGCTTCGCATGGATCGCCGCAGCGTCGGGGCTCTCCTGCTTCCAGAGCTCCAGCAGCTCCCCGCGGTCGCCACCCCGCTTCGGCCGCTCCGCCACCAGCCGATCCCTGATCGCCTCGATGCGCGCCCTCTGCTCTGGCGTCGCCTCGATCTTCGTCAGCATCTTCTCCAGCCTCTTGCCCATGAACCCCTCGGGCCCGCCCTCATGGTTGCGAAACCCGGTGAGGGCCAAGAACGATGCGACCCCCAGCCCCACGATCACGAGGCCCATCTTGCGCTTGCCCTTCATCTCTTCATCTCCTGTCGCCTTCCGCGGCGACTGCGAAGTCGCATTCCATCTGCGACCCTGCCGAGAATGAAGCCCCCTCGTTGCGCGAGCTTGTTCGCTTCGTGAAGAACCATGAACGACACAGTGGTGCGACCGAGATTCGGCATGCTGGGCATCCGAGCCATTTCGAGCGCTTTCAGGGGAGTGAGATCCCGCCGCGGTCGCAGTCGGCCTCGAAGTGCAGGGTGCCGACATCCTCAGCGTCGTCGTCGTCGTAGGGAGCGCTGAACTTGATGGCTGTCCCACGCTGCTCGACAGGTTCAGTCCCGTCCAAGTAGGCGAAGAGACTCTTGGTGCCCCCGATTCCCAGGTCGACGTGGAGAATGCCTGCCGGCTCGCTCGAGTCGCTCGGGCCGCACCAATTGAAGTCGACGCCGATCTCGCGTCCACCCACTTCTGTGCCGACGGCGGAGAGGATCCAGTAGGTCCCACCGAAACAGCCCGGCTCGTTCTCGATGATGCTGCAGCCGTCGATCTCCTTGTCGAAGACGAAGCGACGCTCCCCTCCCACCTTTGGATTCAAGAGGATCGTTCCGGTGTGGCCGGATTCGACGCTGCCACCCGAGCCGCCTCCGCCGTGTTCTTCGCCCCCGACGCCCCCGATTCCTCCGACGCCCCCGCCACCATCGCCTCCGCCTCCCTCGCCAGCCCTGCCCGTCTCCGAGTCACAGCCGCCCAACACCAGAAATCCAGCCACGAAGACGCTCCTCCAAACTAAAAAACGAAACAAAGCCACAGCCCTTTCGACAAGAGTGAGTGTCCAGTATCGTTTTCAAATGCGGCGGACGCAATGGAAAGCCTCTCCGGTCCCCCTCACCGGGCGCGAGCTCGAGGCGGGCACAGGCGCGCGCCGTTCGTTTGCGGATCCCCGCCCCTAGGCCCCGAGCCCGGCCTCCAGATCCGCCCAGAGATCCTCCGGATCTTCGATGCCTACGGAGAGGCGGATCAGGGAGTCGGTGATGCCGGCGAGGCGCTTGGCTTCGGGATCGACCACGCGATGGGTCATCGAGGCCGGATGCTGGATGAGGGTGTCGACGGAGCCGAGGCTGACGGCGGCGGTGGCGAGCTTGACGCCGCGGAGGAGCCTACACGCTGCATCGTAGCCGCCTCTTACTTCGAAGGAGAGCAAAGCGCCGGGGCCCTGGAGCTGGCGGCCGAGGAGGCCAGCGGGATCGCAGCCGGAGAGCTCGGGGTAGTAGACCTTCTCCACCGCGGGGTGCTCGGCCAAGCGCTTGGCGATGATCCGGGCGCCGGCCTGGGCGGCGCGGACCCGGATGGGGAGGGTCTGGAGGCCGCGGTGGAGGAGATAGCCGGCCAGCGGATGGAGGAGGCCGCCGGTGACCACCCGCATCTGGCGCAGCAGGCTCGCCCACTCGTTGTTGGTGGCGACGACACCGGCGATGACGTCGCCGTGGCCGCCCAGGAATTTGGTGGCGCTGTGGAGGGACATCACGGCGCCGTGCTCGATGGGGCGCAGCAGCACGGGCGTGGCGAAGGTGGCGTCGACCACCACCGGAACGCCCTTGGCCTGCCGCGCGATGTCCTCGATGTCCAGGAGCTGCAGGGTGGGGTTGGCGGGGGTCTCGATGTAGACGAGGGAGGTGTCGGGGCGGAGGTGGCTGCCGACCTCGGAGGGGCTGCTCCAACTCACCTCCAGGCCGAGGAGGCCGCTGGCGATGAGGTGGTCCGCGCTGCCGTACATCGGCCGAACCGCCACCATATGGCCGCCCCGCTGGCGCGCCGCCAGGAGCACCGCGGTGATGGCCGCCATGCCGGAGCTGAAGGCCACCGCGTCGTCGGCGCCCTCCAACTTGGCCAGCGCCGCCTCGAAGCGGGCGACGGTGGGGTTGTGCAGCCTGGCGTAGACGGCGCTGCCGCCGTCGGGGGTACCGCCGAGGGCCATGCGCCCGAGGCTCTCGCCCCCCGCCTCGGGGTCGGTCAGCGGGTTGGTGGTCGAGAGATCGAGGGGGAGCGCGTGGACTCCCAGCTCCGTGAGATCGTCCCGTCCGGCGTGGACGGCGAGGGTGTCGAGAGACGGACGCATGGGCGATAAAATCCTTCTACGGTCGAGAGGCTGATCTCTCCGCGCTAGGCGGGGAATCGGGCGGGATCAATGGAGAGCGTGCGGCTGGGTGAGGACGAACTCGGCGACGGCGGCGGCGAAGCTCACGCCGTTGGGCCGGACCATCACGAACTCGCCCTTCATCGTGCCGATGGGCGTGGGCAGCGGCACCCAGCTCGTATACTCGAAGGTCTCGCCAGGGGCGAGGTGGGGCTGCTTGCCCACGACGCCGTCGCCCTCGACCTCCTCCACGTGGCCGGCGCCGTCGGTGATGATCCACTTGCGGCGCAGGAGCTGCGCGGGCTGATCCCCTACGTTGGTGATGCGCACGGTGTAGGTGAAGGCGAAGAGCCCCTTGGCTGCATCGCTGCGCTCGGTCCAGAACTCGGGGCGGACAATGACCCGGATCCCCTCGGTGGTGACTGTCGACATGGCTCCTCGAATCGAATCAATGCGCGCGCATCCCCTTAGCGGAAGATGCCCTTGCGCTCCTGCAAACCCTGCCTCATCAGCCCTTCGACCGCGGCTTTGATCTGCTCGGCGGCCTCCCGCACCTTGGCCAGGTCCGCCGCGTCGGCGGGATCGTAGCGCTCGTGCACCGCGAGAGGCTCACCGTAATAGATCCGATAGCGAACGGGCAGCGGAAAGGGCGTCAGCGGTACCGGGATATAGGGTGCGCCGAAGTACCGGCCCAGCTTGCGCAGCTTGGTGAGCTGCGGCATCTGCTCCTCCGCGCCGACGATCGCCACTGGCACCACCGGGACTCGCAAACGGATCGCCAGGGCCGCGTGCCCGATCCGCCAATGCTGGAGCTGGTAGCGCTCGTAGAAGGGCTTGCCGATCCCCGGCACCCCTTCTGGGAAGATCATCACCAACTCGCCGGCATCCAGCAGGGCTTGAACGTTCTCCCTGGCGCCACCGACCATCCCGCTGCGGGTGAAGAAGGTGCCGACGAAGGGGAGATCGGAGACGAAGAAGTCGCCCACGGGCCGCGCCACCCGACCCACGTTCCGCACCGCGTCCGCCCAGAGCATGGCGGCGTCGAAGGGCAGGGTCCCCGAGTGGTTGGCTGCCAGGATCGCCGGCCCCGAGCGGGGGACGTTCTCCGCCCCCCGAGAGATCACCCGGAAGTAGCGCTCGTAGAACGGCTTGGCCAGGGCGAGGGCCAGGGCCACGTGGTCGGCGTTCAGGCCGAAGGAGTCGAAGCCTGTACCCGCGTCGTTTACATTGAGTCCATCCACCCGCTCCCGCTCCTCGGGGGAGAGCAGGCGCTCCGCCAGGGCGAGCATCTTCTTGGAGAGGGGCGCCACGTTGATCCTTGCCGGTCTCACGCCGGGGGCGCGGCGAGCCGTCGATGCATCCGGCACCCGAGGCGGCCGGGGGTTGATGAACGAGCCAACGATCTACCACGTCGAGGGCGCCTTTGGGGACTCCTATGGCGGGGCGTCTTCCGGGCGATTAGAGTGCGAGGCCCATGGACGAATCCCTCTTTCTACAGCGCGCAGACAAGACGTTCCGAGCCATCGAGGATCTCCTCGAGCCCGTTGATCCGGATGACGTCGACTACGAGTTCTCCGGAGACGTGCTGCAGCTCAGCTTCGCCAATGGGGTGAAGTGCGTGATCAACACGCAGCGCCCCACCCGGCAGATCTGGCTGGCGGCCCGTGCGCAGGCCTGGCACTTCGCCTACGAAGAGGCGACCGGCCGCTGGATGGACGAGAAGGGCAGCGGCACGGAGCTTTTCTCCTGCATCGCCACCATCGTCGGCGAGGTCGCGGGGGTCGAGCTCGCCCTGCCGACCACGGCGGCCGAGCGATAAGCTACGCGGAGAGCGCGGGCGCCTCTTCTTCCTCCGTCGCCACGTGGCGGGGGATCGGGGCGGAGAGGGTCGACGCCGAGAGCCAGACCAGGGCGATCCAGACGAGATCGGCGAGCAGCAGGTGGACGAGCTGCAGCCAGATCGGCGCCAGGAGCACCAGGTTCACCAAACCGGCCGCGAGCTGGATCACGAAGAGGCCGATCAGCACCAGACCGGCGACCCGTACGCCTCGCACAGGCCGCAGCGCCGCGGCGACGCCTGCCACCACCAGCAGCCACGCTCCGGTTCCCATCGCGAGGATCGGATGGAGCACCCGCAGCCTGAGGAGGAAGTGAGCCGTCGACGAGATGTCCTGGGCGAAGCCCTCCCGCAGGGTCGTCGCAGGAAAGAGCGTATCTCCCAGCGCGGCGATCGCGCCGCTGGCGCCGAGGAGCAGCATCGCGGCGATCCCCAGCAACGACATCGCGCCCAGCGCCCCCTGATCCCGCAGCCGCAGCTTCCCGCCACCGGACGCCCAGAAGATCGTGAGGGTCAGGGCTCCCACCAGCAGGAGGGTGTTCACCAGGTGGAGCACCATCGCCACGGCGCGGGCCACGCTGTCGTTGTCCTCGACCAGGCCGAGGAGGACCAGGCCTGCCCCGAGGAGCGCCTCCACGAGCATCAGGCCCAGGGAGAGATGCGCTCCGAACCTCGTGGGCTCGCCCTTCGCGTAGATCCGCCGAGCGAAGAAGACCAGGAGGACGACACCTATGAGGGCGAGGCCGCTGGTGAGGCGATGGCTGTACTCGATCAGGGTGGTGACGGTGGGATCGCGGGGCACGACCACGCCGTTGCACAGGGGCCAATGCGCGCCGCAGCCGGCGCCGGAGCCGGTGGCGCGCACGTAGGCGCCCCAGGCGATCACTCCGAGGTTGTAGAGGAGGTTCGCCACCGCGAAGCGGCGAAAGCCGCGCTCCGTCACTTGGATCCCCCCGCCGAGAGGATCTCGTTGGCGCCCTCGCCGCCGAAGACGTCGAGGAGCGCCTGGGCGGCGCGTGAGAGCGAGCGGCCTCGCCGGACCAACATCGCGATCGGTCGGGTGTACACGCCGTCCGCGATGGGGATGGCCACCAGGGTGCCGGTGGCGATCTCCGGCTGCACCGCGGCGCGGGGGAGGATCGAGACCCCCAGACCGATCTCCACCGCCCGCTTCACCGTCTCGATGTTGTCGAGCTCCATCCGCACTTCGACGGTCACGCCCTGATCCCGCAGGTGTTTGTCGACCGCGCGCCGGGTGGGGATGTCTCGCTCGAAGGCCACGAAGTTGATCCCGTCGAGGCGTGACAGCGGGATCTCCTTCTTGCGGGCGAGGGGGTGATCGGGCGGCACGGCTACGATCAGCCGATCTTCGCTGAAGGGGACCATGGCCAGCTCGCGCTTCTCCCTCGGATACGCGACCAGGCCCACGTCCGCGTCGCCGTTGGCGACGTCGTCGTAGACCTGATCGCTGCGGCGATACGCCACCCGCACCTTGACCCTGGGGAATTGGCGCATCAGCTCCTTGAGGTGCTGCTGGATCTCGTGGAGGCCCACCGAGTGGATCGTGGCCAGGGTGACCGCCCCCTCCGCCTCCAGGCTCTCCTCCCGCATCTGCGCCTCGAGCTCGTCGAAGCGCGCCAGCACCTCCAGCGACGCCTGATAGAGCGTCTCGCCTGCCTGGGTGGGCTGGATCGCCCGGGGCGCGCGGTCGAGGAGCTTTCGGTCGTAGCGCTTCTCCAGCGCGCGGATCTGCTGGGAGACCGCGCTCTGCGTCACGCGGTTGAGGCGGGCCGCCTTGGAGAAGGACTTCGACTCCACCACGTCACAGAACACTTTGAGTGTGTCGAGCTGCACGTCTACTCCTTCCGAGAGGCGAGGACCTCTTCTGCCACCTGCTGCGCGAGCTTCGTGAAGAGCGCGTCGCCCTCGGCTTCGGACGCTGCGGCGGGATCACCGAAGTACGCCCGCTCGCCTCCCAGCTCGAGGAAGGTCCTCGCCCCATCGCGGATCGCCTTGCCCAGATCGACGTGAAAGGGGTCGAGCGCCTGCCGATCCCGCCGCACGCGGGACGGATCGGCGGCCAGCATCAGGGAGGTCTCGTACTGCCCCGCGTGGCTCCCGCCCCTGCAGAACTCTTCGCCCAACTCCAACGCCCAGGGCTTGCGCCGATGATCCGGGACGATCACCCGGGCCGGCTCCGCCCGCCTGGCGGCCCGATGCAGCGCCGCGAAGTGATCGGGCTCCAGATGATGATTCACCAACACCAGCGGCCGAAAGCCCTGCTCGTGGAGCGAGCGGGCCACGTCCACCACCAGCGCCTCCAGGGTCTCGGCGCCGATGGAGACGGTGCCCGTGAAGCCCTTGGCGAACTCGGTGACCCCATAGGCCAGGGCGGGGAAGACGATCGCCTGCCTCCCCGGCGCGAGGAGGGCCTGGGCGCGAAACGCCACCTCGGTGGCGATGGCCACGTCGGTGTCCAGCGGCAGATGCGGCCCATGAGCCTCCGTGGATCCCACCGGGAGGAGCGCGACGGCCCCTCCCTCGGCGGCATCGCGGAGCTCTTCCCAGCTAAGATCGGCGGCAGCGAGACGTTTCATGGCAGCCGATCGGGTAACGCGCCTCGGGCCCCGAAGCAAGCCGAGTGTTTCGGCCGCGATCCGAGGCACTCCCTCGCTTCGCTGCCCTGGGAGGGCTCATCTCTGAGTCTGGTCAAAGACTCTCAGTTGCATTGCTCGGTGTAGCCCACCTCGATCCGGGTGCCGGCCGGGGGCTCGGCGCCGCGGGCGAAGGAGACGGTGTTGGTGGGGGCGTCATAGCGCCAGGTGGCCGGATCGGCTGGGCGTCCGTCGACGTTGACTCGGAGGCCGCTGGCGTCGGGACGGCCGCTGAGGAGGAAGGGGGCCGGCGGGGCGAAGATCCGATCGGCCATCTGGCGGAGGAGGGGCGCCCAATCCCTGGCGCATTCGGAGAGGGCGAAGCCGCCGGTGGCGCGGACCACCTCGAGATAGCGAAGGCCGACCGCCACCCCCTCCCTGCACTCCTCCGCGCCGGTATAGACGATCGCGTGGGCTACCGCCCCACCCCGCCCCTTGAGGGCGAGGAGGAAGTCGGCGTAGGTCTCGCTGGGGTAGCCCGATTTATCCTCGTCGTCGCTGACGAAGATCACGGCCAGCGACGAGTCTTCCCGTAGGAAGCCAGCGTTGTCCGCGCTGAGGAGCGGCTCGGAGAGGGCGAGGCGCATCGCCTCCAGGCCCTGCTCCAGCTCGTGGCAGTAGCCCACCTGGGTGTTGTCTCCCAATACAGCGGCGGCGTTGGGCGTGGCGCCCGTGACGATCCGCGGCCGCGAGCCATCCACAGGGAAGAACCTGCCGGCCTCCGCGCCCTGCGCGCCGCCGGGGCAGACGAACTTCGGCGCCGGGGCCACGGTGATGCCGGTGGAGGTCACCGCGAAGTGCGCGTCCACGCCGCGCCGCCGCGCCTCGTCGACGAGCACGGGGGCGGCGGCTCGCAGCCGGGACTGCTCCTCCACCAACGAGCTCGAGTTATCGACCACCAGGAGCACGTCCGCCGCGCCCCGGGACCGCTGCACGAAGTTGTCGACGATCCACCCCTCGCGCAGCAGCTCGCCGACGAGGGGCACCGTCAGGGGATGCGTCCGGCTCCCTTCGTAGACCTGCAGCGGCGCGGATGTGATCCCCTGTACGCCGGTGTTCCATCGAACGTGTACATCGAAGCTGCGCAGCGAGCCCAGGGCGAAGGGCGTGCGGGGCCTCCCGGCGACGGTGAAGTCCGCGTCGCTGGCCTGTGCGCCGATGTCGATGGCGCGGATGTCCACCGGCCCCTGGCAAGTGTTCGTGAAGCGCACGGTTCGTTCATGGGTCCCGCAGCCGTTGGCGTCGGTGCCGAAGTCCACGAAGTTGGGATCGGCCTGGAGGCAGCCATCCTCGCTATAGGCCCGCAGCCCCACGGTGTAGCGCTGGAGGCCGGCGTTCACGGCGAAGAGCTCGAGCTCCCCCACGTGAGCGCCGCTGCCGGCCCCCGCCGCCCTGGGATCGAAGCGGACCATCCAGCCGAACCAGCTCTGCCCTCGGATCAGGAAGCTGGCCACGGGCTCGGTGCTGAAGGCAGGATCCGATCCCGGGGCGATCTGGAGGTTCCTCATGATGCAGGTCTCCCGCCCCGGATTCTCGATCTTGAAGGAGAGGGTCCCGCCCCACCCTTCCGGGAACGAGCCGAAGTCCAAGTCCGAGGGGGTCACGATCAGATCGCTGCACGGCTTCGCCGCGAAGGCGCTGCCGATCATCGGGATCCGCACCTCGGGGACCAAGAGGTCGTTGGAAACCACAACCAGCTCGGCGTGGTCGTCGGCAGCGACGAAGAGAGGCTCGTAGCCGATGGTGACCCGATCCTGGGTGCCGGCCACCAGGGTGACGGGATGTGCCACCAGATCGCGGTCTACGCCAAAGGGCGCGCCGGCAGGGTTCTCCACGCGGATCTCCAGGATCTCCAGGGGCGGGGCCGCCACGTCGGCGCCGGCGTTCACGATGATCAGCGGGAGCTGCGCCCTGGCGCCGATCGGCACCGAGCCGAAGGCCAGACCTGGCGGCGCCACCTGGATCTGCGGGCCGCCGCCGTGGCCGAAGAGGTGGACCCGCCGCAGGGGCGACCGCTGGGAGGTCGAGGCGATCTCCACCCAATCCTCGTCGTAGCTCACCTCGGTGGGGAGGAAGGAGACCTCCATGACGATGGCCTGATCGGGTTGGAGGACGCCGACGAAGGGCTCGAGGCCGAAGGCGGGTCTGCCTGGCACCAGCTCCATCGAGAAGATCTCCACCGGCTGTGAGCTCACGTTGGTGATGGTGAATTCGCGGTGGACGATCCTCTCGATGGGCACCCAGCCGAAGTCGATCTCCGGGGGGACGATCTCCAGGGCCTCGTCGATGCCGAAGCCTGTGATCGGCACCAGCACCGAGTCGCAGATCGGGCACGGGCGGATCGAGATCAGACCGTCGGCGGGGCCAAGGCGATTGGGCCGATAGCTCACCTCGATCTCGGTCAGGCGGTTGGGGCCCACCGACGCCGTTCCGTCGGGCTCGATCGAGAATTGGGGATCGCCGGTTCGAAACAGCTCCACCTGCACCGGGATGTCGAAGCCGTTGTTCAGGGTGAGGGGGAGGGTCACGGTGATCCCCAACTCGACCTTGCCGAAGTCCAGCGCCGCCGGGCTCGTCATGAGCCTGGGCCGGACGCCGATCCCCGTGACGGGGACCTGGATCACCTCCTGGCGGGGATCGTCGGTGCGCAGCTCCAGGACCCTCTCGAGGACCGCCTCCTTATCCGGCGTGAAGCGCACCTCGATCCTGGTGCTCTGGCCTTCGCGCAGATGCTCCCTGCCGATGTTCTCTACCTCGAAGTCCTCCCCCTCCCCCTCGATGGTGTGCTCGAGGATCGTCAGAGGCGCGTGGCCGCCGTTGCGAACGGTGACGGTGCGGGCGACCGTGGCGCCCAGCCCCACCCTGCCGAAGTCCAGCGCCGACGGCCCCGCCAGCGCCAGGCCGTCGACCTCGCGCAGCGTGTCCGTCCCGCCGCAACCCGCAGCGAGCCAGCAGAGCGCAAGGAGGGAGACCACGAGCTTCCGCATGCCCAGCCTTTCCCAACCAGCGGACCCATCCCCGAACCCGGACGAGCGGCGACTGCCGTTCTCCGCTGATCGCAAAGCTAGGAAGCGTGGGCGCCGAGGGAAAGACGCCATTGGGACGAAGACGCCCCCTTCCGCGCTGACGCGCGAGGGCGCGCGAAGCGCTCGCCAACGCGGGAGAGACGCCGCGGGCCCATCAGCGCATACGCCGCACGAGAGCGCCCCTCGTCGGGTCGATGAATGAGTAATCGCCCCCCGCAGGGAGACGAGCCGAGTCTCTCAGCTCGCGCTTCGTGCGAGGGCGCCCTCCGCCTCGATTCCGCGGAGGGCGGATTTGAGGATCTTGCCGCGATCGCTCTTGGGGAGGCTGTCTCGAAAGACCACCTGCCTGGGGTACTTCCAGGGCTGGAGCTTCTCCTTGGCCAGGGCCTGCAGCGCCTTGGCCAACTCGTCGCCGGGGGCGTGGCCGTCTCGAGGCACCACGAAGGCCCGCGGCTTCTCCAGGCCCTCCTCGTCCAAAAAGCCCACCACCGCCACCTCCAGCACCGAAGGGTGGCCCAGGAGCACGTTCTCCACCTCGATCGGGGCCAGGAAGCGCCCACCCACCTTGAGGAGATCGTCGGTGCGGCCGCCGTACCAGAACCATCCGTCCGGATCGCGGCGGAACTTGTCGGCGGAGACGAACCACTCGCCGCGGAAGGCCTCCCGGCTCGCCTGGGTGCGCATGAAATATCCCAACCCCATCGAGGTGCCGCGGATCCACAGCGAGCCCAACTCCCCGTCGGGGAGCTCCCGCCCCTCGTCGTCGCAGATCTTCGCATCGTAGCCCTCGACCACCTTGCCGAGGGAGCCCGCCTTCACGTCGCTGGGGCGGTTGGAGACATAGACGTGGAAGAGCTCCGCCGAGCCGATCCCGTCCAGGACCTCATGGCCGAACTTCTCCGCGTAGCGGGCGTGGAGCTCGGCGGGCAGCGCCTCGCCGGCGCTGGTGGTGATCCGCAGCTTCGACCAATCGAAGCGGCCGTCCTCGCAGTCCAGGTGGATCATCCCGTTGAGCATCGTCGGCACGCTGCAGAGGATCGTCGCCTGCCGCCGGCTGATCTCCTCGAGCACCCGCTCGGGACTGCTCTTCTCGGCGAAGAGCGCCACCGTCGCTCCCACCCGAAACGGGAAGAGGAGGTTGGTGCCGAGGGCGTAGCCGAAGAAGAGCTTGGGAACACCCACCGTGACATCGTCCGGGCGCACGCCGAGGACGGGCAGCCCGTAGGTGTGGGTGTTGTAGAGAAAGTCCACATGGCGATGGACCACCGCCTTGGGGAAGCCTGTGGAGCCGCTGGTGTAGAGCATCACCCCCACGTCTTCCGCCAGGGTGTCAGCCGGCTCGTGGAGGGCGGAGAGGCCGGGCGCCTCGCTCTCCCAGCGTACGGTCCGAGGCGGCGACAGGCGCGCCCGCAGCGCACCACCCTCTCCCTCCCAACGCGCGGCGCGGGCCTTGGGTGCCGGCGCAGGCTCACCCCGGCACAAGATCGCGCCCTTGAGCCAGCGCGCCTTGCCGAGATCGAGGGTGGCCCCCGAGAGGCGCTCCTCCGCCACCACGATCCGGGAGCGGGTGTACTCGAGGTAGTAGTCGAGCTCTTCCGCCTTGCACTCCGGATTCACCGCGGAGACCACCGCCCCCATCCGCACGGCGGCGAACCAGAACCAGACGAACTCGGGGTGGTCGGAGAGGATCAGGAGCACGCGCTGCTCCCGCTCGAGGCCCATCCGCTCCAGGAGGTTCGCGGCCTTGCAGACGTTCTCCAGGACCTGGGCGTAGGTGTAGCGCTCGTCGCGGTAGAGGAGCGCCACGCGATCGCCGCGGCCCTCCTGCACGTTGCGATCTACGTATTCCACGCAGAGGTTCAGCGCCTCGGGAAACTCCAGCTCTTCCATCGCTCTTCCTCTCTCTCGTTCAGAGGTCAGCTCGCATGCGGCGAGACTACCGCAGCATCGACCCGCCTGTCGGCCCAGAGCCCGCAAGAAAATTGCCCCGGCCAAGTCGGACGCGATTCTTTCACCCGCGCGGCGCGCGGAGGGCTCGCTCCAGCTTCAACCGCCTCCCACTCGCAAGAGCTCGTGAAGGCCCTCACGAGCTCCCCTGCCTGCAGCGATCGCGCGGCGCGCGCTACTGCAGCACGCCCCTGGCGATCACCTGCTTCTGCACCTCGGACGCCCCCTCGTAGATCCGCAGGGCGCGGATCTCCCGATAGAGCCGCTCGACCGGCGTGCCCCGGATCACCCCGGCGCCTCCGTGGAGCTGCAGGCTCCGATCGATGATCCGCTGGGCGTTCTCGGTGGAGACGAGCTTGGCCAGCGCCGCCTCGCGGGTGACCCGCGCCGCGCCCCGATCCTTCACCCAGGCGGCGCGATAGACCAGCAGCCGCGCGGCCTCGAGCTCCGCCTCGCTGTCGGCGATCATGAACTGCACGCCCTGGAGATCGGCGAGGGGACCGCCGAACTGCCGCCGCCCCTTTACGTGGGCCAGCGCCTCGTCCTGCGCTCGCTGCGCCATCCCCAAGGCGGCGGCGCCCACCGTGGTGCGAAAGAGGTCGAGGGTGGTCAGGGCCAGCTTGAAGCCCGCGCCCTCGGCGCCGAGCAGCGCGTCCTTCGGCAGCCGCGCCTCCTCGAAGAAGACCTCGCCCAGAGGATGCGGCGCCATCGTCTGCTGGGCCTCCACGCGAATCCCCGGGGTGCCCGCCTCCACCAGGAAGGCCGAGACGCCCTTGGGCCCTTCGGAGGTCCGGGCGAAGAGGGTCATCGCCCCGAAGATCGTCGCGTTGGAGATGAAGCGCTTCTGCCCGGTGATCACCCACTCGTCCCCGATCCGCTTGGCGCTGCAGGCCACGGCGCCGGCGTCGGAGCCGGCCGCCGGCTCGGTGAGGGCGAAGGCGGCGGGCACCTCGCCTGTGGCCACCCGCGGGAGGATCCGCGCCTTCTGCGCCTCAGTCCCCGCAAGCGCGATGGGATAGCTCCCCAGGCCCTGCATGGCGAAGGCGAAGTCGCCGAGGCCCATCCTCCAGGCCAGCGCCTCACGGATCGTGCAAAGCGAGCGTACATCCAGCGGCTCCGCGACCCCGCCATAGGCCTTGGGCACCGAGTAGCGCAGCAGGCCAGCCTCGCCGAGCTCGCGCAGGATCGAGACGAAGAGCTCGTCCACGCCCTCCTCGCGATCCTCGACGGGCGCCAGGACCTCGTCGCCGAAGGCGCGGGCCCTGCGGCTCAGCTCATGATGTCGATCCTCGAGAAAGGGCATCGGTTCCTCCGTTTGCGTCCATCCAAAGAGCGCACGCCATCGTTCGGCTCGCTCGCCTGCATACACGCCATCGCACGCGTCGGGTTGAATCTGCTCGCGCCCCTCGACTGCGCCGCTCTGTCTCCGCCGCCTCGAGCGCGCTCCCCGAGAGGCCCGATCGCCGCTGGCAGACGAGGCGCCCCGGGGCCGCGCTGCCCACGGGAGGCCTCCCTGCTCACGTCCCCGTAAACCGCGCGGGGCGCTTCTCCGTGAACGCCTCGTAAGCCTCGCGAAAGTCCTTGGTCTGCATGCAGATCGCCTGGGCCCGGGCCTCGTTGTCCAGCGCGCCGAGCAGGCTCGCGTGCTGCTCCTCGTCCAGGAGCTCCTTGGTCACGCCCAGCGCGAAGGTCGGGCCGGCGGCGAGGCGCCCCGCCAGCGCGAGGGCCCGGGGGAGCACTTCTTCGGTGGGCACCACCTCGTTGTGGAGGCCGATGGCCTTGGCCTCCTCCGCCAGGATCGGATCGCCGAACATCAGGAGCTCGGTGGCCTTGGCGAGGCCCACGTACCGCGGCAGCAGATACGCCGCCCCCATGTCCGCGCCGGCGAGACCCACCTTCACGAAGAGGAAGGCGATCTTCGAGCCTGCCGCCGCCACCCGCAGATCACAGGCCAGGGCGATCGCCGCGCCGGCGCCCGCCGTCGTCCCGTTCAGCGCCGCCACCACCGGCTTGCGCAGGCGGCGGATGTTGCGGACGAGATCGCAGGTCATCCGGGTGAACTCCACCAGCCCCGGCATATCTCGGGAGAAGAGCTCGCCGATGATGTCGTGGACGTCGCCTCCCGAGCAGAAGGCCCGGCCCGATCCAGTGATCACCACCGCGCGCACGGGCTCGCGCCTCTCCAGCGCCGCGAAGAGATCGCGCAGCTCCGCGTAGACCTCGAAGGTGAGGGCGTTGAGCTTCTCCGGCCGATCCAGGGTGATCACGGCGACGCCGTCGTCGCGCTCCTCGTAGCGAAAGCTCTGGGGCTGCATCATCTACGACTCCTTCGGGAGGATGCAGGTGGCCTCGATCTCCACCAGCGCCCGATCTTCGACCAGGTCGGCGACCTCGACCATCGCCATGGCGGGATAGTTCTTTCCCATATGCTTCTTCCACGCCGCGCCCACGTCGGCCATCTGCTCCACGTAGGACTGCTTGTCGACCACGTAGATCGTCAGCCGCGCCACGTGCTCCGGCCCGCCTCCCGCCGCGCGGATCACCTCCATCACGTTGGAGAGCGCCTTCTCCCATTGCTCGTGGAAGACCTCCGATTGGAAGACCTCGTCCTCGTCCCAGCCCACCTGGCCGGCGACGAAGAGGAGGCGCCCCTCGCCGACGATGCCATTGGAGTAGCCCTTGGGGCGCTTCCAGCCCGGTGGCTGGATCGCTCGCAGAAGATGATTCAATTTCTCTCCTCGTACTTCATCAGAATCAGAGCGCTCCGTAGCCGGAGGCGCCCATCGGTTGTCATTGATTCCCCGCTCGCGCGCTGGTCGGGAATGAATCGCATGGCCTGCCCCCTTGCGTGCCGTCCCTTCACCTCGGGAGCGCCGGCGCCGATCGGATGCCCGGCGGTCACGCCAGGACCTCGCCGCCGTCCACGTTGAAGAGCTGCCCCGTGATCGCCGAGGCCGCGGGATCCGCCAGGAAGACCACCGCCCGCGCCACCTCCTCCGGCTGGATCAGGCGGCCGATGGGGTTCATCCGGGCGAGCTCCGCCACCGACTCATCGTGGCTGCGGCCGGTGACCTCCGAGATCTTGCGGGCGGACGCCTCCAGCATCTCGGTCTCCGTCCAGCCGGGGCAGACCGCGTTCACCGTGATCCCCTTGGGGGCGACCTCGTGGGCCAGCGAGCGGGTGAGGCCGACGACGGCGTGCTTGCTGGCGGTATAGGCGGTCGTATAGCGATAGCCCACCCTGCCGGCGGTAGACGCTATATTCACTATGCGTCCACTCCTGCGCTCGAGCATCGAGGGCAGCACCGCGTGGATCACCGAGAAGGTGCCGACCAGGTTCACCTCCAGCACCCGGCGGAGATCCTCCACCGTCGTCCGATGCAGGGGCGCGGAGAGCGCGATGCCGGCGTTGTTCACCACCACGTCCACGGGGCCGAAGGTCTCGACCACCGCGGCGACACAGGCGTCCACCCCGGCCGCATCGCTGACGTCCAACGCGAAGGCCTTCGCCTCCCCACCGGCGGCCGCGACCGCGGCGACCCCCTCCTCCGAGGCGGCGACGTCCCGCGCACAGAGGGCGACCCTGGCGCCAGCCCGGGCCAGCGCCAGCGCACAGGCCTTGCCGATCCCGCGGCTCGCGCCGGTGACCAGCGCCACCCGCCCCAGGAGCGGCCTCGCCCCTCGCTCGTTCTCATGCATGCGGCAGAGACTAACCGACGGGCGATCGAACCGACAACCTAGACGAAGCGCGGCACGCCGCGGCCATGGGTCCCCGGCGGCGAGAGGTCGGGGCGAAACGGCGGGGTCTCTGTCGAGCGCGGCCCGTCGCCGAAGATCGCCTGCCCCTGGTGGATCAGATAATCCGCCGTCCGCGCGGCCAGCGCCTGGATCGTCAGCCCCGGATTCGCAGAGCCCTGGCTCGGCATCACGCTCCCGTCGCAGACGAAGAGGTTGGGGATGTCGTGGCTGCGGCAGAAGCCATCCACCACCGAGGTCCGGGGATCGCTGCCCATCCGCGCGGCGCCGACCAGGTGGGCGTAGCGCGCCTCCTGGACCACCTCCTCCGCGCCGGCGGCCCACATCACGTCCATCACGCGCTTCTTGCCGAATTCGATCAGCCGATGATCGTTGTCGTGGAGGCCGAAAGTGACCTTCGCCACCGGCAGGCCGTGGCGATCGCGCTCCTCGGCCAGGGTGACGCGGTTGTCCTCCCAGGGGAGGATCTCGCCCAGCAGCCCGAGGCCGGCCCAATGGTTGTAGTCCATCATCAGCTGGCGCATCCCCCAACCCCAGGCGCCCTTCGCCACCATCATCTGCTTGGCGAAGGCGATGGGCAGCGGTCCCACCGTCTGGATCGCGAAGCCCCTGGCGAAGCCGCGCGTGGGATCGGTCTCGTAGTCGTGCTCGGTCATGGCGTGGGCGGGGGGCGCCTTGTACATCCGCACCGGCCGATCGAAGCGGCCGAGGATCACGTTCCCCGCCTGGGCCATCAGGTACCTGCCCACCGTGCCGCTCGAGTTCGCCAGGCCGTCTTCGAAGCGCGGCGCCGCCGAGTTCAGCAGGAGCCGCGGCGTCTCGATGGCGTAGGCGCAGACGATCACCGCCCGCGCCCGCTGGAAGACCGAGCGCCCGTCGGGATCGAAGTAGCTCACCCCCGTCACCTTGCCGTGCTTGTCGACCTCGATCCGCCCGGCCATGCAGCCGTCGCGGATCTCCGCGCCGTGGGCCAGCGCGTCGGGGACGTGGGTGATCAACGTGCTCGCCTTCGCGCCGACCTTGCAGCCCTGGATGCAGAAGCCCCGGTAGATGCAATGGGGTCTGTCGCCGCGGGATCCGGTGAGGATCGCGACCGGTCCCCCCGCGCTCACCTGCATGCCCAACGCGGTGCAGCCGCGGATCAGCACGTTGCCGACCTCGCCGACCGGATGCGGGCCGAAGGGGTAACCGTGGGGATCGCCCCAAGGGAAGTACGCCGGCCCGGCCACCGGCATCTCCAACTCCAGGAGCTCGTAGTAGGGCTTGAGCTCCTCGTAGCGGATCGGCCAATCGGCTCCGACTCCGTCGAGGGTGTGGATCTGAAAGTCGGAGGGGTGGAGCCTCGGCGCGAACGACGCCCAATGGACCGTGCCGCCGCCGACGCCCCTGCCGCTGTTGTTCGCGCCGAGGGCCAGCGGATGCTCGCCGCCGGTGATCCGCGGCTCGGTCCAATAGAGCTGATGCGAGCCCTTCTCGTCGCTGACCCATTGACGCTCGGTGTCCCAGAACGGGCCCGCCTCCAGCCCCACCACCCGGAAGCCCGCCCGGGCCAGGCGCTGCAGCAGCACGCCACCCGCAGCGCCGACGCCGACGATCACGTAATCCGCCGTCTCCTTCAGCGGGTAGCGCTTCATCGGCGCGTGGATCCGCTGCATCGGGCCGAGCTCGTGGTCGTCGCCCTTCGGCCCGCGAAAGGGACCGCCCAGCGGCGCGTCCCGGCTCAATGGGTCCCTCCCTGCCCCGGCGCACAGAGGAGGGCTGCCTCTCCGCCGACGTCCTCGAAGCCGGCACTATATGTATCTGGAGGGGGCGCCCAGGCGTAGCGCTGCTCCGCGACCTCCCAGGGCTCGGGCTCGCCGCGCTCCAGCCGCATATAGCCCCGCGGATACGCAGGGCCTCCGAAGCCGATCTCGTCCCAGGCCCAGGGGTGGGCGTAATAGGCGCCCACCGCGTCGCCCAGGAGCATCAGGAAGAATCGATGCGCCGGCATTCGCTCCCAGATCGCCTCGCCCGCCAGGGGCGTGTTGTCGTGGAGGCTCTTGAGCAGCGCCTCCTGCTCGCGCAGGCCCAGGCCCGCGAAGGCGCCGCCATGGAGCTCCGTGGCCATCGCCTCGATCCCCTCCATCCCCAGCCGGTAGGCCTCATCGTCGTCCGGCATCCCGTCGTAGCGGTAGCCGTCCCTCACTCCGAGGTGCAGGCGCTCGTCCACGTAGTGGAGCAGCGGGATCCGATGGGCCTCGTCGCGATCGTCCTGGGGCAGGAGGCGATCGAAGACCGCCTCCATCAGCCGCGCCTCCTCCTCGTTGAAGAAGCGGATCGGCGGGATCTGCTCCACCCGCTCCGTCACCACCTTGCGGGTCGCCTCGTCCCAATACGCGGCCTGGCTCATCACGTGATACCCAGGATAATAGCCGGGCTGCGCTCTGGGCTGCAGCGGCGCGCCGGTGGCGGGATCGATCGGGAGCTTCGCCCGGGCGCTCATCGCTCCCTCCGCATCGCGCTGGCGAGGAGGCCCATGAAGCCGGAGGCGGCGAAGAGCAGCGGCGCCAGGATCGGCGGACCGTACATGACGTTGTACGCCAGATGCGCCTTGCCCCCCGAACGTCGCAGCACGCCGCGGGCGTGGTACCAGAAGCCGACGCCGCCGTTCGCGATGGCCAGCGCCGAGACGACCGGGAGCGCGCCGTGGGCCAAGCGACGGCTGAAGATCGCGCCAACGCCTGCAGCGGCGAGCATCGGCGCCACGATCACCGGCGTCCACTGTGCCTTGTAGCGGAAGCCGTTCTTGTAATGGGAATACAGCGCCTCGAAGCCGCTGAAGACCGCCGAGGCCGCCGCCGCCGCCGCCATGTGTTTCTGAAAGCGGCCCTCCCGGACCTCGTTCGCCAGCGAGAGGCCGCCGCGCGTCCGCCCCACCGGCAGCAGCCCCGCCCAGGCCGAGCGGCGGCGCTCGCCGAAGACGGGCTGGAAGCGGCCCCGTGGATCGTCCTCTCGTCGCAGATAGGAGGCGACGAGGCCGAGGTAGCCGGGGATCGCGAAGAGGAGCGGCGCCAGGATCGGCGGCCCCATCACCACGTTGTTCACCGGCAGCCGCCAGCCCCCCGGCTTACGGCGGATCCCCTGTACATGGAAGCCGAAGCCCAGGAGGCCGCCGGCGATCACCGCCGCCGACGCCAGCGGCAGCGCGAGCCTCGACGCCCGGCGGCTGACGACCGCCCAGATCGCCGCCGCCACGAGCGGCGGCGTGAGCACGATCGGCGTGTACATGAAGCGGCTGCCGTAGCTCCCCCGATAGTGCTCGTACGAGACCTCGAGGCCGGCGAGGAGCGCCGCTCCCGCCGTCACCGCAGCCAGGCTCCGCTGAAACCGCCCCTCGCGCAGATGCTGGGCCAGGATGATCCCTTCGCGTCCCAGGCCACGGGGGATCCACTCGGTGGGTGAGGGGCGGCCGCGGCTCGTCCGGGTCGGAAGGCTCCACGTAGAGCTACGCCGGGACAAGAGAGGACTTCGCATCCCCCCAGCCTAAGGCGCCCTCCCCGGAAGGGAACCTGGGCCCCTGCGCCACCTGTCAGGGCGTGGACAACTGCCTCATGGCGGCGGCCCCTGCCAGAAGGACACTGCTGCCAGAACGACTCCGCTTGCGCGGGTGGCGCTCCTCAGGATCCACGCGACCCTGGCTGTCGTCTCTCAGCGATCCGCCTCTCCCCCGGCAGGGCGGCGACCCGCCGGCCCAAGCTTTCACCCGAGCTGGGGAGCGATCGCCTCTTCGTGCGGCCGCTACCATCCACACTGCTGGCCGCGGTTCTGCTCGGTCAGCCAGGTCTGCAGTGGCTCGAAGTAATCGAGGATGGCGCTGGCGTCCATCTCGCGATGGCCGGTGATCGCCTCCATCGCGTCGGGCCAGGGCTTGCTGGCGCCGAGGGCGAGCATCGCCCGCAGCTTCTCGCCAGCGGCCTCGCTCCCGTAGATCGAGCAGGAAGCCAGCGGCCCCTCATGGCCCGCCGCCTCGCAGAGCGCCTTGTGGAACTGGAACTGCAGCACGTGGGCGAGGAAGTAGCGGGTGTAGGGGACGTTCGCGGGGATGTGGTACTTCGCGCCCGGATCGAAGTCCGCCTCGGTGCGGGCCACCGGCGCGGCGACGCCCTGGTAACGCTCCTTCAGATCCCACCAGCTCTGGTTGTACGACTGCGGCGTGGTCTTCCCGCTGAAGACGTCCCAACGCCATTGGTCGATCATCTTCCCGAAGGGGAGGAAGACGATCTTGCTCAGCGCCTGCTTCATCTGGACGTTGATCAACCCCTTCTGATCCGAAGGCAGCCGGCTGATCAGCCCCAGCTTCTTCAGGTAATCCGGCGTGATCGAGAGCGCGATGGCGTCGCCGATCGCCTCGTGGAAGCCGTCGTTGGCACCGCTCTGGAAGAGCACTGGCAGCGTGTCGTACTGCTGGTAATAGTAGTTATGACCCAACTCGTGGTGGATCGTGATCAGATCCTCCTCCGTGGGCCGGATGCACATCTTGATGCGGACGTCGCCTGCCGAGGTGATGTCCCATGCGCTGGCGTGACAGACCACGTCTCGATCCTGGGGCTGCACCAGCATCGAGCGGGTCCAGAAGGTCTCGGGCAGCGGCTCGAGGCCCAACGAGGTGAAGAAGGACTCGCCCAGCTTCGCCATCTTCAGCGCGTCGTACTTCTGCCGCTTCAGCGCCGCGTCCACGTCCAGGCTCACCGCGCCCTTGTACGGCTCCACCAGCGGATAGATGCTGGTCCACTCCTGCGCCCACATATTGCCGAGGAGGTGCGCCGGGATCGGGCCCCGGGCCGGGACCCGCTCCTTGCCGTACCTCTTCACGAGCTGGCTGCGGACGTAGCAGTGGAGCTCGTCGTAGAGCGGCTTCACCTGCCCCCACAGCCTCTCGGTCTCCGCCTCGAAGTCCGCCGCGCTCATGTCGTAGCCGGACTTCCACAGCTCGCCCAGATCCTCGAAGCCCAGCTCACGGGCGCCTGTGTTCGCCAACTCCACCTGGCGTGCATAGAGCGGCCTCATCTCGCGGGAGATCGAGTGCCAGCCCACCCACGCGTCCAGGAGCTCCTCGTATTTGCGGCTGCTGGAGAGCGTCGCGGAGAGCTCGCCGAGATCCCTACACTTGGTGTTGCCATCGGGACCACACCACTTGCCCTTGCCGTAGATCCCCTCGAGCTTCGCCGCCAGCCCCGCCAGCTCGCTGCGCGCTGCAGGATCCGCCGGCGCTGGCAGCGCCGAGGAGAGGCGCAGCAGGTGGAGCAGACGGCCGGTGGTCTCGTCCACCTCCACGCCGTCGAAGCGGCGGGAGTCGGCGATGGCCTGGGAGAGGTAGGCCATCAGCTCCTCGTTCGCCCAGGCAGCGAGGTTCTCGGAGTCGTCCGTGATGTAGGTGCTCTTCACCCACTCCGCGGTGGCGACCCGGGTGTAGATCTGCTTGAGCTCGGCGTCGACCCTGGCCACGAAGGCCTGTGCGTCGGCGGCGGTGGGCCCCGGGGGCGACGCCTCGACCTCGGCGACGGGGGCGGGCGCCGTGGCGCAGGCAGCGAGGGAGAGCGCGAGCGCGAGACTCGGAATCAGCTTGTAGAGGTTCATGGGCGCGCATCCTATTCCAATTGGGGCGCACCGAAAAACCCTCTTTCTTTACCTGCCGCCGCTCCTCGCTCAGCCGTAGGGCGCGGGAGGCGGGGGGCCGCTCGCTTCGTCCTCCTCGTACTCCGCTCCGGAGGCCTTGGCCACTCGACGCTCCCGCCCGTCCGGCCGCAGATCGTCCACCGAGAGGCCCAGGCCCATGATCCCCCGCTCCAACCACTCGTAGCGTCCGTCCAGCACGTGGCCGCCCACCCGATTCTCGATGGCGTCCTGGTTGAACCAGAGGTCCACGAAGGTCCGGCGGATCTTCATCCGATGCGTGCGGCAGAAGAGATCCGCCAGCTCCTGGGCGTCCCTCGCCGACGGATGGCCCTGCGCCGCCATCTGCTGGGCGTGGCAGATCGTCGCCGCCATCGCGAAGAGATCCATCGCGATGTCCACCACCCGGAAGAGGAAGAGCTCCTTATGCTGCATCTTCCCGCGGTAGAGCATCATCCCGTGGAAGGTGGCGCGGGCGAGCTTCCGGCTCGAGCGCTCCACGAAGCGCAGGTGCCGGGCCAACCGACCGAAGTCGTCGTACTTCGGCCACCGCCCCCAGCCGAGCCAGCGGGTGGGGTACCAGCGACTGTAGAACGACGCGATCTTCGGGATCGCCGCGAGCTTGTCCCGGCGCCCCGCCTTGCCGTAGACCAGCGGCCCTGCCACCTTCAGATGCCGGTCCACCGCCTCCCGGGCCATGAAGAGGTGCATGATCTCGCTGGATCCCTCGAAGATCAGGTTGATCCGCGAGTCGCGCATGATCCGCTCCACCGCCACCGGCGCCTCGCCTCGGGCCGCCAGCGACTCCTCGGTCTCGTAGCCCCTGCCTCCGCGGATCTGCAGCGTATCGTCGATCATCTCCCACGCACGGACGGTGTTCCACTCCTTCGCCGCCGCGGCCTCCAGGCGAATGTCATAGCCGGGCCTCGACGCCAGATCGTCCGCCAGCAGGTGCACCGACTCCATCGCGAAGGTCGTCGCCGCCATCTGGGCGATCATCCGCGTCACCGCCTCATGCCGCCCGATCGAGTCGCCCCACTGCACGCGAGCTACCCCCCACTTCCGGCAGATCTCCAGGCATTGCTTCGCCATCCCCGAGGTGGCCGCCGGGAGGGTGAGCCTGCCGGTGTTCAGGGTCGTCAGCGCGATCCGGAGGCCGTGGCCCTCCTTGCCGATCAGGTTCTCCCGAGGTACCCGCACGCCGTGGAAGCTCACCACGCCGTTGGCCAGCGCCCGCAGCCCCATGAAGTGGCAGCGATGCGGGATCTCCACGCCCTCCCAATCCGTCTCCACGATGAACGCGCTGATCTTGTCCGTCTCCGGGTTGCGCGCCATCACCACCAGCAGCTTCGCCAGGGTGCCGTTGGTGCACCAGAGCTTCTCCCCGTCGAGGATGAACGCCCGCCCATCCTCGGTGGGCCGCGCGGTCGTCGAGAGGCTCGCGGGATCCGAGCCCACCGCCGGCTCCGTGAGGGCGAAGGCCGAGATCTCCCCCCTCGCGCAGCGTGGGAGGAACTCGCGCCTCTGCTCCTCTGTGCCAAAGAGCATCACCGGCTGTGGCACGCCGATCGACTGATGCGCCGAGAGCAACGCCACCACGTTGCCGTCGTAGCTCCCTGCCAGCTCCATCACCTTCCCGTACTCGCGTTGCGTCAGCCCCAGACCACCGTAGGCCTCCGGGATCTTCATCCCGAACGCCCCCAGCTTCGCCAGCCCCTCCAGCACATGCGCCGGATACTCGCCCGTGCGGTCGATCTCCACCGGATCGACCTCCTCCCGGAGGAAGCGCTCCATCGCGTCGTAGAAGTCGCTGAACTTCTGGCGGACCGCCATCTGCTCCGGAAAGGGATGGATCAGGTCGAGGCGGAAGTCGCCAAGAAAGAGGTCGCGCAGGAAACTATGCGACTGCCACTTCTCCTCGCGCGACGCCTCGGCCACTTCCAGGGACTTTGTGCGATCATGGCGTTCCATGACCTAGAGGTGCGGCGCGCCGAGGTGATTGGCAGGCGCCAGGTGGGCATCGGCCCGCTCGCCTGCCTCCCTTCCTGGCGGCGGCGGCACCCGAGACGAGAGGACGAGGGTTGGCCGATCGCGGCAAGAGCGTGCGCACGAGATCCCCGGACAGGGGGCCTCCGGTGGCGCCCGGCACATCGCCCCCGTCATCCTATGGGCCTCGGGGGAGGCGCATGCGCAAAGCCTTGTTGATCGTGGGCGTCCAGAACGACCGCTGCGCCGGCGGCGCCAAAGAGGTCCCGGGCGCCGATCGGGTCGCCGGCCCGCTCTCCGCCCTGGGGAGCGCCATCGACCACGCCGGCGATCTCGTCGTCGCCGCCAGGGAGTGGCACGCCGAGTCCAGCCCCTGGTTCCGCCGCCAGGGCGGCCACCACGAGCCCTATTGCGTCGGCGGGACCCGCGGCGCCGCCTTCCATCCCAGGCTCCACCTCGGCCGCCGCACCCGCCAGGTCTTCCGCACCGACGATCCCGACGAGAACGGCGCCTCCGCCTTCCACGCCATCGATCGCAAGGGCGCTCCCCTCGCCGACCTCCTCCGTGAATCCGATGTCGAAGAGATCTTCCTCGGCGGCATGCCCCTCGAGCAGACCATCCGCGCTACCGCCATGGACGCCATGCGCCGCGGCTTCCGCGTCACCGTCATCCAGGACTGCGTCGCCGCCCGCGACCCCGCCGCCGGCCGCGAGATCCTCTTCTCCCTCCGCCTCGCCGGCGCCCGCATCACCAGCAGCGGCGAGGCCATCCTCTCCCTCTATTGGAGCGGCGAAGCCCAACTCTGACAGGGCGTCCGGCAACCTGCTGCGCACCCCGCCTGCTTCGTTAGACCTGCGGCAAGCTCAGCTCGCTTGTGCCGGTAGCGAACGCCGCCGGTGGGCGCGCCAGAGGAGCGGCGCGGCGACGGTGGGGGCCATGACGCCCAGGGCGGTGACGGCGACCTCGAGGGGGCCCTCGATCCGGGGGGCGTTGAAGGCGAGGGCCTGGAGCCAGGTGAGGGCGGCGTCGAGCGTGACGGCGGAGGCGAGGAGCGCCCCCAGCCACGGGCGCCACCGGCGGGCCAGGGAGAAGAGGCCCGCGCAGAGGATGAGATCGAAGCCGACCCAGCTCCACTTTACGAGGGGGCTGGGGAACCAATGAGACGAGCGGGCGAGCGCGAGCGCGGCGGTCCAGGGCACGAGGAGCACGGCCAGGCCCTGGATCACCAGGGTGGGGACGCGGAGGAGAGTCAGCGCGCCGAAGCGCAGGAGCCCACCCCGGGCGAAGGCGGCGAGGGAATCCACGAGGGCGGAGATCTTCTGAAGCGACTCACGAGCTCCTGAGAGCCGGGCGCAAGGAGGCGAAGAGCGTGAGTGCGTGGCCATCGGATGCGGCGAGGGCCACGCCAGGAAGATCGGCTCCCAGCGCTGGGGGCGGAGGCGGGCCTTGAAGCGGCGGATGCCACCGAAGTCGTAGAGGCTCCGGCCGAGTCGACCGGCGGCGCGCAGCCAGCCGCTCACACCGGCGAGGGGCGCCAGCCCTAGGGTCACATAAGGGCAGCCCTCTTCGGCCACCGACCGCATCGAGGCGTCCACCAGGAGCTCGGCCGTGCCGTTGGGCGCATGGGGATCACGCAGGAGGTCTTCGAAGAACCAACCGTCCCTGGCATAGATCGGGATGGCTGCGAGGAAGCCGACCACCGCCCCCCCTCGCTCCGCGACGAAATAGCGTCGCTCGGCGCCGAAGGGAAAGGGATGGATCGCCACCAGAAAGCCCATCGGCGCCATCTGCCGCACGCGCATCCACCGCTCGATCAGCGCCTCCATCCCGCGACGGACCTCGCTGCCCGGATCTTCGACCTCCCACGGGGAGAGCAGCCGAACCCGCACCCCCTTCGCCCGCGACCGCCGGAGCTGCTCCCGCAGGTTGCGAGAGCCACGGAGGCTCTCCCCCCACGCCCCAGGATCCCAGCTCGGCTGTTCGCCGATCCGCAGCCTCGACAACGACGTCCGCTCGAGGAAGCGCGCCTCCACCGCAAAATACCGCACCCGTCTGCCCCGACGCGCCGCCTCCTCCTCGAAGCGCCGAGCCACCGACGCCAACCGCTCCTCCGCCGCGATCGGAGCGCCCGCCACCACCCACGCGCCACCCGTCTCGACGTAGGCGACGCAGGCCTCGTCCTCCTCGTCGAAAAAGTAGGAGAGGCCGGGCTCCAACGCCTGAAACGAGGTCGCGTTCCAGCCGTGCAGCCGCAAGAGCCCGAGCACCCTCGCGCGGGACGCCTCATCGCTCGCGAGCGCGGGATCGGCGGCGCCGGTCAGCATCATCGCGGACTCCTCTCACAGACGATATGCACGGGAAAGCCTGCTCTTGCCCCGTTTTCTCCGTACCGGGTCCCGAACCTGGCGCGACGTGCCCATCGCCGCGAAGCCGTTGTGTGGGTCGCCGCTCCGCCAGCCTGTGAAGGCGAGCCGTTACGAGTCGCCGAGGGAGGCGACGGCGCGCTGGAACTCTTCTTCGGTGATCCGGCCCGCGTCCAGCTCGGCGCGGAGGGCGCGGAGGCGGGATAGGGGGTCGCCGACGCGCTTGGACTCGACCTCGCGGCGGGCGACCTCGGCGGTCTCGCGGTAGGCCTGGCGCAGCTTCTCCGGATCGACCTGCATCCTGTGGCGAAACCAGATCCTGGCGGTCTCGCCCAACGCCACGGTGCCGGCGAAGGCGACGCCGCCGGAGAGCACGCTGCCGTAGCCTGGCACCAGCTTGAGGAGCTGCCGCGACGCCTGGCGCAGGGTCATGCCGGCGCCCAGGGTGGCGATGAGCTCCACCGCCCGGGCCCGGTTGATCTCGACGCCCATGAAGTGGCCGATGGCGACCACCATCGAGATCTGCAGCGGCATGAGCAGGGCCATGTCCGCGAAGGGGAGGGGGATGGCGCCGATGGCGGCGGCGACGGTGGCCTTGGAGTAGACCAGCTTGCGGATCCTGCGATCCTTGAGGGCGAGGTCGCCCTGCTGCTGCCCGATGAAGGCGTCCTGCATCGCCTCCGGGAGGAGGTCGACGATCCGATCGATCAGCGCCTCGATGCCGACCCCCTTACGGGCGGAGACGAAGAGGAGCTCGCCGGCGGCGAGGCCGAGCTTCTCCCTGGCGCTGGCCTCGAACTCGTCGCGCTCCCTCGGCTCGAAGAGATCGACCTTGTTCACCACGGTGATGCGATGGGCGATCGAGGCCTCCAGGAGATGATGGAGGCGCACGTCGTCGGCGGAGATGGCGGACATGCCGTTGAGGACGTGGATCACCACGTGCTGCTCGTCCAGCGCCCCGCTCTTCGCGACCTCGTCCAGGGAGAAGCGCCCGGTGCCGAAGCCGGGCGTATCCGTGAGGTCGATGCCGAAGCGCTCCCGGGTCTGGGCGACCGTGGTCTCGTCGGTGCGCATGCTCACGGCGGCGACGTCGGCCCCGTAAATGGCGTTGAAGAGCGAGGACTTGCCGGCCTTGCCGAAGCCCGCGATGGCCACCTTGGGCTTCTGTGCAAACTTGCGCTTCACGTCTTCCACGATCCCATCGAGGGTCTCCTCCGAGATCATTCGACTTCCCCCTGCCCGCCGCCGCCCCGCCCTCTCCCGCTGCGCCAGATCATCCGCAGGGTCAGGGCGAGGATCCCCAGCGAGAGGCCGTAGCCCAAGGTGGCGGGAGCGGCCAGGCCGAGGAGGGTGGGCCCCGGCGCCAGGAGGGCGACGCTCGAGGCGATGGCCAGTCCGAGGAAGAGCACGGCGAGGACGACGCGGTTGACGTGCTGCTCCCGCCTCGCGCGATCGATCGGGCCCAGCTCGCTCTGCTGCTTGAGCCGAAGCTTGCCGTCCTGCAGATCGGAGACGAGCTGGCCCACCACCACCGGCACCCGCCGCGCCGTATAGCGCAGCGCGGTGAGCTGATAAAAGAGCTCCTCCTGCAGCCTCTCGCGGCTGTAGAGCTCCCGGGCCATCCGCTGCACGTAGGGCAGCATCTCCTGCAGCGGATCGACCTCGGGGATGAGCTGCTTCGCCAGCCCCTGGGTGGTGATCACCGCCTTGAAGAAGAGCGTATAGCTCGGGGTCATCCGCACCCGATGGCGGAAGGCGATCTCCGTGAGCTGCCGGAGGAACTCCTCGATCTGAAGCTCGGCGACGTTGCGGCCCACCACCTGGCGCTCCATCAGCTCCTGCAGATCGCCCTCCCAGGTCGAGTAGTCGACGTGCTCACTTCGGGTAGAGAGCTCCCAATAGACCCTGGCGATGGTGCGGTAGTCGCGGCGTTGGATCGCGAAGAAGATCGTGACCAGGTTCTCGCGCATCTCTTCGGTGAGCCGGCCGACCATCCCGAAGTCGAGGAGGCCGAGCCGATCGCCCGAGAGGACCAGCACGTTGCCTGGGTGGAGATCGCCGTGGAAGATTCCATCCTCCAGGAGCATCTGGAAGGCGGTCTGCAGGTAGCGCTCGCCCACCGCCCGCATGTCGCAGCCGGCGGCGCGGGCCTGGCTGATCCGCACCCCGTCCAGCCACTCCATGGTGAGGACGTGCTCGCTGGAGTGGCTGGCGAAGACCTCCGGGATCACCACGTGATCGTTGCCGGCGAAGTTGGCGTGGAAGCGCTCGAGGTGCGCCGCCTCGATCCGGAAGTCCGTCTCGTCCGCGATCGACTTGCGCAGCTCGCGGAGCACGCCCGGGACGTCGAGGAGCTTCACCTCCGGGAGCTGGCCCTCCGCCTGCCTGGCCAGGAATTGCAGGATCGAGAGGTCCGTGAAGATCTGCTCGCGGACCCCGGGCCGCTGCACCTTCACCGCCACCTCCTCCCCGGTGGGGAGCCGCGCGCGATGAACCTGCGCGATCGACGCCGTCGCCATCGGCTCCCGATCGAAGCGGGCGAAGAGCTCCAGCGGCGATTGCCCGAGCGACTCAGAGAGCTGCTGCTCGATCTCCTCGAAGGCGATCGGCCCCACGTCGTCCTGCAGCGATTGAAACGCCTCCGCGTACCCAGGCGGCAAGATATCCCCTCGGGTCGAGAGCATCTGCCCCAGCTTCACGAACGTCGAACCGAGGTCACGAATCGCCGCCGCCACCCGCTCCGGCGTCGGCTTCAGATCCGCCTCGTCCGCCTTGCGAAAGTAGCCGATCCCCGGCACGTCGATCCGCGCCACCAACCAGCCAAAGCCATGCCGCGCCAAGATCTGCGCGATCTGCTGGAGCCTGCCCAGGTCCTTTGCGACCTGCCGGGCCCCCATCGCGGTGCGCGCTGCGGTTCGTACGATCGACACGTGACTCCCAACACGCGAGAGAGCCCCGAACCTACCGCGAACCCCAGGGCAGGTCGAGGAGCGATGCCCCGCCCCTCCCCTTCCCCCGCGCTCCGTCGCATCCACTCGGCCCTACGCCGGGCGCCCGGCGTCGGCCTTCGGGGCGCTATGGGTTGGGGACGTCCTCCTCGCCGAAGGACTTCCTCGCGCCACCTTCCGGGGTCGGCTCCTGGTAGCCCACCTCGCCCTCCCTGGGCTCGGCCCTGTGCGCCTTGCTCTTCTCCTCTTCCTTTCGGAGAAACTCGCGGCCCTTCTCGGCGATCTTCTCCCCTTTTTCGCGCAGCTTCTCCCCGAAGCTCGTGCCCTTCTCTACTTCTGCCATGTCTCGTTCCTTTCGTGTCGGGATGGTGGGTTGGCGGGGATCGCGACGCGACCGTCTCGTCCCATCGTTCAAGGTGACGACCCGCCCGGGTTATGCAAGGCACGGGGGGCCGCCTCCCCGCAGGTGCGGCGACCCATGCCGCTGGCGCCGAGAACTTCGCGCGGAAGCAGACGTCGGTGATCGTCTACGATGCGGCGATGGAAACCGATCCGTCGCCTGTCGTGACGACCCTCGAGCGCCGCTTCGCCGCCGCGGGGCTGGACCTCGTGCAGCCCTTCGACGCCGCCCGGTACAACGAGCGCATCGCCGGACATCCTCGCCTGGCGCCCCTTCCCCTCTTCGGCCGCGACCGAGCCCTCGGCGTGTTGGTGGGGAACACGGGGAAGCTCTGGCCCCGCTTCATCCAGGCGTATCGTTCCAGCGCCGCGCTGCAGGCCGAGCCTCATCCGCTGGATCGTTGGGTGATCGATGCTACGCGGGCCGCCGTCCGGGACATTCCAGCGCCGGTCGAGCTGCGGTTCTCCCACGACGGCGGCCCGCGCCTCGTCAGCATGCTCGACGCGGCGGCAGCGAGTGGCCTCGCCCAGCTCGGCCCGGTGCACCTCGCGATCCACCCGGACCACGGCCCCTGGCTCGGGCTACGGGTGATCGTCGTCATCGATCGCGAGCCGCCCCCACCTTCGCCTCCGCCCACGCCGTGCGAAGGCTGCGCGGCCCCCTGCGAAGGCGCCCTCTCCGATGCGCTGGCCGCCGGGACCGGCAGCGTGGCGGCCTCCTGGCAGCGTTGGGTGGCGGTCCGCGACGCGTGCCCCGTCGGCCGCGCCAGTCGGTACGGGGAAGCGCAGCTCCGCTATCACTACACCAAGGACCGGCGCTTCATCACCGAGGATGACTGCGAGATCAGCGCCCCGCCTGAAGGATCACCTTGATCGCCTTCTCTCGTGCCGCCGCGCCGAAGGTGTCGTAGGCCTTCATGGTGTCCGAGAGGGGAAAGCGGTGGGTCACCATCTTGATCGGCTCGAGCCTGCCTGCGTTCACCATCTTCAGCAGCTGTGACGTGCTGTAGGTGTCCACGAGGCCGGTGCGGAGGGTGATGTTCTGGATCCAGAGCTTCTGCAGCTCGAGCTGCACCGGCTTTCCGTGGACGCCAACGTTCGCGAGGTGGCCTCCTGGCGCGACGATTTTCTGGCAGAGGTCGAAGGTGGCTGGAATGCCCACCGCCTCGATCGCCACGTCGACGCCGTCGCCGGTCTTCTCGAGCAGCTCCTCGACGAGATCCGGCTTCGAAGCGTCGAAGGTCGAGGTGGCGCCAAAGCTCCGCGCCACCTCGAGGCGGTTGGGATCGAGGTCGATCATCATGAGCTCGGCGGGCGAGAAGAGCTGCGCCGTCAGCAGCGCCGAGAGGCCCACAGGGCCTGCGCCGACGATCGCGACCACATCCCCCGGCTTGACCGCGCCGTTCAAGACCCCCACCTCGTAGCCCGTCGGGAAGATGTCGCTGAGCATCACCATCGCCTCCTCGTTCGCGTCCTTGGCGAGCTTGTAGGTGCTCGTATCCGCGAAGGGGATGCGCACGTATTCGGCCTGGGTGCCGTCGATCAGCCGGCCGAGGATCCAGCCTCCTTCCCGGCAATGAGAATATATCGTCCGCTTACAGTAGTCGCATCGACCACAGGATGTGATGCAAGAGAGCAACACCTTGTCGCCGACGGCGACGTTCCGGACCGCGGGGCCGACCTCCTCGACGATCCCCACCCCCTCGTGGCCGAGGGTGCGCCCGGCCATCACCTCCGGCACGTCGCCCTTCAGGATGTGGAGGTCCGTGCCGCAGATGGTCGAGGTCGTGATCCGGACGATCGCGTCCGTCGGCTCCTGCAGCGTCGGGTTGGGTTTGTCTTCCCAGCTTCGCTTGGCGGGTCCGCCGTAGACGAGTGCCTTCATCGCGCGATCCTTGGTCTCAGGGTCAGCGACGAAGCTACCGTCCGGCACGCGTCCCGCCAGCCTCCATCCGGGGGGCGCCAGCCGGCGCCGCAACGCCGCCTTCTGCTCAGAGCCTATGGAGTCATCGCCCTCGAGCGAGGCGCCTGCGCGAGGAAGTCCCCACCAAAAAGCTCAGGACAGAACCAGGCCCGCGCGCTTCTGGCCTGTGAGCCGATCCCACAGCCAGCCCGGTACGATCCGCGAGAGTCGAACGGCGAGAACGAGCGGCCACGGGAAGGCGACCACGCGCCTCCGCCCGACGACTCCGGCGAGGATGCGATCCGCGGCGGCGTCGACCTCGACCAGGAATGGCAGCGAGCCACCATTCGCTGTCAGCGGCGTCCGCACGAAGCCCGGCCGGACGTCCGTGACGGCGACGCCCGTCCCCCGCAGATCGACCCGGAGGCTCTCGAGAAACGCCATCAGGAAGGCCTTCGACGCGCTGTACGCAGCGCTCTTCGGGAGGCCCCGGTAGCCTGCGAGGCTGGAGATCCCCACGAGGTGTCCGCGCCTGCGCTCCACCATCCTGGGCAGGAGCGCGACGAGGCTCGCGACCGCACCGTCGACGTTCACGCTGAGAGTATCCGAACAATCCTCCCATTCGAGCGCCCCCGCCCAATGGGAGACACCAATGCCTGCGTTGGCGATGACCAGATCGATCCCGCCCACCTCATCGTCGCTCCTGCGGAGGGCCTCGACGGTGGCCACCGGATCCGAGACGTCCAGGGGCTCCACCCGCGCCCGCCCGCCGCTCGCCACGATCGACGCCGCGAGCTCCTCGAGGAGGTCACGCCTGCGAGCCGAGAGGATCACCTCCACGCCTTGCCCGGCGAGCTTTCGCGCGAGCGCCTCCCCGATGCCGCTCGAGGCGCCGGAGATCCATGCCGTCCGAATGTCTGCGATCATCGTCGTCCCGCCAGCTCTTCGACGCCGTACGCGTCGTGAACGAAGGCGATCAGGGAAGTCAGCCCCGCCCGCGTCCTCCGATGCACGATGTCAAAACTTTGCTGTCCAAGCCATCTCGACGTGCAGGTCACGGCAGGGATTTGTCCGAGATAGAGGAACATCGGCAAACGGGCTATCGGCCCAAGGGGCGGCTATCCCTGGAGCTCGCGGACGACGCGACAGGGATTGCCTGCCGCGAAGACCCCCTCTGGGACGTCGCGGGTGACGACGCTGCCGGCGCCGATCACCGACCGCGAGCCGATGCGGACGCCTGGGAGGATGAGGGCCGCGCCTCCGACCCAGACGTCCGAGCCGATCTCCACGGACTTCCCGGACTCCTCGCGGCGCCGTAGCTCGGCGTCGAAGGGGTGCAGGGGCGTGTAGATCTGCACCGCAGGCCCGAAGAGCGTGTAGCTCCCGATGCGGACGGAGCAGACGTCGAGCACCACGCAGTTGAAGTTGAAGTACACCCGCTCCCCCAACTCGATGTTCGTGCCGTAGTCGCAGTAGAAGGGCGGCTGCATCCACACGCTGTCGCCACCTTTGCCGAAGAGATCGCAGAGGAGGCGGCGGCGCTCCTCCCGCTGCCCCTCTCGAGTGGCATTGAGCTCCTGGCAGAGGTCCCGGGCCCGATCGCGCGCGACCACCAGCTCCGGATCCATCGGATTGTACAGCTGCCCGGCCAACATCTTCTGACGCTCGCTCGTCATGGCTCCTCCGATCGATCACGAACCGCGTGCTGCAAGTTGGCGACGATCACGGGGGCCGTCCAGCAGAGCGCCAATCCTCCACCCAGGCGGAGGCCCGGTGCCCACGGCTCGTCGAGACGCTCAGGGGTCGAAGCCGGCGACCTCCATGCCTGCCGCGTCGATCGAGGCGCGGCTCATGTACGCAGCGTTTGTCGCGTACCCCAGCCCCCGTGCCGATCGACTGCGATGGCACGGTCGTCAGCCCCCCTGGGACCGGCGCCACCATGGACGATGATTGCGTAGGGCATACACCAACGGTAGCACCTCCACCCATTCATGGAGATCAGCTCGGATCTCCTATGCGCCGCGTATTCCTTCCGCCTCGAGCGCAGGGCCCAATGTGCCCCCTCCAGCCCAGGTGGGGCGGGAGCCTTTCAGCCCGTGCCCCCGAGTCTGGCGCGGACCAGCGGCTCGTAACGGGACCCGTCAGGCGACGAGTGGCTTCGATACAGGATGAGCTCACGACAAGTGAACCATCCGAGATCCGCGAGCTGGAGCACGGCCGCACACACCGCGAGATCCCGCTCGCCCCCGGGCAGGCGGGAGCGGGCCAAGGTGAAGTGGGGCGAGTAGGGCCTCTGCTCCGGCACGTAGCCCAGCGGCTCCAGCGCTGACTCGAGCGAGACCTTCAGCGCGGCGAGGGCCGGCACGTCGCCCTCCAGCCCGACCCAGAGCACCCGTGGGTACGCGGGGCTGCCGAAGGTGCCGCCTCCCTTCGCGTGGAGCCGGAGCGGCGCCGCCGACGCAGCCACCTCCTCCACCGTCCTCCCCGCCGCCAGGGCGATGCCTTCGTCCACCTCGCCCAGAAATGCCAGGGTGAGGTGCATTCCCTCCGGCTTCGACCACCTCGCGCCGGGAGCCAAGCGACGCAGGCGCTCCAGCGTCGCCTCGAGCGAGGCCCGGACACCCGCATCAGGATCCATCGCTACGTACAACCGCATCTCTCGGCCCTCCGCCCACCTGCGTCACCCCCGCGGCAGATCTGCTGCCCCCGCCTTACCGAGGAGCAAGCGGTTGCGGACTCGACCCAGCGCGGCTTCGTTTGGCATCGTATCTCGGTTCGCGCTGGAGCCCATCAGCGTGCGGGTGATCCGAGGCTCGAGGGGCTCAGGCCGCGATCAAGGCGGGGACGACGACCCCCGAGACCGCGAGGTGGATGAAGGCACCAGCGACGGGCTGGCCGGTGGCGGCGACGGCGCTCCTGCTCCTACGCAGCGAGGTCTCGCTCGATGGGGCCAGAGAGGCTGCTCGAGCCCGCGACATGAGTCGTGCCACCGGACGGGTCGATCGGCGGCGAAGGCCCCGATCCTCGTCATGGCCTTGACCTCTTGGGCCAGCCGCTTCGTCGGACGGATCATTCCCCGTCCTTCTCACGGCCAGCCCGGAAGCCGGACATCTACGACTGCTTATGACCCGGACATCTACGGTGCTCCCTACACCCGAGCGGCGGTTATTGCTCCTGCATGTCCGGGACTGTAAACTCGCCGCTGAATGACATCGACGAGTGTTGGCCTCAGGGTCAGACGAGCATCTCTGCCGTTGCTCGTAATCGGGCTGGCTGCACCGGGAGCCTTCGCTCAGGACCATGAGCCCGCCTCGGTCTCGGAGCCCGCCGAGGGGATCGAGCCGGCCTCGGCCGAGGTCCTCGATCCTCGTTTCCTACGACTGCGCGCGCTGCTGGCGGAGACGCTCGACGTCGCGATCGATCCGCAGTCCCTGTTCCCAGTTCCTCTCGCTGACGAGGATGGGCTGCAGGTCGAGGCCTTCCGGCTCCGAGCGCTGATCGCTGCCGTCGAGGGAGCCGCCGCTCCGCCACCGTCCGCTCCCGGCGCCGATCCTCCTCCGACGAAGGACGACGCACCGGAGCCAGGCGGCCTGCGCGGCGCGATCGGGGCGCTCGACCCGGCGCTCTGGAGGGCTCGAGTCGAGCTCGACAAAGCCCGGCTGGATTTCTATTCCTTGAGCCGCGAGCGCCGCGACGAGCTGTTGCGAGGGCACGCGGAGCGGCAGGAAGCGGCCAAGCCCAAAGAGACCGAAGACGAGCGCCGCGCCCGAGAGTTCGAGGCGGACCGTCAGCGCGCTCTCGAGGCGGCTCGTCTCGCCCGCACGGAGGCGGAGCGCCTCATCGGCGAGGAGCTCACGCGCCAGGTCGAGATCGAGTCCCAGGTGGAGTCGGCTCGCGATCGATTTCGGGACGAGCGCGCCGAGCTGAAAGAGCGCCGGGACACAATCCTCGGATGGCAACGACGCGCGCGGGAAGCGAAGACATCGTCCCCCGAGGATTCGGACGCCACCTACGATGCCCTCCGGCGCACCCTCTTCGACTCGCGTGACGAGCTCTCCTCGGCGCTCGCCCACCTCGCGTCGGATCGCACGGAGGTTCCATCGATCGGCGCCGACCCCCTCGTAGACGTTCCTCCGGATGTCTCGACCGAGCACGTGTACGAGGGGCGAGCGAGGATCACCCGTGCGATCGCAGAGGCGAAGGAGGAGGAGGGGGCGCTTCGAGGCGCGCGGGCCTCGGCGCTCCAGGACGAGATCGTCCTGCTCAACCGCGAACGTCTCGGCCTGCTGCCCCACCTGTCGGCGGAGAAGCGCGGCGGCATCACGGGCTTCACTGTGACCGGCATGGAGCAGGCGCGGGCGGAGGTTCGACACCTCCGTCTGGTCCTCCGCTATCACCAGCACGTCGTGCGCTCCTGGATCTCTTCGCTGCTCACGGGAGGATCTACCGGGCTCTCGCCTTGGGGCGCGGCGGCCATCGCGATCCCCTGGGCGTTGCTCGCCTGGGGCTTCGTGTGGGGGAGACGCCGGACGCCCAGGCTCCTGCAGTTCATAGAGGTGCGGCTGGCAGAGATCGATCGCGCCGAACGCCGAACGAAGGCGAGCCCCCAGCGCCTCGCCGCCAGCTTCCTGCGAAAGATCCACCGCCCGGTGGAGTGGCTGATCTTCTTCGTCGGGACCCTATGGCTCGTCCCCAAGAGCTCGCGAGAGCTATTGGAAATCCAGCTCTTCTCGTCGGTGATCGGGTGGGTCCTCGGAGGCGCGCTCGCGGTCAACGTCACCAACGCCGTCGCCGCCGGCCCGGCCTCGGCGTATCTCAACAAGGAGGACGAGGTAGGGACCATCCGGCTTCGTTCCCTGCGATTGGTGGGATGGACCGTCGTCACCTTCGCGCTGCTCCTGGCGCTGAGCACGCAGCTCGTGGGCAGAGGCACCATCTACAGCTGGGTCTTCGCGCTGAGCTGGTTCGCGGCGATCCCCGTCTTTCTCGTCCTCGTCCGATGGTGGCGCGAGACCGTGTTCGAGCGGATCGGGCGGGTGCGCAAGAAGACCCGATTGCAGGATTGGATCCTGACGAACCAATCCGGATGGAAGAGCTTCCTCGCCGCGATGATCGGCGCGGTGCACCTCTTCAGCGTGGGCCTAGTCAAGGTCGTCCGAAACAGGATCTCCGGCTTCGACCTCTCTCGCCGCGCGCATGCCTACCTCTTCAGACGCGAGCTCGACAAATTCGTCGAATCGAGCGAGGGGAGCGCCCTCCAGCCGTTGCGCCCGGATGCGCTCGAGGTGCTCCACCCCGAGCGTGAGTTCACGCAATGGCTGCGATCCCCCAACGACGAGCTGCTGGAGCGTCTCGTCAGCTGCGCCAACCGCGGTGGGGTCTACGCGGTGATCGGGTCGAAGGGCATCGGCAAGTCCTCGCTCCTGCGGCGCCTTCGCGAGCAGGTCGCCGATACGATCGACGTGGCCTGCAGCGCAGGGATGACGGCGGACGAGATCCGGGCGGCGGCTCGGACGGCCGTGGGCGACGCCGAGGGCGAAGGGGCTGCGCCGAGCCTGATCCTCCTCGACGACGCACACGCGCTCCTGCGGCCGGTGATCGGCGGGCTGGCGACCTTCGATGAGGTCATCTCGTTCGCCCGGAACAACTGCTCCCGGGCGGCCTGGATCCTCGCCTTCGATGCGTCGATGTGGCCCTTCCTCAACAGGGCCCGGGATGAGCGTCCCCTCTTCGACGAGGCCTACCGGCTCGAGCCATGGGACGAAGCGCAGATCGGCGCCCTCCTCGAGGAGCGGAGCATGCGAGCGGGGATCGCGCCGGCCTACGACGATCTCCTCGACAGGCTCCCTCGCGGCGCCGACGACCTCGACCGGATCGACGCCCTCGCGGAGAAGAAGGCGGGGTACGAGCGGATGCTCTGGGACCACGTGCGCGGTAACCCGGGGATGGCGTTGGAGGCCTGGCGCACCTCGCTCGGCGAGGACGACGCGAACGTCGTCCACGTGCGACCGCTCCAGGTGCCCGACTCGTCGAAGCTGGAGCTCCTCCCGGACTCGTCCCTGTTCATCCTGCGAGCGGTGCTTCAAATGGCGCCGGTCAGCCTCGAAGACGTCGCGGAGGTCACCCGTCTCAGCCCCGAGCAGGTCCGCAATGCGTTTCGTTTCGGCGAAAAGCAGGGGTTCCTCTCCGAGGAGGGCGGCCGCATGTGTGTGAATTGGAGATGGCGCCGGTCCGTCCTCCGGCTCCTCGAGCGTCGCTACTTCCTGGTGAACGCATGAGCCGACCCCTGCGAGCCCCGGGGGCGCTCTTCGCCCTCTCTCTGGGTGGAGCTGCTTTGCTCCTCCTGGCCTCTACCCCCGCCTACGCGCAGGACACCCCCGATCTGACCAAGATCGCGGCGTTGATTCGATGGGGCGGGGTCGTCGCCTCGGTGCCGGTCCTCATCGGCGCCGTCTTCTTCATCAGACTGGTGGACGGCGTAGGCGATCGCCTGGGTGCCCGGTTCGCGAACCGGAGACCGACGATTCAAAAGGTCCAGACGACCGCGCGGTTCTTCATCTACACCGTGACGATCGCGATCGCGATCAGCCTGAGCATCCGGCTCGACTCGACCGCGCTCACCGTCATCGGCGGCGCCATGGCGTTCGCGGTCGGCTTCGCCCTGCGAGACCTGGTGGCGTCGTTCGTCGCCGGGATCACGATCATGTTCGACAGGCCCTTCCAGGTCGGCGATCGCGTCTCCTATGGAGGCCAATATGGAGACATCATCAAGATCGGCCTACGCAGCGTTCGAATGAACACGCTCGATCACAACATCATCACCATCCCGAACAACAAAATCTTCACGGACGTCACGTCGAGCGGCAACTACGGCGCGCTCGAGATGCAGGTGCCGGTGGAGTTCTACGTCTCGGTCCAGCAGGATCCAAGGGTCGCCGCCGAGATCCTCCGGGAAGCCTGCCTCACCAGCCCCTACGTCTTCCTCGAGAGGCCCGTGCCGGTATCGTTCAAGCAGGTGCTCGTCCTGGAGAAGCTGGCGATCCATCTGAGGGCCCGGCCCTACGTCTTCGACACCAAGTACGAGAAGATCTTCGAGGCGGACGTCCACGCTCGCGTGATCGAGGCGTTCCGGCAGCGTGGGATCGATCCTTCGATCTGATCGAGCCTCCCCGTATTGGGATCGCCATTCGCCCCTGCGGCAACCTTCCAATGAGGGCGCGCGCCTCCGATGATACCTTCCGGCGAGGAGAGTCCGCGAAAGATGCCCCTGACCAACCTGCCCAAGGCCCGCGAGTCGCTGAAGGTCGAGGCTCCGGACCGCGAGACCTCGACGCTGTCCGTTCATGCCGCGGCTGCCCTCGATGCCCCCGTCGTCCTCTGTCTGCCGGCGATGGGGATCGAGGCGCGATTCTACGCGCCCCTCGCCGAGGCGCTCGTGGAGGCGGGGCTGCACGCCGCGGTGCTCGAGCTGCGCGGCCTCGGGACGAGCAGCGTCCGCCCCTCGCACCGGGTGGACTTCGGCTACGCGACCATCGCCCAGCAAGATCTGCCCGCCGCGATCCGTGTGGTGCGCGAGCGCTTCCCGTCCTCGCCGCTCGTCCTGCTCGGCCACTCCCTCGGCGGCCAGGTGGCCACGCTCTATCTCGCCGGACATCCCGAAACGGAGGTCCGCGGCCTCGTCCTCGTCGCCAGCGGCGTGCCCTGGCATCGGCTGTGGCCGTTCCCGATGGGCCTCGTCGTGCATTCGATCGGCTGGCTCTTCCCGCTCCTCGCCCGCGTCCTCGGCTATTTCCCCGGGAGGCGCTTCGCCTTCGCAGGGAAAGAAGCGCGCACGGTGATCGCGGATTGGGGGCGCGTCGCCCGCACCGGCCGCTTCGCGCCAAGGGGCTGGTCGGGGCCTGCGCCCGAGGAGGCCCTGCGCTCGGTGCGGCTCCCCATCCTCGGCGTGAGCCTCGAGGACGATCGCTTCACCCCGAAGCCCACGGTCGACTTCATGATCGCCAAGATGCCCGCCGCGAGGGTGGAGAGCTTCCACTACGACTACCGGGCACACGGTGCGCCGCCGGTGGATCACGTACGCTGGCCGAGACATCCACGCGTGATCGTCGAGCGGATCGCCGCCTGGGTGCGCGGCCTGGATGGGGACGCCGCTGCCACCGATGCGAGCATCGCCTTGAAGGAGAAATCCACGAGGGCGTAGTCTACCGTCGGTGGTGACGGCAGAGCCGAAGTGGCTGCGCGCGGCCTCGAACGGCGATCGCATCTGCGCGTGATCGGTCCGGCTCGGATGATCGACCTGCGAGGCGCCAGGCGGCGAGCCGTTGCAGCCATGCAAGCGCCGCATCCCGCCCCAGTTCGGTCAGGTGCTCGCCAGGATCGATCCCGCTGGTCAGCGAGCGTCGCGTCCTGCGCATCCCCGCTCGGCGAAGGAGCCCAAGGTGCGCGTCAGGCCGGCAGGCGCCGATCGAGCGCGAGGATCGAGAGAGCGAGCACCGCCCCGCCCGCCACGAAGCCCGCGATCACGTCCGTCGCCCTGTGGACCCCCAGGACGACGCGCGAGCCGCCGATGAGCGCGGCGACGAGGATCGAGCCCAAGTAGCCCCAGCGACGGAAGCCCGGATGGAGCCGTGTCAGGACGGCGAACAGGATCCCGTAGATGGCCACCGAGGCCATCGCGTGGCCGCTGGGGAAGCTGAAAATCCCCGGCGGCACGATCGCGGCGAGCGGGACGAGGAACAGCTCCGACCCCAGCACCGTGATCGCCCGCATCGCCGCTACCAGCCACGGCGGGCTCTTGCTGCCTGTGGGAGCCCTCCCACCGTCGATTCGCGGGCGCTCGGTCTGACTCAACGTCAAGCGGCCTGGCCTGATCCTCTGGACGCCGCCTTCACCCCGGAGGAGCCGCTTCGAGACGCGACCGCCGGTGCCGTATGTCCGTCGCTCCGGTGGAAGCCGCGATCTTGGTTCTGGTAAGCCCGCGATCCCCGGAGTGATACGCTCGGGCGATGAATCCACGGACTCGCGAAGGGCTCGATCTCTCCACCGACCTGCTCGAGCGCTGGCGCCGCTTCGTCGCGTCGGCCGGGTCGCCATCCGTTTCGGATCAGGCGGTCGATGCAGCGTTCCACGACCTCGCCCGTCGGTACGGCGATCCGCGCCGCGCCTACCACAACGTCGACCACCTCAGGCATTGCTTCCGTGAGCTCGACGGGGCCAGGCGGCACCCGGCCTATGCCTCTCGCGATCTCCGGGCGATCGAGCTGGCGCTCTGGTTCCATGACGCGGTCTACCGCTCGTTCTGGTCGAACAACGAGGCCAAGAGCGCCGACCTGATGGAGACCGTCGCCCCGGGGCTTGGCTTCTCTCCGGAGGTCGTCGCCGCGACCCGGCGCATGATCGAAGGCACGAAGGCGCACGCCTCCACGGACGATCCCGATGAGCAGCTGATGTTCGACTGCGATCTCTCGATCCTGGGACAAGAGGAGCCGGTCTTCGCCCGATTCCAGCAAGGGGTCCGGAAGGAGTACCAGTGGGTTCCCGGCTTCCTCTACGCGCGCCGCAGACGCACATTCCTCGAGTCGTTGCTCGCCCGCCCCGCCATCTTCCAGAGCGTACCGCTCCATGCCGCCTACGAGTCCTCGGCTCGGCGCAACATCGAGGCCGCCGTTCGGGGCCCCGACGCGAAGGACCGAGGCCCGCGTAGCGTCTCCTTCGACGACAGCCGGGTCTGGACCCACCGCGGAGACGCCACCCTGGACCAGGTGCGCTGGGATGCGCTCCAGCGAGTCGTGATCATCACCACCGACACCGGCCCGTTCACCGATGACGTGTTCTGGCTCCTCGACGGCGGTGACGGCGGGCTCGTCGCGGGCAGCGAAGACGCTGGAGCGAACGAGCTCCGCGATCGGCTGATGAAGCTCCCGGACTTCGACTTCAAGGCGATGGCCCAGGCGATGGGTTGTTCGGAGAACGCGGAGTTCGTCGTCTGGCGCCGTTGAGATCCTTCAGCGATCGGTTGAGCACCGGAGTGGTCGCCGGCCTCTTCAGGGCGGGGTATCCGATGCACGAGCGCCGCCCCCCACCTCGTTCAGAAAAGCCAGGGTGAGGTGCATTCCCTCCGGCTTCGACCACCTGGCATCGGAAGCCAAGGGACGCAGCCGTACCAGCGTCGTCTCGAGCGAGTCGCGGACATTCGCATCAGGATTCACCGCGACGTACAACTGCATCTCTTGGCCCTCCGCGCACCAGCTCCCATGGTAACGCTCTTGGCGCGATGGACGCCTTCTCCGGAGCGGCGCCGCGGGCAACGGTGAGGCAGGAGCGCCGGCGAGTGGCCGCGCGAGGACAGATGATAGGCGCTCCAACCACCCCAACTCCCTGAATTCACATCGAACTACCACACGAAATGATTCTTTGTGTGCCATCAATTGACTCATTGTTTGATTCCGGTAGGATCGAGTCATCATCCCCATCCTCCCCCCGGAGAAATATGAGCCAGATCAAGCTTGCCAGTCTTTTGCCCGTGGCGTTGATCGCCACCCTTGGATTCGGCTGTCAGCAGGAACCGCCAGACCCAGCACAGGAATCCTTCGCTCAGCAGAAGCATGCGTTGATCCACGAACGATCGCTTGCCGTCACCGAGGTGGCGATGCTGGAGGATTTCCCCCTCGAACGGGTCCTCGACCAGCTCGCCTCACAGTCCGGCGTCCCCGGCATGACCGCGCTGAAGCTCTTCAACCAGCTCTGGGACACCCAGAACCCCGCGCCGGGGATCGCCCCGGGCCCCCATTGCGACGACCATTCGAGCTTCGCTGGTGGCCCCGGACTCAACGAGTTTCCGTGGGAGTGCCCCAGGGTCGAGAGCTACCAGGCCGGAGTCGATCCATTCCGCGGCGACCCCAGGGAACACCTCTACATGCCCATCGGCCTCTTCAATCGCTTCGATCTCGCCCCCTCGAACGGCGCACACTGTGGCGAATACCGGATCGTTTACGCGATGAGACCCGGGCACCCCGATGCGATCCTGAGAGGCCGGAACTTCATCATCTTCGAGGCGATCCTCCCCAACCCCATGCCTGCGATGGGTCTGGACGCGTGCAAGGATGTGGCCGTCTTCTGGAGCCAGCTCTCCGACCCGACGATGAGCGATGCCAGCAGGCGATCGGGCCTGGAGAAGTTCTATTTCCATGGCCTCGGCATGTCTTCCATCAGCTTCGATCCGGTGGTCCACGTGAACCACTACGGCCTGATGGTCGGCGGCAACGGCTACTCCTGCTCCACCGGGCAGATCCGGACCAACCAGTTCGTAGACGGCCCGTGGAACATGCGCGAGTACAAGCTGACCAACGACTGCCGCTGCGGGACCTGCGAGCTGAAGATGGTCCCGATGACCGTGAAGGACAATCCCTACGGCGATCTCTTCAACTCGAGCAGCCCCGAGCCGCTCGCGCCGGCCCTTCGAAACACGATCATCAACCAGGTCCACACCCTCGCGACCAACGACATCAATCGCTTCGGCTACCGCGTGGACGACAGCCTCAACGCGGCAGAGAGCCCCATCGACGATCCGGCCCAGATCAACAACTATCCGCAGCAGTTCGTGTCGTCGCCGTTCGGCCCCTTCGCCTCGGCCATCGCAGCAAACATCCCCCCTACGTCCTCGCTCACCCCTGACCACATCATCGCTCGTGCGCACGCCCTCTCCTGCGCCGGCTGCCACCGGCAGAGCGATAGTGCCGATCTGGGCCAAGGCATGATCTGGCCCAACTCACAGGGCTTCACCCATGTCCATGAGTTCGCCAGCGGCACGCCGCTCTCCTTCGAGATCTCCGATGGTCTGAAGGACGTCTTCCTGCCGTTCCGTGAACAGATCCTCATGGAATTCCTCGCCGCCGGCTCGAGCGGACCCGGAGCCGATCGCTGCGCGATCCGGACCCCCGAGCCGCTGGATCTGACTCCCGCCGAATGCGCCGAGCTCGCCAAGACCAAATCGGCCCGCCCCTTCCCCGCCGATGCTTCTCGCCTCATTCGCTCCTTGCGCACCAAGTGGGAAGGCAGAGGCATCCTGGGTCGAATGGCCGGCCATTGACCTAGCCGATCCAGTCCCGCCCTATCGGTAGCGTCGTCTGCTGCCGATACGCTTCCGCTCAGGCGGGAGTCGGGCGTAGGCAACAACGGACCGCAGCCGCACGACTCCGATCGTGCGGCTGCGGTCTTCTTCATTTCAAAGCAATGTATCGGCGTCGACGGCCACGACGATCCGCCAGGGCTAGAGCCGGATCGCCTCGTCAGCAGGCCTTCCGTCGCTCACCGCGGCCAGCCCTCGGTGACCGCAGCATCGAGCGTGGCCCGGTGCTGAAGGGGGGACTTCACAGGCCGAGACGGCGAGGATGTCGTCGGGGTCCAGGCCGAGCTCGATCGCTGGGTTGTCGAGATCGCTGGCGAGCGCGAACGCGGCACCACCGGAAAGCGGCCGCTCCGCGTCTTCCTCGAGGTCGAGCAGGCAGCGCTCCTGCCGCTGCCGACGATCCGGTTCGGGCCGGTCGTCCGGAAGGAGGCGCGCGTCCACCAGGACAGCCACGTCGCCTTCGAGAAGCGCCTCTACTCGGTCCCTTGGCGCTGGAGCGGCACGAGAACGTTCTCATCGTCGGCCCCACCGGCGTCGGGAAGTCGAGCCCGATGCGCCCACCAGGCGGCGCCGGAGCCAGTCGAGTCTTCCGAGCACGCGCGGGTTTCTCCCCGCGGTAGGAGCCTGTCCCGCGTGAAGATCCGCCCGACTCTCCCCGGCGTCGCGATCCCGTCCACCTCGGCCGCTCCCGGCTCGACCAGAGAGGCAGGCGCGGCCCGGGTTAGCCTCGCGCAGGCTGATGGATGCCCGCGGCTTCGGCTTACGAGGCCAGCTACAGCGATCCCGAAGTAGCGCCTTCCAGCTTCTTGGGAGCCGGAGCTGCGGTCGTCCATTCGCCTGCGTTCGCCTCACGGCGCGGCCAGCGTGGCAGACCGAAGTTGAAAGCAGGTGGCAGCCGGCCTTCCCCCAGCATCAGGCTCGCTCGGGCAGGGTCGTCCAGCAACCAATGCGGGAGGCTCATGCGTTCCGCAGCGCGAAATACTCGCATCGCGAGAATGACGACCGCACCGAGACGATCGCCTGCACGCCCAAGAGCGCGAGCAGGAAGTAGAGTTCGGTCTGCTCCTTCGGCGGCTTTGCTGCCAGCGCCGGCACGCGCCAGAGAAGCTCGAGCCCCACGATTGTTCCGACGGCGAGAAGTGTCGCGACCTGCAGCCAGCATCCGAAGCCGCGACGAAACCTCCCGGCCTTGAAATAGGCGCTCGGCTCGGGGATCTTCTCGGGCCCGTCTACGCCAGGGATCGGAGGGAGGTCCGAAACGGCCGCCAAAAGCACCTTCTCGAGTTCCCCCACCCTACGGTCAAGCTCGGCATGGAGCCCCGCCTCGATCTCCTCGAGCGACGGCATCGGCTCTTCGCCACCCGCCTGCTTCTCGCTCAGCAGTACCCCGCCAGCTTCCCCAAACGGATCCGCATCGCCGGCTCCGAGACCTCGAACATTCGAGCGAGTTTCGGCACGTCGGCGCCGTAGGACATGGCGATCGGATCGAGCATCCAGAACGGCATCAGGAGGTCGGCGGCGAAGCGGTTGGCCTCGACCTCCTTCGGGTCGTTGTCATGCCAGCCGCCGGGCCGATACGCCTCGCCGAGCGGGTGCATCATCAGATGGCCGAGCTCGTGTGCGATCGTGAAGCGCTGGCGAAAAGGCGTCTGCCCCAGCCTCGACACCTGGATCTCGGCGGAGTTCTCGTCCGCGAAGATGCGGCCCGCCCACGGCGCGAAGGGCAGGAAGGTGACCTTGATTCTCAAAGCACGGGCGAGTTCTTCGACGTCCACCGGGGGAGCGACGATCCCGAAAGTGCGGAGCACTCGATCGGCATCGGCTCCACTGTCGCGCAATCGCTTCCAGAGCGGCTGCTGGAGCTGCTTGACGAGCGACATGGCGACCTCCTTTCGACTTCGATACTCGCCCGGCTCGTGCGGGCCCGTCAATCTGGCGCTCCCTATCAATCTGTGCCCAGCCACGCAATCAGATGCGAGGACGCGCCAGACGGTGCGATGGCTGGGCGTGAGGGCCCTTGCCCTGCCGTGAAAGTCCCGGGACACGGTCATCACCAAGCCTGGGATTTCCCGCGCCTCCCTGGCCACCGCTTTGGGGATCCAACCGCGTGGGCAGGGCCAGCCATTGCGCCGCCTCCTGGAAGACGTGGAACTCGGTTCCGTCATGAATGCCTCCGAACTGCGCCGGAACAAGATGACAAGGCTACCGCAAGCCTCTGACATTCCCCGAAAGGTCCATAATTCCGCGATGTTCCATACAACCAGGGTGAAACGTACCGGGGGCGGTCTTGAGTCGCGGGGGCTCACGACCATCCCAGAGTCGCGCTGCCGCGGCATTGTCGGGAAAGTGCGCCGAGGAATCGCCCAGCACGTGGCCCGCATCAGGTTGCGAGCGGTGCCCACAAGTGAACCAGCAGCGGGTACAGACGCCGCTGCAGGTTCGTCCGCACCGCTCTCGCGGACGGCCCATTTCTGGACCAGACAGGAAAGAGCCCGTTGAATCGTGAATCGCCCTCTTCCCACCGTCCACTCCAATGACACAGCCGACCGACCAGCCCCCCAGCCCCCCAGCCCCCCAGCCCCCCAGGCACGCAGGAACGCACAGCCTCCCGTTTCGGCCGGACATCGAGGGCCTGCGCGCCGTCGCCATCGGTCTGGTAGTCGCCTTCCACGCCAACTGCGGTTCGTCTCCGGCGGGTTCGTCGGCGTCGACGTCTTCTTCGTCCTCTCCGGCTACCTGATCATCCGGCTGCTCCTGGCGGAGTACGCCGCCACCGGGCGCATCTCGCTCCTCACGTTCTACGCCCGCCGCGCGCGCCGGCTGCTCCCGGCGATGGCCGCCATGCTGCTCGTCACCCTGGCGGCGAGTGCGGCGCTGTACTCGCCGCTCGAGCACCTCCGGTTCTCGGAGACGGCCCTCGCGACCGCCGCCTACGCGAGCAACCTCCTCTTCGCCCACCGCGCCGCCGATTATTGGAGCACGACCTCCTCGCTCGATCCCCTGCTGCATACCTGGTCGCTGTCGGTCGAAGAGCAGTTCTACCTCGTCTGGCCACTCCTCTTCTTCGCGCTCCTGAAGGCGCCCCGAAAGCTCGCGCTCTGGGCGACGCTGGTGGGCTCGCTGCTGTCCTTGCTCCTCTCCCTGCACCTGACCATCCGGTTCCAGCCCTACGCGTTCTTCCTACCGACGAGCCGGGCTTGGGAGTTCGGCGCCGGCGCCCTCCTGGCGCTGGTCGGCGGCCGGGTGGGGAGATCCGTCGCGATCAACCCGACCTTGCTCCTGGCGCTGGGGCTTGCGGCCATCTTCGGATCCTCCCTCGCCTTCGACGACGGGACGCCTTTCCCAGGCCTGGCGGCGCTGCTCCCCGTCGCCGGCACGATCCTCTGCCTGCAAGTGGGCGAGCACACCGGCGAGCCGACGCCCCTGCACCGTGGCTCCTGCACGCCCCAGTGATGCAGTCCCTCGGGCGGATCTCGTATTCCTGGCACCTCTGGCATTGGCCGGTCCTCGTCTTCGGCGAGCACCTCTTCGGAGATCCGTCGTTCGCGTGGACCGCACCCGCCATCCTTGCTTCGCTGGGGCTGGCGACTCTCTCCTTCCGCTGGGTGGAGAACCCGATCCGCCACAGCCTGTACCTGCGGCACCTCAACCGCCGCTCGCTTGCCGGCGCGGGGATCCTGACCGTCGTCAGCGTCTCGATCGCTGGCGCCTGGTGGACGGCCGCCCAAATCGCCGACGAGCAGAGCCGCGCGATCCTCGCCGCGAAGAGCGATCTCCCGATCATCTACAAGAAGAAGGACTGCCACGCAGCGTACGAGGTCAGAGAGGCGATCGGCTGCACGTTCGGAGAGGAGGGCGCGGACTTCAAAGTCGTGCTGGTCGGAGACAGCCACGCCGGCTCGTGGTTTCCGCCGCTCCACGCGATCGCCCTGGAGCGCTCCTGGCAATTGACGTCCCTCACCAAGAGCGCCTGCCCGATGGTCGACGTCGAGGTCGCCCCGGGCGACATGGGGCGAAAGTACGACGAGTGCACCACCTGGAGGCGGAATGTCATCGAGAGGGTTCGTGCTCTCGAGCCGGACCTCGTCGTGGTGGGAACCGCGACGTACCTCTACACCCGCGATGGGCCGGGCAAGGTCGACACCGCGGAGTGGGTCGCCCGTTCCGAGCGCACTCTCCACGATCTCTCCCAGACGAGCAAAGGAGTCATCGTCCTTCGAGACGTGCCCCACCTGGGGTTCGATGGGCCCACCTGCCTCTCGGCAGAGCGGTGGAGGCCTGGGAAGCCGACGTCTTGTGTGGCCAGCATGGCGCCCGCCTTCGGCGGCGATCGGTATGAACTCGAAGCGGCGGCAACTCGGCACCTCCAGAACGTCCGGTTCGTCGATCTGAGTGCAACGTTCTGCCGTGACGGCGACTGCCCCGCAGTCATCGATGGGACCATCGCATATCGAGATTCCAACCACCTCACGGCGCCGTTCGCCTTGGGTCTCAAGCCGATTCTCGAATCCGCGGTTTCGGGCGAGTTCGCATGGAGGTAAATCTTGCTCGGCCGCTCCAACCTCGTCCAGCGAAAGCGGACACCTGATCGGTCCCTAACGCCGCCCGCCGCATCGAGCGAGGACACCGCCGAACTCTTTGACGCGACGATCAACTCTGGGTATGGTTCCTCCGCCTCGACTTGGCAGATACGAAATCGAAGAGGATGGGTCGGGGCCGGCTGGCGAACTCAGGACATCGGTGGCGCGCCTATCTGCCAGCACCCACCAGAGAAAGTCAGTTGGTTGGGTGATCCGAAATCAGCGTATTCGCATAGACCGAAGCGACAAAAACCTCTTGATCGAACCAGACACGAGTGTATCCTAAGCTTGCCCGCTGCCATAAAGGCAGCGAGACAACCCGCGGTACATTGAATGAACGATCGGACAGCAAGAGTACGCAGCATCGTGGCTGCTATGAATAGGGTAAAGGAATTCGATGCTTTGTGGGTTGAGCAGTTGCCTGGGGCGAGTGCCCTGGGCGACGCCGAAGCCAACGGCCTTGTCTTGCCTGAATTCGATTTGGGAAATGGCAGAAGGCGCTATCTGCTCACCAGCGCAGGATTCAATTTTCTTGAGCTTTCCGAAGCTGAACGCGAAGCCTATCCGCTCAACTTACCTCCGATTGGGAAGTAGCAAAGAAGGGCTTGGTTGGGCCGATTGACTGCCCCCCATCACTGGCCCACTCGTAGCGTGAGCTCGGAGAAAGGAGCTTGTTTCGAACCGCAGGGTCGATCTGCATGCCGCCATGCTTCTCAAGAGCAGGAATCAAGAGGGGAAGCAGGGCAACCAGCCGCTTGCCGCAAATCCGGTCAGATGCCTCCCCAAGCGTCGTCAGCGCCAGGTTGACAGGCTCGTCGTACTTCCGGGACCGAGGCGCCAGCGGCTTGGAGGGCTCGACGGCGCTGGTCGTGCCGAGGAGCCGCACGGCGTGCCTGCGATGGTAGCCAGTTATCGAGACGAACTCGTCCAGCAGTCTCCCCTTGTCGGCCCGGTCGGCCGAGCGGTATCGCTCCGAAACGGCACCGATGATCTCGCGCCGCGTCATCTTGCTGATCTTCCTCACGACCGCTGCCTCCTTGCCACACTTTCGATAGCATTTGGGATGAGGCAACGAGTCTTGTCCGGTAGCAAATTTTCCGACTCAATGCGCCGATCGGCGGCAACTACCTTGACACTCACCGCTTCTGCAGGAAAGAGCGGCTGCGCGCTCAACTTTCAGGCCCTCAAGCGAACCACGGAAGCGCAAGAGGAGCCTAAAATCTACACGATCAAGCCACATCCCGACGCGACCACCGCGGCGCCGCGGCCGCTACCTGCTCGATGTGATCGGCGAAGCGGGGGTAGATCACCGCAGCATCGAAGGTGGAGCGGAAGAGGTTCGCGGCTCGGTTACCCATATGCGTGATCTGCGCCGGGTCATCAAGGAGTGCACGCACGGCCGCCACCAGCGATCCGGGATCGCCCGCGCGGTATGTAAAGCCGGTCCGCGTGGCGGTCAGGAGCTCACCGAACTCACCGTGCAGCGACGACAGGACCGGTGCGCCGGCAGCGAAGTATTGAAATGGCTTGTTCGGCAACGACTGCGGCGCCCCTGCGGCGTAGGCGGCGAGGCCCACGTCGAGCTTCTGTAGGAACGCTCCCACGCCAGACTTGTCAAGCCAGCCCGGCAGCGTGACGTTGGCAAGGCCATCGGCCGCCCTCGAAATCTTCGCAAAGAAGTCGCCGCTGCCGGCGATCTGAAACCGTGCCCGAGTCTCGCCAGCCTCGTGCAGTCGGCGCGCGGCCGCGATCACCGTCTCCAGATCATAGGTGTGCCCGAAAACTCCGAGGAATCCGAAGACGATCTCGCGATCGGCCAAAGGAGCGTTCGCTTTCGGGCCCTCGACGGCGTTGCCACCAAGGAAGAAGACGGCGTCCGACTCACGGGCGGAACGCCCCGCTCTCCTTAGGCCCCACTCGAGATAGGTCTTAGAGATACCTATGATACCAGTGGCGTGGGAGAGAGCGTAGTACGCGCGACGAAAATCGCCAATCAGCGCGGCCGTACCGACGCCGCGCAGGCCACGAGGCAAGAGTTCCACGAAGTAGTCGGGCCACAAATCCCGAACGTCCACCAGCGACGGGATGCCGCGCTCGACCGAAAAACGCACAGCCGCCCAGGCAAGGTCGTGAATTGGCAGCCCGGCGACAATAACGTCGGGCGCCGGTAGCTCCTGTACTTCGCGAGCGAACTCGCGTGCCAGGATCTTGTAGCTCATGTAGCGACGCAGGGAAACGTTGCGGGTGTAGTGCGGGGCAGCGAGAAGTCGCACCGTGTAGCCTGGTGCGACTTCGTAGGCGCCAGCGTCGAGCGGCTGCTTGCGCCGGTGCTCGATGTTGCCGCCCCACCATACCACCTCGTGACCACGTCGGTGCAACTCCGTCGCGAGGTTGGCGGTGCGCATGGCAGCCGTCCCGGGGAGGAAGGGATACGGCTCGCTCGTCTGCGTCAGCCAGACCTTCATCGGGAGCCAAAGCCGGTGGCCATCGTCCGTAGCGTTCGGACGACGATCAGCATGTCCAGCCAGAAGGAGAGGTGCTTCACATAATACAGATCATGTTCCAGCTTGACACGAGTCTCATCGGTGTTGGCAGCGTAGCCCTGATTCACCTGGGCCCAACCGGTGATCCCCGGCCGCACGAGGTGGCGCAGCGCGTATAGCGGCAGCTCCCGCTCGAACGACGCCACGAACCCCACCTGCTCCGGCCTGGGGCCGATTAGGCTCATCTCGCCGCGCAGCACGTTCCAGAGCTGTGGCAACTCGTCTAGCCGGTACTGACGGATGAAGCGGCCTACCCGGGTGACCCGATCGTCGCCCTCGACCGCGAATGCCGGCTCCGCGTCCTCCGTCGTGGGCTTCATGCTCCGGAACTTTACCATCGAGAAGGGCTTGCCGCCCTGCCCCACCCGTGTCTGCCAGAAGAGAATCGGCCCCTTAGACTCGAGCCGAACCGCGATCGAGACCAAAAGTAAGACGGGCAGCCAGAGAGGAAAGGTCGCAGAGACGAGGGCAAGCTCCATCACCATCTTCACATCGTCGAAGATGGGTCGTTTCGAAAATCCCACGAGATCTGCCTGCGAGTGATGCCGGACCGAGATGCGGCCCGTCATCGCTTCGTACGCGACCGCCGCGTGATAGACGGGGATCCCGCGCAGACTGCAGCCGGCGATGAAGCGGAGCCACTCCTCCCCCTGCACAGCGTGGAGATCCGCCACCACCACCGTCGTTGCCGTGGGAAACACGTCGGGCCGCTCCAGATTCTGCCAGTCCGGCCCCTCGATCTCTACGAGGTGGTCCGCCATCCCGCCGGGCACGACCGCAAACGATCGATTCGTCCTCGTCGAAAAGCGCATCATCGCAGTCTGCCAGAGCAGCGCGACTATGAACGCAGCGGTCAGGAAACTGCGGGAATAGTAGATGCGCAGCCCCGACACCACCGCGACGATTCCAAGGAAGGCGAGCGCCAGCATCGCCAAGATAATCAGCTCCGCCCTCGCACCGGGAAACCGAACCAAGTGCGGTGTGGTCCAAAGAGCGAGAAGGTAAGCTGCTACGGCGAGTCCAAGGAGGTGCTGGGCTCCTTCATCAGTCCAGAACTGCCAGTGGCCCCAGGCGGCCACTGAACCCGCTACCAACATCAGCGAAACGCCGACGAGGTGCCAAATCCATCCGAGGACAGGGCCTGTCGCTGAGCCTCCGTAGATGGCGGCCGATGGGGCGGTCATGGCTTCATGGCTCAGCGGAACCTTCGATTGGAGAACTCGGCGGGCATCTAGCTTCCGACCTACGCGCCGCGAATACCCACTAGGACTAAGGCTTCAATCCTTAGTCCAAAACGCACCGCAGTCAAGCAGATTCTTCACTCCCGACTCATCCTCGTCGTGGCCCGATCCCGCTGCGAGCGCGGCCCCCCTCCACTTTCGAATCCACTCTCTATGATGTGACCCGTACTAGGTTCTCAGATCAATTGGAGAGTCTCTTCGCAGCAGGGCAATCGACGTATCGAGACTGCCGATCGATGTCGTTAGACCTCAGGAGCCATCTCACGATGCCACAGCAGGATAGCCGAGCAAGCGCTCACCGTTTGAAATCGCCCAACGAATCCCTCAACCCAATTCCTGTCCGGCATTCGGGGGACATCGGGGGGGGGCGTCCGAGGCGCTCGGACTCCGCCGAGGAACGGCTGAGTGGACCTTCAAGCAGCGGGGACTGTGGACCAGCGCCGTCAGCCGGACCTCATGCAGAACGATCACCATTCTCTACGGAAAGCATACGCTCGTATAGCCCCACGAGTCGCTCTGCCTCTGCCTCCCACGTATAGCGAGACGCCGCCCTCACCCCACCCTTGCGCATATCTTCAGATACCGCACGGTCGGAACTCAACATCCTCACCGCATCACCGATCGCCTTGTCATCATCCGGATCGACACAGACACCAGCCCCCGCCCCCTCAACCAAATCCCTCCATACAGGAAAATTCGAACAAATGATCGGGATCCCCGCCTGCATGTACTCAAAGAACTTCGTCAACTCCTTCTCTCGGTAATGTGGAGTATCAGGGAACAACGCCAACGCAGCCACCCACCGGCGCTCCCGATACGCATCCCGGATCACATCGAACGGAACAGGCGCAGGACTAGTCCGAAACACAAGCCTCTCCGCCGAACCACCCGCCCCAACAAGCGCATCCCGAAGCCCCGACTCACACCGGCCAACAAAGTGAACCACGGCATCCGGCACCAAAGAGGGGATCCTCGCATGTACTTCCGCGCCTCGATCTCTCGTAACGTTTCCAGTATAGAGAAGAGGAGCTCCCCCCAACCGCCCATCACGCTCCGCGGCGCCAAGCGGCGCTGGCGAGGCTGACTCCGACGCCCTCGGATAATTCAAGACAAACGTACCCAACGGGAACCTACGACCGTAGTACTTCTCCGCAAGGGCAACCTCCATCCTCGAACTCAGAACCCTCTCTGCAATTCCACACGCATTCGCCAAGAACGAACGAGCGGCTCCAGGGATGTACTCCTTCTGCATGATTGAAGCAACATTATCCTCGTGAACATCATAAACAACGCGCCTCCCAGATACCGACAAGATCGCCCCGACAGGCAACAGCTCCGGATCGTGAAAATGATAGATATCCGCATCCACTCCCTCCGCCACCCACAGCGCGGCAAGCGCGACTCGCGTCATCCTATCCAAACGATCGATTGGCTTCGGAATCGGGAGGATCTTCACCCCCTCCCTCACCTCAGAGCGGTCATGACAAGCGATCAACGAAACATCGAATCCCCGAGCGACCAGAGAGACGCACTCCTTATTGAATATTCGATTATCCAACACGGAGTGGACGGTGGTGATATGTACAATTCTCCGCAAGGGACTCCTCCAGTATACCGTTGATGACCAAAGAGACGGCGGCCCCTGACACCACTCGTCAGAGGCTTCCTGATCTGACGCCGAAATCAATCGTTTCTCGGTCAGACCTTCGGCGCAAGGATCGAACCTTTGAGTCCGTGGGTACCACAGCCCGGGATCCTGCATTCGGTCACCACTACCTTGCCCGATCGAGATTCTGGGATCCGATCCACCCATTCTATCTCGATCGAACTATCTTCAACCGCTGGTTGGATCCGGCTCCGAAGCGCCCTGCCATTAGCCACCAGCTCTGCTCCATCAACTCCGTCCCGCGGCTCCAGAAGGATCGTGAAGGAACCTACCCGATGCTGGATGACACGAAAACGCCATACGACGCAATCTTTGTCAGCGACCCCGATCAGGTGGATGAAGACCTCCGGAACGACTATGCCACCCGATGGAAGATGTAGCGCCTCGGTGGAGCGACCTTCTATCCTCTCGAGCAGAGGCCAATGGCGGCCGCACCCACATCTCCTTTGGCTGGCTACGGCGCGATCTCCGATCTTATATCGCAACAATGGCATAGCCATGTTTCCGAGGACGGAGACCACGACATCACCAGCGACGCCAGGAGGAGCGGGTGATCCAGAGTCGTCAAGAATCTCCACGACATGAGTTGGGCTCACATGTAGTCCATTGTGCTCCTCACACTCGGAAGCGATCGCTCCTGCGTCTCGAGAGCCATAGTTATTAAATACCGGAGCCTGAAAGACCCGCTCCAGAAGCGCGCGGGCGGATGGATACAGCGTGCCCGCTGACGACCAAACACATCTCGGTCTGTGAGGTTCAAACCCAATTTCAACCGCAACCCGGGCAATTTCAAATAGGCTCTCGGCGTATCCGTGCACCAATACCGGCTCGATGCGATTCATTGCCTCCAGATACTCTACGATCCGCTCTCGATCCATCCTAAATGAATTAAACACAGTTTCATTGCGCAGCCAGGCCCTCGCTCGCCCCAGCCTGCTGTCACGTATCGACAGAAGATCTCGCTCCGATCCCCAAATTCGAATCTTGGGCTCCCCAAATCGATAGCCCATCCATCGCTCGCGAACCAAATTCATCGCGGTCCGCCACTCTGAGTGCCCCGCATCTTGAGCTACAGTTAGTGGTTCCCCCGTCGTCCCCCCGGTGCGGGTGTACCGCGTCGTCATAGACGGAACGTGCAGCTCATCCAAGCTCGTTCGCAGATCGCTCTTCTCTAGGATCGGGAGCGATGCAAGGATCTCTCGGAGCGTTTCCCCATCCGTCCGCTCCAGCTTCTTCATTCGAGGCAACCGCGACGTGGAGTCGATCAACCGTCTCAACTGATCCAATTGGAACCGTTCAATTTCATCAGGAGGAGAGTACTCGAGGTTCGACAGGACTCGAAGTTTCTCCAGCACGCCAGGAGAGCGAGCCTTCTGAACGGCCATCCACGCACTCCATCGCAAGTCAAACATTGTTCTTCACCCGACATGATTTGGAATACAGCAACTAGGCGCCAACAGCGCGTCCGACTTGCCGGTCCACCAGAATCACGAGCAATCCATTAAAAACCAGGCCCGCAGCAGAGTAGAGCCCGACTGCTATCATATCGCTCTCGAGAATACCGCCAATAACCATCGATCCGCACCTCGCAACAGTAAGTGCAACTTCATACCAAAGAAAGAACCTCTGTGCTCGTAGGATCGGAATCGCGGAGGTCGAGGGTACGTTCACGACGCTGATCATTAGGAATGGCGCCAAGATCTGACCATATATCCCGGCCATCCTCCAATCTGGCCCCAAGAATCGGTCCACCCCTAGCGGCAACAGCACGAGTCCGAGTACCGTAGCGGGTACGCTCACCACAAACAGATAGAACGTTATCCTACGCAGCGTGTTCCGCATCTGAGTCGGCTCTCTCGCTTCCTTGGCGGCCAACTCGTAGAAGACCGGGCGAAGCGACTGACTCACTAGAGACATAGGAACTTTGAGGACGCGGTGAATGAATGCATAGCAGCCAACTGACACCGGAGAAAAATAGTATGCAAAAATGACGAGAGGAAGATTCATTGAAAGTGCGTTCATCAGACCCTTGGGAGCGTTATACTTGGGAAAATCAGAGTATCTCTTGGCAAGAGCAAGCAACCGGCTTGCGCTGTGCCCAGACAGGATCCTCATTCCCCTTCCAACTCCGCGTCCAATCAGCACAACAGATGAAACGGCTTGGCCCAAGATCAAGCCTGAGACCAAGCCTATCGAACTAGCCCCAAGCAGTCCGGACGCAACCTGAACCGACGCTGTAGTGACGGACTGTGCTAGTCGAGCGAGCGTAATGTCACCGAAGCGACGCATCCTCGTCGCTGCGTACGAGAGCGACTGAAAGATCCCCACTGAGGCGGTCGAGAACCCGAGCCAAGGAAGCCATCTCGCGAGGGCGTCATCGCCAAGTAAGGCGGCGATCTCGAGTGGAAATAAGATGCAGACCGCCGACACAAGGATCGACATACCTGCTGCCGACATCATGGCGACAAATATCAACTCCGAGGCCTGCCGCTCGCTCCTCGGTAGAACTATCGCAAAATCATAGCGCAAAGTGACCACTGTCGCGAGAGTCGTCACGGCTGCGGCAAACAGAGCAAGGACGCTAAACTCGCTCGGGTCATAGAGTCGCGCCAGCACCGGCGCGACAATCGCGTTGACCGCTTGCGCAGCAATCGTTCCTCCACCCAAAATCAGGACATTCCGCCCAAAGCGCCTCGATCGCCATACCGCGGAAGCCCTGATCATCCGATCATCCAATCCTGAGATACAACAAAATCCTGCAATCTTCCGACCTGACCTTGCGGGAACTGGGTCTCCTCGGCTCCTACCAAGGCGCCACGTCGGCGTGGGTTCGGCGAACGAACAACTCCCTGACCATCCATCACGATATGTATATCCGCTTATTCTTTCCTGGAATGGCGCCGGGAGCAACGACTACAGCGAGTGACGACATGGAGGGCTCGCTCCGCCTCGACGGGACCAGCCGCCACCCGGCGACCGCCGCGATGAGACACCACATCTCCCCATGGGAATACAAGGCTCCCGAGAAGGCGGAGTAGCAGAAATGATTAATCAAGAGCAAAGCCACCCAGGCCACCGAATCGACATGCAGCATATCGAGGATGCGCCAGACCAAGGCCAAAGTAGCCAGGGCAAACAAAAATCCACCAACGACACCTGTCGCGAGAAAGGCCTCGACCCAACCGTTGTGGGGGTGGAATCTCGTAACTGGATCTTCGAGGGCCACTCCGGAGATTGGTGACTCCGCCACGAAGGACAGCGCTGACAACCAAATTCCGATCCGCCCCTCCGATTGGGTTTCTACGCGCTCTCTCGTCATCAGAAAACGCTGTAACACTGGGGCATTCAACTGAACCAAGCTATCTAAAAATACAGTTCCAGCGACAGCGCACACACACACTATCAACAACACTCGCCTAGATCTACCTTGTCTCCAGAGCGAGTAGACCAGCCCTACCGAGGATAGCGCTAGACCTATAATAGGTCCCCTCGAGCCGGCCCTAGCAATGGCGCTCGCACTAAGAACGGCTACAGCGATCGCACAAACCTTAGGACCGATCCTGCCCCTAGGTCGAAGAATCATGTAGAGGGACAGCGTCATGGCGGACGATCCGAAGTACCCTAGAGCCAGCGGGCCAAAAGCATCGTTACCTATTCCGCGTACCGCAGGTGCCGAGGACGAGGGCGAGAACCACCAGAGGAGCAGCGCTACAGCCGATGACAGAGAGAATGTAAGCCACAGCGTCAAGTTCGCCGACTCTTCGGTCACCAGAGCTCGTCTAGTCGCCAATGCCGGAACCAGGCAAGTCCCTATCGCGAGCATCCAAACGTCAGATATCGGGCGAGAGAGTGGAGATGAGTAGATCGTCTCATGAGCAATGCGTAGCAAGTAGAGTATGGAGAAGACCAAGAGGAGCACCTCTACAAGCGTAATCCCGAGATGCCTCTTCTTTCGAAGCGCCAATGCGCCGAGTGAGAGCAGAAGATAAATAGCTCGATACGGCATGGTAACAGCACGGGTATCCGCCGCGCCGGACAACGTCAAAAATGAAACCAAAGGATATCCATAGAGCCCCACAGCGAGCACTACGGACGGTAGCCACAGGAGGCGAACTCGCGAGGGGAGCCTCCAGCCGCTACCGATTTGAGACCCAATCGCACTCATCTCGAAGCATCTCCGGCTCTTCGACTATCCTCAACAAACGAGCTAATCCGATCGCCGTTTTCAAGAGCCTGAGCGCGAACGAGGCTGGGTATGACGATCCCAGGATCCCTGAACGTCTCGTGCAGCGCACCAGTGAACGAAAAGTTGCTCACGACCCTCCCTGCGAGACATCTATCTTCACGTCCAAGCTGCCGAAACAGCCGAGTTGTTTTTGGATGAGACGGCACCGACAGGACACTTTTCCCTAGTGCCGCAGACACAAGTCCCACATGCAACTTTGACGTGACTACCACATCCAAGCGATTCAGCGAAGCCAAAAATCTCCACGGATGATCGTATACCAACGGAGCAGCTCTTCCGTCGCTCAGTTCCCTTACATACTGGAGCATCCTTCGCTGGTCGATCGAACTAGGATTATCGATGATGCTGACGATCCGATATCCGTTGGCGTTTGCCATCTCCACCGCAATACGGGTGAATTCCCGTCCCCTGGACGCCGATCCTCGAGCACCCGACAGGTGTAGCCCCAAATATTGATGACCAATCGGGAATTCATTTTCGGCTTGAACGCTAAAATCCTCCGGAATATCCTGAGTGCCGAGGGACAGCGCAAGGTCGGCGGTTACGATGACGTCTCGCTTCAATCCATATGAGCGGAGGTACTCTGCCGATTCTTCGTCCCGGACGGTGACCTTGGTCGCGCCTTCAAACAACCGAATCACCGCCCGTCGAGCGCTCTTGTCTGCGAGCGGTCCGACTCCCACGCCACAAATCATATACGGTCGCCGCATCAGCGAGAAACCGAGGCCTACCGCGACGTGGCGGGCGACGAGCCGCCTACTCCATTTCCCAATTGGTCCGGGAGGCTCACCAAAATATCCGCCACCTCCATACACGAGCGCCTGGGAACGGAGAAGCGTCGATATGCCGCCTTCGCTGCGGGCCTCAGCCTCTCGCCGAATCTCCGGAAGTGCGAATGGGAGGACCGTTACGCTTCGCGCCGCTGCGCGATCGATCCAGCGACGGCAGATCGCCATCAACAGTACGTCGCCAAAGTTCCTGACAAAATAGGATCCATGCAGCGACACTAGGGATCTACTGGACATCATGACGCGGCCGTGCCTCCCGCTCGCAGACGTTCAAAGAGTTCGCGGTGCTTTGCTAAAATCGCCGACGAACTGAAATGCTCATTCGCTCGACGTCGAGAGGCATTCCTGAATCCAGGATAAAGCGATGAATCTGTCAAGCAGTCTCTGATCGCGTCGGCGATCTGCTCGGAGTCCGGAGCGACAATGTTTCCAGTCCGATCGTCTCCCAACGCCTCGCGCATTCCTGAGACGTCGGTGACCACGATCGGAAGGCCACTTGCCATTGCTTCTAGGACGGAGTTTGCCATCCCCTCTCGCTCGGACGGCAAACAGAACACGTCGGCTGCGCGGTAGTAGGGCGCGATATCTGGCTGGTGACCTGCAAAGATGACAGAGTCATTCACGGCCAACTCGGATGCTCTCCTCCTCAAGGCTCTCGCGTATCGAGGCTCCTTCTCGGGTCCGACGAAGATCGCCTGACAGTCACCGACCATGGATCTCAGGATGGGCAGAGCTTCAATTATCAAATGAGGACGTTTTCGTGAGACGATCGCTCCAACGAAGAGGATCGTCGGACGATGTCGAATCCGCAGGGAGTCTCTCAGCGCTTCTCGCTCGGACTCCAAATCGGTTGGATGGAACACCTCCGTATCGACGCCATTCGAGATCTGGACGATCCGGCTCTCCTCTACGCCAGCAGCCCGCAGGTCATCAGCTATTTCTTTGCTTATCGCGATTACTGCATTTAATTTATTCAGAGCGGAGATCCGACGCTCATGAGCTCGCATGAGCCCGGACAGTATCGTCCCCTTCGGTCGAACCTCCGTTCCCCGTGACGCAACCTTGACGACTGCGGGGAGTCCACTCGCAACGGCCCTCAGCGCCGGCGATAGAGTATACGCGAACGCCGATAACCCATGAAATATGTCGAAGTCCTGGAAGTTCTTCCGGACCCAGGAGCGGCCGGCTGCAATATACCGTAGCTGGTTCAGGGGGCAAGTCGAGAACGGATGCACCATGCGCGTGGCGTGAAAGAGCCCGAGATCCTGGTCACGGTAGCCGTGCGCCAGCGTCACTACAAGCCTCTCGTCCGATTTTCTATACAATCTATACGCCGATGTCCCGGGCCCGTAGTAGTGTGAACCCGCACCGGTTGGGGACCATAGGAGGACCCTAATGTGGTTTTGGCTTGTCACGCATTGCTCTCCTTCGGGAGGGTCCGGCGAGATCCTAGCGGCTCCACGCTGTGGTGATTAGAAGGCACGGGTATCTATGATCCTCATGAGATATGATCGGCTCACTGGCGGAGGGCCCTGGAAGTAGGCTGCGCGTCGGGGCGAGTCGGACCGGTCCGAACCTTCCAGACTGCTTGAACTCCAGACTGTCGCAAAAATTGACCTGAACACAGATTCCATATCGTTCGCTCAATCACCTAAACATACCGGTTCCGTCCCGATCTCGGAGTGATAGAAGCAGCTGCCAGCAAGGCTATTCTCAGTTGCGGTGCGCTCCTTCACGGGATGTCCTTTCGGGACATCATCAAAATCCCTTACTATGTCTCCTTTCATTTAACCTCAACGTGCACCTTGACCGAGCTACCTGGCATCGTCGATCTTATCGATCATTGCGTTGTGGGAGCTGCCCAATGATCGACCGAGCGAACGGGCGGCCGCCAACATTCGGCCGGACCGTCCCCGCCCTGGCGCGTTCCTACGACGATGAAGATCGCCCCCGCCCCGGGGCGAGTCGGTCGAGATCCGGAGACGACCATATGCTGCGTCGCACTTGCGCGTGTCCTTGGGGGCGCGCCCATAGATCGGTACCACCTTCTTCTGCAATGCCTCGATTCTCGCGCGGTCCACGTCCACGCAGATCACTTCGTTGCGGCTGTTCGCAAAGCGAATGCTCTCGACCAGGTCCACGTAGCTGGTTCCCATAGCTGCCATCCGCGTCGTCGATTTGCCCTTCGGCCAGAGGCCCCAGGCCTCGCTTATCCGTGAATTGTCGAGAAGCTGTCAATCTGAACGAGTCGACCGGGACTATAGCGTCCTAATAGGTGGACAGGCAGGCCGGGATCGGATGAGCGGCGAAGTCGGGGTGGCGTCGACCGGTTCAGGTCGCTGGCCCGTCGTCATGGAGGCGCTGGAGATTGGCCGCGTGGGATGGATCCGCGGCTGCATGATGGGCCTTCTCGAGGGCGACGCTGCCAGGCCGCGAGGCGCGCCAGCACGTTGGCGACGTCAGTACTGGTGTCGAGGACGTAGTCCCACCACCCGAGGTGCGGATGCCTTCGCCGCTGACCCCCAACAGCCCTTCCATATCGTCTTGCGCAACGCCACCCACGGGCGGCGACCCGGCGGAAGGGACCTCTCGATGGCCGCGGGCCACGGGGCCCGATGCAGGCGGTGACTAAAGGAGCCGATTGAGACCCTCTCTGGCTTCGGTCCCCGGCATCAACCCGTCTAACACTTTTGGTCACTTTGGCCGGCTCCAGGGCGTCCTCCGAAGAAGGTCGGCCATCGGGACCACCTCGGATTCGGGAAGTGAGGGCTCGGAGACGGCCGCCAGCGTCCGACGTCAGTTCGCGGCAAGCGCGATCGTCACCTCGCCCGCAGTGACGTAGCCGCATCCGCGACCGTTGGGCTCGGTGTCGGTGTACCTCGGACGCACCGACCCGCCGAAGGCGAGCGCGTTGTCCTCGTTGAGCGTCACCTGCACCTCGACCGTGCGAGGCTTGCTCGAGAGATCGAGTGGGAGGAAGAGCGTCGACTCCCACAGGTCGCAGCCGCCATCATGGACGCGTGGGGCACAGCGGAATTCCTGGGGCGCTCCGTCGACGACGAGCCGGCCGCTCGCCGACTGGAGCTCGATGCCCTTCGGCGGTTCGAGCACGAGCCTCAGGCCCTCGGGAACGTACATGTCGTTACAGGCCATGGGGTGACAGCCTTCGAGGGTGATAGCGACCGCAACTACCGCGAGAGACGTGAGGACGGATCGCATCGAAGATTTCCTTTCGAGAGCCAAGAGCTTCCCGCTCAAGCAAGGATCGAGCCATAACTGCGACCGACGATTTTCAGGGCGAAACGGAGGAGCCAGTCACCAAGGCGCGACACCGCCGTCATGCCCTCGGGCCTCCCGGAAGCGGAGGGCGACGGCGGCGTCTCGTTCCCTGCCACCAGGTGGCCTTTGCTCATGGTGTCCGGAGTCGCCCCCGGCATAACGCCCGGTCGCGTGAGATTCTCGAGGAAACGGCCGCAGGCACGCGGCTCCAGCGATGAGTTTCCAGGCCCGAGGCGGTCCAACGCGCATGACCTCTCCCCTCACGCTCGAGACGCCCGAAGCTTCCCTTGCCTATTACGTCCGTGGTCCGCTGCCTACGCCCCATGGACGTCCGCCCCTGCTCCTCGTCGGCGCCCCGATGGACGCCAGCGGGTTCGGCACGCTCGCCACCTACTTCGCCGATCGCACGGTCATCACCTACGACCCTCGAGGGTTGGGCCGAAGCAGCCGACACGACGGTCGGACGGAGCATACGCCACAGCAGAACGCCGACGACCTGCATCGCATCATCGAGGCGGTCGGTGGGCCGGTCGAGATGTTCGCGAGCAGCGGTGGAGCGATCAGCGCCCTCGCCCTCGTTGCCGCCCATCCAACGGACCTGACCACCCTCGTCGCACACGAACCGCCGCTGCTCGCGCTGCTGCCAGACGCCGAGCGGGCTTTCATGGCCGAGCGGGCCATCCAGGAGACCTACCACGCCAGGGGATGGGGGCACAGCATGGCTGCGTTCCTCGCCCTCGTCTCCTGGGAGGGCGAGCTCAACGAAGAGTTCGCCGCCCAAGCGGCCCCGGCGCCCGAGAGCGTTGGGCTTCCGGTGGGCGACGATGGCTCCCGCGACGATCCCTTGCTATCGGGGGCCTCCATGGCCTTGACCGCCTACCGTCCGGATTTCGAACCGTTGACCGCGGCCGCTACACGGCTGGCGATCGCTGTCGGTATCGAGTCGCTCGGGACGCTCACGGGGCGCACCTCCCTCGCTGCCGCCGCGGCGCTGGGCCAGCAGGCCACCATCTTTCCCAGCAACCACGGTGGGTTTCTGGGCGGGGAGTTCGGCCAGCGTGGTGAGCCGGAGGCCTTCGCCGCCAAGCTGCGGGAGGTCCTAGAGGGAGGCTGAGCGCCAACGAGCTCCGTGGTCCTCAGCCTCCAGCCGGGATTCGGCTTGCGTTCAGCAGGGTCAGCTCGAGGCGCTCGAGCGTCGTGGCCTCGCCAGCGACGTCGATCGCCGTGATGCGATCGCCCTCGATGGCGAATCGCAAGACCAGGTGAAGGCGGCCGAGAGGCGCCACGACCGCCCCGATCCGTCCGTCGATGAAGAGCACGCGAGCGAAGCGTGCCCTCGCCGCGTTCCCTCTCGTCTCTTCCGCGACGGCCTTCGCTCCGCGAAGCTCGGCGGGTACGCCTACGCCACGCGCGACGCTGTCCACGCGACGAACCACCTCAGGCGCGATCACGGCGACCAACGCGTCCAGGTCTCCCGTGCGCGCCGCCTCCAGAAAGGTCTCGACGAGCTCCACGTCGCGACGGGAGATGACCGGAGGCTGCGCCGAACCGCGCACGCGGTGGCGCGCTCGGCTCGCGAGCTTCTTCGCGGCGCTCGAGGTGCGGTCGAGGATCCTCGCGACGTCTTCGAACGGGAGACCGAGTAGATCGTGCAGGACGAACGCCACCCGCTCCAAGGGGCCCAGCCTCTCCAGGACGACCAGCATCGCGAGCCCGACCGATTCAGCGAGCGCGTGCGCTTCTTCCGGGGACGGCGTGGGCGACCCGAGGTCGAGCCCTTGGAGCGCCTCGCGTCCGGCGCGCGAACGCCGGCGCGACTTGAGGAGGTCGAGACTGATCCGGCTCACGATGGTGGTCAGCCAGCCGAGAACGTTGTCGACGCCCCCAACGTCGACGCCGGACGCCCGGAGCCACGTCTCCTGCACGGCGTCGTCGGCGTCCTCGAGAGAGCCGAGCAGCCGAAACGCGACGGCCCTCAGGTGAGCACGATGACCGTCAAAGAGCTCTGCTAGACGCTCATCCTCCTTCATCGGTCACCTTTCGCCTCTCCGGGTCGTCAGAGGGGTGGGAACAACACCCGACAGGAATAGGAGAAGGAAATGAGCGTATTGCTGCTTCGCTACCATGTGGCCGAAAGGGATGTCCAGACCGTCATCAGCGCCGTCCAGAGCGCCTTCGCCGCGCTGAAGAAGGAGAACCCGGACCTCGTCCGCTTCACCTACTACCAGGTCGCAGGCACGACGGAATTCGTCGGTCTGGTGGAGCTGCGCGACGGCGTCGAGAACCCCCTCTTGAGGCTCGAGTCGACGAAGAAGCTGAAGGGCATCGTCGATGGCCTCACGGTCGGCGCGCCTCCGCCTCCCCAGCCGTTGAAGGTGATCGGAGTGTACGAGCATTGAGGGCCGCCGAGGTCAGCTGACGGCGCTGGTCACGGCAATGCCGCCTCGGAGGCATCGCCGTGGCCGCGCTGCCCACTCCGTGGGAAGACGGTCGCTGGCCTCGGTGCAATTTTTGGCCAAGCCGCCACTCTCGCGGGTGTCTTCTCTACGCCCACCACTCGCGCCGTAAGGAACGTGAAATGAAATCGTCCGCTCACGGCCCTGGCGACACCTGAGGCGGGGAGCCGCCAGGCACGCAACCGACGATTTTCAGAGGCCTGCCGGAGGTGCCAATCGCAAAGGCACGACACGGCTGTCGTGCCTCGGTTTTGCCGAAGGGCACTTCAGCTCGATGAATCGGCCCTACCTGCAAAACGGTCGAGGGCCGCGAGCATCCGCGCCGTCATCTCGTCGCCACCCGAGTGGCCGGTGCCGACGATCTGCAGCTCGGCGCCGGGCCAGGCCTGCGCGACCAGGTAGGGCATGTCGACGGGTCCCTGGATGTCGAAGCGCCCGTGGATCAGCACACCCGGGATGCCGGCCAGCCGCCCCATGTTCCCCAGGAGCTCGTCCGCGCGCAGCCAGGCGGCGTGGGAGAAGTAGTGTGAACACAGCCGCGCGAAGGTCATCCGGAACGCGGCTTCGTCGAAGCGCGGCCACGGCCTCCAGCCCTCCTCGAGGGAGAGCACCGCATCCTCCCAAGCGCACCAATCCGCCGCCGCCTTGGCGCGGACCGCGGGATCGGGCTGCACGTTGAGGAGTCGGTGGTAGGCGGCGACGAGATCGTGGCGCTCGGCCTCGGGTACGCCTGCACGGAAGCGGGCCCATTCGGCGGGGAAGAACCGTCCCGCCTCGTGGTAGAGCCAGCGCACATCCGACGGCCGCGACAGCGTCGTCGACACGAGCACGAGCTCGCTGACCCTGTGGGGGAAACGCTGCGCATACGCGAGCGCGAGGGTGGCGCCCCACGATCCGCCCCACACCAGCCACCTCTCGATGCCGAGGTGCTCGCGGAGCCGCTCGATGTCGGCGATGAGGTGGTGGGTGGTGTTGGGCTCGAGGCCGACGCCCGGATCGGCGACCGACGGCGTGCTCCTTCCGCAGCCCCGCTGGTCGAATTGCACCAGCCGGTACCTCGCCGGATCGAAGGATCGGCGGCGCCCCGGCGAGCTGCCCACGCCCGGGCCGCCGTGCAGCGCGAGCGCCGGCTTGCCGCGCGGGTTGCCGGAGGTCTCCCAATAGACGAGCTGCCCGTCCCCCACGTCGAGCATGCCGGTCTCGTTCGGCTCTATCGGAAGGTTCATCGTTCCCCAATGGGTCCAGGACTCCGAAACGGGCAAGCCGGCGGGGCGATCCTGCGCTCCGAATCCCGTTCTGGATTTTCGGAGCAGCGTCACGCACTCGATGGGAGAGGACTCCGTTGGGGGGCGCATTCGTCCCCAGCAGCGTACCGGCTTCGAAGCTTGGTGCAACGTGCGAAGACGACGTTCCCCCTCCTTGGGGAGCACCACCTTTCCCCGCTGTTGGGGCGGCCTCATCTACTACAACCCTTCCGACCCACGGATCGAGGTCCCCAACGCCTTTGGCTGGGGCTTTACCCTGAACCTTGCCCGGCGGACGGCATGGTTGATCGTCGGCATTCCTCTCGGAATCGCTGCCTTCATCCTCGCGGTCTTCCATTTGGCCACCTGAGTGGGGAAGGTGTGAAGCGTCGAGCCAAGACGCCATCGCAAGGACGCATTGAGTCGGGAAATTTGCTACCGGACAAGACTCGTCGCCTCATCCCAAATGCTACGAAAAGTGTGGCAAGGAGCAGCGGTTGTGAGGAAAATCAGCAAGATGACGCGGCACGAGATCATCGGCGCCGTTTCGGAGCGATACCGCTCGTCTCAGAGCTCGAGTTCGGCTCGCTCTGCAGGGAGACGGTGAAGCGCGGTGGCCGCATCCTCATTCGATTCCAACGCTAACCTGGCGCAATCCACCTGAGGGACACGATCCGTCTTCTCTCCTCGATCCGGTCGCGCGCTTACTCCGGCCCGCGGTAGGCGGGGAAGAAGCCGGTGGAGCCGTCGGCGGGGGCGTCGATGGCGTTGGCCCGGAGGAGGGCCGCGTAGGCGTCGGGGTCGCCGATGATGCGCAGGGAGTAGTTCTTCGCGCGGGTGGAGGCGAAGCCGTTCTTGAACTCCATCAGCGAGGGGAGGCCGCCGCCCAGATTGTAGAGCCGGGCGCCGGCGGCCCTGGCCCAGTCCCACATGAAGTCGTAGCGGAGCTGGGACGGGGCGAAGGAGCGGTAGGCCTCGTCGGTGCAGCCCAGGTGGTAGGCGGCGATGCCGTCGTGGAGCGTGTAGAGGCCCGCGTCGCAGACGACGCCGTCGGGGGCGCGGACGGTGCACAGGTGGAGGCGATCGCCGAGGCTGGCGCGCAGGTCGGCGAAATAGGCGGGGGAGAAGTGGTGGTAGGGGGTCGCGCCCAACGCGCTCATGGCGGGGCCATAGATGGCCTGGTAGCGCTCGTAGCTGGCCCAATCGTCGAGCTCGGCGACGAAGCCGGCCTTGATGACCTTGCGCAGGCCGCGTCTTCGCCTGGGGCTGATCTCGGCGCGCAGCTCGTCTTCGGGGCGGCGAAGGTCGACCCAGACCATCTCGCCCCGCTGCATCAGGACGCCGTGGTTCGCCTGTGTGGACCAATCGGGCGCGAGGAGGGCGTGGAGGCGCAGAAAGGCGGCGACGAGGCCCCGCTCCCGACAGCTCCGGGCGAAGAGGGCGAGGAGGTCGGGGATCTGCGCCGGGTCGCCGCGGAAGACGGGGCCGCCCATGGGATAGGGGGAGATGGCGTCGGTGAAGGCCTCGCCGCCCTGTACGTGGGGCGGGAGGGGGCGCTCGTTGAGGGGGATGAGGCAGCGCGCGCCGGGGACCTCGCCGAGGAAGGCGATCGCCCTGCCCTTCCCGTAGCGGGCGTCGACCTCGACGTAGGCGGGCCATTGGTAGATGTCGTGGGGCGCCCCTTGCAGGAACTCGAGCCAACGGGGATCGGAGGGCTCGATGAACGCCGCCCGGATCACGGCCTCGTTGGACTGCGCCCCCTTGTCCTGCCCCGCTCCCGTGGAAACGCCTGTCTCCATCGTCTCCTCCCCTGCTCGCTGCCCAAGCGTTTGCATCGCGATGGCGAGGTGCACGGTCGGTCGAATGTAGATCCTGACGCGGGCTGCGGGAGAGTTGGCATAGCGCGCGGCGCTTGGGGCGAAGGGTGTGAGCGAGCGCCGCCGCTCGAGCTCCGGGGGAACGGCCTTGCGTCGGGCACGTCCGCAGCTGATACAAGATGCATACGGTTAATGCACTTTTCGTCAGGTCCACGGATGTTGATTCGAAGACTTGAACGGGGTAAGAATCGCCCCCTTTCCACCAGTCCCGGACTGGGCTCGAGGGATCCCTGAACGATGAAGCCTGACACGACCCAGCAGCCCTGGGCGCCTCCCTCGCAGGGCGCCGACGCCGGACCGGAACTCGAGATCGACCTTCGCCAGCACCTGCGGATCCTGCGCAAGCGCGTCTGGTTGATCGGAGGGGTGGCGCTGGCGGCACTCCTCGCCGGGGGGACGTATCTGCTGATGGCGCCGAAGATCTTTCGGGCGTCGAGCTCGATCATCATCGAGTCGTCGTCGTCGAGGATCCTGGGCGACAAGACGGAGTCGGTGGACTTCGGCGGGACGGATTATTGGTCGAACAAGGACTTCCTGGAGACGCAGTACAAGGTGCTGGCGAGCCGGGAGGTGCTGCAGCGGGTGGTGGACAAAAAGGGGCTGGATCGCGACCTTGGCTTTTTGGGGGTGGAGGGGATCGAGGACGCGGAGAAGCGCGAGGAGGCGCTGGAGCGGATCGTCCCGGTAGAGGTGCTGGCGGAGCGTACGCGGATCGAGCCGGTGAAGAATTCGCAGCTGACGCAGATCGTGGTGGAGGATGTGGATCCGGTCCGTGCGGCGGAGATCTCGAACGCGATCGTCGAGGCCTACATCGAGAGCAACCTCGATCGCCGGCTGGACGGGACGCGGGCGGCCTCGCAATGGCTGGCGGATCAGATGGCGGACCTCAAGGGGAAGCTCGAATCGTCGGAGATCGCGCTCTACGACTTCCGGCGGGAGAACGACATCCTCTCGGCGTCGATCGAGGATCGGCAGTCGATCCTCTCGAAGCGGCTGAACACGCTGTCGGAGTCGCTGACTTCGGTGATGGGTCGGCGGGCGGAGCTGGAGTCGGCGCTGGCGGAGGCGAGCCGGGCCCAGCGCGAGAACCCGAGCGATCCCCTCTGGGCGCGGACCTTGCGGCTCGTCTCGTCGAACCTGGTGCTCGGGAATCTGCGGACGGAGTACGCGAAGCTGGAGGGGCAGGCGGCGGAGGCGGAGGAGCGCTACCTCGACAAGCATCCGGCGCGGGCGGCGGCGCAGGAGAAGCTCTCGACGCTGCGCAGGCGGATCGTGGAGGAGATGAACACGGTGGTGGCGTCGCTGCGCTCGGAGCATCGGGAGCTCCTGGGGACGCAGACGCACCTCGAGGCGCTGATCGAGGGCCTGAAGGTCGAGTCGTTCGAGGTGAACAAGAAGGAGATCGATCAGCGGAAGCTGCAGCGGGAGAAGGAGAACAACGAGCGGCTCTATGACCTGGTGCTCTCGCGGCTGAAGGACGCAGACCTCGCGGTGATGCTGAAGGCGAACAACGTCCGGCTGCTGGACGCGGCGGTGCCCCCCTTGCGGCCGGTGAAGCCACGGCCGGCGCTGGTGTTGGCGCTCTCGATGCTGCTCGGCTTCTTCGGCGGGGTCGGGCTCGCGTACCTGGCGGAGCTGCTGGACAACACGCTGAAGGGCGAAGACGAGATCGAAGAGGTGCTGCAGGTCCCCTTCCTTGGGATGCTGCCATCGCTGGCTCCGACGGGAGCGCGGAGAGAGATGCGCGAGGACGATCCCGCCCGGGATCTCTACGTGGCGCGCAACCCCAAGTCGGCGCAGGCGGAGGCGATCCGCTCGGTGCGGACGAACCTCCTCTTCATGTCGCCGGACAAGGAGCAGAAGAGGATCCTGGTGACGTCGTCGAGCCCGCAGGAGGGCAAGTCGTCGGTGGCGCTGAACCTCGCGGTGGCGATGGCGCAGAACGGCGCGAAGGTGCTGCTGATCGACACGGATATGCGCCGGCCGCGGCTGCATCGCGCTCTGGGCGTCTCGAACGAGGTGGGGATCTCGACGGTGCTGGTGAACGAGGCCAGGCTCGCCGACGCGATCAAGAGCACGGAGGTAGCTGGGCTCTCGCTGCTCCCCTGTGGCCCGGTGCCGCCGAACCCGGCGGAGATGATGCACACGGAGCGGTTCCGCGAGGTGCTGGAAGAGCTCTCCCAGCGCTACGATCGGCTGATCCTCGACTCGCCGCCGGTGGTGGCGGCGGCGGACGCGGCGGTGCTCTCGTCGCAGGTGGACGGCGTGATCTACGTCGCCCGCTTCAAGAAGACGACGAAGGATCTGGCCAAGCGGATGCTGCGGACGCTGCACGACGTGAACGCGCCGATCCTCGGCGTGGTGCTCAACGACGTGAACCTGGAGAGCCAGGAGTACGGCTACTACAGCTACAAGCGCTACGGCTACTACGGGGACGCCTCGAGCACGACCTGACAGGGTCACCAGAAATCTACTGCGCACCCCGCCTGCTTCGTTGGACCTGCGCTCCGATGCGCACGCACCCAGGGCCTGCGGGGGAATCGCCTCCGCACCAGGCGGAAGCGATTCCCCCACTCGCGCTGCGCGCAAAGGGCCCCTTCTGGCGTTTGCTCGCCTCTGGCTCGCTGGTGCGCTGCGCGTCGGTGCTCGGTCCGCCTCGCATCCGGGGCACTCGCTACGATTTCTGATGACCCTTGGTGGGATGGGTTCACGCTGGCGCGGTGGAGGCGATCATCGTCTCCGATTCGAAATAGTACCGAAAATGGGGCGAAGCGGGCTTGCCATACTCCAGATCCCCTTTGCACCTCTCTCCTGCAAGGCCTTGACGGCCAGGGCGAGGGCGTCCGTGGTTGTGCCGGCTTCGGTTCGGAGGATTCGCGGGGCGTTGCCGACGTTCTCGCCTATGCGCCTCCCTCGGAGCGGATGAGCGGGCGCTGGTGGCCCGCGGTGTGCTGGACCTCTTCGAGCGCCTCTTCTGAGAGCGTAGCGAACTGGACGTCTGCCGCGCTGGCGGGAATTGCGGATGGGGGGTGGTGGGACCAGATTCCTCCCGCCGCGCCTGGGGCCCTTCCCTATGAAGGATTGCCGCTGATTGGGCGCGGGAGGCGGGGAAGGCAGATGGCGTGGCGCAGGCTGGCGGGGAAGGCCGAGGCGGGGTGGAGCGAGGGCCGGCCGGCCGGCGCCCGGCGGCGGGTGCTGGAGGTGGTGGGGCAGATGAAGCCCGGCGGCGTGGAGACGTGGTTGCTGCACGCGCTGCGCCGGATGGATCGGGGACGGATCGGGCTCGACTTCCTGGTGTTTTCGAAGGAGCGGGGGGCATACGACGAGGCGGTGCGGGCGGCCGGAGGACGGCTGCTGGCGTGCCCGGATCCGCGGCTGCCGCTGCTCTATGCGCGCAACCTCTCCCGGATCTTGCGGGAGGAGGGACCATACGACGTAGTGCACAGCCATATGCACCACTTCTCGGGGCTGGATCTCTGGGTGGCGCGGCGGGCTGGGGTGGGGATGCGGATCTGCCAAAGTCACCTGGACACCTCGGGGGTGGATCGCGAGGCAGGGACGCTGCGGAAGGGCTACCTCGCGGGGGCGCGGCGGCTGATCGGTCGGAGCGCGACGCATCTTTTGGCGGTGAGCGAGGAGGCGGGGGCGGCGCTCTACGGAGACGGCTGCAGGGAGGATGCCCGCTACCGGCTGCTCCATTGTGGGGTGGACTTCGAGCGCTTCGCGGCGCGGCCGGATCGGGGAGCGCTGCGGGCGAGGCTGGGGATCCCCTCGGACGCGAAGGTGATCGGAACGGTGGGGCGCCTGGCGGCGCAGAAGAACCAGGCGTTCCTGCTGGAGATCGCGTGGGAGCTCGCGCGTCGGGATCCGAGGTGGTGGCTGGTGATGGTGGGGGACGGGCCGCTGCGCGCCTCGCTGCGGTCGGCGGCGGCAGGGCTGGGGCTCTCCCGCCGGATTGTCTGGGCGGGGGCGCGGACGGACGTGGAGAACGTGCTGCCGGCGCTGGACGCCTTCGTCTTCCCCTCGGCGTACGAGGGGCTATGCCTCGCGCCGATGGAGGCGCAAGGGGCGGGCCTGCCTTGCTTCGTCTCGTCCGAGCTGCCACCGGGGGTGACGGTGGTGGACGGGCTGATGAAGCGCCTGCCGCTGGCGGCGGGGCCGGCGGCGTGGGCGGACGCGATCGAGGAGGAGACGAAGAGCGCCCCGAAGGTCTCGGCGGAGGATGCGCTGGCGACGCTGCGCTCGAGCGCCTTCGACATCGGCGTGAGCAGCCAGGCGCTGGAGCAGCTCTACCTCGGCTGACCCCCCCGGCCCCGTGCGGAAAGACTCGATGAAGAGCAGCCTGGTCGGCGGGCGCAGCGGCGCCGCCCTCTCGCTCCGCGCGAACGTCTCGTGGACGTTTGTGGGGAACGTGCTCTACGCCGCCTGTCAGTGGGGGATGGTCACGCTCCTGGTGAAGCTCGGAGATCCGGAGACGGTCGGGCGGCTCACCTTGGCGTTGGCCTTGAGCGCGCCGATCTTCATGCTCTCGAATTTGAACCTCCGCTCGCTGCAAGCGACGGAGACGACCGGTGCCCTGGATTTCCAGGACTTCCTCGGCGTGCGGCTGGTGATGACGGCGCTGGCGGTCGGGGCGACGATCCTGTTGGCGGCGGTCGGCGGCTACACCGGCGAGGTGGCGCTCGTCGTGGGGCTGCTGGGGATCTCCCGTGGGGTGGACGCGCTCTCGGACGTGATCCACGGCAAGCTGCAGCGGGACGAGCGCATGGATCTCCTCTCAGGATCGCTGATGCTCCGGGGGCTGATCTCGGTGGGGGCGCTGACGGCGGTCTACGCGGCGACGAGGAGCCTGCCCTGGTCGGTGGCGGCCCTCGCCGGAGGGAACCTGCTGGTGCTCGTGACCTTCGATCTCCGCAACCTCCTGCATACGGCACGAGCAGAAGATTCCCCGCTCCTCCACCCCCGCTGGGAGAGGGCGCGCACGAAGAAGATCCTGGCGGACGCCCTCCCCCTGGGTGCGGTGATGATGCTGATCTCGCTGAACGCGAACGTGCCCCGCTACTTCATCGAGTCGAGCCTGGGCGCGTACACCCTGGGGATCTTCGCGCCTCTGGCGCAGCTCATCGCGGCAGGCTACCTGGTGGTGAACGCCCTGGGCCAATCGGCGACGCCGCGGCTGGCGAAGCTCCACGCGTCGGGCGATCGGCAGCGCTTTCGCCGGCTCCTCCTCACGATGCTCGCCACGGCGATCGTGCTCTGCCTGCTGGGCCTGCTCCTCAGCGAGGTCGCAGGCCGCCAGGTGCTCACCCTCCTCTACAGCGTCGAGTACGCGGCCCACGTCGATCTGCTCTACCTCTTCGTGATCCTCGCCGGCCTGCAGTTCGTCGGCTCGTTCCTGGGCTACGCGATGACGGCGGCCCGGCGCTACCGGATCCAACTCCCCCTCTTCGTCGCGACGACCATCGTCTGCACCGCTGCCTCCTGGCTGCTCATCCCCACCTACGGCCTGCGCGGCGCCATCTGGGCGCTGATGGCCTCGGCCCTGGTCCAGCTCCTGGGCAGCGCGTTGATCGTCGCCGCAGCCCTCCGCCCCGCCTCGTCGGCCGCGCCCCCCGGTGGACGCACAGAGGTGGCGATGGCGAAGAGGTAGAGACCGAAAAACCGCGTGTCATGGTCATTGGAACGAAGACCGACCAGCCGCTCAACGCCCCAGGTGCGAGAGGCCTTGGTTTCTCGGCCCCTCGTTTTCGTTCGGAGCCGCATTTTAACGGGGGCGGATGGCTGGCTGGTGGGGCAGCGTAGCCGCCGGTTCACGCAAGCGGCGCGGGAGGCGATTCGGGGGACGGAGGTGTCGGCGCTCGCCCCACCATCGTCGGCCGCTGCCAGTCGAGGAGGCATGCGGCCCACGAGAGGCCGACGCCAAAGCCTACCAGCATGACCCGCTCGCCTGGACGGAACGGGGCGGAGGCCTCGCAGAGGACGATGGGGATGGTGGCGCTGACGGTGTTTCCCACCGCCTCGACGTAGTCGGGGGCTCGGGCCAGGTCGAGCCCGAGCTTGCTCCGGAGCCGGCCGGTCATGAGGGAGTTGGCCTGGTGCAGGACGAAGCGATCGACGTCTTCGGTCGAGAGGCCTGCGGCGCGCAGGTTCTGCTCGACGACCTCGGGGACGCGCTTCAGGCAGAAGCGAATGAGCTCCATCCCGTCCATGAAGAGGTCGCCGCCGCCCTGCTCGTGACGCGCTCCGCGGGGGCGCCGAGGCTCCCCTCGGCTCCCGCCCTCCCGGACGATGAGGCTGCCGGCGCCAGCGCCGTCGGTACCAAAGGAGCACGCGCCGATCCGCGCGCCGCCTGGCGCCGCGGTGATCCAGGACGCCGAGGCGCCGTCGCCGAAGATGGGTCGCACCGAGCGATCATCTGGGTGGAGGAGCCTGGAGTAGGTCTCGCCGGTGAGGAGGAGGACGTTGCGGACGACGCCGCCTGCGACGAGCCCCTTGGCGAGGGCGAGGCCGTAGGGGTAGCCCGAGCAGCCCAGGTTGTAATCCAAGGCTCCACAGGATGTGGAGAGCCCCAGCCGGTCCTGGAGAAGGCAGGCGGTGGTGGGGAGCAGGTAGTCCGGGCTCTGGGTGCAGAAGAGGAGGAAGTCGACGTCTGCGCGACGGATGCCGAGGCCGTCGAGGAGGTGGTTCGCCGCGTGGAAGGCGAGGTCGGAGGCGCACTCCCCCGGCGACGCGACGTGCCGGGAGGCGATGCCGATCCTGGGGCCGAGCTTCTCCATCTCCCACTCGGGATGCTCACCGCCCAGCTGCGCGTTGGTGAGCACATGCTCCGGCAGGTGGTAGGCGATCCCGGCGAGCCACGCGTCCATCAACCCACCTTCTGGTGGAGCTGTGCGAGGAGGTGGCCGCTGACGTCGGAGACCGTGACGAAGCCCTTGATCTCGGCGGCGCCGAGGACGAGATGCCAGCGCTCGTCCACCATGGAGATCAGGGTGAGCCAGGCGATCGAATCCCATTCGGGGACGTCGGCGAGGGCGCGCTCCGGACGGAGGCTGGACGCCTCGACCTCGAGCGCCTCCGCGAAGACTTCGAGGATCTCCGCTTCCGTGGCCTTCATTCAGGACTCCCCTTCCCCGGCATCGATGGTCCTGGCTGGGACGCCGAAGACGGTGGCCCCCTCCTTGACTCTCTTGAGCACGACGCTGCCCGCGCCCACCCTGGCGAAGGCGCCGACCCTGGCCTTGGGCAGGAGGGCGGCGTGGCCGCCGAGGAAGACGCCCCGCCCCAGCTCTACGTGGCCCATGACGTCGCAGTAGTCGGAGACGGTGCAGCCATCGCCGACGGCGGCGTCGTGGCCGATCGACGAGAAGAGCTGCACGGTGACGAAGTCCCCTACCCTGGCGCAGCCGCCGACGACGACGTGGCGCCAGAGGAAGATCCCGTTGCCGAGGACGGCGTCGGGATCGACGTAGGCGGTCGCGTCGATGAGGTTGGTGAAGACGGCACCCCTCGAGCGGAGGAGCTCGCAGACCTCGAGCTTGGGGCGCGGCGACGCGATGGCGCAGATGAAGCGGTCCTCGGGTCGGGGCTCGTAGCTGTGGATGGCGCCCAGGATCGGTGTGTCGACGCCCTTGGCGCGGAGGGCGGCGGCGGTCTCGGCGGGGGCGTCGTCGAGGAAGCCCGCGATCCGTCGCCAGCCACGGCGCTCCGGGGGGAGCTCCGACGCCACCCGGAGCATCACCCTGCCGAGGTCCCCCCCGCCCACGATGATCAGCCCGGGCTCCTCCATCTTCGCCTCCGCCGCTGCCGAAGTCTGCACGCCAACAGGATGGGGATGGCCGCCTCGCAACGGGCAGTCCCAGCAATGGGCCATCCCGCCAGCGTCACGGCGCGCTCGCCTCGGTTGGAGGTTCTGGGGCGGTGAGGCGCAGCGGGGTGTCGAGGCAGCGGGGGCTCCCCTTCCTCGCGAAGCGGACGATCGACGTCTGCGCGGCGGCGGACGGCCCCACGGAGACAGCGATGGCAAAGAGGTAGAGGCCGAGGAAGTGGCCGAAGGCGGGCTCCGGGTAGA
>JBEBXK010000016.1:0-76559 GCA_040391605.1 Vulgatibacter incomptus
AAGAAGTTCACCGAGCTCACGCTACGAGTGGGCCAGTGATGGGGGGCAGGTCACCGACGCCCACCCGATCTCGGCAATCACCGATCTACCGACCACACTTGCGGGGAAGGCAAACGCCAACCACTCCCACACGATCGGAGATCTCCCGGTCCCTTCCGCTGGGGGAACCGCTTCATCCTCCCAGGTCGTTCGTGGAGACGATCCCCGGCTATCGAACGCCCGGACCCCAACGGCCCACACCCACGCGATCTCGGACACGACGGGCCTTCAGGGAGCCCTAGACGGGAAGGCGGCTGCCTCTCACACCCACGCGATCGGAGACCTTCCGGTTGCGACCTCGGGAACCTCCAGCGCTACCCAGGTAGTTCGGGCGGATGACTCCCGCCTCTCGAACGCACGTGCCCCGACCACGCATAGTCATGCGATCGGGGATCTCCCCGTGGCAGCTTCTGGGACCTCTAGCACGACCCAGCTTGTCCGGGCCGATGACGCTCGCCTATCCGATACCCGGACCCCGAAGGTCCATACCCATGCCATCTCGGACACGACCGGCCTTCAGGGGGCCTTGGATGGGAAGGCAGCTTCCAGCCACACCCATACGATCGGAGATCTCCCCGTTGCGGCATCGGGGGTCTCGGACTCTACGAAGCTCGTTCGGGCGGACGATTCCAGGCTCTCCAATACTCGGGTCCCGTCCGCCCATAGCCACGCAATCGCGGACGTTACGGGGCTCCAGACCGCTCTAAACGGGAAGGTCGAAACTTCCCTTGAAGTCGGGACGCTGATCCTCTCCGGTCTAAAGGGAGGCGGCACCCTCAACGCTAGTCGCTTCCTGGAACTCGATTGGGCCAACGACGGGGAGGCGGTTGGCTGGAAGGTCCCTCGGGCGGATGACTCCCGCCTCTCGAACGCACGTGCCCCGCTGGCCCACACCCACCCGGTTTCGGAGGTAACGGGAGCGGTTCCGGATACCCGAACGATCTCCACGGGAACGGGCCTATCGGGAGGGGGGAACCTCACCGCCAACCGGACGATCTCCGTTGTTCCCGGTCAAATCAACCACCAAGCATTGTTGGGGGCCGGTGCCATTTCTCACAGCGCGATCGACGCTCATCTACGGAACAACTATCCGATCGATCGCGAGCACTGGGTAACTTTCGACTGGCAGCACTCGCTTTTGAGAGCTTCGCAGGTTGGAGAGGATAAGGTAAACACGCCCCTTCCACCTCGATTCTTCACCGCCTACTTCGATCCCAAGTCCGTTTCCGTAATTTCTGGCTCTCAGAAGTATTACGAACAGATCACCAAGGGTCTTGCGTCCATCGTGACCGTTGATCCTGCTACGGATCTCGTCAAGGGCGTAGTGCATCAGCTCGCCTTCGACGGAGAGGAAGACGAGGAATACAAGGGCACCAACCACCGGATGAAGTTTCGGTCGGGAAGCAAATCGGGGAACGCCTGGGGCTCCTGGAGGAACGTTCTTCTTCAGGGGGACGCGGCTGACTTCTACCACTACCACAGCATCTCGGATGTCACGGGCCTTCAGTCCGCGTTGAATGGCAAAGCGGACGAAGGGCATTACCACTCCGATCTTTCGCTTGGCAGGGTTTCGACCGCCGGAATCACGAACATCTATTCTGGCGCTACTACGAGTTCCAGCTACGGAATCCATGAATTCCGGAACTCGGCTCCGGTTACCGATGGAACCAAGCTCCTGGCGATCAAGAACGGTAGCGCCGCAACCGCGATGGTCTTCTCCGTCGATAAGGATGGGCAGGCTTTCGCGGGAATCGTTCCGTACGTGAAGGACAACGACCCCCGGCTTGTTGCCGGTTACTACGCTCTTGGCTCGCATACCCACAACTCGTTGTTCAACGGGGCGTACAACCGGATCAACGTTGCAACCAACCAGAACGTTTACACTACGGTATTTGCCGGATCTTCGACCGTTGCGGCTCACTCTTTCGAAGCCTCTAGCGGAGTGACCACGAACCTCCTGGACGTGCGGAAGGGTGGAGCGGTTGTCTTCTCCATCGACCCGAACGGCCAAGCCTTCTACGGGACTGGGGCGGGCGCCAAGGCTTACCTAAAGGCTGGGGACCCGATCTCCGTTAACCAGATCGACGGGGTAGGCGGAAGCGTCACGGCAGCCACTCCGTATCTGCTCTATGAATCCGCCGCCGCAAACGGAGCGGCCTCCGTTGCTCACGTCCTGAGCACCAACTATGCGTTCTCGACGACTGGGGCTAAGCTCCTCTCGGTTCGTAACCAGACGAACGAGAAGTTCTATGTGGACAAGGATGGATCGGCGTTCACGGGCCCGGATGGTCGGCTTGTGGGAGCCCAGCCATACGTTGCAACAATCGGGACCCCTTCGACGTATGCCCTGAACACGGTCCAGTTTGGCACCCACCAAAACTCTCAGGCTTCGGTCGGTCTGCCAAACGCCAACCAATACTCGTCTGTAATGACGGTCTCGGCTCCGTCGCTTCGAGGAGCGAACGAGCGGTACTATCAGTTGGCATTCACGAAAGCCGGTCTCATGTACCGGGAATCGGCCGATTGGCAGGGGACCGCATGGAACACGAATTGGAAGACGCTAGCCACGACCGATGACGTTTCGGCCGGTGGGGCTCCCTACGTTCCGTTGAGCCTCAACAACATCACGGTCAGCACCAACGCGACGTTGACGGACATTCCGGACGCCTTCACGATGGCTGACTTCTCCAAATGTAAGCAGTTCCGCTATGTTTGGTATACGACCGTGGCCACCTACGCGGTAACGATCAAGGGGCGGTACGGTACAGGTACGACCATGACCGGCGCGGCGGATCTCGGGGTGGCGTACACGGGAGGATCTGGAAACCTCATGTACGCCTCGCCTTGGTACGACCTCCCGGCGGGCGCGAAAATCGAAAACGCGGCCATCCGGTTGCAGATCTCGACGGCGACTTCAACCACCAATACCCGGTTCGGCTTCCTGAAGCTGGAGGCTAGGTAGAACATGCAACTACAGCAGAACATAAGCCTTAGCGAGCTTACTACCACAACCCACCCGTTCCCGAACCAGCCGAACCAGGAGGAGCTAGCCAACCTGAAGATGGTTGCCTTCGCTCTCCAGCAGGTACGAAGCCACTTCGGGAAGCCGGTTACGGTCTCGTCCGCCTTCCGGTCGGAGAAGGTGAATCAGGCGGTTGGAGGGGTCTCCAACTCGGCTCACCGGCTGGGATACGCGGCTGACTTCACGGTCAAGGACACGTCCATTGAGGAAGTGTTCAACTGGATCAAGTCAACCTCGATGCCCTGGGATCAACTGATCGACGAGAAGAAGGACGGGAAGCACTGGCTCCACCTCTCCGTTGATCCCAGGGCCCGCCGGATGGCTTTCAAGGACTGGAGCTAGCCTTCAACCGACCTTCCGAACGGGGACCTGGACCCGATCAACGTCTAGGGCTTGCTCGATAGCGGTCTTGGTAATCGCCTCCAGCTTCGGCAAATCAAGGTCCACTCGCATCGCAAGGGCAACCGACGCGGCAACGTCTCGCATCTTGTTGACAAATTCTTCAACTCGTTCATGCGAAAGGCGTTCTTCAGGGAGTGTTAGGATCTCCTCGATCACGGGAGAGAACTCGATCAACGCTTGAAAAATGGGTTCGGGCAAGAGGAATGAATACGCGACGCCGTATCCAGAAAGTTCGTGCTTCACCTCGAATAGCTGAGGACCGGTCGAGAATTGGTCTTGAAGGCCATTTTGAAGTACGCCAAGCCGAGCCGTAGCAAGCTCAACAACCTTCGCAACTCGTTCATAGATCCCCTTGTAGATGTCTAGCTTCGTATCAAAAAGGTGGCGCGAGAGCTGATCGGGCCTGGAAGCGAGCGCTACTTCCATCGCTCGATCGGCCCCATGCTTCGCGATCTTGTTGGCCTCCGTCGAAGCCTTCCTAGCCGCGAAAGTGGCCCAAATCGTGAAGATTCCTGAGACAAGGGCGGCGCCGATCTGGACGGACGGACCGATCCACGCGGGGCACTCCTGTTCCATCAGATCTTCCTTTCTAAATTTACGCCTGCCAGGCGGCTTTCAAGGGCTGGAGTTGGGCGGCTCAAAATCTTCGTCGAAGACGCCATGTGCGGCTGAAACGGCATAATTGGTGAGTCCTTCGAGCCGTGGGATCTGGAGGCTTTCTCGAATGTAGACTCCTACAGTTGCGGCAGCTTTAAGGAGTTCTACTTTCGTGGCCCTCGGATCGAGTTTGCCTGCCTCCATGGATTCAAAAATGAGGTTAACGACGAACGAGAATTCCTTTGCGGTTCCGATAACATCTCCCGCGTACATGATGCTTTCTGCCAGTACCGTGCGATCAAGCTCGTTCGAAGCCTCCACGAGCGCTTCGATCATCTCCTCCTCTACAGGAGTGCCATCCTCTAAACTTGCGATGATCTCCTTCGACGGCTCGCAGGTTCGTTGGATTAGGCCAAACAGCCGCTGGTAGGCTGCGAGTTTCGCGGCGAAAACGGGCTGATTGATCTGATCCGCCCTTCCTGCCTTTGCTACCTCCATCGCTTGGGCCGCTACAGATAGTGAGATCTTGGCGGCTTGGATCGAGGTCCAGATCGCGACGCCTCCCGTTAGGAGGGCGGGCCCCCAGCCCTTCAGAAGCGAGAGAATGTCCCTCACGATCGAAGCCAGTTCGATTAGTCCGCCCATGAATCCACCTCAGGGTTGGAAGCCGTAGTTGGCGTTCCTCCTCGCGACGCTTTCAGATTCATCGGACCGTGCGTTTCTGAACCACGGTCTTGGACACGATGCGGCGGTTGATCTTGATCTTCCAGGCCATTTGAGCCTGAGAAAGATTCCTCTTCCGCTTGATCTGGTGCAAGAAGCTGTACTCCTTTTCGTTGAAAAGGTAGCCCATCCTGAAGGCGTGATCGATTAGGTCGCCATTTGGGTTGGCTGTGGGGTCCAGCGCGATTCGCCTTAGGCCATCGAAAAGGTTTCCGGTGTCGATCTGGATGAAGCGATTAATGCAGACGTTTCCAACGTAGGTCTTGTTGCGGTTGCGGCGATTTTCGATGTAGCAGTGTTCCTTGATCTCTTGACCGCAAGGGCAGTAGTCGAATTCTTCGCTGATCTCCACGGCGACTAGCTCCCACTCCATTCGCGCAACGTCGAAGTTCTTCGACACGGAAAGCGGGAGGATGTGGGCCTTCAGCCTTTCGAAATTGTGCGAGTCCATAGTGATCCCCCGATCCCTCCAGAAGCGTTCGACCGTCAACCCTACGATGGTCCGTGGAAGGAGTCGATCCCAAGCCCTCCGGGACCGCTCAGGAAGGCCCAACGAAAGAGCCCCGAACCCAGCGAAGGGAACGGGGCTTCGTCGCTTCTGGTAGCTTGTCCGGGCCCCTCCCGCGCCCATGGTGGGCGTCCCCTAGTCGCGAGTGATCTAGGGGGACGGGAGGGGGTTTTCGTCAGGTGAAGGTGGGGACCTTCGAGGGGACCGCGAACGTGGCGTAGAACTTCTTCGTGGTCTGGCTGGACTTGTGACCCAGGAAGTCCGAAGTGGCTTTGATCTCCGCTCCCTGATCGATCGCGTGGGTGGCGATCGAATGGCGGAACGAGCCAGGGTGGAGGCGGGGGATCTCCAGGGCATCGCAAGCCCGCTGGAGAGCGGTCCGGAGGGCGTCTCCTTTGAACGTTCCTTCACGCGGGACGAACGGACGGACGGCGGGGGTCTTCCGCTCCCGGCGCTTCGCTTCCTCATGGCGGGGAGCCGCTTCGGTCGCCCGATCCCTGATCCGCTTCGCGGCTTCGAAGACCGGCTTCGAGACCAACGTTCGGTGGACGCTCCCCGACTTGTGAATCACTTCGAGGATCGCGGCTCCGTCTTTGTGGTCCACTTTCTGGATCGTCCCTTCGGAGGAGAACCGCTCCAATTCGGACACGTGCCAGCCGGTCCCCGCCAGGACATCCAGGCAATCGATCCAGTAGGGGGAGAAGACCGGCCTCCCGGCCTTGCTTAGCGTAGTGGAGAGCTTCACCAGCTTGGACCGAAGTTCGAAGTAGTCCGCCGGTGCCATGGCCTTCTTCTTCTTCAACTGCGCGGCCTTCGCCTGAGGAACCTTCAAGGTCCGGTACGTGGGATCTTCGGTCGGCTTGATCGCCCGCCTCACCGTGACCAGCCACGAATACAGGGCCTTGATCGCCTCGATCTTGTGGGGACGGGAAGGGGTGTCCTTCAACGGCCCTTCGATCTTCTCGATGGGGGCGTTCCGGAGATCGATCCCCTTCAGGTGCGGCTCCCACCAAACCAGGTACTTCGACTGATAGTGAACCCACCTAGCGCCGTTGCCTTTGCCGCCTTCCTCCTTCGGAGCGGCGGACCACGTAAGGAACTCGGTAGCCAGGTCGGGCGTCAGGTAGACCCCATCCGGCTTCTTCGGACCTCCGGGGGAGTAGGCGTCCCGGTCGGCTTCGAAACGGCGGTACTCGGCTTCCGCCGCCGCTTCGGTCTTGGCCCTCGTTGACACCTCGTAAACCCGTCCCAGTACCTTCTGATAGATCACGTAGGAGGGCTTCCCGGCCTTGTTCCGCCGGACGTAGCCGTATGCCCACTTCTCGGTTCCGCGCTTCGTCCCAGACATTCCGCATCCTCCCGGTAGGGATATGGTAGGGAAGGATGTCCGAAATTCAGACGCGATCGTCAAGGGGGGTTGTGGAAGTAGCGAGAAAAGCGGGGGAAATTCGGTGGAAATGGAAGCGTCGATCGTGATTCTTGCCGCTTCCTAAACCGTAGGTCGCGTGTTCGAGTCGCGCTGGGGTCGCCAGAACTTACCCAGTAAATCCACTGCTTAGGGGATCGGAGATGCTTTCCGGTCCCCTTCGGTTTTTGTCCCGAAAGGGGCCGAATTCGCGCCGGCGGTGGTGGATGGGCGGTGGATGGCTAGGGGGTCGGAAGCCCACGAAAACTTGGCCAGAGCGCGGCACCTGATGGGCCGTGGGACGAAAGTGGTGGATGGCGGTCCCCCATCCACCTCTGTTGGCTAGTGGATCATCCCATCGCTGCCGCGATCGATTGGGCGAGGGGGTAGGGATCAAGGGGGTGGACAGCCCCTTCGCCATCCACGACCCAGCCCGCTCAGCGCCGGCGACCGGAGGCGGGGAAAATCGGCATCTCTATCTTGCCGGAGGCTGGACGGGAGCGAGGACGGCCGCGCTTCTCGGGTGACGGACTCCCGGATTCGATCAGGCGAGCGAGAGCGGCGGGAGCGATCTTCTCTCGCTCCCCAACCTTCACCGTGGGCAGCTTCCCCGAGTTCACCAGGCTGGCCACCACTTCGCGGCGGACTCCAAGACGCGTGGTGGCTTCGGCTTGGGAGAGGAGGAGCTTCGCGGCCTCCGGCTTGGAAGGAGCCCTCTATGTCAATGTCGGTGAGACAGTGGAGTTGGCCGAGCGCCGCCTCCACGGAGGCTCACTAACAACGGAGCAGGTTGAGGCAATGTGCCCAGCGCTTCTCCTCCCAGGTGGCTCGGCTCAACCGAATGGTGGACGACCTGGTGGACGTCACGCGGATAGAGGCGGGACGCATCGACCTCCATTGGGTCAGCTGCGACCTTCGAGAGATCGCGAACGAGGCGAAGGAGCTCTACGACCTCGCGTCGCCACTCCATTCCATCGCTCTCACGGTCCCCGACGTGCCCGTGGTGGTCTGTGGCGACACAGACCGATGGCGACCGAGGACATCAGCGCCCCACCTCGAGCCACGCGCCCGCCGCCGCGAGCATCGCCTCGACGCCCAGGCGCAGCGTGGGGTCCACGACCGGGGCGTATTCCGGAGAGTGGTTCACCGGGAGATCGTCGACCTTGCCGGATGCCTCGGCGGCCCGGTACGCCTCGGGATCGGTGCCGCCCACGACCCAGAACACGGAGGGAACCTCCCACGCCGCACCGAATCGGCCAAAGTCCTCGCTCGCGCTGGCCGGGGCGATCTCCTCGATGGCATCGGCTCCGAGCCGCCGCTCGAAGGCCTCCACCACCTTGCGCATGGCCGCGTCGTCGTTGCGGGTGACCGGGTATTCGCTGATCACTTCGATGCGCGGGGGCTTCGGACTGCCCGACGCGGTGGCCTCGGCCTCGACGATGCGACGCAAGGATTTCAGGACGCGGTCGCGCACGGCCGGTTCGAAGGTGCGGACGTTCAAGCGGAGCAAGGCCTTCTCCGGAATGATGTTCTCGGTGGTCCCGGCTTGCAGGGCGCCCACCGTCAACACGGCCGAGTCGGTCATCGCGATCTCTCGCGACACGATGGTCTGCAAGCGCAGCACCGTCGAGGCGGCCATCACCACGGGATCGATGCTTCGCTGCGGCGCCGAACCGTGTGCGCCGCGTCCAAAGAGCGTGATCTCCCAGCTATCCCCGGCGGAGAGGATCGCGCCCGCGCGGTACCCGAGCCGCCCGGCGGGAATGGGCATTACGTGCTGCCCCAGGGCGACGTCGGGCTTGGGGAAGCGGTCGACCATCCCGTCCGCGATCATCGAACGGGCGCCCTGGCCGGTCTCCTCGCCCGGCTGGAAGACGACCATCGCGGTCCCGCGCCAAGCATCGCGGTGCTCGGCAAGGATGCACGATGCGCCCATCAGCCACGTCACGTGCATGTCGTGGCCACAGGCGTGCGCGATGGGCACCGGCTGCCCAAAGCGATCGATGCCCTTCTGCCGGCTCGCGTAGGGCAGGCCGGTCGTCTCCTCGACCGGAAGGCCGTCCATGTCGGCACGCAGGAGTACTGTCGCGCCTTCCCCGTTGCGCAGCAGCCCTACGACGCCGGTTCCGCCCACGCCCTCCGTGACCTCGCACCCCTGTTGGCGCAGCCACGCGGCGGCGATGCCCGCGGTGCGGTGCTCCTGCATCGAGAGCTCGGGGTGGGCGTGGAGGTCTTCATAAATCTCCCGCAGGCGCGCGAGCAGCGCCTCCGTCGGCGCCGGAAGCTTCGAAACCCTCTTCGTCTTCCCCATCGTTCCTCCAGCGTCCGATCTGCGCGGGGCTATTCGCGATCCGTCGGCCGCTCGCCCCGTGCACGGCGGCGCCTCCCGCGACTCGTCGCGTAGTTGCGCTCTCAGAGGTTCGTGTCCTCTGGCGGCATGACTGCGGGATCGGGGAGCTTTGCCGCCGGTCTCGTATCACCGGGGTCGATCGGACACTTGGCGTCGAGCGTGTACGCCGCCATCGAGAGCGAGCCGTAGGCGTAACCGTCAACCAACGACTCGAGCGGCCGGCCCGCCGCCCCAGCGAGCCCGGCGATGTACAGCAGCGGGATGAAGTGGTCCGGCGTCGGCGCGCTGCGGAGGAAGTCGTCGTGGGTCCCGAGTGCCGGAACCTCGCTCGGCGTCTCCGTGAGCACGGACCGCGCCGCTTCGTCGAACCGACGCGCCCAATCGAAGCCGGCGTCGGGTTGGCCCCAGCTTAGGGCCCGCAGATTATGGACGACGTTGCCGCTGCCCACGATAAGCACCCCGCGTTCGCGCAACGGCGCGAGGCGCGCGCCGAGCTCGAAGTGGGAATCGAAGTCGCGCTGCACGTGAATCGAGAGCTGGACGACGGGGATGTCCGCCTTCGGAAACGCGTGTACGAGGACGGACCAGGCGCCGTGGTCGATGCCCCAGCTGTCCTGGTCGAGCCCGACGTGCTTCGGCTTGACGATGTCGGCGATCTCTTCTGCGATCTCGGGGCTGCCGGGCGCGGGATAGTCGACCTCGAACAGCTTCTTCGGAAACCCGTAGAAGTCGTGGATCGTGCGCGGACGCCGCATGGCCGTCACGGCGGTGGCGTTGACGAACCAGTGCGCCGACACGACGAGGATCGCGCGCGGCCTGGGAACCGTTTCGCCGAACGTGCGCCACGCTGCGGTATAGCGATTCTCTTCAAGCGCATTCATCGGGCTGCCGTGCCCGATGAAAACCGCCGGCATCGGGCGAGCGGTCATCTTGGATACGCTCTTTTCTGAATTTGAAGTCGACGCCATCGGGCCGCACGGTAACACCGCTTCGTGACGTTCGCGACGCGAATCGAGCGGGCGCGGGTGCGGGTGCACGGCCGAGTCGAGAAACCGCTGGAGTTGCAGGGGAGATGATGGCGGCCTGCACGAACGGGAGGTCGGGACCGATGTCCACGATGGACCGTTTCAGCGACAACCGTCTCGTTCCTATCGACGCAGCTCCGGCGAGCGTGGCTGGTGCATCAAACAGCCTTCGCAGAGGCCGCGTCCAGGCGTTCAACCTCTGCGGCGGTCAGCTTCAGGTACGGCGAAGCGAGCAGAGGTGGGAGCTGGTCGGCGCGGCTCACGCTCGCGATGGGAGCGGTGACGGTCGGCTTGGCGAGGAGCCACGCTAGGGAGACGCTGGTGACCGAGGTGCCGTAGGCGGCGGCGATCTCGTCCAACACATCGAGGAGCGCAAAGCCCGCAGCGTTGAGGTAGGCCGCCACTGCGCCCCCTCTGGCGGCGCCCGAGGCGTCGGTACCGCTCCGGTACTTGCCGGTGAGGAAGCCGCTGGCGAGCGCATAGTACGGGAAGACGCCGAGGGCGTGGGCCTTGGCGAGCGGCGCGATCGTCTCCTCGTAGGGCGAGCGCGCGACGAGGCTGTACTGTGGCTGTAGGGCAACGGGCATGGCGTGCCCCTCGGCAGCCGCCGCCTGCAGCCAGGCCTCGATCCGCTCGGGGCTCATGTTGGAGATACCGATCTGGCGCACCTTGCCCGCCTTCACCAGCGCGTCGAACGCTGCGCTGATCTCCTCGATGGGGAGGGCGGGATCGTCGTAGTGGGCGTAGTAGAGGTCGATGACGTCGACACCCAGGCGCGCCAGGGAGGCATCTGCCGCCCTGGCGACGGACTCGCGCTCGAGCCCCTTGTAGCCATCGAGGCCGCCGACCTTGGTGGCGATCACCACCCGGTCCCGCGCCTTTCGCGACGCAATCCACCGACCGATGATGGTCTCCGACTCGCCGCCCTTCTTGCCGGGGATCCAGGCGACGTAGCTGTCGGCGGTGTCGATGAAATTGCCGCCGCCGGCGGTGAAGGCGTCGAGGATGGCGAAGGCGGCAGTTTCATCAGCCGTCCAGCCGAAAGGATTCCCTCCGAGGCACAGAGGGAAGATGGTCAGGTCCGAGGTTCCGATGGTCCGCATGGCGGTATGCTTAAGTGGCCACGCGCTGATGGGCAACCCGGAAGACGCTCGGCAGCCGCTTCGGCAGAGCGTCCCCGCCGAGCGCCATGACGCCCACACGCCGAGCCACTTGTGCTTCGCATAGACGAGGTGGAGGCCACCGAACCAGGCCTCGACCCAGCGCCAGCGCGCGCCCAGGACAGACGCCGCCCTATCTGCCCGGACCGCCATCCATGGTGAGCACCATCCGGAACCCGACGTCACCAGATCTCATCCTCCAGTAGGCGTTACCGGCCTCCTCCAGCGGCATTGTCTCGATCCACGGGCGCACGTCGGCGAGAACGCTGAATGCGAGCGTCTTCTCCGACTCGTAGGGCGTGCCGGTGATCGACCCCAGCACGCTCCGCTCGCCGACAACCATCTGTCCGGCAGAGAGGGCGAGAGGATCCTTGCCGGCACCGAGCAACACCAGCCTGCCCTGTGGGGCCAGGCCCCGGACCAGCGCCGAGGTCGCGGCCGTGTCGCCGGTGGTGCTCAAGATGGCCTGCGCACCGCCCATCCGCTGGAGCGTGGCCGCTGCGTCGTCCTGCGTGGTGTCGAGGTAGTCATGCGCGCCCAGCAAATGCGCGGCCTCGGCGATGTCGGCGCGTCGCCCCACGGCGACGACGCGAAAGCCCATCTTGCGCGCGTACTGCACCGCCATGTGACCGAGGCCGCCGATCCCCAACACGGCCACGAGATCGCCGGCCTGTGCGCCGGACCTCTTGAGCGCATTGAACGTGGCGATGCCGGCGCAAAGGATCGGCGCAGCCTCCTCCGAGGTCAGCTCGTCCGGGATCGCGACCAGCCCCGTGCTGCGGGCCAGCATCATTTCGGCGTAGCCGCCGTCGCACGAGGCTCCGACAACGGGCTGGTTTTGGCAGAGCTGGAACTGGCCGCGCCGACACTGCGCGCATTCGCCGCAATGGCCGCCGAGGCGACCGACGCCCACGCGCTGGCCCACCCTCCAGAGCGAGGGGGTGCCGACGCCGATGGCGACGATGTGCCCGACGACTTCATGGCCTGGAACACGCGGGAGCTGCGAGGCCGAGGTGCCGTCGATGTCGCCGGCATCTGCACCGCAGAGCCCGCAGGCCTCGACCTGGATCAGCACCTCGCCGGCGCCCGGCTCCGGCGTCCTGCGCTCCACCAGCTCGAGGGTTCCGGGCTTCGTAACCTGAATCGCTCGGTAGGTTGTCTTCATCGGATTGCTCCCGAAAAGGGACAGCGAGAACGGCCGCGCGGAGAGGATGCGCCCGCCGGGCGAGCGCCCCGTTTCAATCAGCTCGAAGTCGAAACTCGAGATCGAAGGTGATCCTCGAACGACATCGCTTGCCGACGGGGATGGGGGGAGAAACGAACTATTTCATTGACTGCTTCGCCTTGAAGTCGCTCTCTGCCGTCTTCTGGGCCAGGGCGGTCGAGAACACCTTGAAGATGAGGCCGCTGGTAAACGTAGTGAGCGCGATGGTGAAGAACGCGGACACGATCCAGTCCACCACGACATACCCGCTGTGAATGAGCGCCGGTCGATAGATCGCGATGCCAAGGAATACGACCCAATGGCTCAGGCAGTGGAAGCATTGGAAGAGGTACCCGAGCTTGTAGTGCACCTTGTCGGTCCAGGTTCGCAAAGGGGCGAACAGCTCGGACTGGGTCATCGTCACCGAGATGCTGCTGGATGCTATCGCGATTACCAGACATACCCACAGCGAAGGCAGGGTGGTCGAGGCAAAGAATTCGGTCATGTGATCTCCTTGGGAGTCATTGGTCTGACTTGGGCTTGTCGGGTTCTAGAGGGCCCGTCGGCGCCGCGAGAGCTGGCGCGACCGCTGCCACCCCTCGGCTCGCGGCGTCGACAGCGCCGGCGAGATACCCGGGAAATCGTGGCGACCACTCGCTCGCGATGCCGGTGATCCGGTCGAGCCACAGGCCTTCGGACGCTCGGGGCGAAGGGGCGGCGGGGTGATCGGAGAGCGCGTGGAGGTCGGCGGCGGTGGCCGTGTACGGGTCTCGAGCCCAATCCTTGACCAGGTCCCACGTGGGCGCGGCGGCCTTCGGGCCGAAGAGGCGCGCGAGCTGGACCCGGCAATGCCGACGCAGCTCGTCCTCCGAGAAGCGGGCGCGCGTTTCCGGCGGAACGCCGAAGAAACCGAACAGCGCTGCGTCTCCGCCGGGCGCCGACGCGTCGTGGATCTCCGTGAGCGGGCCCAACGCGCTTCGGGCTTCGCCGGATAGGCCTCGCTCGCGCCAGAAGGGCTGGTCGTACACCGCCACGTACTTCGCGTGTCTCGCCATCCAGGTCGCGGTGTCGTGCCATTCGCGCGAAAGTGTCTCCTGCAACGCGGGCGAGAACTCGATTGTCGTCACGGCAAGCCGCGGCGGGACGGCGAGGAGAACATGGGTGGCACGGCAGCTCGTGCCGTACCCGCGCGAGTCCTCGGCCTCCAGGGTGACGTCGTCACCGTTGATCTGGATCCGGCGCACGCGCTGGCCGAGGTGGATGCGCGAAGTCGAAACTCGGCTGCGGAGCGCCCCGACAAGTGCGCTCATGCCCCCTGCAAGTCGCATGGAAGCGGGTGACGACCCGAAACCCCGCACGCGGGCCGGAGCACGATGGGGCGAAGCGTCGACCAGCGTGTCGCCCGCCTCGTGCTGCGCGAAGGTCTCGAGGCCAAGGTCCCGAACCAGCCCGGCCAGTTCCGGCTGCCATTCGGGCCAGAACCACGTGCCGCCCAGGTCGAAACGATTCGATCGCGGCAGCTCATCGGAGGCGCCGCAATTCGCACCTGCGAAGGAGGGCACGGAAGAGATTCGCCCGCCGAACGCGTCGCGCCCCTCGAAGAGAACGTAGTCGTCGATTCCTCGCTCCTCGAGCAGGGCCGCCCCGTACAGGCCGCTGAGCCCGCCACCGACGATCGCGATCCGAGCGGTCAGCATGCGTGCGACCTCGGAGCGACCGGGAGAGGGCCGGTCTTCAGATAGTAGGTAGCCCCGCCGGGACCCGCGACGATCGCCGGATATTCGCCCTTGGGAAGCCTGAGCCAGGTTCGTGCAACGTAGTTCTCGGCGTGCTCCCGCAAATCACCCTCCAGAATCAGCAACTCCGCGCCTTCGACGGACCCGTGGAAGAGAGCTTCACCGCCTGCCGCGCGTTCGAGGCGGACCCACTCGTGCTCGTCATCGAAGAGCGGGCAGACGCGGCGCCCTTTGCGCATCGTCCAGCGCAACGGGTCGCGCGTGTCGATCCGGACCGACCGGTTCTCGCTGCTTCGCATCTGTCCGAGTTTGACGAAGAGGGTCGCGCCGGCATCGCTGGAGGGCCGATGCGACGATCCCGGTGGATTGCGCAGGTACCAACCCGCCGAAGAATCGTGTCCACCCTCGGAGAAGGTCCCGGCGAGCACCAGGATCTCTTCTCCCCCAGGATGAACGTGGCCGGGGAAGCGCGTGCCCCTCCCGTACCGGACGATGCTGGTCGCCCGAGCCTGCTCGCCGCCGACGCGGTCGAGCATCACGCGCTCGACGCCGGGTTGGGGTGACGGCGTCCACCGATACCGGTCCGTCGTGACGATCGCGCGCTTGTAGAAGTCCGAATTGACAAGCATAAACGTGTAGGGTCGCCCTCGCCCACCGTGACGCCACGCCGGGCGAGGGCCGGTCAGTGAGCTCAAGCCGCTTGATAGATTCGAACGTTCGGCTCGGCGTCGAGCAGTGGCTTCAGACTGCCAACGACGTCGGCGGTGAAGAGGTCGCTCTTCAGGTAGGCGCTCGCCTGCTCCGCCGTCTCGAAACCATGGAGCACCTGGACGTCTTCGTCTCGGACGAGCAGCTCCTTGGACTTCGCGCCTGGGATCGAGCTGAGGAAGGGAGCCTTGAATCGCTGGTAGACGCCCGCGGCATCGGATCGCTTCGCAGGCGCGATCTTCATGGTGATTTGCAGGTAGACCATCGCTCTCCTCGGGGTTGGGACGAGGACAGAAGAAAAACTGTCTCGTTCCGGCTTGTCCCCATGCGAGGGGACGTGAGATGCTTCGGGCCGTAGTGGCCAGTCGCGACGTGGAATGTGAGCGCGAGGCACTTCGTTCGCAAACGAGAAGATGTTGCCGAACGCTAAAGAAATTGTTTGCCATCCATGCGAGCACCAGACCATTTGAACGCGCTTCGCGCCTTCGAGGCGAGCGCGCGGCATGAGAGCTTCTCCGGTGCGGCGTCCGAGCTCCACGTGACGCCGGCTGCCGTCGGGCAGCTCGTGCGGCGCCTCGAGGAGGTGCTGGGTACCGCGCTGTTCCATCGGGGGGCGAGCGGACGGACCAGGCTCGTTCTCACCGACGCTGCGCGGCGGGCGCTGCCGGACATCCGCGCAGGATTCGATCGGCTGAGCCTCGGCGTCGCGCGGCTCCAGGAAGGATCGTCGACTGGCGTGTTGACCGTCACGGCCAGTCCCGCCTTCGCGGCCAAGTGGCTCCTGCCGCGTCTCCACAGGTTTCAGGCCGCGTGGCCGGAGACGGACGTAAGGCTCGACGTTCGCATGGAGCTCCTCGACTTCGTCGCCCAAGGAATCGACGTCGGCGTGCGCTACGGGGCGGGCGCCTGGACGGGGGTGACCGCCGAGAAGCTCATGAGCGAGGTTATCTATCCCGTCTGCTCTCCGGCGCTGTTGCATCGGCACCGGCGTCTGCGCCAGCCTTCGGACCTCGCGGGGCTTGGGCTCATTCACGACTTGTCAGTCGATGCGCACGCAGGGTTTGCGACGTGGAGCGCGTGGCTTTCCGGCGCCGGCGCAGGGGATGTCGAGACGAGGCGCGGACTGCGGATCAACAACTCCGCCGCGGTGCTGCAGGCGGCGATAGACGGCCAGGGCGTCGCGTTGGCCCGAAGTATCCTTGTGCGCGACGACCTCGCCTCGGGCCGACTGGTCCGACTCTTTCCGGAGATCGAATTCGAATCGGCGCTCGCCTATTACGTGGTGTACCGGCCCGAATGCGCCGCCGCCCCTAAGCTCGTCGCGTTTCGCGACTGGCTCGCCGGCGAGGCATCGCGGTGAGCCCGCCGCACGCTCCCGGCCAGCTATCGCCATATGCACGAATTCGGCTCGCCCCCTGTAGCAGGGTAGTTGCCACCTGACCTGATCGATTCCAAGGGGGCAGACTGGAAACATCCGTGCAGTACTCCGAGCGGTTCAAAGAGAAGATGGTCGCCAAGATGGTCGGTCCCGGAGGGCGTTCGGCGACGTCCCTGGCGCAGGAAGTCGGCGTGGCGCCGGCGACGTTGTCGGCGTGGCTCCGGAAGGCGAAGGCGGCCTCGAGCTGCGCACGGCTGGCGTAGCCTGATTCCGGTGCCCGCTCTGCGAGGAGAGCGAGATCCTCCGCTTCGGTCGTCCCCCCGCCGCTCCAGGAGGACGACCGACATCCCCGCCATCACGAATCCGGACATCACCCCCGTGACCGAGAGCACGCTCCGCTCGTATCCCGAGCCGGGCACGTAGAAGACGACCGCGCGCGCGTCGAGAGAGAGATCGGAGGGCGTACCTGCCGGCGTCAGGCGATAGGATCAGACGTGATGGCCATCTGCCGTTGAAACCTTCGTGCCGTTGGCGAGGATGCCCACCGTGTGGCCGCTGCACGCCGTGGCGAACGCCAGCAAACAGGCGAAGACGATCCCCGCCTCGGCGAGCCATCCTCTCCGAGCATCAGGCGGCACCCGCCTGGTCCGACAGGAGACGAGCAGCCAAAAAGGGGCGCCATCTGGCCAATCGGCACCAGCACGCAGACGGTGGGGTGTTTCGGTTTCATCATCGTCGCGACTCGCAGCAGGCCGGAGCCGGTGAAGGCGGCGCAGAGAATGCCGGGCGCCTTGATGCGGGTGAGGAAGGCGAGATGTAGCGAAATTCTTCAGGAAGGATTTCGTGTCGATCATGACCCAGCAGGGCCAATGCTCAGGCGCTCTTTCGCGCACATGGCTGAAAGACCGCACTCCGGATTGTTCGAGTAGCGTTCTTTATATGATGGTACGATGGTCTCCTCCGTTGTCAGCTGTCCCTCGTGCCGTACGGTGATATGTAATTGCGTTGGCGTTACAGCGAACTCGAAGCGTCCCGGGCTTCCCGTTCCCGCTTTGGGACGAAGATGGAGTTCGACCTCGGAGTCTGTACAGTTCGGATGGACGTCTTGGCTTGGCGGAAGAATTGCGTCACAAGTGAAGCGCTTGTTTCCGTCGACATCCATCTCGAAGGACCAGGAGCCTGGCTCCATCCCGCTGGGAAGGTCGACGACAAGAGGGGTAGAGGCGCAGGGCACCTTGCAGTCCCCACAAGCCGTCGTTAGCAGCACCACTGACGCTGCGAGGGTCGTTTGGAGGAAGACGCCCAGATTTCTCATCGATCGATCCTTCACTGGAGGACCTTCTCTCCCCTGGGGAGGCCAAGGTCAGACCACAGGATAGCTGCAAAACCCGTCCTCTCGAGCGCTATTCTTCGAACATCTCCCGCACCTGGTCGAGGTGCGCGCGGGCCGATTTGGACTCCCACGGCTCGAAGGTGCTGAAGGTGCTGCCGAGCGCCGCCGTGGAGGGCGCATCTTCGCGGCGAAAGGGCCCAGCCACGCCGGCCATCCAGCCATCCTCGCTCGCGAGATCGGGGCGCGCGACACGAAAACGGAAGACGTAGTACTGGACGTCGCCGCCGAACGTCTCGGATTCGATCGGGAACACCTTCATCAATTCAATCTGGTCGGGCGGCCTCCCGAGCTCGCTGGAGAAGGTGAGCCAGCGCACCAGATCCGACTCGGCGAAGGCAGCCTGGGTGCGGTGTTCCGCGGGGAAGAGCTCGACGCGGCCTGCGGCCTCGAGGCGGTCCCAGAGGTAGTTGCGTGTCTCGGAGCTGGCTGCGATCGCCTCCCAGACCGCCGGGGGGGCCTCCTCCCCCTGCCGAAGGAGGGAGAGGGCGGCGAACTCGAGGAGCCGCGGATCGCGGAATTGGAGAGAGGCCCGGAGCTCGGCGCGCACCCGCTCGTCCGGCAGGTGGCCGAAGAGATCGAGGAGCAGGCCACTGTAGGCGCGCAAGGGACCGTATTCGTCGGTGAACTGCCACGCGAAGCCCTCGCTCTCCTGGCGCGGCATCAGCTTCGAGCGCCGCTCTCGAAACGCGGTGACGAGCGGGGCGGCCTGCGACTGGATCTTCGCTGGCTCGAGGACTCCCTTGTCCAGGAACCTCAGGGTGGTGAGCCAGACGTCCCACCGCCATCCCTCGTGTACCGCGAGGGCGAAGAGGCCGGGGAAGTAGGCGTCCGCGTGTTGGGGGTTCCCCTGCAGGGGGCGCAGAGAGCCGCCGTCGACCGTTCGCGCGGCGCCCGTCGCCAGGCGCATAAAGGTGCGGGCCGATGTGCCGTCGTCCGGCATCGCCGCGAGGAGGGCCAGGGCGTTGGACTGCGCCTGCGGGTCGAGATTGGAGAAGATCGTCTCGACGGTCGGAACCCAGGCGGGCTCGGGTGCCTCGGCGAGGGCGAGGAGAACCGAGACACGGAAGGGGAACGGCTCGCCCTCGACCGGTGGGATCATCTGCGGGACCGCGAGGAGGATCGACGTGCCCTCCGCTTCGGTCAGGATCCCGATCCGGTTTCGCTCGCGGAGCCGGTCGAGCGCCGCCTCACGGCTCTCCTTCTCGACGCTCAGGAGCGAGGCCACGAGGGGTTCCCGCAAACCCTGCAGCGCTGTCGAATCGGGGTTCCCGGCCAGCAGCTCAGCCAGCAAGGCGTCGGCGACGTCGCTCCGCTCCAGCTCCGGACCAATCCTTTGGTGGGCGATTCGAAGCGCGTCGCGGACGGTGTCTCCGTCGGCTGCGGCTGCGAACGCGACGCTCCGAACGACCGCTAGCGCGTCCTTGGGGCGCTTCAGCCTACCGGCGAGCCAGATCGCGGCCGTCCTCCAGTCGAGGGAGGAGGTGTCGGCCACCCACCGCACCGTGCCAGCCTGGCCTTGGGGGAGGTTGATCTCCATGGGGGCGTCGCGAAAGACGTAGGAGACGTTGTCCCGCGTAGCGAACGGCCTGCCGCCGAGGAAGTCCACCTGGTTCTCGGTGCGGCCCTGGATCTCGCCGTAGATGATGCCCTCGGCATAGAGCGGCGCGGCGCCGAGGATGTTGTATACGACGAGGTCAGTCCACCTGGGGAGGTCGAGATCCACCTCCTCGATGACCTTCCCCTCGCCCGTCGCTGCCGTCACGTGAACGGTCCCGATCTTCACCTGAATCGTCTCACGGACGTGGGGGGCGAGGTGGAAGCGCTCCTCGCCGAGCGCCACGTCCACGGGGATGTCGAGCGCGTTTAGGATGTGCAGGTCGGTCGTGGTCGCGCCGGCGTAGAGCTGCATCGTGAGGGCCGCCGCGCCCAGGGAGGCGGCGAGGGCCGCGAACTTTCGCCAGGCACGCATCATTGGCGTCAGCGGGAGGCGACCCTGGAAGTCGACGCCCTTGCCCAAGGGCCAGACCACATAGCGGCCCAGCGGAAGGATCGGGAGGAAGAGCGCGACGAGGTAGTGGCCTGCGATGTACGTTCCGTCCGGACGCTGGTCTGACGCGCCCCAGAGGCGGAACCCCACCGCGTTCAGCGTGAAGAGCGTCGGCGTAGTTCGCATCGGCTCGGCGAAGAGCCGCGGATCTTCGAGCACCCGGTCGATCGTCCGGGCCATGGGGGAGCCCTTCTTTCGCGCCTTCTTCAAGATCTCGTAGACTTGGTGCGGCTTCCCTGTGGCGACGGCTTCTCCGAGCCCAGGAAGGTGGAGGAGCTCCCGGAGGGGAGGTGACCGGTCGAGGATCTGTAGCGGATCGGCTTCGCTCATGGACGGACCTCGCGAGGGCGTCGCCCTCCTGGCGCCAGGCCGGATCGAGTTGCGGTCAGTGTAGCCGCGCCGCCAGCGAACGCAACGGCGTCAGTCGCCGGAGAGTCTTCGAAGCCGACACGATGGGTTGGATACCCGGGGTCGAGGCGGCCGAGCATTGCAGACCTCGCCTTTCCCCGCCTCGGGCTGCCAGCCCGGCGCCGACGAGAGCCGTTGGCTCCTGATAGGCGCGAAGGAGCCTGTAGCGGCAGGATCCCGCTCTCTTCCTGGCGGCCATGCAACAAGAGGGTGGTCTTAGGCAGGCGACCGCATCGAGGGCGTCCAACGCACTCGTCACGTCGCCGCGATGGGCTCGTCACGGGGGGCGCGCACGCTCGAGGCCATGAAGAAGCGCTTCGTGGCAAAAGCAGCCGTGGTGGCGGTGGGCCTTCTCTGTCTCGCGTGGGGCCTGCAGGACGTCGATCTCGGCGACGCGGCGCGAGAGCTGAGCAGGGCAGGGCCGCTGCTGCTCCTCGGGCTCATTCCATACGGAGTCTCGCTCGCGGCGGATGGCTGGGGATTCTCTCGCCTCTTTCGCCGCGTCGGTCAGCGGATCCATCCGCTTGGGCTGGCGGGCACCCGCGCCTCGGCGGAGGCGCTCGGGATCAGCTTGCCGGGTGGGGCGCTGATCGCCGAGTCGGTGAAGCCGCTCCTCCTCCACTCGCGGTTCGGCGTGCCGCTCGAAGTGGGGGCAGGGGCGATGGCAGCGCGAAAGTGCCTGATCGTCGCCGCCCACGGCGTGTACATCGGTCTGGCCTTGGCCTTGGGCTGGGGCTGGCTCGCAGCGCAATCGGTGCGACTGTCCGGCGCGGCAGGGCTGCCGTGGGTCGTGCTTGCCTCGGGGATCGCGATCGGGGCGGCCGCGGTCATGATGCGCTTGGCGCTTCGCAGCGGGAACGTGGTCTCCCGGCTCTCGAGACTCGCGGGACGCCTTCCAATCGAAGCGCTGCGACGACGGCTGGAATCGGCGAGCCGGTCGTTCACGCGAGCTGACGAGAGCCTCCGGCGCATGCTCGAGCTGCGCGGCGGCCTGGCCTCGTTGCCGGCCTTCGTGATCATGTGGATGTGCGAGGCCGTCGAGTCCTGGCTCCTCCTCCGCCTCTTCGGCTTCGAGCTCGGCTTCGTCGAGACCCTGGCCCTGGAGGCTACCATCTCCGCCGTCCGGGCCTTCGCGTTCCTCGCCCCGGCGGGGATCGGCTTTCAAGATGCAGGCTATCTGGCGCTGCTCGGCGCGGGAGGGCCCGGGGGCAGCGCCGCCGCCGCCTTCGTCCTGGCGAAGCGGCTTCGGGAGCTCTGCTGGATCGGGATCGGCTATGCCCTCCTCGCGCTGGACGGTACGCGCCCGGCGAGGTCCGCGCTCGTCGCCAGGCCGCGTGCCAGCCGGCCCGTATCGCCGCCGTAGCGGCAGCTCACCAAGAGTGGTGGAGCGCGTAGTTCCCGCGCTTCGTATCGATCTCGAGGAAGGAGAACGTCCCCTCGGAGCAGGTGCCGCTGTTGAGGAAGAGGCGGGCTCCGTGGTGGGCCACACCTCCCAGGTGGGTGTGGCCGGTCACCACGACGTCCGCCTTTCGCTCCTGCCCGAGGGACATCGCCCAGCGCTGAAAGGTGCAGCGGGTCGCGTCCAGGGAGGCCCCGCGCATGCGCTGGTCGAGGAGATCGCAGGCGCGAAAGAGGCCGTGGAGACCCAAGCGCCGCAGCCAGGCGCCGGCCCAGACTCCCCACTCGCTGAACTGTCGCAGGTGGCGGATGAGCCAGTCGTGCCGATGCCCGTGGGTGAAGAGGATCCGTACGCCGTCCGCGTCGATCACGACCTCCTCCGGCGCGCCGAGGGCAGGGCCGGCGACGAGGTCGTGGTTGCCGTGGACGTAGAGGTATTGCCGCCGCTCGAAGCGCCGCACGAGCTCCGGATGGGCCTCCCGCGCCGCGCCGAGCTCTGCGAGCTGCTGCTGCGGAACGCGCGCGGTCAGCGTCTCATAGATGTCGCCGAGCAGCACGATGCGGTCGAAGGAGTCCTCGAGGAAGCGGAGGAAGCGGAGGAACGCTTCATCCTCGTGTCCGAATGGATCGACTGCGTCACGACGCCCCAAATGCAAATCCGAGATCACTGCCAATCGCATCTTCAACCTCCGTCTGGCCACGCTGAGTAGCCGTCGAAGGTGACGCTCTGGCGCTGTTTCTGTAGCGTATGAGTGACGACACTCGGCGTCGCGAGAACGTTTCAGTATGGAAACGCAGCGAACATCGAACTGTCACATGGCGACTCGATGCTCCAACCACACCCATGGCTGGAGAATCCCTATGTTCGACGCCATCTCGCTCCTCCTCTTCGTCGCCGCGGCGACAGGTCTCGCGATCCTCGGTATCCAGCTGGTCACGCTTCGAATGCACATGAGGAGGCCACGGCCGATCACGACGAAGTTCAAGCCCATCTCCATCCTCAAGCCGCTCTGCGGCGTCGACGACGGCCTCGAGGCGAACCTCGAGCAGTTCGCGACCCTCGACTATCCCAACTACGAGCTGCTCCTCGGCGTGAGGGACTTAGAGGATCCCGCGCTGCCGCTGGCGGAGGCTTGCGCCAGACGGCACCCCGCCCGGGTGCGCGTCGTGATCCAGCGAGGCGAGCCGGGGATGAACCCCAAGGTGAATCAACTCATCACGCTAGAGCGGGTCGCGTGTCATCCGATCCTCGTCATCAGCGACTCGAACGTGCGCCTGCGTCCAGGCTACCTGGAGGAGATCGCCGCGGGCCTCTCCGATCCCGGGGTCGGCCTCGTCACCCATCCGATCGTAGGCGTCGGAGAGGAGCGGCTCGGCTCGCTCCTGGACAACCTCCACATGGTCGGAAACTGCGCCACGGGCACGGTCTCGGCGAAGACGATCGTCGACCGCGACATCGTGGTGGGCAAATCGATGGCGATGCGCCGCTCCGACCTGCGGAGCCTCGGCGGCTTCGAGGCCGTGAAGGATGTCCTCGCGGAGGATTACGTGATGGGCTTGGCGGTGGTCCGTCAGCTCAGGAAGCGGGTGCTCCTCGGCAAGCCCATCGAGAACGTGAGCGCGCGGCGGCCGCTCTCGCACTTCATCTCGCGCTACTATCGATGGAGCGTGTTGCAGCGAAAGATGGTCGGTCTACCCGCCTACTGTGCGCAGCTCCTCCTCAATCCGATCGTCCTCGCGCTCGTGGGCGCCGCCGTCGCGCCGAGCCGCAAGGCGCTCCTCCTCCTCGCCGCGGCGACCGTCGCGAAGATCGCGGTGGATGCCGCAGCCGGGCTCATGCTCCGCGGCGGTTTCCCGCTGCACGCTCTCGCGCTGATCCCGCTCAAGGACCTGCTCGTCGCCTGGGCGTGGCTCGTCGGGCTCGTCCGGAACACGGTCGATTGGCGTGGGAGCCGGCTGGTCGTCCTGCGCGGGACCCGCCTCGCCGTGTCGGACGGGCAGGCGATCGGCAACGCGGCGTCGAAGCCCCGGCCTGAGCTCGCCTGATATGGACGCCAAGCCGATGGTCGTCGCCCTGGACATGGGCTACGGGCATATGCGGGCGGCAGCGCCGATCGCCCGGGCATTGGGCACCCGGATCACCGAGGTGGATCGGGCGCCGATCGCCGGGGCTGACGAGGCGAAGCTCTGGAGGCGCGCGAGGCGAGCCTACGAGCTGACCTCGCGGCTCTCGCAGGTGCGGGGGCCGCTGGGTGGTCCCGTGCGCGCGCTCCTCGACGCCGTCACCCACATCCCGCACCTGCACCCCTACCGGGATCAATCCGGCCCCCACGTCGGCGCGAGGTTCCTCGATCGCTTGATCGACGAGGGGCTCGGCCGCGGCCTGGTCGACGAGCTGCGACGGACCGGCGCACCCATGGTCTCGACCTTCTACGCGCCCGCGCTGATCGCCGATCGCGCCGGGCTCGAGAACATCTACTGCGTCGTCACCGACACGGACGTGAACCGCATCTGGGCGCCGTACGAAGCCTACAAGACCCGCATCAGCTACCTGGTGCCCACGCAGCGCGCTGCCCGGCGACTCCACGCGTACGGCGTACCAGTCGAGCGCATCCATTTCACGGGCTTCCCGCTCCCGGAGGAGCTGGTCGGCGGGGCCTCGCTCGAGGCCGCCCGGCGCAACGTCGCGGCCCGGATCCTGCGCCTGGACCCAGAGGGCACCTTCCGCCGCACCCATCGTGACGAACTCGCGCACTTCCTCGGGGCGCTCCCCGAGCCCGATCGCCGCGCGCCGCTCCTGACCTTCGCGGTTGGCGGAGCTGGCGCTCAGGTGGGCATGGCCGGCCTCTTCCTGGAACGTCTTCGGCCGCTGATGGAGGAGGAGCGCATCCGAGTCGCCCTCGTCGCCGGGACCCGCCGCGAGGTGGCAGATGGCTTCGGAGTCGCCATCGCAAGGGCGGGGGTCGAGCCGCTGGTCGGCCACGGACTGGAGATCGTCCGCACCGACGATCTCTCCAGCTACTTCGATCGCTTTCATACCCTGCTGGCCGAGACCGACGTGCTCTGGACCAAGCCATCGGAGCTGACGTTCTTCACGGCGCTCGGCCTCCCGATCGTCTTCTCCTCCCCAGTGGGTGCGCACGAGCGCTACAACCGCCGATGGGCGATCGAAGCCGGCGCCGGCCTCAAGCAGGGCGATCCGCGCTTCGCCGCCGAGTGGTTGCTCGAGTGGCTGGCGGACGGCACCCTCGCCGCCGCGGCATGGTCCGGCTTCATGCGCCTCCCCAAGTTCGGCCTCTACTCCATTCTCGAGACCATGGGCTCTCTCGAGCCCTCGGCGACACCCAAGACGTGAGGCCACGACAATCCTGGATACTGCCTCAGGGGGCCGATGAGGCCAGGTCGCGCCCGCCAGGCTCGACGGCGAGGGCGAGGAGACGTTGCGCGGCATCGTCTCGAGCACCCGTGGTCCCGAGCGACATGATGCCTGTCATACGTGAGCGAGTGGGGAATGGAGTAGTCCGGCAAGAATTCCTCTGACCGGGCGTGTCCCGTCTTCGAGGAGAACGCGTGCATTCGAGATTGGCAGATCGGTACAGAAGGTATCTCTTCAGCGCACTCCGAGCCCTCATCCACGGTGGCGGCGCGACTTCCAGCCTCGGCTGGACAAGGTGAGGGCGGACTCGCTCGCCGCGCGCTGGCCGAGGGGGACGCAGGGTTCGCCGTGCCTGGTCATGGTACACGGCTGGGGCCTCGCCCCTACGATGTGGACGCCGCTCATCGAGGCTCTGAGAGGGGTCGAGACCATCACCGTCGATCTCGGCTTCTTCGGCGCGCCTGCGATCCCAGCGCTCCCGGCCGATCGATCGCTGGTGGGAGTGGGGCACTCCCTCGGGTTCGCGTGGCTGCTTCGTCGCCCGATCCAATGGAGAGGACTGGTCTCGGTGAATGGATTCTCCCGCTTTCTTCGGGGTGATGATTTTCCGAAGGGCGTGGCGCCCAGGATCGTCTCCCGCATGCAGTCGAAGCTGAAACGGGACGCCAGAGCCGTCGTAGAGGATTTTCTACGCCGCTGCGGGGATGAGTCGGTTACCAGCTACGGAGCACAGGAGCGCGCCCTCGCCGAGGCCTTGGATTGGCTCGTCCGATGGGATGTCCGGTCAGCGCTGCGCGAGCATGACGGAGCTCTGCTGGCCCTCGCGGACCGGGCCGATCCCATCGTGCCGGAGGTGATGAGCCGCTCCTGTTTTCCCACTTCGACCCTGCGTTGGCGCGACATCGGTGGCCACCTCCTGCCGTCGAGCGATCCAGGCTGGTGCGCGGCGCAGCTGAGCGCTTTCCTGCGAGGCCTGGAGTGAACCCTCGCTCCTTGCTGCCGCCGCCGCCAGGCAACGGCGCCCACAAGCGCCGCGTCCGTGACGCCTTTTCGGCAGCCGCGGAGACCTACGATGGCGCGTCAGCGTTGCAGCGGGAGGTCGCCGCCCGTCTGGCTGATTGGGTGATGCTACAGCCGCCGCCATCCGATGCATCGATCCTGGAGATCGGCTGCGGAACGGGACATCTCACCCGCCGCCTCTTTGCCGCGCTGGCGGATCGCCGCTGGCTGGTGACGGACCTCGCCGCCCCCATGCTCGACCGTTGCCGCGCGACCCTCGACGCCGAGAGAGTCAGAGGCGGCGGAGACATCTCATTTCGCGTGATGGATGGAGAGTGGCCGGATGTGCCCCCAGGTAGCTTTGATCGGATTGTCTCCAGCCTCGCGTTCCAGTGGTTCGACGATCTCGGTGGCGCGCTGGATCGGCTTTTCACCTGCCTGCGACCGGGTGGTCACTTGGTCTTCGCCACGCTGGGAGCCGACACGTTCAAAGAGTGGCGAGCGTGTCTGGCCAAGGAGGGGACCGCATCTGGAATCCGGCACTATCCAACCACTTCCGATCTACCGCAGGCTGCCACGCTCCTCGCCGAATACTGGATCACAATCCCTCATCCGGGCGGCCACGCCTTTCTCGAGAGCCTCAAGCTGATCGGCGCCCGCGTGGCTGCGCCAGGCCATCACCCGCTCCCTGCCGGAACGCTCCGGCGCGCGCTGCATGGATTCGATGGGAGCGTCACGTATCACGTCCTCTGCTGCAAGGTCGTCCGTCCCCAATCCAACAAGCCGGGCTGACGCCAGCGAGATCTCGATCGGATCGGGATCGGTGATGTCCTGCTGGCGATGGCTGGCAGTCACCAGGAGAGGTCTGCGCCTCTGGGCGCAGGTCGAAAGATGCCGGGGCCATCCTTTGTTGCACTTTGGCTTGACCTTCCCATGGTTGGAACCCTTAGACATAGGGGCGAACCGACGAAAGGAGTCGTCCAATGTCCCCGACGAGCGGCCACACGCAGGACCGACCGTCAACGATTCGCCTCTCTATCCACGGACTGACCTGCGCTTCCTGCGTCGGGCGCGTCGAGCGCGCCCTGCGGGATGTGCCCGGGGTCGCGGACGCCACGGTCAACCTGGCGACCGAGCGAGCGGAGATCAGCCTCGGCGGGCCGGTGGAGCGCAGCTCGCTCGTGGAGGCTGTCGAGAAGGCGGGCTACGGCGTGATGGACCTCCCGCCGATCGAGCTGGCCGTCGAGGGGATGAGCTGCGCATCTTGCGTCGGGCGGGTCGAGCGCGCCCTGCGTGAGGTGCAGGGGGTCGCCGCAGCTCACGTGAACCTCGCCACCGAGCGGGCCGTGGTGGAGGTGGGCGGCGACGTCGATGCCTCCGGCCTCGTCGAAGCGATCCGTCGGGCGGGCTATACGGCGCGGTCGGTGGAGAGCCTCGACGCCCGCAGAGAAGAAGAGCGCCGGAGCGCGGAGGGCTCCGCCCTCCGCCGGGATCTGCTGATCGCCGCCGTCCTCTCGTTGCCGGTCTTCGTCCTGGAGATGGGGTCGCACCTCATCCCTGGCTTCCACGCGATCATCGACCAGAGCCTCGGCCTGCGCACGAGTTGGTGGATCCAGTTCGCGCTGACCTCCGCGGTGCTCTTCGGACCGGGCCTTCGCTTCTACCGCGCCGGCATCCCTGCGCTGCTTCGCGGGGGACCGGATATGAACTCCCTGGTGGCGCTTGGAACGCTGGCGGCCTACGGCTTCTCGGTGGTGGCCACCTTCGCGCCCTCCCTCCTCCCGGCGGGAACGGTCCACGTCTACTACGAGGCGGCGGCCGTCATCGTCACGCTGATCCTCCTGGGCCGATACCTGGAGGCGAAGGCCAAAGGGCGGACGTCCCAGGCGATCCAGCGGCTGGTCGGCCTCCAGCCGAAGACCGCCCGCATCCGGCGCGGCGGGGCCGTGGTCGAGATCGGCGCCGCGGCGGTGGCGCCTGGCGACGTGGTCGAGGTGCGCCCCGGCGAGCGGATTCCCGTCGATGGCGAGGTCATCGAGGGAGCCAGCTTCGTCGACGAGTCGATGATCAGCGGCGAGCCCATCCCCGTGGAGAAGGGCAGGGGCTCCGAGGTCGTGGGGGGCACCGTCAACCAGAAGGGGGCCCTGGCTTTCCGCGCCACGGCGGTGGGGAGCCAGACCGTCCTCGCACAGATCATCCGCATGGTGGAGCAGGCCCAGGGCTCCAAGCTCCCGATCCAGGCGCTGGTGGATCGGATCACCCTCTGGTTCGTCCCGGCGGTGATGGCGGCGGCGGCGCTCACCTTCGTGGTCTGGCTGATCTTCGGCCCGGAGCCCGCCCTCACCTTCGGCCTGGTGAACGCGGTGGCGGTGCTGATCATCGCTTGCCCCTGTGCCATGGGCCTGGCGACGCCCACCTCGATCATGGTGGGGACGGGGCGAGGGGCGGAGCTGGGGATCCTCTTTCGCAAGGGAGAGGCGCTGCAGCGCCTGAAGGAGGCCAGGGTCGTCGCGGTGGACAAGACCGGCACCCTCACCGAGGGCAGACCCGCGCTCACCGACTTCGAGGTGATGGAGGGCTTCGAGCGGGGCGAGGTGCTGGCCATGATCGCCGCCGTCGAGGATCGCTCCGAGCATCCCATCGCCAGGGCCATCGTGGACGCGGCCCACGCCGAAAGGCTCACGCTCCCTGCGATCGAGGGCTTCGAGTCGGTCACCGGCTTCGGCGTCCGCGCCGTGGCGGGAGGCGTCCGGGTCGAGATCGGCGCCGACCGTTACATGAGCAGCCTCGGGCTGGATCCTTCGGCTTTCGCCGAGGTCGCCACGCAGCTCGGGGATCGAGGCAAGTCACCCCTCTACGCGGCCATCGACGGTAGCCTCGCCGCTATCGTGGCGGTGACCGACCCCATCAAGGCGTCGACCCCACGAGCGATCGAGGCCCTCCACACCCTCGGCCTCCGGGTGGCGATGATCACCGGCGACAACCGTCGCACCGCCGACGCCATCGCCAGGCAGCTCGGCATAGACGAGGTCGTGGCCGAGGTCCTTCCGCACCAGAAGGTGGAGGCCGTGCGGCGCCTGCAGGAGGAACACGGGCACCTCGCCTTCGTCGGTGACGGCATCAACGACGCGCCGGCCCTCGCCGAGGCCGATGTGGGCATCGCCATCGGCACCGGCACGGACATCGCCATCGAGGCCGCCGACGTGGTGCTGATGTCGGGCAACCTCGAAGGGGTGCCGCGCGCCATCGGGCTCTCCAAGGCCACCATCGGCAACATCCGCCAGAACCTCTTCTGGGCCTTCGCCTACAACACCGCGCTCATCCCCATCGCCGCCGGCGTGCTCTACCCGATGAACGGCGTGCTCCTCTCTCCCGTCTTCGCCGCCGGCGCCATGGCGCTCTCCAGCGTCTTCGTCCTCGGCAACGCCTTGCGCCTGCGCCGCTTCCGCCCACCCATCGTCGGCCAGCTGGCGGGGCCGGCGATCATGGCCGGCAGCTCTTCTCCAATCGCGGCCTCGCCGGCAGGAGGCAGCCGATGACGATTGGTGAAGCGGCGAAGGCCAGCGGCGTCTCGGCCAAGATGATCCGCTACTACGAGCAGATCGGGCTCATCGCTCCGGTGGCTCGAACCGAGTCTGGGTACCGGATCTATGCAGAAGCGGACGTCCACACCCTCCGCTTCATCCGGCGGGCCCGGGATCTGGGCTTCATGGTCGAAGGCATCGGCGACCTCCTGGCTCTATGGCAGGACCGCTCCCGGCATAGCGCGGATGTGAAGCGGGTCGCGCTGGAGCACGTCACTGCCCTCGAGCAGAAGATCCGCGAGCTCGAGGCGATGGCGGCCACCATCCGGCACTTGGCGTCGTGCTGCGCCGGCGACGACCGCCCCGACTGCCCCATCCTCGACGACTTCGAACAGGGAGAGCCAGGCACGAAGACGGGAGCGCCGCCTCGCTTTGGTGCCCCGGGGGCGCGCTGACCCTCCTCGCAATGCTTGCCTCTGCCGAGGCACCCTCGGCATCCTGGACGAGGGTTGCGCCACCACGGAGCCGGGGGGGCTCACGTCGCGGGTGCCGCTCGCGGCCTCCGAGGCGTTCATCGTGGCGATGAGCTGCGGGGTGCCCGTGCCGTCGATGAGGTAGAGCGACGCACCGTTTGCGAGGGTGGTGGTCCACGCGAGGGTGGTCGACGCACCGACGATCACGCTGGCGGGGCTGGCGGTGAAGCTGGTGATGACGGGCATCGCGATCACCTCGACGTCCGCCGTTCCGACGGCCTCGGTGGTGCCCGGGGTCGTCGCTCGCAGCGTGAAGCTGTACGCGCCCGCCTCGTCGAGGACGAAGGAGGCGGTGCCGGCGTTCGGCGAGTCGCTCAGCTCCGGGATCGTCAGCAGCTCGCCGTCCGCGTCTTCGATGGTGAGGCTCGGTGCCTCACCGACGCCATCGTTCGAGACAGCCCAGGTGAAGGTGCTCGCTTCGCCAGCGCTGATCTGCGAGGGGGAGCCCGCTCAGATCGATCGGACTCCCTGCGGGATCGGCCTCGAGGCTGAGCGAGGTCGCGTTGTGGACCGACCAGCACACGGTGACCATGGTGCTCTCGCCGAGGCTGATGGAGGTCGGGTCGGCCGAAAGGGCGGTGATCTGGGGATAGTCGCCGAGCTCGATCTGGATCTCGCTGGTGGCCTCGCCCTTGCCCCTCGTCGCGGAGGACGAAGCGGCCGGAGGCGCCGACCGCCAGGCTGGTCGCGCCGTTGGCGCGATCGGCGGCGGGGACGTCGTAGCGCAGGCCCTCGGGGGTGGTGACGACGAGAGCATCGGTTTCCCGCAGTCGTGGTAGCTTGCGGACAGAGGCGACGCTTGATGGAGTTGGAGAAGACCCGATGATTCGACTCGGATTGGCCTTGGCAATCCTCTTGCTCTCCTCGTGTGTCCCGGCGGCGTTCCGTCCGGCGCGGACCATCCCCAAGGGCGAGGTGGAGCACTCGATCGGCGCGAGCCTCATCGAGTTCCCCACCGTGGGATGCGGGAAGGGATGCGTCGACGACAGCCTGCGCATCGAGCGGGTCCCCAACGTCGGCTATGCGTTGCGGTATGGCCTGGCGGAGACGCTGGACGTCGGCTTCGGCTATTCGGCGCCAGCGGCGCTTTCGGCCGACGCGACGATCCAGGTGGTTCGCAGGGGCTTCTTCGATCTCTCCCTCGCTCCGATGGTGGCCTATGAGTTCGTCACCGGGGTGCCCTCCTTCGCGGCGCCGGTGATCGTCGACCTCAACCTCCACGAGGTGCTGTCGGTCGTAGGCATGGCAGGGCCGCTCGTCGTTCACGGCTACGGAAATGACGGCAGGGAGGCCATCTGGATGGGGCAGGCGGCGGCCGGCCTCGAGTTCCGGCCGAGCCCGAAGGTGAGTCTCCGGCCGTATGCCGGGATCCTGAGGTCCTTCGGAGAGGGCGAGACCCTCCCTATCTTTGGCCTCGGGGTCGGCCTCGGCGCTCAACGCGACTTTCGTTGAGCGAGCGGAGCCCCGAGCGGTAGGTCAGGGCAGGGTGCGGACGAGGGAGCCTCGGAGAGTGACGCCGAAGTCGAGGTAGAGGGAGCCGTCGGGGCCGGCCTCGATCGCCGTGGACCAATGAGAATCGCGGTCGATCCCGGGGAGCCTCGTCCAGCGGCCTCGATGGAGTTCGGCCTGGCGATGGTCGAAGGCGCAGTAGGCCCTGCCGCCGCCGACGTAGACGCCGATCGAGGCCACCGAACATTCGCCAGAGCCGGCAGGCAGCCAGCCATCATCCGGCTCCAGGGTGAAGACGCCGCGGGAGGTGGCGACCCAGAGCGCGCCGTCGTCGCTCACGCCGAGGCGCAGATGCTCGGCGGCGCGCCAGGTCTCGTGGAAGCGGGGGGCGCCGACGGGCGCCCACGCCGTGGCCTCGTCGGCGAGCTCGACGACGCCGCCGCTGGTGGCCACCAGGACGCGATCGCCGAGGAGGACGAGATGGTTGGCCTGGATCGGTGGCCCGAGGGGCTCCCATCGCTCGCTGCCGGGGGCGAGGCGGAAGACGCCCTCGGTGTCGATGGCGGCGAGGAGTCCGCCGTCCGATGCCCAACGCAGGCCGGAGAGCCTGGTGCCCTTCTCGGCGCCAGGGAGGGTCCAGGGGGGCAGCGCCTCCTGTGGGAGGGGTCGGTAGCTGTCGGCGCCGGGCTCCACGAAATAGAGCAGCCCCGTGGTGCCGACACCGCCGCCCACCCGCCGGGTGCCGAAGGCCAGGGCGCCGTCGTCGCGGAAGCTGATGTGCGCGACGTGGTGGTAGGTCGGCAGGAGGCCGGGGCCCAGCTCCCGCCAATGTCGCGCCCCGGGGGCCAGGAGATAGACGGGATCGTTGTCGTTGTTGAAGGACTCGGCAGCGAAGGCGATCGTACCGTCGTGGTGGAAGGCGATGGCGGTTGGATGCCTGCCGAACTCCGTGCCACCCACCGTCGCGAGCTGCCACTCGCCGCTCCACGGCTCGGTCCTCCACAGGCCTGCAGGGTTGGCGAACCAGAGCTCGGAGTCGCGGACGACCAGGGTCCCCCCGCGGATCCCGCTGATCATGCCCGGGGGAAAGTCGGAGATCCGCTCGAAGGAGGCCGTGGGCGTCTTGCCGTAGAGGCCGTCGGGGGCGATGGCGAAGAGATCGAGGTCCACTGAGGCGATGCTGGAGATGCGGCATCGCCCGGAGAAGGTAGAGCAGCCTTCCGGCAGGCCGCCGGAGAGGTCGATCCACTCGGAGGCGTCCGGATCCCATCGGTAGACGCCTTCCCCAACGGCGTGGAGCTGATCTGCGAACCAACCCAGATCGGCCACCTGCCAGACATCCGCCGAGCCGATCCGCTCGAGCTCGCCGCCTTCAATCCGATAGATCGCACCGGAGGCCGAGCCGAGATGAAGGTTGCCTTCGCCATCGAAGCCGAGGGCGTTGGAACTGACCTCCCTGGGCAGCTCCGCGATCGTCATCCAACTCCCCTCCGTGTCGGAGCAATAGACGCCGGCCGCACCGTCGAAGGGGGAAGGCGCGACACATAGAGTGCCATTCGGCGCAGCCGTCGATCCGAAATGTGCCCAGGTCGAGCTGTCCTCGGCGGCAGCAGGGGCTGGTCCCGCGAGCCACTCCGTCATGCCAGGCTCCTTTCGCAGCCACGCCGCCTCGTAGCCGCCTCGCGTGAAACCCCCGAGGGCATGAAGGACTCCGTCCGGCCCCGAGAGGAGTCGCGCCGCCTCGAAGCGCTCCAGCAGCAGGGAGGCGGTCCAGGTGCCGCGTCCCAGCTCGTACTCCATGAGGACGCCCCAGCCCGGCGCGACGAAGGAGTCGCCGGAGTCCCAGACGAAGGGGTAGGGGATGTTCGACGGCCCGCTCAGCCCCTCGATGGCGGTCACGGTCGGTGTCGCCTCATCGACCTCCACCTCGGCGGCGGCGAGCGCGTGGGGATAGTCGAGGTGGATCGTGCAGCGGGCAGGGTGAGCCGGGGCGACCCAGACCATCGAACCGTCTTCCGTCGATTCGATCGAGCCGCAGGAGGAGGTCCACTCGCCCTGGGTCTCCTCGGTGGCATAGAAGCGCTGCCGCTCGCCGGGCTCCACCGCGGCGTGAGCGGGAAAGATCCCGCCGTCCCAGGGCCGCTGCTCGACCTCGACCCGGACCTCGGCGGCGTCGCTGCCGAAGTCGTTGCGGGCCTCGAGGCGGAAGGTATGGGTCTCGCCGATGAGGAGCGCGATGCTGCTCATTCCCTCGGCGAGCGCCTCGCCGTCGATGGAGAGCTGCAGCGGCATGGAGCCGGAGACGACCCAGCGGAGCACGATCTCGGCACCGGGACCGGTAGTGGTCGGAGTGGCGGTGAAGGATTGGATGGAGGGGGGATCGCCCACCTCCGGGCCGGATCCTCCGGCGCCGCCCCCGCCCCCGCCCCCGCTGCCTCCACTACCTCCTGCGCCGCCGGCTCCATCCACCGGCGGCTGCGTGGACGACGAGCAGGCCAGCAGACAACTCGAGAGGAGGACGAGCCCCAATGAGACCGAGCCTGGACGAGTCACGTTGCACCTCCGGTGAGGGGGACGTCAGCGTATCACGAGCGTTCGTGAAGTTGGCTGACGTGCCTAGTCCTCCGGGGGGCTGCACCAGATGGTGCCGCTGGTCCCGGCGGTCATGCCCTTGTCCAGCACGCCCTGGAAGCTCACCTGGAGGCTGCCCGGCCAGTCGGTGTGTTCCTCGGGATACTCGCCGTCGATCGAGCCCCAGTACCCGCTCCCCTGGAGACTTCCCTCGACCGTATAGGAGCCGTCGCCGACGTCGAAGGTATGCAGATCGAGGGAGATGGGTCGGCGGCTCAGCTCCGGGGGCGTCGGCGTGCCGAAGGAGTCGGTGTAGCCGCTGACACTGTCGCCCCGGCGGATGTCGGCGGATGCGGAGACGTCGAAGGTGCCGGTCGCCCCCAGGGCGAGCCCGTCGAAGACATCGACCAATACGTGCGTCATGCTGATCTGCATGCCGGTGGAGGTCACGAACCAGATCACGCCCACCTTTCCGTCCTCGTAGCCGAGGATGAAGTTCTCACCGGAGAAGCTGGCTTCAGGGCCGCCGCTGATCTCGGCGCTCCAGGAGCAGGTGCAGCTCCCCACGGTGATGGAGATGGAGGCGGAGGCGTTCTCGTCCTCGACGCTGGTGGCGGTGATGGTGACGCTGCCGGGGGCGCTTGGCGCCGTGAAGACACCGGCCTGGGTGATGGTCCCCGCCGTGGCATCCCAGCGCACCCGCTGATCGTCCAGGCCGAAGACCTCGGCGCCGAAGGTCTCTGCCTCGCCGGGTTTCAGGCAGGCGGAGCCTGGCGAGATGACGACCTCGCCCTTCTTGCCACGGATCAGCGCAACCGCGCGGGCCTTCGGCCTGCCCGGGTTGGCGAACATCCCGCCCTCGCTGAGGCTGGTCACCGTGAGGGTGTCGGGCAGCTCGTCTTCGCTGTCCGGAGCGGTGTACCGGATCACATAGCTGCTGCCGGGCTGGCCATCGACGCGGGTCATTCCGTTCTCCGCGTGGACGTCGGTGGCCGGATCCCTGGCGTTTCGGACCGTCACCTGGAAGTCGACGCTCTCGCCGGGATCGACGCTGGCAGAGGAGGGCGAGATGCTGATGGTCAAGGGGGCGATCTCCACCTCCCGCAGCTGGTAGATGTGCTGGCCGCCGAAGCGCCCCAGCGCGGTCCCGACCTTGACCTCACCGCGGAGCTCCGCGGGCCAATCCGGATCGAGCTCATAGCCTCGCCGGCCCACCTCGCGGAGGGCGTAGTGGACCTCGCCGAAGCTCCAGGGCTCATCGGTGATGTCGATGGGCTCGGTGCGAGTGGCCGGGATGTTGATCATCCCGGAGCCTCCGGCCGTGCGCTTGATCACCTGATTGACAACAGGTGTGAGCTGCCCCGCGATGGACTTCTTCAGGCCCTCCGGGGCGAGCCGATTGAACCACGCGTCATATCCTCCCTTCACCTTGGTGAATTGGAGGAGGGTCTCCAGGACGGCCTGATCCAGCGCCCATCCTTCGCTGGTCGCCACGACCCTGGCGTCGCGCCATTGGCCGGGCATGGTGCTGTCCTCGTCGAGGCTCTCCGGGCTCAGCTCGAAGTCGAGGGAGACGAAGCGGGAGGGCAGCAGCATGGCGGCGGCCTCGGCGGACTTCAGGAACGTGAAGATAGAGGATCCCGCCACCATGGCGCCCGCCTTGGCCGGGGGGAACGGGATCAGGCCGCCAAGCCCGGTGAGGGTGCCGAGACCTCGGGTGGCCTGGGCTAGGCCGCCGTCGCCGAGGAAGCCTCGACCCCATTGCGCCATCTCCATCTCGGCGTCGAGCTGCGTGGCGTTGGTGGGGCCGTGTCTGGACGTGAGGGCGCTGGGAGGCAGCCTCATGGGATGCCCCCGGGTGGCTTCTTCTCCTGCGGCGATCACGTCTCGCAGCTCGGCGAGGCTCTCGGCGATCGCGTCAGGGAAACCTACCCGTGCGAAGAGGCTGTCCATCAGGTGCAGCGCCGGCGGTACCCCTTCGAGGATCGGGGCCGTGCCGGCGAGGAGGGCGTCGAGGGAGTCCGGGTTGGAGGGATCATCGAGGCTGTGTTGGGCGAGGTAGAGCGGGATGAGGTGGACTGCCAGCTCTTCGAGAGGGGTCTCGCGCAGCTCCTCCACCGTGGTCTCGAAGAAGCGAGCCTGCTCTTGGATGATCAGCGCGAGATCGCGGGCCACCTCCCGGACCGCGCCCGATGCCTCAGGCAAGGGGAGGATCCGGAAGGGGATGGGCTCGCCACAGCTCCGCCCCTCCTGGTCGATGATCTGTAGCTCGACCTCGCCGCCCTCCACCTGGCCGGCAGGATGGATCGGCGCGTGGAGGATCACCGAATCGTCGTCCTGCCGTGCCACCAGGGTGAGGGAGGCCGGTCCGCCTTCCGTCGCCGTGACCCGCGCCGCGAGGAACTCGCCGAAGCCCTTGGGGATCCCCTCGAGGGCGAGCTCGTCCAGCGGTACGGCCTCGCTGGCTTCGAGATGAAGAGAGGTGCAGCGCGCTTCCTTCTTCGGCTCCGAGTCGCCACAGGCGGTCGCGACCAGGAAGAAGGCGAGGAGAGGAATCGAGGTCGGATGGACGGTCTTCATGGCGGTGACCCAGGCCTTTTGTCGTGGCGCTGCTTCAGCGAGCGGGCGTCGTTCGGCGCGAACCTATCTGAAAGATCCTGAAAGTATTTAAAAGTGGGCGAAGCATGGGAGCGCGTCTGGCGCACGGAAGCGGTGCCGGATCGTGGATCGGATTGCAAAAACAGGCCTTCTTCTTCTTCGGGCCGAAGAGGTGCCGCGATGTAGCACCCCATGAATTTCTCATTGCCTGCCTGCCTTCGTTCACGTTAGCAAGCGCACATCAAGCGATGAAACCGCACCGATGCTTGGCGGGGGCGCTTCCTTTGGCGCCGCAGCACCGGTGTCGTAAAGCGAATCCGAAGCCTGGAGGCTCCCCTACATGGCAACTTCCCATGGACCGAAGTCGATCCTGCGCGCAGCAGGGATCGCCTTGGGCTCGATTGTCCTCGCGATCGGCGCGTGGAGCTGTGGCGACGACGCCCTGGTGGACACCGCCGGCTGCTCCTACACCTATCAATGCGAGGTCGGCGAAGTGTGCAGCAGCGGTCGCTGCGTGCCGGCCAGCCAGCTGATCCCGTCGGGGCAGGGCGGCATCGGAGGTGAAGCCGGTACCGGCGGAGACGGCGGAACGGCGGGCGCCGGCGGTCAAGGTGGCGCGGGAGGTGGCGTAGGCGGGAGCGGCGGCAGCGGTGCCGACGGGGGGACGACGCCGACGGAGCCTCGGTTGACCTTCGCGCCCAACGACTATCGGCGCTGCTTCGACAGCCTGGAGTGCGCCGTCTTCGGTGGGAACTGCCTGGTGGAGTTGCCGCTGAGCCGGCCTCTGCCGGATGGGACGGATCGAATCAAGCTCTCGGAGCTGGACCCCAGCCTGGAGGAGGGGCAGGGGATCTGCGGGGCGCCGTGTACCAACGAGCCACGGATCTGCGAGTCGCTGGTGGTGACGGGTCCCGAGGGGCAGAGCCGGCCCTCGAGCTGCCAGCTCGTCTACGTCGGGGAGAGCCCCTACCCCGAGGGGATCGTACAGCTCCCGATCGCCCTCGATATGCAGGCGATGGCCCGCGGCGTCCCCCACGCGGCGGTCTGTCGTCCGCCCTTCAAGCACGCGGCGGCGCATTCGCCGTTCTTTTGCGAGGCATGTACCGAGGCCGCGAACTGCGGAGAGGGAGATGGCTGCTGGCTCGATCGTCCCTACACCTCGACGCCGTCGGGCGCCTGTGTGCAGCGCTGCGAACTGCAGAAGGACTGCCCCTTCGGCTTCCGCTGCACCGACGTGAGCGGCGACGATCCCCTGCTGGTGGGGGAGGAGGGGAGCTACTGCCTCCCCATCGCCGGGACCTGCGGGCGCTGCCTGGACCGCGACGGCGACCAGCGGGGCGTCGGCACCTGCGGCCCCCTCGACGAGCCCTTCACCGAGGTGGACTGCGATGATGGAAACCCGGATGCATACTTCGATCCGCTGCGGCCCGCGCACCCCTTCCCTCGCTTCTGCGGCGACGTGGACTTCAACTGCAACGGCCTCTCGGATCAGCTCGAGCAGGCGGGGTCGGAGGAGCATTGCGCCTCCTGCGGTGACGTCTGCATGGGCCAGGTGGTCAACGGCAGCCGCGCCTGCCTCCAGGGGGACGAGGGCTTCGCCTGCACCGCGCTCTGCCAGGCAGGCTTCGCCGACTGCAACGGCGACGTAGAGGACGGCTGCGAGACGGAGCTCGGCGAGGGGATGCTCTGGGCGCGGGATCGGGACGGCGACGGGAGGGGAAACCCCAAGGAGCTGCGCTACTTCTGCAGCGGGAGCGCCCCCGAGGGCTGGGTGCAGAACACCCTCGACTGTGACGACGAGGACCCCAGCCGCTACCGCGGGGGCCTCGATCTCGCAGGCGCGCCCATGGCGCCGGCGCCGGAGCTCTGTGACGGGATCGACAACGATTGCAACGGCCGGATCGACGACGGCGAAGTCGTCAGCCTGGACGAGACGGGCGCCGTGGTGGCGGTGGCCGGCGAGGCTTGCGATACGGGGTTGTTGGGCGTTTGTGCTGCCGGTCACCACGTCTGCGAGGCAGCGGCGGCGCCTGCCGAGGGTGAGCCCCTCGCGGCGATGAGCTGCGTCCCCGATCGCGATCCGGTGGCGGCGGCCTTCGCGCCGGAGATCTGCAATGGCCTCGACGACAACTGCAACGGCGCCGTCGACGAGGACGTCGATTGGTACGCGGATCGCGGCCAGTCGAACCCGGACGGACACGGGGCCGAGGTGCGCTGCGAAGTAGAAGGCGGGAAGGGGATCTGCGGCTTCGGCGTCTATCAGTGCGGGATCCGCGATGACGGGACGCCGGGCTGGATCTGCGTGCCCAATCAGCCGGAGGCCGAGGACACGATCGGCGACGGGATCGACCAGAACTGCGACGGCATCGACGGCGTGCTGATCGGATCCGTCTTCGTTCGCCCGGAGGCGGGCGGCGGCACCTTGAACGGCAACGACGCGCACGATGGCACCGCGCTGCAGCCGGTGGCGACCCTAGCCCGGGCGATCGAGATCGCATGTGATTCGGTCACGGAGGGTGAAGGCTGCCGGGATATCTACCTGGACGAGGGCGTCTATGTGAGCGATCGGGAGGTGATGATTCCGACCGCCTCCTCGCCTGGGGCGCTGCCCCACGTCCGCATCTACGGAGGCTTCGCCGCGGCCATCGACTGCGACACCGACGCCTGCACCCTGATCTGGGAGCGGCGGGCCGGCGCCTACTCGACCATCGTCCGGGAGGCCCCCGCGCCCAACGGATCCCAGCAGCCCTTCGGTGCCCGCTACGCTGCCCTCGGCGCCCAAGACGGCGGCGTGTTGGAACTCCTCCTCGATCGAGTCAACGTAGAGGTCCTCGCCCCGGAGCCCGGCTTTCAGATGCCCACCGGGGCTTCTGCGCCTGCCCAGATCGGCCTCGAATGTCCGACCGAGGGCTGCGGCAGGCTCGTCTTCAACGACGTGGAGATCATCGTCGAGGGGGCGATCAACGGCGGGGTCGGCTCGGCGGGGGCGGCGGGGGCGGTCCCGTCCATGGGGAACAACGGCAAGGCGGGCTGTGGCCCCGACGACTCCAACTGCGCGAGGGGGGTATTTGTCTCCAGCTGTGTAGGGAACCTGAACTACCCGGCCTCCGCCATGACCGACTATCGGACGGAGCCCGCCACCTGCGCGGACGGTTGGAAGCCATATGGAGGCAGCTCGGGAGCGGTGGGCTGTGTGGTCAGCACCTTCAATATTCGTGAGCAAAAATCTGGGTTTTACGGCGCCGGCTATTGGGGAGGGTATGCCGGCGCTTCTTCCTACCGAGGTGGGCGTGGAATGGATGGATGGGAGGGAGGCGGCGGCTACTACGTCTCCGGCTCGGGAGATCCGATCACCTACTCGGCTGGCCCAAAGCTGAACTGGAAGTACCAGGCCGCGGGGTCGGGGGCCTCGGGCAGCGGCGGTGGGGGAGGCGGCGGCGACGGATATGGGTTCATTGCCTTCTACGTCTCGACCCATCGCGGCGGGGGTGGAGGAGCGGGCGGCTGCAACGGCACCGCCGGGGGGCGCGGCGGCGACGGCGGCACCGCCATCGGCATGGTGCTCGTCTCTCCGCCGACTGGCACGCTGGATCTCCAGGTCACCGGCGGATTCGCGGTTCGGGTGGGCCGGGGCGGATCCGGTGGCAAGGGCGGCGGGGGAGGCTCCGGCGCGGCAGGCGGCTGGGGCGGATCCGGCCGTCAGGTAGAGGAGTCTCTCACCTACAGCGGAGGCGAAGGGGGCGACGGCGGCGGCGGCGGCGGGGGCGGCGGCGGCCACGGTGGCCTGAGCGTGGGCATCTGGCGGGTGTGCAGCCGGGCCGGCGGCACCGAGGCCAACGGCTGCGGCATGAGCTTCCCACCGATGCTCCTGGCCTCGCCCGACATCTTCCTCGCGCCCGGCCAGCCAGGACCCGGCGGCGAAGGGGGCGAGGGGGGCAAGCGCGGTGAGAAGACCATGCACATGAACCAGCGGGTGGATTCCGGCGCCTCCCCAGAGACCGGCGGGTCGGGCGAGCCCGGCAACGATGGCAAGCGTTTCTTCCTCTTCTTCTCCGGAGACGGCCGATGAATTCGATCTTCCGATGGACCCTCCTCCTCGGCGCGATGGGCGCCCTCCTCGCAGGATGCTCGTCCGACGAGGAGGCCGGCGGCGGCGCCGCGGGCACCGGCCTCGACGTGCCCCGCAGCCTGGTGACGGTGGAATCGAGCCGAGGCTGCATGCTCGACGTCGACTGCGCGGCGGGGCTCTTCTGCTTCCAGAACCAATGCACCTGGGAGTGTGGGGACGACGCCGACTGCCGCGCAGGCTCGAGCTGCTCCGCGAACGGCCGCTGCCTGCATGCCGTCGGCGTCCGGCCCGGCGGCACGATCGCCGTCGGGGCCGCTGCGCTGGACGAGGAGTCGCAGGCGGACGTCGCCGGCCAGCAGCCGGTGTCGGTGGCCGACGCCCCGCCGAGCGTGGTGGAGATCGATCCGGGCCAGCCCTTCGTCACCGTGAGCCTGCGCACCGGCGGCGAGGTCCCCGGCGGCGCGCTGATGTACCGCGTCGAACTCGAAGGCGAGGAGGAGAAGACCCCCCGCTCCCTGCGCTCCGAGGGGACGACGGAGTTCCGCTTCCAGATCCCCACCGGGGTGGCCTCGGGGAGCCAGGGGCAGGCGAAGCTGCAGCGCGCCTACCTCGTCACCTCGATCGGCGGCTTTCCCATCGACATCATCCCGCGCATCTCCCTGAGCGGACTCTACGCCGCCGACATCAGCGTCCGGGAGTTCGGCGGCTCGGGGCTGCCCATGCGCTTCGGCCTTCGGATCGAGCCGGAGAACGCCAGCCTCGACGAGGCCACCGAGCGCTTCGTCCTCCTGCCTGCGTCGGCTCAGGATCTCCTGGCGCCGCTGCGCGACGCCTCCACCTCCGGGCAGGCCATGCGCTGGGTGGAGCGCCCCCTCGAATACGATCCCATCGCCGACGTCTGGTTCGCGCGCTTCGCGCACCCCTTCGCCATCGGCGGAAACTCTCAATTCGGCAGCGGCGAGACGACCCGGCTGCTCCGCCTCGAGATCCACGGGGTGGACGGCAAGCGGGTCCGCGGTGCGCTGGCCGATCGCTGGGAGGGGATCTTCGACGCCCGCACGGCGGACGGCGTGCTGGTGCCGGCGCAGGTGGTCCTCTCCGGCCCCTTCGTCGCCTACCGGCAGCAGCGGCTCCCTGCCGAGGCGCTGATGGCGCTGGACGGTGAACCATCGGTCGCTTCGCCCGCCCTGGGCAGGCCCCTGGTGATCAGCCAATGCCCGAGCGCCGTCCTCGATCCGCTCCTCGCGGAGGTGGTGCTCAACCCCCAGGCGCCGTGTGAGGGGATCTCCAGCGTCGAATCCTTCCGCAGGGCGTCGAGCGAGGATCGCGCCCACTGCGCCCTGGCGATCACCGATCGGGCGCTCGAGGGGCCGTCCACCGCGGCGCAGGTCCGCGCCTTCCTGGACGACAGCCAGCCGAACCCCGGCGGGATCTCCTTCGGCGAGTTCCTGGAGCGCTGCGCCGAGGGTGACGGCTACTGCGTCCCGTCCCCGGCGCTCCTCTGCTCGGAGCAGCTCCTGGCCTTCGCCTACCAGGCGCAGACCGACGAGCTCAGCGTCGCCGGCGAGCTCCTGGCGCATTATCAGCTCGCCGCCCGCGAGAGCTACCTCGGCAGGCAGCTCGCGGCCTTCCAGGTGGACACCAACACCAGGCTCGAGTGGCTGCGCACCTCGGAGGCGCCCCTCTTCCTGGCGAGCGATCTGCGCGCCTACAACGAGGACATGCTCGCCAAGTGGGAGAAGCAGGTGCTCCAGGCCCACTTCGACGTGCTGAACCGTCAGTTCACGCCGTCCAGCCTGGAGGTGCTCGCCCGGGCGCCCACCGACGCCGAGGCCATCGCTATCCGAAAGACGATCCTCCTGGAGCAGGCCCAGACCTGGCAGGGGGCGATGGAGGCGTTGCAGATCGCGGCGCAGCGCTGGAACAGCCTCTACCAGAACGACATCAAGCGGGAGCAGGCGGCGACCTACGTCCGCACCCGGGTCCTCGACCTCTACCTCTCCGCCGCGGTGCTCTCGCATCTGAACCGGAGCAGCGGCTCGTCCGCAACCAACTCGATCTTCGGCAGCGGCTTCGCTGCGCTGCTCCGCACCCAGGAGCAGCTCGCGCTCCCCTTCGACGAGCTGATCTTCATGCGCGACGCCGAGGTGGTGGTCTCCCAATCCGTAGATCCCCAGAGCAGCAGCCATACGGTCCTGGGAGAGCTGGAGGGGCTCGCCCGCCGCGCGGTGGCCGACGCTCAGAGCTCGGTCGATCGGGTGATCGACGACGCACAGGCCAGCGAGGTGAACTCGAAGGTCCTCACCGATCGGATGCGCACCCAGGCCGAGGAGCTCCGGGCGGAGCTGGTGGCGCTCTGCGGTCTGCCCAAGGATTGCACGGTCTCCGACATGGATACGCGCTCGGAGTGCGCCGTGGCGGTCGAGCCGGGCCGCTGCGGCTTCCTCATCGATCCTGCGAGCGGCGAGTACCAGGAGTTCAGCGAGCTGGAGGAGATGGAGAACGTCTCCGAGGCGGGGCAGGCCCTCCTCGCGTTCCGTCAGGCCCTGCTCGAGGCGCAGATGGCCCAGGACGAGTTCCGCGCCAACGAGGAGCGGGCGCGGATCGAGTTGGAGAACGCCCAGGCCTTCGCCGACAACCTGGCAAATTGGCAGGAGCGACGCCAGTCGGTGGAGCTCGAGGTCGATCGGATCTCAGACGAGATCGACGCCATCGAGGACGTCTCCTTCGCCGCCCAGATGGCGGAGATCGATCAGGCGCGGGCCCTGCGCAACGCCGCCTACAAGACCCAGGCGCGGGAGGTAGAGAGCTGGTCCACCATCCGCTACAAGGGCGTGTCCGCAGACATGAAGAAGATGACCGCGATCAACGCCCTGAGCCGGACCGCCGACGGCCTGACGCTGGCTGGCGACGAGATCGATCGCATGGCGGAACTGGTCAACGACGGAATGCCGAAGTCGGTGGGGCTGGCGAACGACTTCACCTTCGCGGCCCGGCTCGCCATCGGCATGAGCGCTTACGGCGTGAGCACAGCCCTGCGCTCGGTGGCCTTCGGCCTCGAGACGGCCTCCGTTCGCCTCGAGCAGGAACTCGGAGAGGAGCAGGCCCGGCGCGAGGCCAAGCTCGATCACCTCTCCGATCTGGCCGAGCTCGCGCAGATGCTCACAGAGAACCAGCTCGAGGATCTGGCGGCGAACCTCCGGGCGATCGAGCTCAACAACGATCGCGAGATCGCGATGCGCGAATCGCTGATCGACGCGCTGCGACGCAACCTGGAGCTGGACATCGCCTATGAGCGGGATCTGGTGGAGCTGCGGGATCGCAGGCTGCAGGCCAAGATCCGCCTGCAGGACTCCGAGGCGGCGAAGGTGCGGATCCTCCGCGCCGAGATCGTCGCGGCCCAGCGGCACATGGCCTATATGCAGGTGGTGCAGCGCGGGCAGCTCCTGCAGGGGCGATCGCTGGCGCTGCAAGAGCGGCTCAGCCAACTCGAGAACCTGATCGCCAGCCCCTCGGTGATCTTCGCCTTCGCGAACCGCCTCGCCCGCGCAGAATCACGGGTGGAGCGCGCCAAGGGTCTCCTCTTCGATTGGCTGGTCGGCCTCGAGTATTACGCGGTGCGCCCCTTCATCAACCAGCGCCTCGCGATCCTCCTGGCTCGCAACCCCTCTCAGCTCGAGGCGATCAGCAACGAGCTGCTCCGGCTGCAGCGGGTCTGCGGCGGGATGGTCACCTACGAGGTGGTGGATCTCTCCCTGCGGGACGATCTGCTCCGGATGGGCTTCGACATGCGGGCGGCGGCGGACGAGGGGATCATCGACGCCCCCAGCCGCTTCCGCGCGGTGCTCGCCAAGGGCAACGTCCCCGTCGACACCCAGGTGCGCTACAGCACCGACGAGAGCATCGGCGACGTCATCGCCAACCGCTCGGTGCTGGCGGCGAGCTTCGACCTCCGCCTGGACGACTTCGCGAACCTCCCGCTGACCTGCAACGCCAAGATCGCCTCGATCGACGTACAGCTCGTGGGCGAGGGGCTGGGCGAGAACGTCCGGCCCACCGTCAGCGTCCTCTACGACGGCACGAGCACCATGCGCTCCTGCCAGGCCAACATCCAATCGATCGTCGCGGCCCTCGACCCGGGGACCACGGCCTTCGGCAGCCGCACCACCTTCCGCACCGCCGGACGCAGCGTCTCGCCGGTGGCGCGGATCGGTGAGTTCGGCGAGCCGGGGACCGCGAACCGCGGCCTCGAGGGGCTGCCCCTCGCGTCGAGCTACACCCTGATGATCGATCCCGCCAAGGGGGAGAACGGCAGGGTGGATTGGAGCGCGCTGGAGGATGTGAAGCTTCGTCTCACCTACGTCTACCAGGACATGTTCCCGATGGGGCAATGTGAATAAATGAAGACGACGACTGCATCCAGGACCCGCCTCCCTGCCGACGGTGGGGTAGCCCCCGCGAGCCAGAGGCGAGCGAAGGTTGGAGAGAGCCCTGCGTCGGTGGCGCGAATGGGGAGGTCCGCTCCGCTTCGCACGGTGGGGAGCGTCTCGCAGGCGTTGGGAGCGCTGCCCCTCGCGTTGGCCATCGGCGTCCTCCTCGCTCCCCTCGCCTCGGGGGCCGATGGCGGGATCGACACCAACACGCTCCACCTCCAGGGGCCGCGCTCCACCGGCGGGATGTTGCTGCCCTCGTCGCATGTGTTGGCGCCTGGAGGCTGGGATCTCTCCCTCACCTACGGCCATGAGGGTGGCGTGGTGCGCAGCCGGATCCCGACCGAGACGATCCGGGGCGGCGATCGTTTCCGCGAGATCCACTGGATCGAGGATCGCGATCTGATGCTGTTGCAGCTCGCCGTGAGCCCCCTCGACCGGCTGGAGATCCTGGCGGGCGTGCCGATGCTGCTGCGGCAGGAGGTCTCCTCCGATCCCGGGCTGGAGCCCCTCTCGAGCGGCTCTTCGACCTTCGGCGATCTGCGCCTCGGCCTGCGATACGGCTTGTGGAGCTTCGGTGGCTGGGGCGCGAACCTCCAGGGTGGCCTGCTGCTCCCGACCGGAGGGAGCGACTACGGCATGGGCGACTCCAGGGCCCGGGCCGACCTCGCCGGCAGCATCGGTTTTCGTAGCGACGACGGCTGGGCCGCCCACCTCCACCTGGGCCACCTCATGGGCCAGCAGCTCAGCCTCGGCGACCAGATCTTCGGCGACACGGCCTACGGCGGTCTCCTCCTCCAATACCGTCACGCGGTAGGGGAGCAGCAGCTCCAATGGAGCGTCGAGGCGGTGATGGCTTCGGTCGTCGCCGGAGCCGAGTCGACGCGGGAGCCCGAGCGCGAGTCGTTGGAGCTCCTCGCTGGGGCCCGCTACTTCTTCGATGCCGTCTACTTCGATCTGGGCGGCGGATGGGGCGCGCTGGATGCGGGGCGCACGCCGAGCTGGCGGCTCCTCGCCTCCATCGGGGCGAGCGGCCTTTGGGAGCGGGCGCCGGCGCCTGCCCCAGCCCCTCGGGAGGTGGTCTACCTCCCGGCGCCGACGGCCCCGCAGCAGGTGGCGCCGCCGAGCGAGCGCAGCGAGCCGCCCGAGGATCCCCGGCAGACCTACCGCGCCATCGCCATCGAGGAGCGGTCGATCTTCTTCGACGTGGGCAAGGCGGAGCTGGACGAGCTCGCCCAGAGCCTGCTGCGGGACATCGCCCTCACGCTGCTGGCCTCCGAGAGGCGCCTGGTGATCACGGGCTACGCGGACGATCAGGGCACCAGCGATCGCAATCAGGAGCTCAGCCTCCGGCGGGCGGAGCGCGTCCGCGCGGCGCTCCTGGACGCCGGTGTCGGCAAGGATCGGCTGGACGTGGTCGGGGCCGGGGATACGTCGCCTGTCGCCCAATCCACGCCCTTCGGACGCTCGATCAATCGAAGGGTCGCTTTCACCTGGGTCGACTGAGAGTTCATGTGGGAACTGTGTCCCGTGCCGAAGGATTCGCTCCGGTCGTGGTGGGGCATGGGCTCTACGTCGAGAAGGGCGGTGGAGCCTTGGGACCCGCCACCCGGCGCGGCGGGAGATACGGGGCGCATGACGCCGACGCGCCCCATTGGATGTTTTTTCGACAGGTGCTTCTCGCTCGGATAGCGGGAGAGCCTGTACGCCGCCTGCCTTCTTAGGGCGGGGAGAGTCAAATGCTCCACCATCGATTCGTTGCGTTCTTCTGTATGAGCCTGGGCCTCCTGGGCCTCGGCGCCGGATGCTCCTCCTCCGAGAACGAGGCGCCTTCGGGGGCTGCGGCCATCGCGTCTTTCGCTGCGATCCCGCCCACGATCGATCCCGGGATGAGCTCCATCCTCCGCTGGGAGGTGAGCGGCGCGGCGCGCCTCGAGCTGGCCACCAAGGAGGGCGCGGTGATCGAGTTGCTTCCCAAGGATCTCGAGGCGGGGCAGGTCGAGGTCCACCCCGAGCAGACCACTCGCTACGTCCTCATGGCGTGGGGCAAGGACGGCGTGCAGCTGAGCCGGGAGGCGCGGGTCTCCGTGCGGACCGACGTGCTCCGGATCGTCGACTTCGAGGCGGCGCCTCGGGCGATCCGCGCGGGTCAGGCGATCACGCTCTCCTGGACCACCGAGCATGCAACCGCGCTGCGCCTCTTCGCGAAGGATGGCGCGGAGGTCGCGCTGGGCGACGCGTCCAAGGCGCAGGGATCGGTGAAAGTGGAGCCGCGGCGATCCACGACCTACGTCCTCCGCGCATCGAATGAGAGAGCCGTGGAGGAGGCCACCGTCGCGGTGGAGGTCGAAGCGGCGTTGGACGCCGAGCTCTTCGTGGACCGATCGAAGATCGACTTTGGACAGGAGACGATCCTGCGATGGCGTTCGCGCAGCGCCAGTCGGATCGTGATCCGCAGCGGCGAAGAGGTGCTCATAGACAGCACCACCGAGCTCTCCGGCTCGCTGGCGATCGCCCCGCAGGCCGCCACGGCTTACGAACTGACGGCCCATGGGGACGCCGGCACGGCGACCGCGACCGTGGCCGTGAAGGTCGCCCCCGTGATCGATCGCTTCACCAGCGTGTCCTCCGGGCCCATGGCGCCAGGCGCCGATGTGGATCTGCAGTGGACGGTGCGTGGCGCCGACGCCGTGCGGATCTCCAGCGTCGGCGGCTGGAGCTTCGACGCGGACGCCGACGCGCTGGCAGAGGGGAGCATCATCGCGCCGGTGCCCGACGACGGCAGCTTCCTCCTGGAGGCGAGCCTCGGCGGGGAGAAGGTCTCTCGCGCGCTGCGTTTCGGCGTCCTCGATCCGCCTTCGGTCCTCGCCTTCGAGGTGAGCCCGGCGATCCTCACGCTCGCCCCCGGCGGCACGGCGCAGGTGCGCTTCTCCTGGACCACGGCCCTGGCGAGCTCGATCTCGGTGGCGAGGGAAGGGGGCGGGGTGGTCGTCTCGCGCAACGACGGCGCCGACACCGGCGAGGCGCAGGTGGAGATCGACGGGGGCGGCGTCTTCGTCCTCACGGCCTCCAGCGCCGCCGGAACGGCGAGCCGCGCGGTGGAGGTGCGCACCTTCGCGCCGCCAGCCATCTCCTCCTTTGGCGCGTGGCCTGTCCACGTCGGGGTCGGCGAGGCCTTCGAGCTCGCCTGGGAGACCGCGGCAGCGTCGATCGCGATCGAGGTCGAGGGCCAGATCCTCCACAGGGGCGCGGGGGGCGCAGGCAGCCTCCAGACGCAGCTCGCCGCCTCCTCCACCTTCCGGCTCGTCGCCGCGAACGAGGCGGGTGATACGGTGGAGCAGCCCCTCGAGGTGACCGTGGGGCGGCCTTCGATCCTCTCCTTCGTCGCCGATCGGAGCCGCCACGGCCCCGGCTCCACCGTGCGCTTCTCATGGGCCACCCTCGGCGGCACCTCGCTGCAGCTCAGCGGCCCGGACGGCGTCGTCTGCACCACCGCCGCCCGGGACGAGATCCCCGCCGGGGCGTGCGCCGTCCTCCTCCCGTCCACCCCCGGGCCGCTCACCTACAGCCTCCGCCTCGCCAATGGCCTCGGCCAAACGGACGTGGAGGCGGTGACCGTCGAGGTCGTGGATGGCCCTGCCATCCTCGACTTCTACGCGGCGGCGAGTCGTCTCACCCTGGGTGAGTCGACCACCTTCTCCTGGATCACCGGCGTCGACGCCGACGGACAGCCGCCGAGCCTCGAGCTTGCGGACGGCGCCGACGTCTACTCCCTCGGAGGCGCCGATCCCTCCCAGGGCTCGGCGACGATCACCCCGCTGCGCACAGGCAGCCGGATCTTTCGTCTCACGGCGTCCACCCCGGGGACCGCGCCGTCCAGCCGGGAGCTGCAGCTCCTGGTGGTGGAGGCGCCGACCCTCGTCGTGACCCCGCAGTCTGCGATCTTCGAGCCCGGCCAGGGGTCGGTGGAGCTCGGCTGGCAGTCCACCCACGCGGTGGAGCTCGAGGTCTTCGAGGTCGACGACCTGGGCGTCGCGTCGAGCATCGCCTCCTACGTCGACCCAGCCCTGGTCGCCGTGGGCGGGGTGCAGGTGCAGCCCCCCGCCCCCGGGCGGACCTATCGCTTCGTCGCCACCAACGACGCCGGCGGCACCGCCATTCGGGAGATCGAGGTGAGCTGGGCTGCTCCCAGGATCAGCGAGTTCTCCGTCTCTCCCTCCGACATCGCCCTTAGGAGCCCTACGGAGATCCAGTGGATCACCGAGGGGACGTCGTCCGTCTCGATCGCGCCGTCGCCCCTGGTGGAGACCGAGGTCTTCGTCGAGCGGAGCCTGAGCCCGACGGCGGCGGAGCTCCAGCTCTCGGATTGCGGCCCGGCCCAGCTCCCGGCAGACGGCTGCGTCGACGTGAACCTCCCCTTCTCCTTCCCCTATGACGGGCAGCTCCACAGCCAGGCGCGGGTCTATCTCCATGGCGTGATCGGCTTCGACAGGAGCCACGCGGGTGGAGCCCAGCCGAACGTCGAACTCCCGTCGAGCCAGGCGCCGTTCATCGCCCTCGCGCCCTTCTGGCAGCAGCTCCGGACCTCCGTTCCGGACGCCACCCGGGAAGGGCGGATCTTCCTCGAGTCGGCCACCGACGACCACGGCGATTACGTCGCGATCCAATGGGCCGGCTTCTGGGCCGCCTCCTCCACCGCTGCCCAGCCCGTCGATCTCAACTTCGAGGTGGTCCTCTATGCGAGCGGCGACTTCGACTTCCGCTACGGAAGGATGCAGGGCGCGGATCAGCTCCAATGGGTGGACGGACGCCAGGCCTCCATCGGCTACCAGAGCGCCGGTGGGACCCAGGGGCGGTCGATCTCCTTCCAGCAGGCCATCGATGGCGGTCTCGACGGGCTCGCCTTCGGCGTGAGGCCCGCCACCCTCCCGGCGATCGGATCCATACGGGCGCTCCCGCTCTCCTTGGGGACATTCGACTACACCCTCACCGCCTCTGGCGGCGGGGGCTCGAGCACCGCCTCGGGCTCGGTGACGGTCCACCCACCCGTGACCCTGGACGACGTCCGTCTGGTCGAGGCCTTCCTGGAGCCCCACACCCCCTTCACCATCGCGTGGACCACCACCGGCGCCTCCGAAGTGCGGGTGGAGCTGCCCCAGGTGGCGCCCGAGGATCCAGTCGTGGTCCTCTGCACCGTCCTCCCGTCCCAGACCCAGCATTGCGTCCTCCAGGAGGCCGTCGAGGGGACCTATACCTACGCGGTGCGGGCCATCGGCTTCGGCCAGATGGACGAGCAGGTGGTGGAGATCGACGTCACCGTCCTTCCTCCCTTCTCCATCGACTCCTTCGCCGCGACCCCCTCCACGGTCGCGCCGTTGGAGGAGGTCAGCCTGAGCTGGACGACGACCAACGCCACCTCGATCGCGCTCACCGCCAACGGCGTCGCCGTAGACGTCTCGGCCCTCTCTCCGCTCACCGACTCCACGACCCTGGAGGTCGAGGTCGACACCACCTTCGTCCTCACCGCCACCAGCCACGGACGTACGCTCAGCGAGAGCCGCACCGTCCTCGTGGAGGAGCCCGAGGAGCCGGACGCCGAGTGACCGACCCCTCGGGGCATGGCATCGCGAGCGGGAGGCAGCCAACGCGAGAGACGAAGCGCGCAGCGCGCGTGAAAAAACCGCCCCCAACTTGTGCAAGGGGGGATTTTCACAGGCTCTGAACGGAGAACGGCGGCCCTCCGGGATGGAGAGGCCGCCGCTTTTGATTCGATGCTCGAGCGAGTCTATTAGCGGATCTTGACGAACTGATACGCCCAGCCCGGGGTCTCGAAGAGCTTGGTGGCGACATCGTCTGCGCCGAGCTCGTAGACCGTGGTCTTGGCGTAGTCGGCGCTGGGGAGGAGCAGGAAGATCCGGCTGTCGATCTCGAAGGCGTAGTAGCCGCCCGCGATCCACTCGGCGCCCTGGATCTGGATGGGCGCGCTCTCACCGGTGGAGAGGTTCACCTGCCAGAGGCGCCAATGATTGCCGGAGGTGACGTCGGAGGGCTTGGTGGCCTCGGTGATCTCGAGGCGATCGGCGTCGAAGGCGGCCAGGATGCCGACGTTGGCGCCGAGGTAGCGGAAGGCTGCCGTCTGGCGGCCTTCGACGAGCTCGTTCAAGTCGCGGGTCCAGCCCTCGTTGATGGTACGAGTGCCTTTGTCAATGCGGACCGCACAGGTGGGCGGGGCGTCCTCGTCGAGGACGGGGCCGGCGGCGGCGAAGACCCAATTGCTGAAGTAGAGGTTGCCCTCCTCGTCGGAGGTCACGAAGTCGAGGCCGGGGCAGGGGGCGTCCAGGAGCTCGACCAGGGAGAGGTCGTCCGCGTCGAAGACCGCGATCTGCGATGTGGGCGCGAAGGCGAAATAGTTGTCGTCGGTCCAGTAGTAGGGGTGGAAGACGTAGCCATCCCGGACGGCGATGCCGCGATCGTAGGCGGAGATCACGTGGAGGCCATCCCGGTCGGTGTCGAGTCCTTCGACCGCCACGGCAGGGGCGCCCTCGAGCTCCATGGTGGCTGGGTTCCAGAAGACGCGCTTGTTCTGCTCGTGCTGGAGGTAGGCCTTCTCCGCGCCCACGAAGGTGTTGAAGTAGAGCGGCGCGCTCTGGACGCCCTTCGGCCCGAAGCTGAAGGAAGCCTCCTTGGCGAGGGTGCCGCGGTCGTCGACGAGGTAGCGGGTGACCACAGGCGAGATGCCGTCTCCGACGAAGAGCTTGCCGCCACGGGCGGCGATGGTGGCGAAGCCCGCGTGCTCGCTGGCCTTGGCGATGTCGATCGAGGGGGCGTCCAAGGAGCCAAGGACGCTGACATAGGTGGCGGCGTCCTGGTCACCGAAGACGCTGCTGGCGATGGCGAAGGCGGGGGCAAGGGGGGCCTCGGTGTCCGGGATGGTCTCGTGAGGGGGATCTGCCGTCTCGTCGCTGCAGGCGGAAAGGACCAGGAGGAGCGCGGCGGCTGCCGCTGTCATAGGGAGGTGGAGTCTCATAACGCTCTCTTTTTGGGGCGCCGAGGGTTTCGGCGACGGATGACCCGCGCGAAGGCGGGGTGGTTGGCTCGCCGGCCCGGCGTCCTTGCCGGGCTGCGGGAGATCAGGCGGCTGCCGCTCGATCGGGCGCCGCGACTTTCTGTAGGTTGGCGCGGACCGGGGCCTGGCGCTCGAGGCGCGCGATGGCCACGGCGCAGGCGAGGACGAGGCAGCCCAGGAGGACGAGGCCGCCCTCGGTGGCCAGGAGCCACGGAGCGCGGGGATCGAAGGGGAGGCGGCCGGTGCGCAGCGCGTCCAGGAGGGGGACGACGAGGAAGAGGGCGCCCGCTGCGAAGAGGAGGTGCCGGGCGGACTCGGCGGCCTTGCCCCTGGCGAAGGCGTAGGCGAGGGCGCCGCCCCAGGCAGCGAAGAAGACGAGCTTCTCTAGGCCGACCCGCCCGTCCGCGCCGAGGGGCAGGAGCTGGTTGGCGAGGAAGATCGCGGCGACGGCCAGCGGCAGGCCCGCGCAGCCGCCCGAGGTGAGCTTGGCGAGGATTCGATCGAAGCGGCCCAGGCGCTTGATGCGGCGCCGTTCGATCCACAGCAGGTTCCCCGAGAGGATCCCGAAGGACGCCAGCATGGCCAGGAGCGCGTAAACCGCCTTGCCGCCCAGCTTGGCGAAGCTGGCGAAGTGGAGGCCGTAGAGCGTGGCCGCTGCCCCGGCGTAGAGGTTGTCGCCGCCTGCGTCCCTCGCCCAGAGCAGCGAGCCGTCCCGGGCCAGGCGGACGTTGGTGAAGGGGGCGATGCGGCCGTCCTGCTCGCCGGGCAGATCGATCACGGTGTTCTCGTCGCCGAGGTTGGCGATGAAGAACCAGCGATGGAGCGCGTTGGGGTAACGCTCGGTGGCGATGCGGTAGGCCGCCCGCAGGTCCGGAGCGGGGGCATCTACCCCGGTGGGCCCCGGGATCCGGGGCCACTCCGTGACGTCGGACATCGCCGCGTCGTCGCCGTCGAAGAGGCTGGCGACGACAGCGGGTCGCAGGCTTGGATCGAGGCAGAGGATGGCGCCGCTCAGGCCGAAGAGGAGGAAGAAGGGGAGGCTGATCACCCCGACGACCTTATGGGCGTCCGACCAGAAGACCCGCCGCCTGCCGACGTGGGGGCGAAATTGGAGGAGCTCCTTCACGACGCTGCCGAGCTGTAGCAGCAGCCCCGTGCCCGCGAGGAAGAGCAGCACCAAGGAGGCGAGGCCGGCGACGAGCTGCCCGTAGGGGATCGGCTCGAGGAAGTGCATCTGGTTCAGGAAGTCGCCCAGATCGCTGCGCTGCTCGAAGCTCTCGCCGCTGCGCGGATCGACGAAGGAGTAGGCGAGGGATCCGCCGTCGCCGAGGCGCCAGATCCGAAGCCACGGCTCCTCGTCGGTGGGCAGCGAGATCCCGAACCATCCCGGGCGTGCGATGGCCTCACGCTCGGCGACGCGCTGGGCGACCGCGAGGGCCTCGTCGTCGGTGGCAGCCACTGGAGCGCGGAAGGCCTGCTCCTGCCACGGCGCCAGCTCCTCGGCGAAGAGCGCGAAGGCGCCGAGGAAGAAGACCGCGAAGAGGATGATGGACGCGACGGCACCCGCCCAGGCGTGGGCGTCCCAGAAGATCGCGTACGATCGGGGCGAGAGCTTCACACCAGCACCAGGATCGCGGCGCTCGGAATGCAGACGGCCGCGGTCCCGATCCAGGCGGCGCGGCCGCTCCGGGCGAGGAGCGCGAGGCAGGGCGCGGCCGCCACCGCCGGGAGTCCCAGGAACGAGAAGGCGAAGAGGCGCGCGTCGGCGGGGAGGGGGAGGGTCGCTCCGGCGGCCAGCATGACGAGCATCATGGCGACAGGCGCGCCCACGATCGCTGCCGAGATCCTGGCGAGACCGTGGACGTGCGGCGCGGCCATCAGCCCTGCGCCCCCATCCGGCGTGTGCTTGCCCTGGGCGCGAGGAAGGGGAGGACGAGGGCGGCGCTCGCCAGGGCAGCCATGACCGTTACTACGGCGAGCGTGAGCCCGACGCTCCAGCCGTGCAGGGCGATCGAGACGGCTATCCCGGCGATCCACGCCGTGAGCGCTCCGATCCTGGCGAGGAGGGGATGCGCGACGAGCGGCTGGATCCAGGTGGCGTTCGACCCCGCCTGTGCGGCCGCGGCCAGGATGAAGGCTCCGACGACGAGTAGGGAGGTGGAGAGTGCCAAGCGCGAGCCTCCGTGGGGGATGAGAGCGAATTCCTCAGTATTGAGAATCGTTCTCAATCTCAATCCTTAGCGGGTATACGTGGGAGCGAGGGCAGAAGTCAAGCGACTCCGCTCCCGCCCGAGGGGGAGCGGATCTCCTGGGGGGCGTCCGCCATCAGCCTCGAGAATAGGCCGCATCTACGCGGCTTCTTCTCTCCGGCGGCTGCTGTCAGCCTCCCGATTCTTCGGAGGGAGGCCTTGCAAGGAATCAAGAGATCGTCGACACTCCGCCCGAAAAATCTCGGTGAAATTGATTCTCAAACGCAGGACTCGTCTCGCCACCATGTTTCCCTTTCGCCGCTGCCTGCTCCTCGTGAGCATCTGGATGGCAGCGCCAGCCGGCGCCGCGCCCGGACAGCCGCCTCCGGTCGAGGAGGCCGCCCGGCTCTCCGAGGCTGCGGAGCCGGTGCAGGCTCGGGACGCACAAGGAGGAGCCTCCGAGGAGGCGATCCCTGCGCCTCCTGGGGCGCATTCGTCTCCGTCGCCAGCGGCCCCCGCTCTTCAGGCCCCCAGGCTGATCGAGGCGGCGTTGGCACCCTGGCCCGCTGGCGTCGAGGGGCCTCCGGTGGAGGTAGGGCTGCTCCTCTCCCTGGACCCCAGCGGCGCCGTGATCGGCGCCGAGGTCGTCGAGTCGGCCGGGGCGCCCTTTGACGACGTCGCCGTGGAGGCGAGCCGAGGCTTCCGCTTCGAGCCCGCCCGGAGGCAGGGGGAGGCGACCGCTTCGAGGATCCGCTTCCGACATCCCTTCGCGCCTCCGGTGGTGGCAGAGGAGGCCCGTGCGGTTCCCGAGGCGGTCACCACAAATGCGACCGATAGTGTCACCGATGGGGCCACCGAGGGAGCCGTCGAGGGGGTCGCCGAGGGGGTCGCCGAGGGGGTCGCCGAGGGTGAAGCGCAGAGTGCGGCCGCCTCCACCCCAGCCGACGAAGGCGTGGACGACGAAGAGATCGTGGTCACGGTGCAGGGCCGCTCCGAGGCCGATCGCCGGCGGGACTCCGCCGAGGCGGTGACGGTGATCGACACCACCCAGGCCAAGGGGAGGACCGCCGACCTCGGCGAGGTCCTCGCGCGCCAGGAGGGCGTCGAGGTGCGTCGCGCCGGCGGCCTCGGCAGCGGCACCCGCTTCTCGTTGAACGGCCTCTCCGACGATCAGATCCGCTTCTTCCTCGACGGCGTGCCCCTCGACCTCGCGGGCTTCCCCTACGGCATCGCCAACGTGCCCGTCCACCTCCTGGAGGGGATCGAGATCTACCGCGGCGTGGTGCCCATCCGCTTCGGCGCTGACGCGTTGGGAGGCGCGGTGAACCTCGTCACCCAGGCCCGCCCCCGGGGCACCGGCGCGTCGGCTTCCCTCCTCGGCGGCGCCTTCGGCACCTGGCGGCTTGCGGCGAGCGGTCACCACCACGACGAGTCCAGCGGCTTCCTCGCCCGGGCCCACCTCTTCTCCGATCGCAGCGACAACGACTACGCCATCGATGTCCACGCCGCCGACCGGACCACCGGCAAGCTCGCGGCGGCGCAGGTCGATCGCTTCCACGACGCCTATGACGCCCTGGGCGGCGGCCTGGATCTGGGCTTCGTCGACCTCGGCTGGGCCGAGCGGATCGTGCTGCGGCTCCACGGCTCGGCCTTCGACAAGGAGCTGCAGCACGCCTTGGTCATGACCCCCGCCAGCGTGCCCTACGGCGAGGCGGCCTGGGACGCCACCTCCTGGGGCGGCCAGCTCCTCTACGAGCAGGGCCTCTCCTCCAGCGTGCGACTCGAGATGGTGGCAGGCTACGCCGCCCAGCGCACCCGCCTCCTGGACGACGCCGATTGGGTCTACGATTGGTTCGGGCGGACCGAGACCCCTCGGAGCGGCGGGGAGCTCTCCGAGAAGAAGCGCGACGAGATCACCCGCCAACAGGCCTTCTTCGGCAGGCTCGAGCTCGCCTGGGCGCTGGCCCCCTCCCACACCCTGCGCCTCTCGCAGGCGCCGACCCTGGTGCGGCGAAGCGGGGAGGATCGGCTCCTGCAGAACGCCGACGCCGCGGCGGCGCTGGCGGCCGAGCGCAGGCAGCTCGCCTGGATCAGCGGCGTGGAGTACGAGATCGATCTCTTCGACGATCGCCTCGAGACCATCTTCTTCGTCAAGGACTACCGCTACAGCGCGTCGGGGAAAGAGCCGCGGATCCGCGGGGGCCTCGACGACCTCCAGCGCGATCTCGTCCGCACCGGCTACGGCGCCGCCACCCGCCTGCGCCTCAGCGAGGCGCTGCAGCTCAAGGCCAGCTTCGAGCTGGCCACGCGCCTCCCTCGTCCCGACGAGCTCTTCGGCGACGGCGCGCTGATCCTCCCCAGCCTCGCGCTGGTGCCGGAGACCAGCCGGAACGTGAACCTTGGCCTCGAGCTCCGCGGCCTCCGCACCTCGATCGGCGGGCTGCGCGGTGGCATCAACGGCTTCGCGCGGATCATCGACGACTTCATCCTCCTCCAGCAGCTCGGCCTGCAGAGCTCCGGCTATCGCAACGTGGCCCAGGCCACCGCCGTCGGCGCCGAGCTCGCGGCGGGCTGGAGCTCGCGCGGCGGCCTCCTCCACCTGGATGGAAACTTCACCTGGCAGGACTTCCGAAACACCTCGACCGACGGACCCTTCGCCGCCTACGAGGGCGATCGGATGGCCTACCGCCCCTGGATCTTCGCCAACGTCTCGGCGCGGATCGAGGTGCGCGACGTGGTCCGGGCCAGCGACGAGGTCTCGCCCTTCTGGAGCAGCCGCTATGTGCACGACTACTTCCTGGGCTGGGAGAGCAACGGCGATCCCGCCACCAAGAATCGGATCCCCTCTCAATTCGTCCAGAGCGCCGGCGTCCAATATCGAGTCTGGCTCGCCCCCGTCACGGCCGGATTGACCCTGGAGTTCGACAACCTCGCGGACGCCCGGACCTTCGACTTCTTCGGCGTACAAAGGCCCGGTCGCGCCGGCTACCTCAAGGGCACCATCGAATACTGAGCCCGACTCGTTCGAGCCGGCATGAGAGCCACATGGAAATCATCCTCTTCGGCGTGCAGCGGCCCCGCCGCGCCGGCTAGCTCAAGCGCACCATCGAATATTGATCCCGACTCGAAGGAGCCGGGAAAAAGAGTCACATGGAAATCGTCCTCTTCCTCAAGAACCTCCTGGTGAGCTGGGGCACCGCCTGGGTGCTCTGGATCCTGCTCGGCCTCTCGTTGGCCAGCGTCGCGGTGATCGTCGAGCGATGGTTGGTCTTCCGCTCCCGCGGCGCCGATCCCCAAGCCCTCACCGCCGCCCTGGACGCCGCCCTCGCCCGGGGCGCCATGGACGACGCGCTCGTCCTCCTGGAGCAACGCCCGTCGATGCCGGGGCGGGTCGCGGCGGCGGGGCTGCGCCTGGCCTCCCACGGCGCCGAGGCGGCCCAGCGCGGCATGGAGAGCGCCGCCGCCGCCGAGCGCTCCGTCCTGGACCGCCGCCTCGCCTACCTCGGCACCCTCGGCAACAACGCGCCCTTCGTCGGCCTCTTCGGCACCGTGATCGGCGTGATCCTCGCCTTCGACGCGCTGGGCACCGACGCCGGCGCCGCTGCCGCCGGCCAGGCCGCCGCCGCCGCCGTGATGGCCGCCATCGCCGAGGCGCTGGTCGCCACCGCCGTCGGCATCGGCGTCGCCTTGCCCGCGGTGGCCTCCTACAACTACTTCCAGCGCCGGATCGCCTCCATGCTCGGAGACGTCGAGGCCCTCTCCAAGCTGGTGCTCGCCTATCTGAGCTCCCGCGAGCTCGATCTCACCGCGCCGACGCCCGAGCGGCGGGAGGTCGGCTGATGGCTGCGGGCGCCCCGCGCGACGGGATCATCGAGGGCATCAACGTCACGCCCCTGGTCGACATCGCCTTGGTGCTGCTGGTGGTCTTCATCGTCACCGCCAAGATGGTCGTCCAGCCCGCGGTGCCCCTTGACCTGCCGGCGGCGACCCAGGGCGAGGAGCTGCAGACCATCTTCGCCGTGGCCCTGCCCAAGGACGGCAGCCTCCTCGTGGACGGCGAGCCCGTAGCAGACGAGCAGCTCCTCGCCAGGGCCCGGGCCGCCCTCGCCGAGGCGCCGGAGCTACGCGCCGTGATCCAGGCCGACGGCGACGTCCCCCACCGCCGCGTGATCGGCGTCCTCGACAAGCTCAAGGAGGCAGGCATCGCCCGGGTGGCCTTCGGGACCTCCTGGCCGGAAGAGGAGACGGGAGCCATGGGTGGAGCGGAGTAGGCCAAGCATCGGCGCCGTCGTCGCGCTGACTCTGCCTGCCCAGGCCAACGTCGGCAGGCGGGCCATCGCCCTGGCCGCGACCCTCGCGATCCACGGGATCGTCGGGGTCGGCCTCGCCGTGGCGCCATCCGGCGATCGCGGCTCGGCGCCCGCCGCCAAGCCATCGCGCATCATCGAGATGGTCGCGCCCCCGCCGCCTGCGGTACTCGAAGCTCCCGAGCCTCCGCCCCCAGCCCCGATCGAAGAGGCCAAGGTGGCGCCCCCGTCACCTCCCGCTGCCCGGCTCGCGTCCGTGTCTCGGTCGACGACACCATCACCGACCGCGGCGGAGCCCCCAGCCGCAGTCGCACCGTCCCAGACGGCTGCCGTCGTCGCCACAGACGCAGCGCCCGAGATCCTCGACTTCACCGACTTCGACATCGCCACCGGCGACGCGCGGGTCTACGTCGGCGGCGTCTCCTCCTCCGCCGGTGAGAATACGGTCGCCGCACGAGGCGACGCCGTCGCCGCCGACGGCCTGGTCGGCGCGGCGTCCGGCGGCGGCGAAGGAGCCGAGACGAGCAGCGCCCGCAGCGTGCGCCTCCCCGGCGGGACCTGGGATTGTCCCTGGCCCGACGACGCCCGCGCCCTCCGCGATCGCGTACAAGAGGTGAAGCTCCGAGCGGTCGTCGGCGTCGACGGTCGCGCGACCTCCGTCGAGATCCTCTCCGACCCGGGCCACGGCTTCGGCGCGGCCGCCCTGCGCTGCGCCAAGTCCGCGCGCTTCGACCCCGCCCTCGACGCCCAGGGCCGCGCCATCCAAGCCCGCTCCCCGCCAATCCGCGTGCGCTTCACCCGCTGATAGTTGGCCGTCACCTCCTGCCTGCTTCGCCTTGCCCTCCAGAAATCAGGAGAGGACTCGAGGGGCTGGTCTGTTCGGCACTGCACCAGATCTGGTCCTCCTGGTTCTCTTTGGCTGAGTTCGGTGGCCTAAAGAGGGCTCCGAATCAGAAACGATCCAAGCTCGTTTTGACCGATGGTTGACGAAGATGGGCGAGACCCGTTAGCCTTCCAGTAGGACGGAAGCGGTTCTGGAGGGGAACTCATGACGGATGACATCAGCGGCGTCGCGCGCACGACACTCGAGGTTCGAAAGGACTTGGAGGATCGAACAGACGCCCAAGCCTTCCCTCGATTTCTGATTGATCTCGGAACGCTCGGTGGGGCGCACCCGTTGGCATGCCCTTCATTCAGAGAGGCACATGATGACTAGAGAACAGCTCCTTGCCCTCGATCTCCTCTCGACGAAGTCGCCTGAGGAGCTGAGGGAGACCAGGCCCGATCTCTTCGCAGCACTCGAGCCGAAGCTGGTGATGGCTCGGAAGGAGACGCTCACCGCCTCCTTTGCCGATGCCACCAAGGATCTGCGACTACATGTTGACAACGTCGAGCCGTCGGTCCCCAAAGGAGTTCTACTGCGGGAAGTCCTCCTCGACTCCCTGCAGGAACAGGAGATTGAAGGGGAGGTCGCTGCGGAAGCGGTAGAACACCTGCTGGATCTTGAGCTCTCCGGGAGATTTACCGACCCCGCTCAGCTTGATGTCCCGATCAAGGACCACCCCCTCTTTGCCGCCGAATTGCAGCGTGCCGGCGTCTACAAGCTGGCAGGCGCGGTCCGCCTACCTGACGAGCGATCCAACCTCCTCGTAGAGGTCGTGCCGAGCGTTCAGCAGATCAATGACACGACCCTTGGGGAGCTGATCGAGAAGGCGATTCTGTCGACGAGCGAAGCAAAGCGGATGGGCCTGGGAGCCACCGTCTCCGTGGTCGCCGATCAAAAACTCGAGGTGGTCGACGTCCTGCAAACGATGAAGTTTCCACGGCTCGGTGAGCGCACCTTGGAGAATTTGCGTGACGTCGTGCAGCTCGAGGTGGACGATTGGCTCCGCGTCCTGGAGGAGGCCAAGCCCTCCCTGCCCGAGGGGGTCGAGCTAGCCGACTACGCTGAACTCCTGCATCGGCGCTCCATTGCGCTCCTCCCCACCGACGCGCTGCTGTTACGGACTCTGCCGACGCGAAACCAGGGAATCGCGGAGGCGCTGACCCGCATTGCCCCGCTCTTCGGAAAGAATCCAGAACCCTTTGGCCGGCCCTTCGATAGCCTCAACCTCGATGAGATTCCCGAGGAGAGCGTCGACGCCTTCCGGCAAGACCACGAGCTCTTGCAGGGGATCGCCTATCTGAATCCGGGGCTCGCGATCACGGAGATCCTCAACTCCGAGGAGAACGCCGAAGAGAAGCAGACCAGGATCAGGAAGCGAATCAATGGTCTCGCAACGGTCTACGAGAATAACCCTACCTCCGAGCTTCTCACCATCGACTACACGCCCGAGTATGGAAACTCAGATTCGCTCGACTTCGGTGATCTCGATGAGACCGAGACGAAGCAGGTCGTCGCGGGCCTCAAGGCCATTCAGCGTACCTTCGCCATCGCCAAGGATTCAAAGGTTGCGATCAAGATCATGAAGGGAGGGTATTCCTCCGCGACGGCGGTCGCGGAGGCCGGTTTCGAGGAGTTCCAGGCATCTACGGGTCTAGGAGAGGAGGAAGCGTATGCCCTCTTCAAAGAGGCCGAAGGCCTGAGCGCCACTGCCGCCGTTGCCAGCGGCGTTGCCATCGACATTATTCTCGGTGGCTACGTTCATCCGAATCTTGGGAACCTTCCACGCTCGACGCGCGAGTATCTCGAAGGCTTCAAAGGCTATGCGTCGATGTTCGGCAACCAGGACTTCTGCGCCTGTGACCATTGCCAATCAGTCCTCGGTCCGGTCGCGTACTTCGTCGACCTCATGAGGTTCGTCGATCAAAACATCACGCGGACGGTCTTTTCGCGAAGCAGAACGGACCACGACCTCAGTTTGAAGAAGCGCCGCCCCGACCTTTGGACTGTGCCGCTCACCTGCTCGAGCGCGACGGAGCTGGTCCCCTACCTGAAGATCATCATTCGGGCGCTGGAGGATTTCATTGCGACAGCATGGAATCCAGGCGTCGATCTCCGGGATCGGCCGCTGGTGGAGAAGTACGTTTACGAAATGTCGCTCTTCCAGTCGGCCCAGTCATTTCGTCAGCCTTTCCATCTTCCCCACGAGAAGCTCGTTCACTATTTGCGCTACTTTGGGCAGAAACTTGGCGATATCGCCAAGAGTCTGGGCTTGGCCGCCGAAGAGGCCGCACGGTTTGCGCTAGAGATCCCCTTCAGGGATTTCTCGCTCATCACACATCCAAACACCGACATCGTCTTCCTGAGGCTGATTTACGGGATTCCGTTCGTTGTCTCGAATGGCAAGATCGAGCCGGTCGATGTCCAAGATCTTGTGAAGTTCACGGGTGTGCCCAGAGACGAACTGGAATCTCTCTGCAGCAGCAGCTTCGTGTCGGATTATGGGCGAGAGCGGATCTGGATCCTCAAGGGCAAGCGTTCGCCCTCCAGTGTGCAGTACGATATGGAGCTGATGTACGGGCTCACGCTCGGCTCCTTGGATCGGCTCCACCGCTTCACCCGCTTCCGCAGGATCCGAGGCTGGAGCGTCTCCGAGCTCGACCTCATTCTCGCGCACCTCAAAAAGGAAGGCCTGGGGACGGGGCTCAGCGTGACCTCGGTAACGAATCTGCTCGAGGTGGAGGCATTGCGAGCGCGCTTCACACTCTCTGTCGAAGTGGCCTGCGCAATTTGGAGTAGCATCCCTGAGACGCCGTTGGAGGGCGCAAGCCAATCCCTCTTCGACAGGTTGTTCAACCCGTCTTCGATCGTCTCGAGGGACGGTGCCCTGCCCAAGCCAGGGGTGAAGTTCATCCACCCATCGTTCCGAGACGATGGCCTCTCGGCTCCCTCCGATCTCACGCTGCACCGCCTCCTGGCAGCACTCCAGCTCAGCGACGAAGACTTTGCGCGCCTCCTGCGAATCCTGAGTGTGAAGCTGGGGATGGACCTCTCCTCGAATAATGAAGAAGATCGAGGCTTCTTCCTCTCGATCGCGAATCTATCCCTGCTCTTCCGACACGCGAGGTTGGCGCGACTGCTCTCGCTGTCGATGTCAGAACTCCAGAAGCTTCTGATCCTGGCCCTCCCATCCGGCCCCTGGATCGTCGGGGTGGCCGAGCTGCGGCGGGTGCTCGACTTTCACGAATGGCGGAGGCGGAGCCCGTTTACCCAAGACGAGCTCCTCTTCTTGATCGACTCGCCACACGCGCCGACGAAGGCCAGCGATGTGGCGGAGGCGGCGGCCGAGGCGATCGTCCTCGAAGTGCGGAACTCCCGCGCCCTCCTGTTCTCGCCTACGGCGCTGGCGTTCGTGCCTGGGCTGACAGAGGACGACTCTCGCGCGATCCTCGATGATCCGGCGAACGCCGGATACTTCGAAATAATCGAGGAGGGGGCTGCCTATCGCCTCACCACGACATTCGGGGAGAGCTCGCCGATCTCCATTCCGAGTGGCGGAGCATCCGAGGCGCAGGTCCGGTCGGCGCTCCTCGCCTACCACACGAGCAGGATCCTTCCGAAGCAGATCGGCGCACGGTTCTCGACGACCCTCGACAAGTTGCCGGCGTTCCTATCGCTCGGCGGCGCCGATCTCTTCAATGCAAACCTGATTGAAGGGCTCCAAGGAGGGGCCCGAGGCGAGTTGGAGAGCCTCCTCGCCACGTTCGCCCGGCTCGCCACGCTCTTTCGCGAGGAAATCTACGATGAGCACGCCCTTCGTTTCATCGCCGAGCACCGTGCGATGTTTGGAGTTCAGAACTTCAAGGTGCTCGATGTCGATGGCGTGGCTCGTCTCTTGGTCTACTCCGAGCTGAAGGTAGAGGACCCTCGCGATCTCGAGATGGCCCTCCACGCAGTCGTCGGCACGGCCTTGGGCCGAGTGGCCCAACAGGCCATCGCGCGGGTCCTCCGTGTCGACGAATCGCTGATCGCCTCGCTGCTGCCGCACGTCGTGCTCCCACCCATCGCGGCGGACGCGATCCGTGCGCTGCAAGCTCCGGTCCGTCTGGCTAGCGGCCTCGGAGTCGACGGCGAGATCTTGAAGCTCTGCGTCTCGTCGAGCTACGCGGAGATTGGTCGGGCGGCAGAGGGAGTTTATCGCGCCATCCGGGCCAGAGCTTCCGAGGAGGATGAGTTCCAGAAGGAGGTAGGTCCCTACGACGACGCCATCCTCTCGCGGACCCGGGATGGCCTGGTCGACTACCTGCTTCGAGCGGACGGCCTCGAGTTTGAGTCGGAGAGCGATCTCTACGCGCACTTTCTCCTTGACACCATGCTCGAAGGCTGCGCGCGCACGTCCTGGATCGTGGCGGCGAGCTCGAGCCTACAGCTCTATATCCATCGAATCCTGATGAACTTCGAGCGGGACCGGCGGGCACCCACCGATCCCGAGCATGTCCGGGTCGCCCCCGATCGGGTCCCGAAGGAGGAGTGGGAGTGGCGCAAGAACTACCGGGTCTGGGAGGCCAATCGAAAGGTCTTCCTCTTCCCGGAGAGCTATATCGAGCCGGAGCTTCGTGACGATAAGACGCCGCTCTTCGAGGAGCTCGAGTCCACGCTCCTGCAGCAGCCGATCGACGAGCAGAGCGTCAGCGACGCGTTCTCGACGTATCTCAAGGGCCTCGAGGAGCTCGCTCAACTCGAAATCGCGGGTTCTTACCAGGAGAAGGACGCGCCCGGTCGGGACATCCTGCACCTCTTCGGCGTAACCCGTCAGGATCCACCAACGTATTACTACCGTGCGATCGAGAACATAGCTTCAGGGGAAGTCGGCGGCCGCGGCGTGGTCTACGGCCCTTGGCAGCAAGTTGATCTTCAAATTCCCGTACGAAAGGTATCGCCAATCGTCTTTCAGGGGCGACTATACGTGTTTTGGTACGAGGCCGCGACGATACCCAAGAACGAGGTGAAGGATGGAAATTCACAGTTCGTTGGTTACAAGCATACACTGTCGCTGAAATATTCCGTCAGGAAGCTCAGCGGCGAATGGTCTGTTGCCAAGTCGATTCGACTAGTAGACGACGAAATCTTTGACAAAGGAGACGGGATTGTTGACGATCCGGTAGGTTCGAGGCGCACAGAGGAGGAGAAGAGGGACGCAGACGATTCTGGTATTATTACAGAAATGTATACATCGGAGAAGTGGGATCAGACACCGAGATTTGCAACTGATCCGCATGACGAGCCGCTCGAAGGCTACCGCCTGTTGGGAGCTTTCTGGCAAAGAGTGTTCCCTTGCGCACTCCCATCGGATCACCCGTGGAACGCTATTTTTCTGTGTGCATCGAAGCGCGATGTTTTTCATCGGCTTGATTTGCTTCGTGGTGGGATTGAGACGGGGCGGACTCTGTTCTACGAGCGTGGCAATGTTCTGAGCTCAAGATTTGACTCGGAGATTCAGGATGGACCGAAGTGGGAGTTCCACGGTCGACGGAGGCTCTTCTTTTCAGCGACGAACGGGAGCTGGTTGAGGTTGAACTATTTTAAGAGAACCTTGATTTCTGATAGCCGCGATTTGCATGAAGCTGACCGAACCCTCGGAATTCATTTTGAACGGATCGATGGGGTCTATCAGAACGAGATTGCTGAGATTGGAGAGTCGACCCAAATCGATATCGTCAATGGGGCTTCTGGCGACGCCCTGCTTGGGGTGAATGGAGATCATTTCCTGATACAGTGTGGCCTTCGTTCTGCCTCATCAGTGTCAGCTCCCACCCTCGTTCTTCGGAGGCTCGGGACCACATTGGTCGAACCAATCGCTCGGGCGATGCTACGTTCGGGCATCGTCGGCCTCTTGGATAGTCGACTTCAGGAGAGCCTTAGCGAGGGAGGATTGCCGTTTCAGTTGAAGGGAACGATGGTCGAGAACCGATGCGAAGATGGCACGATTGATTTTACTGGCTCGATGGGCACCTGTTTTCGTGAACTCTTCTTTCATGCTCCTTTTCTCATCGCCAACCACCTCAACAGCCAAGGTGAGCATCTCGCATCGCAGAGATGGTACAATTTCATCTTCGATCCGGCGGCGGATTCGGTGGAGATCCCCGCTGATACCGATCCCGATTCGGTAGACGGGCTCGAGCGCAATCGAGTATGGCGCTATCTGGAGTTCCGACACCTCGAGATCCCGAACCTCCTTCATGCAATCACCGACACAGACGGGATCCCTTCAATCCGCATGCTATCGCGCGACTTCGTCTCACGGCCTATCAGAAGTCCATCGTGATGAAGTACGTGGACAATCTCTTGGATTGGGGTGACAGCCTGTTTTCTCGCTTCACGATGGAATCTGTAAATGAAGCGACGATGCTCTATGTAGCGGCCGCCGACATCCTTGGCCCGAGGCCTGCGGCCCTCGGGTCGTGCATGAGTGATCCAGTGGATCGTACCTACGAGGATATCGAAAGAGCAGGCGATCGAGAGTCTGAGTTTCTCGTTGAGGTCGAGTCGCGTCTCTTCAGCCAGAGCGGGACGGCACGAGGCAAAGGGATAGAGAAGTCCGCTTCTATTTATAGCGTGTTGCCCGAGGAGACGATCAAGTTTCTTGATCGAGATGTTCGAGTGTACGCCGAGAAGTTAGCTATTCCGACTATGGCATCCGTGCCCTCGACCGCCAGTTGGCAGAGGAGCAGAGGGAAGGAAGGCGGGTCGATCTTTGGATCTGGCGTCGCCATGACCTCCGGCGACGGTCCCGGAGTCGAGCCATGGCCGTATGATTCGAGTAAAAAGGTTCAGGCAGACGAGAAAAAGATTCCTTGGGATGCGAAGAACGTGGCGTTGCTGTCCCAGGCTTTCTGCCTCCCCCCGAATGAGAACCTGCGATCACGATGGGATCGAGTAGAGGACCGGCTCTACAAGATTCGTCACTGTAAGGACATCACGGGGGCCGATCGTCAACTGGCTCTCTTTGCTCCCGAGATCGATCCGGCACTGCTTGTTCGTGCGAAGGCTGCTGGTCTCTCCATGGAGGATGTTCTCCTCTCGACGAGTGGCGAGCTCCCGCCCTATCGATTCAACTATCTCATCGAGAAGGCAAAGCAGTATTCATCTACCGTCCAGACCTTCGGTACTGCGCTCCTGGGGGCGCTCGAGAAGAAGGATGTGGCCGACCTCGAGCGCCTTCGGAGTCTGCACGAGCAGAACCTGCTCGCTTTGGGGACGAGGTCCAGAGAGCGGGAGATCGAGGTCGCGACCGAAGAGATTGCCGGACTTGAGCGGCTGCGGACCTCGATTCAGCACCGCCATGATCACTACCAACAACTCATGGACGGAGGCTTGAACGCATGGGAGTGGACGCAGGCTTCCGCCATCGGGATGGCAGGGGCAGCCCAGGCTACCGCTGCGTCGCTCGCATTAACTGCGGCTCTGTTGAGGAAGGCCCCTGATGTCGGCTCGCCATTCGCGATGAAGTATGGTGGAACCCAAATCGGCGAGTCATTAAGTATTGGGGCGATGGGGACGAGAGATCTTGCTGGTTTCTCAAATAGTGTCGCGACGGGAGCCGGGCTGGAGGCCGGTTACTCCAGACGGGAGGAGGAGTGGAAGTTCCAGGCCAAGGCGGCCGAACTCGACTTGAAGCAGAACGAGAGGCAGTTGGCCGCTGCGAGCCTCCGACGCGACATCGCCGTGCGTTCGCTCGAAATCCACAAGAAGACGATCGAGCAGCAGAAGGAGATCTTCGACTTTTTGAAGGATCGGTTCAGCAACCTGGGCTTGTACAATTGGCTCTCGTCCTCGCTCCAGAGGCTCTACCGGGACGCATTCAATTGTGCGTACTCCATGGCTCGGCTCGCCGAGCAGGCGTATCTCTTCGAGCGAGGGGTGGAGGAAACTCGGTTCCTCGATGGAAGCTACTGGGACGCATCCAATGGAGGCCTCCTCGCGGGCGAGCGACTCCTCCTTTCTCTGCAGCAGATGGAGGCGCGGTTCATCGAGACCAACTACCGCAGCCTCGAGATCGATCAGGCCTTCTCCCTCAGGGACATCGCGCCCGGGGCGCTGCTCTCGCTGCAGGAGACCGGGGCCTGTGACTTCGAGATCCCGGAACTCAGCTTCGATCTCTTGTATCCTGGCCAGTTCAAGCGTCGGCTCAAGTCGGCGCGCCTCTCGATGCCATGCGTGACGGGCTCATCGTCGGGGTGACGCTCTCCTTGAAGGAGAGCTGGATCCGGAGGGACGCGATGCTGCACAACGACCTAGTCCCCGTCCCCAGGCGAAGGAGCGTGGCGATCGCGACGAGCTCCGCTCGGGGCGACTCGGGGGTGTTCGAGTTCAGCTTCCGGGATGAGCGCTACATGCCTTTCGAAGGGGCTGGTGCGGTCAGCTTGTGGCAAGTCTCCCTACCGAGCGAGTATCGACCATTTGACTATGCGACGATTTCGGACGTGGTGCTCCACCTCGCATATGAGGCCGAACACGACGGTGTTCTGCGCAACGCCGTCGAGGGATCGGGCCCTGGTTCGATAAAGGATCGTTTACAGGCTAGCGCTCCCCAGGTCATGATCAGCCTGCGGCAGGAGTGCCCCGACCTCTTAAGGGTGTTGATCTCCAATCCGGTGGGCACTGAGGTCCGCTTCACTTTGTCCGACGCCCTCTTACCTCATTTCATGAAGGGCCGGGAATGTCAGATCTCTTCTGCGAGCTTGGTCCTGAGGACAGGGTCGAAGCAGCAGCTGGGCAGTTTCACGATGTTGGTAAACGATCAAGTCGTGAACGAATTCGCTCGAGACGCTAGCCTCGGGAACCTGTGGGCGGCTGGGCTTTCGAATCCTTTGTTCGGCGAGCACCGCTTGGTCGTCCAGGATGCAGGGGACCTTGCGGCAGGTGTGCCGGATGCCGGTACATTGGATCCGGACAAGATTTCCGACATCCTGATCTACATTCGCACGTCGCTGGCGCCCCAGTAGCCTTGGGTCGAAGGGAGTAGGCGTTGGAGCATCTCGATCCCAAGTTGGCCCGGCCAAATGAGAGGGCGCCAACCCCAGGGCGGGCCGAAGGCGGGTGGAACGGGCGCCTCTCGCTACCTTCCGCCTCCGCGCCCAATGGCGGCGGAGCGATCCGGGGAATCGGGGAGACTCTGACGGCGAACGAGGCGACGGGAACCGCCTCATTTCGTGTTCCAATCCAAACGGTCGAGGAGGCTCGTGGCGTCGAGTTGGATTTGGCGCTCACCTACGATTCGGGGAGCGGAAACGGACCTTTCGGACTCGGATGGGGGCTCTCCGTTCCCTCGATCACAAGAAGGACCGACCGACGCCTGCCGCGGTATCTGCTTGGGGAGGAAGCGGATGCCTTCCTCCTCTCCGGGGGGGAGGAGCTTGTCCCGAGCCGCCTCGCGGATGGAACTGCCGAGATCTTCGAGCGAGACGGGCATAGGGTGCAGCGGTATCGGGCGCGGGTCGAAGAGAGCCACGCCAGGGTCGAGAGTTGGACGTGCCTCTCCACCGGCGATGTTCACTGGAGGGTCACGTCTCGTGAGAATGTGACGAGCCTCTTCGGGCAGAGCGAGCTAGGTCGTGTCGCGGACCCTGCATACCCCCGCAGGATCCTCTCCTGGCTCCTCGAAGAGACACGAGACGGACGAGGGAACATCGTCCGGTACAGCTACAAGGCGGAAGACGCAGGGGGACTCGTGCCAGGGGCCATCACCGAGCCGGGGCGATTCGTCTGGGGGCCGGAGGGCTGGAGCTTCGCCGCGACAGCGCAGCGGTATCTCAAGCGCATCGAGCTCTGCAACGATATCCCAGACCAGGCGGGGAGCTGGCGGTTCGAGATCGTCTTCGATTACGGGGAGCATGAACCCGAGTCCCCTTCGGTAGAGGGGACGCGCCCCTGGTCGGTTCGTGCCGATCCTTTCTCCACCTACCGTGCAGGCTTCGAGGTCCGCACCTACCGGCTCTGCCGGCGCGTGCTCGTCTTTCATCGCTTCCCGGGGCTGGGCAGCGCGCCTCGCCTCGTACGGTCGACGGACTTCGACTATGACGAGGACGCGGCGCTCACCAAGCTTCGCTCGGTGACGCAGCGAGGCTACCGCTTCGACCCTGTCTCGATGGAGACCAAGATCGCCTCGCTCCCGTCCATCGAGCTCGCCTACACGCCGGCGACGTGGAACCAGGAGGTGCGGCACCTCGACGACGAGAGCCTGGTCGGCATCGGCTCAGGCGTCGACGGCGAGAAGGCGCAATGGGTGGATCTGGACGGTGAGGGCCTCCCAGGCGTCGTGATGGAGGCTGCGGGCGCCTGGTATTACAAGTCGAACCTGGGCGGAGGCGAGCTGACGCGGCCGCGGCCGCTGCGACAGCTCCCGGCTCCCGCGGAGCTGGGCGGGGCGCAGCAGCTCACCGACCTCGCAGGGGAGGGCCGGCTCTCCCTCGTCCAATACGCGCCTCCGCTCGCCGGACACTTCCTTCGTACAGGGGACGGCGAATGGGAGACGTTCCGCCCCTTCCGCGACATCCCTCACATCGATTGGTCCAATCCGCACCTACGCTTCATCGATCTCGACGGCGACGGTCTCGCCGACGTGCTGATCACGGAGGATCGCGCGTTCACCTGGTATCAGTCGAGAGGCAAGGACGGCTTCGCTCCAGGCGGCAGGGTTCCCCACCCGCTCGACGAAGAGAAGGGACCGGCGGTCGTCTTCGCCGACGGGAGCGAGTCGATCCAGCTCGCCGACATGAGCGGCGACGGGCTCCTGGACATCGTCCGCGTTCGAAACACGAGCATCTGCTATTGGCCGAACCTCGGCTATGGCCGCTTCGGGCCGAAGGTGGTCATGGTCCGGAGTCCGCACTTCGACTATCGGGACATCTTCGATCCCAAGCGGGTCCGCTTCGCGGACATCGATGGCACCGGCACCAGCGACGTCATCTATTTCGGGACGAAGGGAGTCTTCGTCTGGCTCAACCAGGCCGGCAACGGATGGGGTGAGCCGATCCACGTTGACTCACTCGGGATCGTCGACGGGTTCTCGAGGCTAGGCGTCATGGACCTCTTGGGGACGGGCACCTCCTGCCTCGTGCGCTCGACGTCGCTGCCGAGACGAAGGCCCGTCTCCTACGTCGATCCGATGGGCGGGAAGAAGCCTCACCTCCTCTGCTCTATCTCCAACGGCATGGGGGGAGAGACGCGGCTCTCCTACGCTCCGTCGACGAAGTTCTATCTGGAGGACAAGGCGGCGGGACGCCCCTGGATCACCCGGCTCCACTTCCCGGTGCAGGTGGTGGAGCGCATCGAGCGGTACGACGCGGTGACCCGTGCGCGGCTCGTGAGCCGCTACCGCTACCGGCATGGCTACTTCGATGGTCAAGAGCGGGAGTTCCGGGGCTTCGCCGCGGTGGAGCAATGGGACGCAGAGAGTTTTGGCGAAGATGAGACGCTCTTTTCAGAGGCCGAGGTGGGGGAGGCGGAGCTCCACCTGCCTCCGGTCGTCACCCGGAGCTGGTTTCATACCGGCGCCTGGCTAGAGCGCGTTTGTCTCGAGCAGGAGCTGGCCAAGGAATACTACCGAGGCGATCCCGACGCGCCGCTCTTGCCGGACACGATCCTGTCCCCTGATCTCAGTCCGCTGGAATCCCGTGAGGCCGCCCGGGCGCTGCGGGGCAGGATGCTTCGACAGGAGATCTATGCCGAGGATGGCGCCGCCGAGGAGCAATATCCTTACCTGGTGGTGGAGCAGAGCTTCGAGGTCTGCCGGCTCCAGGCCCGCCGAGGGGGGGACTACGCAGTCTTTCTCGTCCACCCGTCCGAGACGATCGAGCTCACGTACGAGAGACGGGCCGCCGATCCACGGATGAAGCACGAGGTGGTCCTGGAGGTGGACTGCTTCGGCAACGTGCTGCAGGACGCGAGTATCGCCTATCCGCGACGCTCGGCGGGGGAGCCCGAGCAGGGGAAGCCTTGGGTCTCGGTCAACCAGCGCCGGTTCAAGAACGTCACCGATCAGCCGTCTTGGTACCGGATCGGCGTGCCGATCGAAGAGCGAGCGTTCGAACTCACAGGGTTCGCGCTCCCTGCGACCGGCAGGATCCTGCCCTCGGTCGTGAAGGCCGCGGTGGACGCCGCCACCGAGCTTCCTTTCGAGGAGGAGGGGTCGACGGGCCTTCGCCTCCTCCACCGAACGAAGACGTTTTACTACCAGGACGACCTCGCGGGTGCGTTACCGCTGGGGGAGGTCGAGCCCCTCGGCCTCCTCTATGAAACTTATCGGATGGCGTTCACGTCCGCCCATCTGGAGAACGTCTTCGGGCAACGGTGGAAGGAGGTAGAACTCGAGACCGAGGGCGGTTATGTGAGCGACAGCGATGGGTACTGGGTGCCCGAGGGCCGTCTCGTCTACGATGCGTCGAAATTTTACCTGCCCGTCGAGGCGATCGATGCCTTCGGCGGCACCTCGACGATCGAGTACGACCCCTACGGCCTGTTGGTGGTGCGGAGCACCGATGCTGCGGGGAATGTGACCCTTGTAGAGAACGACTACCGGGTACTCCAGCCTTCCACTTTCATCGACCCCAACGAGAACAAGAGCTACTTCGAGTACGACGCGCTGGGGATGCTGAAACAGACCGTGTTGTCGGGGAAGAACGGGGAGGGCGACACACCAGCCGATCCCACCACGCGGCTGGAATACGATCTGGACCGCTGGCGGACCTCGGGAAAGCCCGCCTTCGTCAAGACAGAGGCCCGGGAGACGCACGGCGGCGGGAGCCCTTGCTGGCAGGAGAGCTACAGCTATACGGGCGGCTTCGGCCAGGAGGTGATGCGGAAGGTTCAGGCGGAGGGGGGCCTCGCGCCGGCCCGCGGGCCCGATGGGGAGCTATTACGGGATGAAGACGGGAAGCTCATCCTGCAGCCCACGCCGGACCGCTGGGTGGGCACCGGCCGGACGGTCTTCGATAACAAGGGCAACCCGATCAAGCAATATGAGCCCTTCTTCAGCAGCACCTCCGACTACGAGGACGAAGCGGATCTGGTGGAGTGCGGGGTGACGCCGATCTTCCACTACGATCCACTGGGCCGCCTGGTGAGGACGGAGCAGCCCAATGGCACCGTCTCCCGGATCGTCTTCGACGCGTGGCGGCAGGAGAGCTGGGACGAGAACGACGCGATCGTGGGGACGAGCTGGCTCGGCGATCGCCAGGCGCTGCCGGAGGGCGATCCGGCGCGTCGGAGCGCCGATCTCACGCTCGAGCACGCTGGTACCCCCACCGTCGCTCACCTGGATTCCCTCGGTCGCACCTTCCTGAGCGTCGCAGACAACGGCCCCGGCCATCTCTACGAGACCCGTCTGGAGCTCGACCTCCAGGGCAACCAGCGCACGATCACCGACCCTCGTGGGATCGCGATCGCGCGCCAGACCTTCGACATGCTCCAGCGTCCGCTTTACATGGACAGCGGTGACGCCGGGGAGCGCTGGACCCTGCCGGACGCGGCAGACCAGCCCATCTACTCGTGGGACGGTCGAGACCATCGGGTTCGGCGGCGCTACGACCTGCTGCGCCGCCAGACCCATGCATATGTATCGAGAAAGGGCGACAAGGAGGTGTTGGCGGAGAGGATTTACTACGGAGAATCTCTCCCGAGTCCCAGCGAGCAGAATCACTGTGGCCAAGTCTACCTGAGCTTCGATGGCGCCGGGCTCGTGAAGAACGAGTCGTTCGACTTCAAGGGGAACCTCCTGGAGTCTACGCGGCGAGTCGTTCGCATGTTTGAAAATGAACCCGACTGGTTGGATGTCGCCGAGTGGGTCGGCGCAGAAGAAGTCGAGGAGAAGGCCAAGGAGCTCCTGGAGGAGGAGTCGTTTCGCACGCAATATTCCTACGACGCGCTGAACCGGGTCGTGACCCGAACGAGCCCCGACGAGAGCGAGACCCACTTTGGCTACGACAGAGGGGGGCTACTCCAATCAATGGAGGCGAGGCTACGGGGCGGCATCGCCGACGCGACCTTCGTTGGCTCCATCGAGTACAACGCTCGAGGTCAGCGGGTGGAGGTCGCCTACGGAAACGGAACGCAGAGCACCCTGGAATACCATCAGAAGACCTTCCGGCTGGAGCGCCTGAAGACCATTCGGGACTCCGATCAAGCGATCCTCCAGGATCTCCGCTACACCTACGATCCGGTGGGAAACATCGTCGAGCTACAAGATCACGCGCAGCAGGACGTCTACTTCTCGAACAAGGAGGTCTCCGCCAACGGCCTCTACCGCTACGATGCGCTCTACCAGCTCATCGAGGCGAAAGGGCGGGAGCACCCTGGTCAGCAACCGACCGACGTGGACCTCGTCCGTTCCGAGCTGCCCCATCCCAACAACGCCCAGGCCCTCGTCCGTTACACGGAGCACTACGCCTACGATCCGGCGGGAAACCTCGAGGAGATGCGCCACCTCGATGGGGGGGCGGGTTGGACCCGCCGCTACCAATACGCCTCCGACAGCAACCGCCTCCTCGCCACGAGCCTCCCCGGCGATCCCCAGGGCGGCCCGTACTCCCATAGCTACGGCTACGACGACTGCGGAAACATGGTGGAGATGCCCCACCTCTCCGCGATGGCGTGGGATTGGTCCAACCGCTTGGCGCGGGTGGACCGAGGAGGCGGAGGCGAGGTCTACTTCTCTTATGACGCCGCAGGGGAGCGGGTACGCAAGGTCTACTCCCACAGCGGCATCATCGGCGAACGCATCTACCTCGGCGGCTACGAGGTCTATCGGAGGCGCACCTCCGGGGGCCAGACCCTGGAGACCGAGCGCGAGACCCTGCACGCGATGGACGGCCAGCGCCGGGTCGCGATGGTGGAGACGCTGACGGTCGAAGGCGCCTACCCCGCCGATCCCAAGCCACGATACCGCTACCAGCTCGACAACCACCTGAACTCGGCCCTCCTCGAGGTGGACGACGAGGGGATGGTGATCACCTACGAAGAATACCACCCCTACGGCACCACGTCCTTCCACTCGGCCTGGGGCGGGGCTGAGGTGAGCGCGAAGCGGTACCGGTATTCAGGAATGGAGCGGGACGAAGAGACAGGGCTATCGCACCACAGCGCGAGGTACTACGCCCCGTGGCTAGGGAGATGGACTAGTAGCGATCCCATTGGCATTGACGGTGGATTGAATGTATATTCATTCGTCCTAAACAGACCAATGGTGCTGCTTGACCCGACTGGAGCGGCGCCCGAGGAACAGCCCGGATCCCATTCATCCGATAAATTCGTTCCGGATGATGTTTTGTGGGTTGTGCCGGCGGAGGTCCAGACGATCGAGGGCTTTGAGGAGTGGGCTGCAGACAACCTCATTCTCTATGATACTGTTGAGATACTTGACGTTGAACGACCGAGCGGACGGGGAGGCCAGTTGGAGAAGGTCAAGCTATTCCTTGTTGGGGAGTGGCACTTCATGGATCGCGGCGAGGACACCCCTGCTGATTCCGGAGAGTTGAGAGCGGTAGATGGTGAGACACAGAAGCCAGAAGAGGGGCATCGCCTCGACGAAGTCGAACTAGACGAGTACCTTAGGGCACCTCTAGACCCGAAGGCAGGAGAAGAGGCAGCGCTCTGGTGGGCGTCTAGGTTCCTAGATGAATCTAACGCTTGGTATGAAACAAGCGTGTACTGGACGTTTGGCTTGTTTGCCTCTCTCTGGACACCAGAGACCTATTCAACGACGTCAGATGTTCTGTTGGGGGCATGGGGGGTTGGCAAGGGATATAGTAAGGGACCGGAATTCAAGCTGGGTAAAAGGTTTCGGGTTGCACCATTCGGAAATCGCACTGGACATCAGATTGGGCGTTATCCTCACTATCATCGACAGGGCCCTATCGACCCGAAGACTGGAGTTCCGATTAAGGGGCAGGGTCTTAAGCGGCATCGCCCGTGGGAGACGAAACATGGAGATTCAAAATTTAGAGATCGGTTCTGAGTCTATGCATGAGGTTCACGCCGGGTCTGGATCACTGATTAGGCCGGAATGAGATTTATGTGTTTGTTCGCCTTTTTAGCGGTTGAAGGTGTCGACTCTCTGTCTCGTGGCGGTCTGATTTTAGTGAGAGGTGATCGAATGGGATCTTCGCTGGTGTCCCCGTTTTTCATTTTCGATAGGCTTGGTGGTCTTAGCTCGTATTCCTCGGTGGAGCAAGTGGAGGTGGACCTGGAGGCCATCGACGTGCGAGACGGGGAGTATATAGGGTTTGATCGAGACGGTAGGGTTCTTGATTTGATTGTGGTTCCGAAGCGGCTAAGGGGAGTCTGGATTGAATTTGTGGGGGTGAGGGAGGGGTTGTCGGTAGATCAGTCTGGACTCAGGAGACGGCTAGTGAAATCGCTCAGGAGCGACGGGGTGGCATCGGAGGGTATGGACTGGGAAGATATGGTTGCGGCGGCTCATGAGAGATTTCTGTCTGACGTGAAGATCAAATGATTTTCATCAGGTGACGCCTTGCGCTTCTGGGGGTAAGACCTGAGGGTTGGGCGTCGTGGGCTGCCTTTGCCTCTTCCTCGTGACCGTGCGGAGGCGGGCGATGCATCGAAAGCCGGGGTTGCTGAGCAGTTTGTCTACCTTCTTGGTCGTGTGCTTTCGGTCGGGGCTTCGTACGTATGCGAGGCCAAGGCTGATCGTGTGAACCGCCAGCGCCTCATTGTGTACGAGGCCGGGCACCGCGTTGGCTGCCGAGAAGATTCACTTAGCGTGCATTTCCCTTCCGTGATTTCCTAAACGAATTCATGGACGTTCTGAGCCTGGGTAGCGTGCTTGCTCATGGAGCCTCACTGTGATTTTCATAAATCCAAAATTCAACAGGGACAGGTCTCAATCGGCGGTCTCAAGCGGTGATCGGACCCCTGCTGCGTTCTTTGCTGTGACCTGCCCCCCATCACTGGCCCACTCGTAGCGTGAGCTCGGTGAACTTCTTTGCATATTCTGCAGGCGTTTGATTGTCGAGGGAACTATGCGGTCGGACAAAATTAAAGTCTC
>JBEBXK010000017.1:0-69125 GCA_040391605.1 Vulgatibacter incomptus
ACCGCGACGAGATCGAGGTCCTGGCGCCGGGGCCACGCACCAACTCACACGGCCTTTGCGGCATGCAGTGAGCGACCGCGACGAGATCGAGGTCCTGGCGCCGGGGCCACGCACCAACTCACACGGCCTATGCGGCATGCGGTGAGCGACCGCGACGAGATCGAGGTCCTGGTGGCGCCGGGATCCCGCAGCGACTCGCACAGCCTTTGCGGCAGAGCCTGGCGGATGCCGGTATAAGCTCGCCTTTCCCCTTGGCCCGCGAGGACGCGATGCACGCCGATCCCAGTCCGTCGATCCCGCCCGAGCGGCGGATCTACTGCAACCGCACCCTGAACCTCCGCTCGATCCGCGCCATCGGATACGACATGGACTACACCCTGATCCACTACCGGGTGGAGGAATGGGAGCGGCGGGCCTACGAGCACCTGAAGCAGAGGCTCCTCGACGAGGGCTGGCCCGTGGAGGATCTGGAGTTCGATCCACACGTGGTCACCCGCGGCCTGGTCATCGACACCGAGCTCGGCAACGTGGTCAAGGCCAACCGCTTCGGCTTCGTCAAGCGCGCGGTCCACGGCGGACGCGCCCTGACCTACGACGAGCAGCGCGCCATCTACTCCCGGACCATCGTGGATCTGGCGGAGGATCGCTGGTTCTTCCTGAACTCCCTCTTCTCGATCTCCGAGGGCTGCATGTACGCGCAGCTCGTCGATCGCCTCGATCGCCGGCAGCTCCCTGGAACCCTCGGCTACGAAGATCTGCACCAGAAGGTCCGCAGCACCCTCGACCTCGCCCACATGGAGGGGCGGCTCAAGGCCGACATCCTCGCGGATCCCCAGCGCTTCGTCGTCCTCGATCCCGAGACCGCCCTGGCCCTCCTCGACCAGCGCAACGCCGGCAAGAAGCTGCTGCTCATCACCAACTCCGACTGGGAGTACACCGCGCCGATCATGGCCTACGCCTTCGATCGCTTCCTGCCGCCCGGCCTCACCTGGCGCAGCCTCTTCGATGTGGTGATCGTCTCGGCGCGCAAGCCCGACTTCTTCACCACCCGCGGCCCTCTCTTCGAGGTCGTGACCGAGGAAGGCCTGCTGAAACCCGCGCCCCTGGGCCTAAGCGAGGGCGCCGCCTTCCTCGGCGGCAGCGCCCGGCAGGTCGAGGAGCATCTGGGCCTCTCCGGCGACGAGATCCTCTACGTGGGCGACCATATGTTCGGCGACGTCCACGTAACCAAGAACGTCCTCCGCTGGCGCACGGCCCTCATCCTCCGAGAGCTCGAGCAGGAGATCCACGCCCTCGACCACTTCCGCCCCGAAGAGCGCCTCATCGAGCGCCTGATGGCCCGGAAGGAGGCGCTCGAATCCCAGCTCTCCGAGGTGCGACTCGGCCTCCAACGCCTCGAGCGCGGCTACGGCCCCGCCCCGTCGCTCCCCCCCACCGAGCTGCGACCCATCGCCGACGATCTCCGCGACCAGCTCGTCACCCTGGACGCCCAGATCGCCCCGCTGGCCCGAGCCTCCGCGGAGCTGGGAAATCCAGGCTGGGGCCTCCTCCTCCGGGCGGGCAACGATAAGAGCCACCTCGCCAGGCAGATGGAGCGCTACGCCGACATCTACACCTCGCGGGTCTCCAACCTCCTCTACGCCTCCCCCTTCGCCGTCCTCCGCTCACCGCGCGGCAGCCTCCCCCACGATCCCGCCTGACACGAGCGTGATCAGGTGAGCTGGGCGCGGGGGAATCTTCAGCGGGGCGCGTGCGGCGTCGCTGTCGCGGCGGCGATGAGCGCGTCGGCCAGCCCGTTCACATCGGCTTGGGTGTGGGCGGCGCTCAGCGAGAAGCGGATGCGGCTACCGCCCTCGGGGACGGTGGGCGGACGGATGGCGACGCCGAGGTAGCCAGCGTCTTCGAGGGCCCGGGCGATGGTGACGGCGCGCTGCTCGGAGCCGAGGAGGACGGGGACGATCTGGGTGGTGGAGGTGCCGGTGTCGAAGCCCGCGGCCTGCAGGCGATCGCGGAGGAGGGCCGCGTTTTGATGGAGCCGGAGGCGTTCGGACTCCAGGGTGGGCACCAGGTCGAGAGCGGCGTCGATGGCACCCAAGATGGGCGGCGGGAGGCCGGTGGAGTAGACGAAACCGGAGCAGCCGTTGACCAGATGGTCGCGTAGGGCGGACGAACACGCTACGTAGCCTCCGAATCCACCCAAGGCCTTGCTGAAGGTCCCCATCACCAGGCCGGCGCGGCGACCCAGGCCCGCCGCGAGGCCGAAGCCGTCGCGGCCCAGGACGCCGGTGGCGTGGGCCTCGTCGAGGTAGAGGAAGGCGCCGTGGCGCTCGGCCAGCTCGACCAGGGCCGGGACGTCGAGCCGATCGCCGTCCATGCTGAAGACTGTCTCCGAGAGGATGAACTTCGGCGCAGGCTCGGAGGCGTGTTCGCGTAGCAGGCCCTCGAGGTGATTGAGATCCAGGTGGCGATAGCGGAGCTGCCGGACGCTGGCGGCGTTGCAGCCGTGGTGGATGCTGGCGTGGTTGAGCCGATCGCTGAAGACCAGCGGCTCGCCGCCCAGCACCCGCCGATCGAAGAGGGCCGGCAGCACCGAGGCGTTGGTCTGCCAGCCGGAGGCCAGGAGCAGCGCAGCCTCGGTGCCCTTGGCGGCGGCCACCTTCTCCTCGATCCGCTGGAGGGGCTCGAGGTTCCCGCAGACCAGGCGGGACGCGCCGGCGCCGACGCCCCACTCGCTGGCGAAGGCCGCCGCCCGCCTTGCCAGCTCGGGATGCCGCGTAAGCGCGAGGTAGTCGTTCGACGAGAAGTCGATCAGCGTCCGGCCGTCCACGAGGACGCGGCCCGCCCCCAGCCGGCGCGCCTCCCGAAGCGAGCGCAGCCGCCCCTGCTGCGCCCGCGCCTCGAGGGCGTCGCGCCAGATCGAATTCAACAGGGCCTCGCCTCGCTCCATCATCGCCTCTCGCGCCCGCCGGCACCCTCGGCGTGCCGCTCGAAGCTGCTCTTACCCCGGCTCCGAGGACCATGAAAGGGCAGTCCTCTCCCCGCTACCGGGAGCCCTGCGGCGCGACGAGGACGGAAGCGAGCGCCACGCTGGCGCCAAGGTAGGGGGGACGCGCTACTCCGCGAAGGTCGGGGGGAGCATGCGCTGGCAATCCTGCCGGCCCCTGGCCGCCTCGCGGATCCCGGGGAAGCGGGAGAGGATCTTGCCGTAGGTGGCGATGGCACTCCTGCAGTCGCCGCGGCCCGCGGCGGCGCGGCCTTGGCCGAGGAGGCCGTCGACCTCCTCGATCTGGGCGCGCAGGGTGGCGACCTTCTCGGAGATGGACTCGTCGTCCGGGACGGTGGCGAGGATCTCGGCAGCGCTGCCCAGATTGCCAGAGAGGAATTCGGCGTTGGCCTTGAGCCAGATCTCCTTGGCGAGGAGCGCCTGGCGCAGGCGCTGATCCTCGGGGACGACACCGGCGGCCTGGATGGGATCGGCCGCGCCGCCCACCGTCGCCTCGACGGCTGTGGGCGACGAGGTGGAGTCCCTGGAGTCTCGAGGCGCCGGGCCTTCACCGATCCAGCCCCGGGAGAGTGCGGCGGCGCCAAAGGCGCTCAGCCCGACGACGACAGCGACGGCGAAGACCCAGCCTCTCGAGCGCTTCCGGGATCCCTCGATGGCTCCGCTGTTCTTGGCGGGAGGGCCGGACCAGGCGAAGGCCGAGTCCACTCGCGCCGAGGCCTCGAGGGAGCGGGAATCGGCGGTCCCTGCTGCAGCGGCGGCCGATCCCGCTGGCGTCGTGGCGCGGCTGGCTCCAGGGCCGGAACGATCGGCAGCGATCACGCCCGCGGCGGAGGCGGAGGCGAATGGCATGCTGCTGGCGGCGCTCGCGGGCGAGGCCTTGCCATGGAGGAGGGCGCCATCTGTGACCGCCGCTACGACAACGGCCTCGCCTTCTCCGGCGGATGCACCGGCTTCCAAGGCGGCGCCATGGAGGGGGGAACCATCACCCACCCCGCCTGCGCTGGTAGGTTCGCCGGCTTGCAGCGCGGCGCCGTGGAGGATGGTGCCTCCCGGACCCATCGCCTCGCTCGCGCCGGCAGAGGCGCTCGCTGGCAGCGCGGCGCCGTGGAGGATGGTGCCGCCCGGACCCATCGCTCCACCAACGCTGGCGGATGGAGCCGCGGGCAAGGCGGCGCCGTGGAGCATGGTGGCGTCGGAGGCTTCAGCGCCGGCCGCCGCCGGAGAAGACGTGGCCCTCGGCGCAGAGGCGTCGAGGGCGCCGCCGTGGAGCATGGTGCCGTGGGGCCCCCCGGCAGGAGCCGGCACGCTCCCGGGTTGGGGCGTGGGGATCCGGCTCTGCTGGCCCGGCGGCGCAGGGGGGAGCTCGCCCATCGCGTCGAGGAGCTCTGCGGCGAAGGCCGCCATGGAGGCGGTGCGGGCGTCGGGATCCTTGGCGGTGGCGCGTTGGATCACGCGGTCGATCCCGTCGAGGCCCTGGACGAAGTCCGCCAGTTGCGGGACGGGATCGTGGGCCTGGCGGTAGAGCATCTCCGGGACCGTGGTGGCGGCGAAGGGCTGGAGACCCGTGAGCAGCTCGAAGAGGACCACGCCGATGACGTAGACATCCGCCCGCGCGTCCACGTCCTGGCCGCGGACCTGCTCGGGAGACATGTACTGCGGCGTCCCGGCGATGTTTCCCGCCATGGTGAGGCGCTCTTTGCCGTCTTCGAGGAGCCTCGCGATCCCGAAGTCGAGGACCTTGGCGTGGAGACCGCGCATGCCCTGACGCACGATCACGTTCTCGGGCTTGAGGTCCCGGTGGATCACGCCGTTCTGATGGGCGTGCTCGAGGGCGTCGGCGATCTGCAGGACGATCTCCACCGCCTCGTAGACGGAGAGCCGCCCCCGATCGATCAGATACTTCTTGAGGTCCGGGCCCTCGATGTACTCGGTGGAGATGAAGAGCCGCCCCTCCTCATCCTGGCCGAACTCGTGGAAGGCGACGGCGTGAGGATGCGCGATCCGGGCGTAGCTCTTCGCCTCGTTGAGGAAGCGCTGGATGATCTCCTCATGCCCCGCCAAGGCGGTGTTGAGGAGCTTGAGCGCCACCCGATGGCCGATGCCGACCTGCTCGGCCAGGTAGACGGCCCCCATACCGCCTTGCCCCAGCTTGCGGATGATCCTGTAGCGCCCGGAGATGATCTTCCCCAGCAGCGGGTCCTGGGCCGCGTGGGTGAGGAGCGTGTCGCCGCAGAGGTGGCAGGCCAACCCCTGATAGGACGCGCCGCAGCGCTGACACACCGAGCGAGACAAGACGAGACCTACCTCCGCTCGGGGTAGCGGCTGGAGAAGAGCACCCGCTCGATCTCGGCGGCGCCCCCCTCCTTGGAGAGCCGCATCGTCTGGATCGCGCCGAGGACGGTGGTGCGCGGATCGTCGGGGAGATCGCGGCGCAGCGCCGCCAGCGCGCCGTCCACGTCGCCGCGGCGGTAGATCGCCAGGGCGCGGAAGAATTTGTACTCGGCCTGGGCGGGGTCGGCCATCACCGCCTCCGCGAAGTGCTCGACGGCCTGCACGGCGGCCGCCGTGGCCTCTGCCGTCAGCTCCCGCCTGCGGGTCGTCACCGACTCGGCGGCGATCTTCTTCGCGGCGGCGATCTCGAGCTCCGCCCTGCCGGCGAGGAAGGAGGCCTTCGCCTTGCGCGCCTTCGGCTCGGGACCCACGTCCGCCGCCAGGTCGAAGAGATCCCTGCCGTCCACGAGCTGCTGGGCCGCCACCTGCTCGTGGGAGAGCGCTCGGGCGTGGATGGCGTCGGCGGCCCGCAGGGCCTCGGCGTGGAGCTTGTCGGCGAGCTCGGAGAGATCCGTCGAGAGGTAGCCCTTGCTTACGAGCGCGCGCAGCGCCGCAGCGGCGCCATCCTCGCCGAGGACCTGCTGCTGCTCCAGGGCGGCGTAGAACGCAGCCTTGAGCTCGACGTACTGCCTGGGAAGATCGTCCGTCTTCCGGCTGCTGGCGAGCTGCCTCTCACAGAGAGTGAGTTCTCCCTGGGCCTTGTTCCGCTCACTGCCCTCCGGGGCGGACCGCAGATAGGCGCGATAGGCGTTGCAGGCCTCGGCGTGGCGCTTGAGCTGGAGCTGGGCCCGGGCCAGCGAGAGGTAGGGCGCGAGCTGGCCCGGATTCGCCCGGGTGGCCTGCAGGAAGAGGTCGGCCGCCTGGGCGTACTGCTTCTTGTTGAAGAGCTTGTTGGCCTCTGCCTGCAGCGCGTCGGCGCTGCCCACCGACGGGCCGACCAGCGGCGCGCCGAGGGCGACGACGGGGAAGGCCAAGGCGACGAAGACTGCGAGGACGAGCGATCGATCAGTACGCAAAGCCGATACCTCCACGGATCTCCTGGGTGCCGGCGGGGCTGCCGGTGAGGGCCCACGAGCGGCCGTAGCCGCCCTCCACATAGAGACCCGAGATGATGTGAAGCTGAAGCGATCCTGCGACCTCCGCGCCGACACCCCCGAAGGCGTAGCTGTCGTTGTTGCCACGGGCACCGCTGGCCCAGCCCACCCTGCCGAGGAGGCCGCCCCGCACTCCGAGAGCGAAGCGCCAGACGGCGAGGCGGAGCTGTGGTTGGAAGAGGCGCAAGGTGCCGCCCTGGATCGTGCCGGCGAACTCGGTCTCCCCGGGGTCGGCGCTCTCGATCACCTTGAACGTCCAGGGATCCTGCGAGCGGAAGTAGGCGGCGCCGACCCACGTCATGCCGACGTGACGCCAGAGGGAGCCATACTCCACGCCGAAGCTCTGCACCTTGGCGCTGGAGGGCGAAGGTGCGCTGAGGCCATCCAGCTTCTTCTTGAAGCTGCCCGTCGACTGAGCGCCGAAGCCCTTATCGGTCAAGGAGACGTCATCGTAGACGAAGGCCACGTAGCCGCCCTTGGAGTAGATGCTCTCCTGCGCCTTGGACATGGCCTGGGTGAAAGACTCCCAGCCGGTGGGCTCCAGGGCCTGATCCACCTTCGCGATGCCGTCGGGCTTCACCTCCACCAGGGTCTCGAAGGGCTCGTAGCCGCTGCGGACCAGCCGCACCCGATGCTGGCCCGGGGTCGTGCCCAGATCCACCTCGTCTTTGCCGACCTCCTCGCCGTCGACGAGGATCGTCGCGCCGGCGGAGATCACCTGCAGCCTGCCGGGGAGCTTCTCGAGGGTGGGCGCGAAGTGGAGGCGCCCCCGCACCGGCACCACCTGCGAATGCTCGAAGGGCGCGTGGAAGGGGAGCTCGAGGCGGATGGTCCTCTCGCCGGGGAGCACCTGGGTCGACAGCGGCGTGACGCCGGCCTTCTCGCCGTCGACCAGGACGGTGGCGCCCGGCGGATCCGAGGTGAGCTCCACCGCGGCCGCCAGCGGTGCCACCCGGACGATGGCGCCCAGGAGGGCGTTCTCCAGGTTGGAGTGATCGCTCTCGGCGGTCGCCGCTTCGAAGACCCCGGGCTGGAAGCTCGCCACGCGGAAGCGGTAGCCGCTGCCCTCCTGGCCGACCTTGATCAGGACCACACGGCCCACGCCGAAGCTCGAGACCAGGGCCCCGATCGGATCGTCGCAGCGGGTCGCGCCGAAGATGCACTCGAGGGCCGCCTCCGAGCCGCTCAGCGCCTGGGCCAGCTCCCGCTTGCCCACGATCTCGCTGGAGCGGGCGTCCTCCGGGAGGAGGCGGGCGATCGCGTTCTCGGTGCGGGGAACCAGGAGCTCCTGGCCGGGGTAGAGCGGCTGGACCAGCCAGAGGGTCTTGGCCGGTGCGGCGTCGATCTCCGCGATGCGGGGGGCCTGCACATCGGCATCGGCATCGGCCGACCTGGCCGGAGCTGGGGCTTCAGCTCCTGCCGGCGCGGGGGCTGGCGCCTGGGCGAGGGAGATCGGGGAGGCCACAGGGAGTGGCGCCTCGGCGGGAGCGGGGGACGCCGCGGCGACCAGGTACATCGCGGTCAGAGCGGGAGCGAGCATGGGTTTCGACCTCGCGGGAAGATGCGCTGTACTCGACACTCGCCGCCAGGAGCGGCGACGGGGCCAGACGAGCGGAAGCGCATCTATACCCCGGTCCGGGTGTGACGTCGATTTTCGGAGAGTCACTTCTGCCCTTCCCTGCCCCTGTCGAGGAAGACACGTGTGCGGCGCGTGCCTACCTTCCCGTACGAGGGGATGCCATGGAAGAGATGGAGAGGAACGAGGGGCCGAAGGACGAGGCCGAGCCCACGCGCGACCTCCTGGGTGAGGCCGGAGACAGAGAGGATCCCATCGGCGAGATCGGCATGGCTCCGCCGATCGGAGCGCTGACCGGCAATACCATCCGGAGCACCGTGGCGCCGGCGGGCAACGCCGCCGCCGGCCTCCTGGGCAACGCGGTACAAGGCAGCCGGGAGCGCCTCGTCCCGGACGAGACCTCGGCGCGTGCGCCGCGCCTGGTGGAGCTCCCGCCTCCAGCCCCGGCCCGCTCCGACGAGGGCGCGGTCTCCCGGGGACTGCGCCTCCTCATCGACTCGAACCGCCGGGCCTCCCACCGCCTCAACCTCCTCTGCGCCGCGCGCTACGGCAGGGTCGACGGCAGCAGCCAATTCCCGATCCATCTACAGCGGCTCCTCCGGCCCGGGCTGCGGATCGTCGACCTCGGCGGCGGCAAGCACCCCGCGGTCTCCCCTCGCTGGAGGCGTCACTTCGGGGTCCATGTGGTGGGCGTCGACATCTCCGCCGAGGAGCTCGCGCTCGCCCCGCCCGACGCCTACGACGAGGCGGTCGTCGCCGACGCCATGAGCTTCGTCCGGGAGGGCGGCGCCGATCTGGTCATCGCCCAGGCGCTCACCGAGCACGTGCGCGACACCGAGGCGATGTGGCGCAGCGTGTACGCGACGCTGGTTCCCGGCGGGAGGACCCTGCACTTCGTCCCCAACGGACGCGCCCTCTTCGCAAGGCTCAATCGCCTCCTCCCCGAGGAGGTCAAGCGCACCCTCCTCCATCGGATCTACCCGGAGTCCCGCGCACATCTCGGTTTCAAGGCGTACTACGACAAGTGCAGCCCCTCCGAGACCCGGGCGATCCTGCGCGCCGTCGGCTTCCGCAAGATCCAGATCCACACCTTCTATAGCTCCAACTACTTCACCTTCCTCTGGCCTGCCCACGTGGCCAACGTCGCCCTCCAGCTCCTGGCCCAGATCACCGAGGCAGAAGATCGCTGCGAGAGCTTCATCGTCGAGGCGGTGAAGTAAACGGCTCGTCGAGCTGCCCTTCGGCGCGCTCGTCCAGCCATCGGGCGATCGCAGCCGGGCCGCGCATCAGCCGGTGTTGCGAAGGCCGGCCGCGATGCCGTTCAGGGTGAGCAGCAGCGGGCGATCGCAGCCCTCCACCCCGCTGCGCTTGCGGCGCATCAGCTCCACCTGCAGGAAGGACATCGGATCCACGTAGGGGTTGCGCAGGGCGATCGAGCGCTGCAGCGGCAGGTTTCCATCCAGCAGCCTCTCACTATGAGTAATGCGCTTCACCCAGCGCCTGGTGCGCCGATGCTCGGCCTCGATCAGGGGCCAGATCGCGGCCCGCGCCTCGTCGGAGGCCAGCGCCGCGTAGCGGGCCGCGATCGCCACGTCGCTCTTGGCCAGCACCATCTCCACCTTGCCGATCACCGTGCGGAAGAAGGGCCAGTCGAGGTAGAGCTGCCGCAGGATCGCCTCCCCACCGGCGACCCGCCTGGCGTAATGATCCAGCGCGCTGCCCACCCCGTACCAGCCCGGGAGGATCGAGCGGTTCTGGGTCCAGGAGAAGACCCAGGGGATCGCCCGCAGGGCCTCGAGACCTCCGGCGCTCCGCTTGGTCGGACGGGAGCCGATCGGCAGCCGCCCGATCTCATCCAGCGGCGTCGCCGCTCGGAAGAACTCCAGGAAGCGCGGCGCCCCCACCAGCTCGCGAAAGGCCCGCTCGCCCACCAGGGCCAGCTCGTCGAGGATCGCCACGAAGCGGGCCTCGTCCGCCGCCGAGGTCTTGCGGGGCATCTCCCGGACCGAGGCGGGGTGCGCTCCCGATCGATCCGGCGATTGCAGGAGGTAGAGCGGCTCCTCCTCCGCTCCCAGGGTATGGAGCAAGGCGCCCCCAACGATCAGCTCCAGCGAGCGCTGGGCGAGCTGGGGCCTGGCATATTTATGATCGAGGGCCTCCCCCTGCTCGGTGGCCTTGTAGCGACCGGCGATACTCCCTGGCGGCAAGGCCAGAATCGCCTGCTGCGCCGGACCGCCGCCCCGGGCCACCGACTCACCCCGGCCGTGGAAGATCCGCAGGGGCAGCCCCGCCTCCGCCGCCACCTTCGGGAGCGCCACCTGCGCCCGGCGCAGCGCCGCCGTCGCCGCCAGCAGGCCCACCTCCTTTCCCGAGTCGCTGTAGCCGATCATCACCTCCTGCTGTCCCCTGCACGCCACGTGGCGTCGGTAGACCGGATCCGCGAAGAGCTCCCGCAGGATCGTCGGCGCGTCGTCGAGCGCCTCCAGGGTCTCGAAGAGCGGCACGATGTCGACCCGGGCGCATTCCCGCTCCGCGTCCCAGAGCCCGGACTTCCTGGCGCAGTAAAGCACCGCCCGGATGTCGTCGGTGCTCTTCGTCATCGAGAGGACCACCGTGCGGCAGGCCCGCTCGCCGCCGCGCTTCTGGGCCGCCGCGATCTTCTCCAGCGCCGAGAGGAAGCGATCCGCCGCCGGCGTCCGCTCCCCCTCCCCCTTCAGCCACTTCTCTGCGTCGCGAACATTCGTCGCCAGCCCCCGCAGCTCCAACTCCAGCAGGTGAAAGCCCACCGCTCGGGTCTTGGCGATGAGCGCGCGGACCAGGCGCTCGCCCGCGTGCCCCGCGTTGGCCCGTTGGAGGGAGTCCGCGAGGAGCTCGAGATCGCCGAGGAGCTCCTCCGGCTGCAGGTAGGGATGGGCCAGCGCTTCGACATGGCCCCCAGGCGGCTCGGGCGAGATCCCCGCGCCGTGGAGCGCAACCGCGGCCACGAAAGGGGCCTCCACCTGCTCCGAAGCCTGGGCAGCGAGGGTCGCCGAACGCTGCGCCTCCACCTGGGCAAGGTTCGCCGCCAGCCGCGCCTCCACGAAGCGGAGCTTGCGCCGCCAGGGCTCGCCCTCCGCCCGCGGGCCGTAGTGCGCTGCGATCCCTGGCATCCTCGCCTCGTCGGCGGCGATCGACTCCAGGAGCGCGGCGGAGGTCTCCACGTAGCGCTCCGACTGCGAGAGCACCCCACCCAGCCGCCGCACCTCCTCCAGCAGCAGCCGCATCGCCCTTCCGTGATAGACGCGGATCGCGTCCTCCAGCACCTCGGCGGTCACCAGCGGGTTGCCGTCCATGTCACCGCCCACCCAGGAGTGGAGGCGCAGCGGCGACGGCTCCATCCCCAGCGGCTCGCCGTAGGCCGCCTCGAAGGCGCGGGCCAGCGCCCGGGGGATCTCCGGGAGCCGATCCCAGAGCACCTCCTCCGCGTACCACAAGACGTTCTTCACCTCGTCACCAACGGTAGGCCTGTCGCGGCGGACCTCGTCGGTCTGCCACAACGCGGTCACCTCCTCGCGCAGCCTGATCCACGAATCCAGATCCTCCTCCGGGGTGAGCTCGCAGCGATCGCGGGTCTCGAGTTCGTCCGCCATCCGATCGAGCTTCTCCAGCAGCGTATGCCGCGCCGCCTGGGTCGGATGGGCGGTGAGGGTCAGGGTGACCTCCAGCGAAGCGATGGCCGCCCTCGCCTCCGCCGCCGGGATCCCCGCGCGCTGGGACTCCAGCAGGATCGCCGCGAGGGAGCCACGTTGGGGCGGCGCTTCCAGATCGGCGGCGTGGGCCCGGGAGCGGCGGATCCGATGGTGCTGTTCCGCCAGGTTCACGAGCTGGAAGTAGGTGGCGAAGGCCCGGATCATCTGCTCCGCGTCCTCGGTGGGGAGCCCCGCCAGGAGCCGGGAGAGCTCCTGATCCGCTCCCGCCCGAAGCGCTCTGGGGCCCCGCCGCCGCGCGATGGCCAGGCGGCGCACCCGCTCTTCCAACTCGAAGATCGGCTGGCCCTCCTGCTCCACCAGGACGTCCCCCAACAGCGCCCCCAGCTCCCGCACCTCTCTCCGCAGGGGTCGATCGATCTTCCGCTTGCGTGTCATGGGTCGAGACGCTACCACCCCGCTGTTGCATCCGGAGTGTGGCGACCGCCCTTGCTCCGGCCCATTGCTCACCACTCGACGATCTCCCTTGGCTGTCTTTCGGCTCGCCTCTCGCGGCTGTCGGTGGCCGGGCGCGTCGAGGTTGAATAGCGATGGCGCGACGTCGTCCCGGGAAGTTGTGAAGATGCTCGTCGGAGAGGATCAGACAAAGGCTGACGTTAGAGGGCACGCCCCTTCCGCTCCTCCTGCGCCTGCCGATCCCCCGCCGCGAAAGGGCCGCGCCTTGTTGGAATGGTTTGGTGTCGACGTAACGGCCGGCGCCCTCGCACTCGATCCCACCCGCACCTGCCTCGACGCCGGCTGCAGCCGCCGCGCGCTGCTCGGCGAATTGGTCTGCCCGGTACACCTCGGCCTCGCCACCTCGGCCGAGATGCCCGACCACCGCGCCTTCGCCGCCCACCGGGGCGAGCGACTGGGTCGGTCGATCCTCCTCGCCGTCCTCCTCGCCCTGGGGGGCGCGGGCCTCGGCATCGCCGTCGGCGATCTGCGCTTCGGCTGGCTCGGCGGCGTGGCCTCGGCGGCGGTCGTGGCGGGATCCGCCTCCCGCGAGCTCCACCTGCGGCGGCTGGCCTCCATGCTGGGCATGCTCGCGTTCTTCGCAGCCACCGTCCTAGTGGTCTCCGGCCTCCTGGTGGCGACCATCGCCGCCCTCCCCTGGCTCGTCGGCAAGCTGCTGAGCTGATCGACCCCGCTCGGCCGATCGTTCGGCGTTGGTGAGCGCGCCGCAGATCTCCATCGCCCCATTCGACCGGCCTGTGATCGTCCGCCAGGCTGTTCGATCGATCCTCTCAGCCGATCGCTCTGTCTCGAGGAGCGCTCCGCAGGTCGCCATCGCCTCATTCGGCAAGCCTGTGATCGCCCGCCAGGCTGAGCCGATCGCTCTGTCTCGAGGAATGCTCCGCAGGTCGCCAACGCCCCATTCGGCAAACCTGTGATCGCCCGCCAGGCTGAGCCGATCGCCCGCACGGGTGGTGGCTCGCCCTGGACGCCGCTCCGGAGGATGCCTCCCGGCCCGGCGATGCGAACCCTCCCCCAGGGAGGTACGTCCGTCCGTGTCCCAGCCGAAGATCCAGGACTACGCGATCATCGGCGACTGCCGCTCCGCCGCCCTCATCTCCCGCGCCGGCTCCATCGACTGGCTCTGCTGGCCCCGCTTCGACAGCCCCGCCCTCTTCGCCGCCCTCCTCGATCCCGAGCGAGGCGGCCGCTTCCAGATCCGGCCGGCGGGATCCCACGTCGCCACCCGCCGTTACCTCCCGGGTACCAACGTCCTGGAGACCCGCTTCGAGACCGAGACCGGCGCCTTCGTCCTCACCGATCTGATGCCGATCGCTTCCGAGGCAGAGAAGGCCGAGGAGCTCTTCGCCGATCACGAGCTCCTGCGGGTGGTGGACTGCCTCGAGGGCGAGATCGATCTCGAGGTCGTCTACGATCCCCGACCGGACTTCGGCCAAGGCAAGAGGAAGATCCTCTCCAAGGGCCACTTTGGACTCCACCTCTACACCGATAAGCGCGGGGTCCTGGTGCTCCGAAGCCAGCTCCCCCTCAGCCCGGGAGACGAGGGCGCCACCGGCAGGACCCGGCTGCAGGCAGGCCAGCGCCTCGTCTTTCAACTCGGCTTCACCCAGGAGGCCCCCGCCGTCTTCGCGCCCTTCGAAGAAGCGGACGCTGCGATCCGGCGCACCATGCTGTGGTGGCAGCGATGGCTCCGCGGGATTCGATACGAGGGCGCCTACAAGCCCGCCGTCACCCGCAGCGCCTTGACCCTTCGATTGCTCATCTACGCGCCATCGGGTGCGGTCGTCGCCGCGCCCACCACCTCGCTGCCCGAGCAGGTCGGCAGCGACAAAAATTGGGACTACCGCTTCTGCTGGCTCCGCGACGCCTCCTTCACCGTCCGCGCCCTCTTCGGCCTGGGCTTCCGAGACGAGGCGGAGGCCTTCGTGAGCTGGCTCCTCCACGCCACCCGCCTCACCCGCCCCAGGCTCGGCGTGCTCTACGATGTATTCGGAGAGAAGACACCCAAGGAGCGGAGCCTGCCGCTCTCCGGTTACTTTGGCTCACGGCCCGTGCGGACCGGCAACGCCGCCAAGGATCAGCTCCAGCTCGACGTCTACGGCGAGGTCATCGACGCCGCCTGCCAATACATCCACCAAGGAGGTGTCTTCGATCGCGAGACCGCCAAGATGCTCATCGCCTTCGGCGACTATGTCTGTGAGAACTGGCGGCAGCCTGACGAGGGGATCTGGGAGGTGCGCTCCGGGCGCTATCCCCACATCCACTCCCGGGTGCTGTGCTGGACCGCCCTCGATCGGCTGATCGAACTCCACCTCAAGGGCCACGTCTCCCACGCGCCCGTGGAGCGCTTCGCCAAGGCGCGGGAGGCGATCCGCGCCGACGTCCTGCGCACCGGCTGGAACGAGTCGATCCAGAGCTACGTCCAGGTCTGCGGCAGCGATCACGTCGACGCCGCGCTGCTGCTCCTGCCCTGGTACGGCTTCGAGAAGGCCTCCACCTATCGGATGCAGAAGACCTGGGCCCGCATCCGCAAGGAGCTCCACGCCAACGGCAGCCTCCTCTATCGCTACGCCACCCACGGCGGCAAAGAGGAGGGCGCCTTCGGCATCTGCAGCTTCTGGGCTGCCGAGTTCCTCGCCGGCGGCGGCGGCACCCTCGCCGAGGCCCGCGCGAGCTTCGAGGGCCTGATGCGCTACGGCAACGATCTCGGCCTCTTCTCCGAGGAAGTCGATCCCCACACCGGCTCCGCCCTCGGCAACTTCCCCCAGGCCTTCACCCACGTCGGCCTCATCAACGCCGCCCTCGCCATCGAGGCGCGGATCCACGGCGAGCGGGCCATCGCCCACCACGTCCTCCCCCATCGCGATGGGAACGAGCCCCAGGAGGCACACCCTTGAGCCGCAGGAGAGATCCGGCTTGAACTGGCTCCACGTCATCCTCTGGGGCTTCGTCTGCACCGTGGTCCTCACCACGATGATGTCCGCCAGCCAGGGCGCCGGCATCACCCGAATGAACCTCCCCTACATGCTCGGCACCGTCTTCACCCCCGACCGCGACCGCGCCAAGCTCATCGGCTTCGTCCTCCATTTCCTCAACGGCTGGCTCTTCGCCTTCGTCTACGCCGTCGCCTTCCTCCTCCTCGGCGGCCCGAGCTGGTGGCGCGGCGCCATCTTCGGCTTCGTCCACGCCGCCTTCGTCCTCGCGGTGGGCATGTCCCTGATCCCCTCCATCCACCCCCGCATGGCCACCGAACAACAAGGCCCCACCATCACCAGGCGCCTCGAGCCCCCGGGCTTCCTCGGCCTCCACTACGGCTACCAGACCCCCGTCACCGTCATGATCGCCCACCTCGTCTACGGCATCCTCCTCGGCGTCCTCCTCCGCATCGGCTGAAGCGTATCGACGAGATTCCGCCGTTCGGCATCTTCGCTTGATCTCCCTTCGGGATGCCGCCATCCTGCCGATCATGCCTTGGTCGCGCGATGAGGTCATGGTTCTTCAATATCTAAAGAGAAGCGAGGATTGAGATGCGGAGGCTTCTACTTTTTATCACGACGTCGGCGCTTGTAGTTTCTGCATCAAGAGCAAATGCTACTGATTGCCCGATTCCCTGTGAATTCTTCTTCTGCCCAAGAGAGGGTATCAAGGAGGTATTTGAGGGAATCGTTGTCGATGACAACTCGTCCCCGAGAGAAATGGAGGTGGAGATAGGCCGCGTTTTCGGGCCTTCGGACTCGTCGGCTGTTAAAAAAGGGGAGCACGTCTTCATTCCTCGGTCGGCAGGCCCTGGACCAGTCCGGGTTGGGATGCCGATATTCGTGATGCTTGTGCCGGAATTTCAGGGAAACATAGAGCATTACAGATGGCTGCGAGTCAACGACGAGTTTGCGGTGGAGTGCCCGTCCTATTCCGACCCGCACATTCCAGTTGAAGTCGCCGCATCGATCAGCCTGAGCCCGAGCTGTCTCGTGGCGGCAGGCGAAGCGGGTCTCATCCAGGAAGACGACTGCTCCGGTTCTGAGTCCGGTTGTTCGTCGGCAGCCAACGGAGATCCCAGCGCATTGAGCACGGGTGTGTTGCTTGGTCTGGTGCTCTTCGCCTTCCGATGGAGGAAGCAGCGACTCTGAGTGATTGGCCCAGCTGGGTCTGAGCCATCTGAGCGATCGAGGGCGGAGACGCGGTCTGGGCCGCTCTCAGAGCTCGACCTGCATGCCTAGCTCGACGACTCGACCGGGGGGGAGGCCGAAGTAGGCGGTGGCGGGCTCGGAGTTTCGGGAGAGGAAGGCGAAGAGGGCCTTGCGCCAGCGCATCATGCGGCCCTTGCCAGAGGTGAGGAGGGTCTCGCGGCCGAGGAAGTAGCTGGTGGTGGCCGGATCGGTGGTGAGGCCCTGGCGCCACGCTTGGCGCAGCACGTCGGGGACGTTGGGGGTCTCCATGAAGCCATAGCGGGCCTGGATCCGGAAGAAGCCCTCGCCCAGCTCCTCCACGTGGACCCGCTCCGGTTTGGGAACCAGGGGGGCGTCTTCGCTGACCACGATGGAGAGCAGCACCAGCTGCTCGTGCAGCGTCTGGTTGTGCTTGAAGTGGTGGAGCATGGCGGGCGGCGTGCCGATGGGGCTCGAGGCGAGGAAGACGGCGGTGCCGGGGACCCGCCGGGGCTCCCTGCGCTGGATGTCTTCGAGGAAGAGCTCCAGCGGGAGGGTGCGGGCGGCGATCTGATCTCGCAGCTCCTTTCGCCCGTCGCGCCAGGTGAGCATCACCGTGAGGAGACCGAAGGCCACCACCAGCGGGACCCAGCCGCCGTCTACCGTCTTGAGGATGTTGGCGCCGAAGAAAGACAGATCGAAGACCAGGAAGATCCCGATGAGGGGTATGGATTTCCACAGCGACCACTTCCAGGTGTGGTGGATCACTTGGAAGTAGAGCATCGAGGTGATCGCCATATTCATGGTGACGGCGACGCCGTAGGCCGCCGCCAGCGCGCTCGACTCCTGGAAGGCGATGACCAACGCAACGCAGGCGACCATTAGCATCCGATTGACCCAGGGGATGTAGATCTGCCCCTCGGTCTCCCCTGATGTGTGGATGATATGCACTCTAGGAAGATAGCCGAGCTGGACCGCCTGCCGGGTAAGAGAGAAGGCGCCGGAGATCAGCGCCTGCGAGGCGATCACCGTGGCGACCGTAGCGAGGACCACCACCGGATAGAGCAGCACCCGCGGCACCAGGGCGAAGAAGGGGTTGGTGGTGATCGTGGGATCCGCCATGAGGATCGCCCCCTGGCCGGCGTAGTTCAGCAGCAGCGCCGGGAAGGCGAGGATGAACCATGAGAGGCGGATCGGCCGATGCCCGAAGTGGCCCAGGTCCGCGTAGAGCGCCTCCGCGCCGGTGAGGCAGAGGACCACGGCGCCCAGGACCAGGAAGCCGTGGAAGTGGTTGCGGGCGAAGAAGTCCACGGCGTGGAGCGGGTTGACCGCCGCCAGGACCGCGGGGTTCCGGATGATGCCGCCGACGCCAAGCGCCGCCACCACCAGGAACCAGAACGCCATCACGGGTCCGAAGAGCGCGCCGATGCCGCCGGTGCCGCGCTTCTGCAGGGCGAAGAGCGCCAGCAGCACCAGGACGGTCAGCGGCACCACCAGCGGCTTGAACGCGGAGGTAGCCACCTCGAGGCCCTCGATGGCCGAGAGCACCGAGATCGCCGGGGTGATGATCCCGTCGCCGTAGAGGAGGGCAGCGCCGAAGAGCGCCCCAACCACCACGGTGCCCGCGCCCTTGTTCTTGGCCGCTGGCAGCAGCGCGAGGAGCGCGAAGATCCCGCCCTCGCCTCGGTTGTCGGCCTTCATGATGAAGCCGATGTACTTGAAGCTCACCACCATCGTGAGCGACCAGAAGATCAGGGAGAGGACCCCGAGGACGTTGGCGTGGGTCGGCGCGATCGGATGGAGGCCGAAGAAGCACTCCTTCATCGTGTAGAGGGGGCTGGTGCCGATGTCGCCGAAGACGACGCCGAGGGCGCCGAGGGCGAGCGCTGCGTTCTTTCGAGGAGGGGTCGGTTCCACCAGGGGCGCACATTGGTCCAGGTGGCCTTCAATCTCAAGGACGCGATCGTTCGTTCAGCGATCGTACGCCGCGGCGGCCTCGCTCAGCGAACGCGCGGCGCGGGGGCCTCGGACGGCGATCGCGTGGCGTGGGGGCCTCGGACGGCGATCGCCTGGCGCGGGGCCTCGGACAGCGATCGCCTGGCGCGGGGGCCTCGGACGGCGATCGCGTGGCGCGGGGGCCTCGGACGGCGATCGCGTGGCGCGGGGGCCTCGAGCGGCGATCGCGGCGCGGGGCCTCCCTCAGCGATCGTGCGACGGCGAGACCTCATCCGGCGATCGTGCGGCGCGAAGGCCGCCGGTCGGGGCCGCTCGTTGGCCGACGCGTTTGGGAGTGGGCGTGATCAACCCCTTGGCCAGGAGCTGCGCGCCGAGGGAGTAGAAATAGAGCATCCCCCGCTCCGGACCGAAGGCCTCCGCGAAGTGCTCCGGGATGAAGGCCTTGGGATCTTCGCCCAACACCAGCGCCAGGCCGCGAGTGACGCCCACGTCGCCGATGGGAAAGGCGTCCAGCCTGCCGAAGCCGCGGAGCAGGAGGAGCGACGCGGTCCACGGTCCGACCCCGCGCAACGCGAGGAGTTCGTCGAACGCGGCCTGGGTCGGCAGGGCCTCGAGCTCGTCCTGCGCCAAGGTTCCCTCCTCGATCTTCCGCCCGGCCTCGATGAGCGTGCGCCCCTTGGTGTGGCTGAAGCCCAGGGCACGGAAGTCCTCCTCGGTGGTGCCGTGGATCGCAGCCGCGGTGGGGAAGGCATACCAGGGCCGCCCCTCCCACTCGAGGGTGGCCCCAAAGCGCTCCTCGAAGTGGTTCACGAGGCTGCTACCCGCGTCGAGGCTGAGCTGCTGATACGGCACCGTCCGCGCCAGAGACTCGAAGAGCGTGGGAAATCGAGGGGGACGTAGCCCCCGAAGCCCCGCCGCCACCTCATCGAGGACCGGGACCTTGCGGGCCGCCCGCGTGAAAGAGGAGAGCTCGACGTCCAGACCGAGCATCCGGCGGATGGTGGCGACGATCTCCCTGCGTGAAGACGCGGTGGGCGCTCCAGCGGGAAAGGAGAGCCGCAGCTCGGGCTCGTCGATGGAGCCATGGTTCTCGACGCAAGCGAGGACGAGACCCTCGGCGCTGCGATGCAGCCGAAGGTATCGCCCTTCCTCCCAGCGATCGACGAGATCGGTGGGCCTCCTCTGGAGCATCCGGACGGTCGCCTCCAGGTGAAAGGGGGCGTCGACCGGCAGGTGGGTGCCTGTCATTGGCTGTCCTCCTCAGCGGCCATGTGCGCGCGTCCCGCGAGGCTACGCTCTTCCAGGGACGGCTCCTCGGGCGGGTAGCTGATCCTGTCGTGATCGACCCGCGCGAAAGGCGTGATGCGATGGGGCTGGATGCGCTCCTTGCCGACGACGTGATGGACCACGGCGCCCCGGGAGACGAGGTAGTCGGAGACGATGGTTCGATGGCAGCGCCAGGGCACCGCCTCGGCGCACATGATCGCCACGTGGCCCTCCTCCGCCAGCTCGCGCAGCTCGGCGAGCCCCTCCTCGAAGGCGGGGGTCTGGGCGTAGTCGGCGAAGCTGCGGAAGGCCTCGTGATGCCAGCCGCCGTTGGGAGAGTCCGCCCCGAGTCCGTGGCGCCTGCCTCCGAGCTTGCCGAGGTGCAGGTAGCGGATTCCGCAGGTGGGGAGGAGCTCACCGAGCACGTCCTCGTTGAACTGCGGGTTGTGTCGGGATCGCGGAAAGCTCCGGATGTCTGCGAGGGTGTCGATCTCCGCGGTCTGCAGCAGCTCCAGCAGCTCCTCCTGGCTTCGGGTGGAGTGGCCGAGGGTCAGGATCTGGAGCCCGCTCCACGAGGGCGGCTCGGGCCTGGGGCCGGCTGGGGACGCCTGGCGTCCTGCCGTCTCAGCTCCGACGGCGCTCCGATCTCTTTCCATGGATCTCAGAATGGACACTTTCGCCGGTTCGCGCGACGATCGGGCTCCACTCCTCACCGAGGATCGCTACCGATGGATGTCCCGGCGTTCGCAGGACGAAGAGAGATCACGCATCGGAGCGGGGCGCGACCGGCCATCCTGGCCCTCGCCGTGGCCCTCTGCTTCCAAGGCTCCGGCTGCCCCGCTCGCTCCGAGACCGCCGACGACATCGGCGGCGCATCGGGGCGCACCTTGGAGCGAGCCCGCGACGCCGCGAAGAGAACCCAGGAACAGGGGCTCGATCGACTCGAGCGGCAGCTCGGCGACGAGTGAAGGGCGGCGCTCGATCCACCCTGCTCTCGAGGGCCAGACGCGCCAAGATCCGAATCGGCTATCCCTGCCGAGGCGAAGGGATCTGCGGCAAATGCAACGTCGAGATCCTGGAAGGCGCCGAGCTCCTCGACGCGATCTCCCAGCGAGAGGCGCTCCTCCTCGAGCGGGAAGGAGCCAGCGCCAACTCCCGCATGAGCTGTCTCGCCGAGGTGCAGGCGAGCGGCTCCCTCGTCCTCCAGGTAGGCGGCGGCATCTACCGCCTCCAGGTCCGCGCGCCCGGCTGATCGACGCGGGAGGTAGCGAGGCGATCCTTCCTCTTGGTCGCATGGCCCTTAGACCCCTTTAGACCGCCAGGAGACCCTGGCGGGCGTCGACCTTGCGCCGCCGGGTCGCCCGGGGGAGCCGCGGTACATGAAGGGAGCGGCCCGAAGCGGAGAGCTCGTGGAGCTCGAGCCGGCGGTGGTGGAGATCGATGATGGCGTAGACCGGGCGGTCGCCGGTCTTCCGTCCCAGCTCCAGCCAGAGCTGCTCCGCACCCCGAGGGAGCGGGAGCGAGGCGCCAGCTTCGACCTCGACCACCCGGGCCAGACCGCCGGACGCCCTCCATAGTCTGGTGTCGCCCGAATGAGAGGAGATCGTGATCGGCGCGACCAGCCGCGGCGCGCCCCCCAGGGCCGCGAACTCCGCACGCGATCCAGCGCGGGCCGCCGCCGGACTCCCAAGGATCGCGATCCCCTCCTCCACGGTAGCAGCCAGGAGCCCACGGAGCTCGGACCGCACCTCCTCGGGGATCGAACGATCCCGAGAGCGGAGGCGCTCACCGGCCCCTCCGAGGACGAGGGCCTTCGGACCCAGCGTCTCCATCTCCCTCCAGCAGGCGAGGTCACCCTCCGCCGAGCCACCCATCAGATCACCGAGGGAGACGATCCGATCGCAGCCCGCGAAGAGCGCGAGCCCGTCTCGCAAGGCAGCGAGATCGCCTCCGATCCCGTTGAAAAACCCGTAGCGCATGGCATTCCTCCTGAACGTGCGTAGCCGCTGTACGACCGTTCAGGAGAATAACCCAGGGGTCTGACATTCCTCGCTCCACTCCGCCCCTCCGAAGGAATCCTCCCTCGACGGGACCGCGAAGCTGATCCGGGCGCCTGCCCGGCTCTTCCTGCGAGACACTGCCGGATGCTACGCCGGGCCGAGGGGGCGCTACCGGCGCATGGCTCACCTCTCGAGGCGCTTACGTCGCGTGCCTGGGGATGCTCGCGAGGAGCTGGCTACCTCGGCAGGAGCCCCGCCGCCTGGTCGAGCTCGAGCCGCGCCTCTTCCAACGCGCGCCTGGCCGCGTCGAGCGATCGGGAGATGCTGGCGGCCTCGGACCGCAGGGCGCGGAGCTCGAAGTCGTCCGCCCGCCTGGCAGCGAGCCGAAGCCGGTCCAGGGCCGTGAGGCGATCCTCCTCGAGGCGCTCGATGGCCCCGGCCCGCGCCACCTCGAGGCGAGCCTGCGCTTCCTCCAGCGCCGCGGCGTGGGCCGCCGCCACCGCCTCCTGCAGCAGGCGTCCGCCCTCACGAGGCGCGGGCGCGGGATCCGGATCCTCGAGGGACTCCAGCAGCTCGTCGCGAACCCTGGGTCGCGCGCCGCCCCGGGCCAGCTCCACCGCGACCTGGAAGCGGGCGTCGTGGAAGTAGCGGGCCGCCTGCCGCGAGGGCACCTTCGAGCCCTCCGCCACATCTTCCGCCTCCGGCATCACCACCAGGAAGGTGAAGGCGAAGCCCACCGCCGCCGAGCGCACCTCGTCCGAGTGGAACCAGGCGGCGCGGCCCTCCTCCCCGTCGCGGATCCACGCGAAGAGCGCCTCGATCAGCGGATGCCCGGTGGCGAAGTAATCGTTCTCCTCCTGCACCACGGCGGTGTCGCGCCAGAAGCTGCCCAGGAGCGCCTGATCCTCGTCGAGGTCCAGACCGGGGAGCGCGTCCACCGCCAGCTCGCTGCCCAAGCGGAAGGCGCATTGGAAGGCCTCCACGTGCTCGTCGCAGTCGGCCTGGATCCCCACCTTGCGGGCGAGGTCGACCACCGTCTCCTCCAGGCGCTCGTCCAGCTCCCGGGCGATCCGCCAGAGGGACTCCTCCAGATCCTCGCCGTCGTTGCGCTCGAGATCCAAGCGGGCCCTGCCGCGGTCGACCAGCTTCTCGACCGAGGGCTTGTCGAAGGAGCGGAGATCGAGCAGCGGATCATACGCACGCCGCATCTCCTCCCGCGCCGCCGCCACTCGCCTGGTGAGCCTGGCATGGTAGTCGACGAAGGCGGGATCGTCGCCGCTCGCCACCAGCTTCGCGAGCTCGGGCTCCACCCGCTCGAGCATGTGATCGAGGCCGCCCACCGTCTCATCGAAGACGCGGACGGCGTTCGCCATCAGATCGAAGACCCGCGCTCCGATGGTGCCCTCCAACCGGAAGCAGTGGATCTGGACCTCATGGTTCTGGCCGATGCGATCCAGCCGCCCGATCCGTTGCTCGATGGCCGCCGGGCTCCAGGTGAGATCGTAGTTCACCAGGTGATGACAGAACTGGAAGTTGCGCCCCTCGCCGCCCACCTCGGTGGAGATCAGCACCGGCGGCCCCTCCGGATCCCGGAACCGCGCCACCTGGCGATCGCGATCGAGCTGCGGCAGATCGCCGTGGTAGACACAGGCCGCGATCCCCGCGTGTGCGAGCATCTCTCGCACGTAGTCGAGGGTCTCCCGCGCCTCGGTGAAGACGAGCAGCTTGGCGCCTGCCTCCCCCTGGCGGATCGTCTGCACCAGCTCGAGGAAGGCCCGGGCCTTCGCGTCCCGGCTCGGCCCCTCCAACGCCCGGGCCGCCTTGGCGAGCTCAGGTTGCTGCTGCGCCAGCAGCGCCGCAGCGGCGGCGCGGGGGGAAGAGTCCAGGCGCTTGAGCAACGAGGCGAGGGCCGCCCCCGACGCCTTGAGCTCCTTGGAGGCGATCTTCTCCCGCAGCGCCGCTCGGAACGCCCCCTCCTCCCCCGAGATCGTCACGTCGTGGCGCACCAACTTGCGCGGCGCCAGCCCCCCCACGATCACCCGGCGGTTCCGGATCAGCCGCGACGAGAGCGAATAGGCCTCGGCCACGTGGTGGACGAAGCGATCCACCGCGCCCTCCTCCCCGTCCTCGATCTCGCGCCAGCCGTCCTCCAGCTCGTCGTCCTCCGGCAGGATCTTCGCGATCGCCTTGGCCGCCTTGGTGGCCGTCTTCGCGTCCTTGGCCTTGAGCAGCTCGCGGATCTTCTCGGAGAGATCCCCCTGCCGCTCCAGCCGCGCCTCGAACTCCTCGAAGCTCTCGGGCGTGGCGGGATCCACCAGCGAGAGGAGCTTGAAGTGCTCCAGGGGATCGAGCTGCAGCGGCGTCGCCGTGAGGAGGAGCAGGCCCTGGCTGTTGTCCGCCGCCGCCTCCGCTGCCTCGTAGGCCTTGGGAGAGGTGAGGTGGTGCGCCTCGTCGAAGATCACCAGATCCCAGCGCCCCTCCGGATCGCCGATGGCGTCGCGATGCTCCTCGCTTCGGGCCAGCAGCTCGAGGGAGGTCACCACCTTGGGGTAACGCCACCAGGCCGGCCGTGGATCGAGCTCCTCCTCCCTGGCCAGGCGCTCGCCGTCCAGGAGAGTAAACAAAGAGTGAAACTTATTGTACAGCTCCGCCAGCCACTGCACGGTCAGGTGCGCCGGGGTCACCACCAGCACCCGCTTGGCGAGGCCGGTCTGCGCCAGCGCCGCGTAGATCATCCCAGCCTCGATGGTCTTTCCGAGGCCGACCTCGTCGGCGAGGACGAAGCGCTGGGTGCGCTCGCTGAGTACCCGCTGCACCACCGCGAGCTGATGCGGCTTGGGCATCACCCGGCTGCCGACCAGTGCGCCCAGGGCGTCCGCCCGCCTCTCGAGATCCAGGCGCACCGCGCGATCGCGCAGGGTGAAGCTCGAGCATCGGCCGCCGCCGCCGCTCGCGAGGAGGTCCAGGGCGCCGGCCACCGGTGCGCGGGGGACGATCTCCACCTCGGAGATCGTCTCGGCCCGGCCATTCTTGCGCTCCACGGAATATTGGAAGAGCGGGGAGAGGGGGTTCGCGGCGAGCTCCACCACCCGGGCAGGCTCACCGTCGGCGAGGTAGATCTCGTCGCCGGCGTCGTAACGAAAGCGGACCACCGCCGGATCCTTGCAGGAGACCTGACACGGCTCGCCCTGGCGCCCAGCGAAGCGCACGAGGAGCAGCCGTCCCTCCTCGAGAATCTGGAGGATCTCCCCCACGCCCCAGGAGGGCTGGGCGCGGTGGACGATCTTCATTCCAACGAAGTGCATTTCGTTTCGCCTAACAGCGCCCCCGGGGATCGGTCAACGCTCTGTTGTGCAATTCGCAATCATTCATGGGAGCCGCGCCACCCAAGGGAGCGGACGAATCATCGCCCGCCGGGCCAGTACGACCGAACGATTGTGGACAATAAAGCCCTCGGCCCGGCCCTGCACCAGAACCGGGGTCCCAGCCTCGAGAGCCCGTCAAGGAGACGCTGCCGGGCTCGGCCTCGACCGCCCCATCCGCTCGCGGGAGCGAGACCGGCCGCGTCTCGGGCGTGAGGCCGCGCCCTGCTCGCTCCATTGGCTCGTGGGAGCGGCGGAGCATGGCCTCCTGGCTGGCGCTTGCCGACCGGCTCCACCTGCCGTGGAAGCGCCGCCCTTTCGCTCACGCTCCGCTTCGACGAGGGCTCTTTTCCGAGTCACGGGGAAAGGCGCGGGATCAGCGCCAGGGGGTGGCGCCTGTCAGCAGCTCCACCGTCTCCTTCGGCTTCTCCACGTGGACGTAGTGGCCGGATCCCTGGATGACCGCGACCGGGTATCCGGCCGCTGTGAGCCGCCGGATGTCCTCCGCGGAGACGTAGCTCGACTCCGAGCCTCGGGCGCAACGGATCCGGGCAGCGTGTCCCTCGACCGCCGGCCAGAGATCCGCGGCGTTGACCTTGCGGTGGAGGCGCTCGAGGGCCTCGCGATCCACCCGCCAGCGGTAGCCCTCTGGCGTATGCACGAGATTCATCAGGAGCCAATCCGTCAGGAAGGTCGACAGCCCCATGTCCAGGAGGGCCTGGCGCATCGTCATCCGATCCGCCGCCGTCGCCGGCGCCTTGCGATAGCGGTCGAGGACACTCGAGCTGCCTGTGCCGGCTCCGTCCACCGGTCCCGGCGCGATGTCCAGCAGATCCACCGCCGCTACCGTCCCCGGCCCGAGGAGCGCTGCGGCCAGCCCCACCCTCCCTCCCAGCGAATGGCCGACTATGTGGAGCGGCCCGTCGATCCCGGCGCCCCTGGCCGTCTCCACCACGTCGCGGGCGAGCGTGAAGATGTCCGCGCCCTCGGGGAGGGCGGGCGACGTCCCGTGTCCGGTCAGATCCGGGATCAGAAACCAGCGGCTGGGATCGGCCTCCGCCCAACGCCGCGCCATGGCCGAGAGGTTTCGACCCGTGCCCATGAAGCCATGAAGGAGGACCACTGGCTGATCGCCATCGCCTACCCGGAAGGACTCCAACATCTCTCACCACCTCGTGATCCTGCCGAACGATCCGCGGCAGACTTTGACCCTGCCGCCGCGCTCTGCTATCCACCGCCGGTTCATCGCTCGCCGGGCGCCTTCGCCCCGACCGAAAAATTCAGGAGTCGACCATCATGGCAACCAAGCGCGGAAACCGCACCAAGAAGAAGCTCGCCAACCGCTCTCGCACCAAGCGCGCCGTGCTCAAGCGCCGCCGCCGCCAGCGCAAGATCAGCCAGCGCAAGGGCTAGTCGGTCGTACGAGGGCCGCCGCCTGCCCCATGTGGTGCGCCGGCGCGGCGGCCCCTAGCATCACTCGGTTCAAGTCCGTCGACTTCAGTGAGCTGGAACGATCCCCGATCGATCCGCCGACACGCCTGCCGCATGCGATGAGGCTGGCGCGGCCGCTCCTGATCAACCCGTTCACGTCTTCCGACTTCTATGCGCTGGCACGATCGCCGATCGCTCCACCGACACGCCTGCCCCCTTCGAAGCGCGGCGGCCGGCTGAACGGCCCCTCGAAGGCCGCGGCCTCGGCGAGCCCCCTCCCTCCTCCCTTACCGGTTGGCCGCGCTCTTGGCCTTGGCCTGGCCCTGGCCGAGCTGCGCCTGGATGAAGCGGAACATCATCACGTCCTCCTTCACCCGATCCGAGCGGCCCTTGCCCTGGCCGTGCCCAGCCTGCTGCTCCATGTGGAAGAGGATCGGCGCCTGACCCGCTGTCGCGCCCTGCAGCGCCGCGACGAACTTGGCGGTGTGGACCCAGGTCACCCGGGTGTCCGCCTTCGCCGTCAGCCCCAGGAACGCTGGGTAGGCGACGCCGGGGATCACCTGATGGTACGGTGAGTAACCAAGGAGATAACCCACCTGATCCGCCTCGTCGGCGCTGCCGTACTCATCCACCCAGAGCTCCGCCGGCGGGAACTTCTGGTAGCGGATCATGTCGTAGAGCCCCACCTTCCCCACCGAGACCCGGAAGAGCTCCGGCGCCTGCGTCATCATCGCGCCCATGAGCAACCCGCCATTCGAGCCGCCGGTGATCGCCAGCTTCTCGGGCCGCGTATAGCCCGCGCGGATCAAGTGCCGCATCGCGTACTCGAAGTCGCGAAAGACCTGGTGCTTGTTCCCGAGCTTGCCCGCGTCGTGCCAGGCCTCGCCTAGCTCCGAGCCGCCGCGCAGGTTCGCCACCGCGAAGACCCCGCCCTGCTCCACCCAATAGAGCGCCGTGGGCGAGAAGCGGGGATCATACGAAATGTTGAAGCCGCCATACCCCGTCAGCAGCGTCGGGTTCGTGCCGTCGAGCTCCAGCCCCTCCTTATGCACCACGAACATCGGCACCCAGGTGCCGTCGTAGCTCGGGTAGTCGATCTGCTTCACCACCAGCCCCGCGGTCTTCGGCGCCGGCACCTTGGCCAGCTCCCGCACCTTGGCGCTCTTCATGTCGAGTTCGAAGGCCGTGGTCGGCAGCAGGAAGGAGGTGTAGCTGAAGACCAGCTTCTGCCCCTTGGCTTCGCCGTCGATGCTGCCGATAGAGCCGATCTCCGGCAGCTCGACGATGCGCTGGCCCTTGCCGTCCAACTCGTAGAGCTCCAGGCGCGATACCGCCTTCACCAGCCGCACCACCGCCAGCTTGCCGCCGACGTGCTCCATCGAGTCGATGGGCCACTCCCCCTCGGGGACGATCGTCCTCCACGCCTCGGGCGCGGGATTCGCGGGATCGATCGAGACCAGCTTGTTGCGGGGCGCCTGATGGTTCGTGATCAGCACCACCTTGCCATCGATCAACCGCGTCGATCCGAAGAGCGCCCCGAGCTCCGCCGAGAGGAGCTTGGTCAGCTTCCCGCTGGCGCGCTCCAGCGTCCAGAGCTCCGACACCGACCAGCCCTTGGACACTTGGATGAAGAGCAGCGCGCCGCCGTCGCCCATCGAGACGTCGATCCAATCCGTGCGCGCGAGGCCCCCCACGTCCGCTCCAAAGACGTAGCTATCCTTCGATGGCTCGTCCCCCAAGCGGTGGAGAAAGACCTGGCGGTTGTAGCGATCTCCCTCGGGATAGCGCGTGTAATAGAAGCCGGACTCGTCCGGGAGCCAGGCCACCGAGCCATGTCTCGTGTTGGGGATCGCCTCCGAGAGCGCGCCGTCGTCCTCCACCCGCAGCACGTGGAGCACCGACTCTTCCGAGCCGTCACGAGAGAGGCCGTAGGCGATCAGCTTCCCGCTGGGCGAGGGGTGATACCAATCGAGCGCCACCTTGCCCGAGGCGTCCAGCGCCGCGGGATCGACGAGCTTTCGCTCCTTGCTGCCGTCGCGGGCGTAGAGGATCCCCTGCTCCTGATCCCCCGTACGCTTCACGTAGAAGGTCCGCCCCCTCTTGATCGAGAGCCCCGTGACGCCGCCGATCCGGGAGAGCTCGTCCAGACGCCGACTCATGGCAGCGTCCTCCGCCCCGAGCCGCTCGAAGTAGGCGCCCGCCTTCGCCTCCTGCTGCGCGATCCAGCTCGCCGCGCCCTCGTCCGTCTCCAGCGCGCGGTAGGGATCCTCCACGCGATGGCCATGTAGATCCTCGACCAAGGCCGCCTCGGCCCCGGCGACGCCCGGCACGGCCAGGGCGAGCAGCAGTGGAAGGTTGTGCGGTCGCATCTCTTCTCCTCGAGCCTTGCTCATTGGGGGGCCTTCTAACGCTGTCGTCGAATTCCGCCCACGACTTCACGCCGGAGCAGTTCCCGCAGGCGTCTGGGCATCGGGATCACCTATCAGCCGAGCGCGTCGGGAGGAAGGCAGACCTGAGCCCAGCGTCAACGCGGAGCGGCCCGGCGGCGGCTGGCCCGGCCCTTGGCTGCGGCCCGCGGCGCGGCTGGCTCCGGCTCGCCCACCCGGGTCACCAGGGTCTCCAGGAACGACGGCGCCTTCCGAGGCGGCGGCGCGCCCCCCAGGAAGCGCTCGCGCAGATAGCTCACCGTATCGTCCAGGGTCTCCATCGGATCCCGCGGCTCCCACCCCAGCTCCGTCCGCGCCCGTGTCGAATCGAAGTACCAGAAGTGCTGGGCGATCTCGACGCTCTCAGGGTCCACGGGCGCGCGCCGCTCCCCGCCGCTCAGGCGAAAGAGCCCGTCCATCAGCCGCGCGCCGAAGCGGGCGGCGCCGTCCGGGATCCGCGCCGTGGGAGATCGCACGCCGCTCACCCGGGCCAGCCGCGCGAAGAACTCCGCCATGCTCCAATTCGGCCCGCCCAGGAGGTAGCGGGCCGACGGCGCGCCCTTCTCCATCGCCAGGATCGCGCCGGCGGCGGCGTCGCGGGCGTCCACGAAGTTGATCCCGCCGGACGGCACCAGGGGGATCTCCCCCCGCAGGAATTTGAGGACGTCGCCGGTCGAAGAGATCCGCTGATCCCCGGGGCCGTAGAGGATCGAGGGGTTGATTACCACCACCTCCGGCCCACCGGCAGCCGCCGCCTCCAGGCTGAGCTTCTCCTGGAAGATCTTGGAGAGGTAGTAGGGCCAGCGCCGCACCGTCTCGAGGCGGTACGGGCTCTCCTCATTCGAGATCTCTTCGTCCTTGGCCACGGCGATGGTGCCAGACGTCGACACCAGGAGCACCCGTGCCACTCCTGCCCTGGTCGCGGCCTCCAGCAGCGCTCGAGTCCCGTCCGCATGGATCCGATACATCTCCGACGCGACGTCCGGATCCCTCGAGACCAGCCCCGCGCAATGGTAGATCCGCGCGATCCCCCTCACCGCCCGCGCCAGCACCTCGGGATCCAGCAGCGAGCCCTCGACGACCTCGACCTCCAGCTCCCGCAGCTCCGGCGTCACCGCGCGGGTGAGGACCCTCACCCTCTCCCCCCGCCGCGCCAGCAGCGCCACCAGGTGGCCCCCCAGAAAGCCCGTGCCCCCGGTGACCAGTACCGTCTCGCTCACTTCGCCTCCCCGGCGCCCTTCGCGCCAGCGCGAGGCCGCGGCTTCGGCTTCGACTTCGACTCGTCCGCCGTCGATGAGCCACCCTGCGGCGCCGCCTTCCGCCGTGAAGCGCCGGCCTTCTTCGCTGGTGCGATGCGCTCCCGCCCCGAAGCGGACCTCGGCCTTTCACCCATCTGCGCAGGCGACACACGCTCGGACCCCGAAGCGGCCTTCGATGCTGCACCCGACTGTGCCGAGGCAGCCCGCTCCCGCGTCGAGACCAGCTTGGGTGCCTCCCTGGTCTGCAGCGTCGCGCGCTCCGCCGCCTTCGAGATCCCAGCGCTGCGCGTCACCTCATGCTCCCCAAGGCGAATCGCCTCCAGCGCCAGGCCCTCCGCGTGACCGGAGCCTTCGATCGAGACCGCCGGCGCGACGTGCATCGGTTCCTCCGCCGGCTTTCGACGCCCCTCCGCCGCCGCTCGGCAGCGCTCCTCCAGCAGCCGCACCGCCGCCTCCACCCGCCGCGCCACCTCGCGATGCTGCTCGCTCCGCGGCATCCCCTTCACCGCGGCCTCCAACTCCTCGTAGCTGATGAACGGCCCCACGTGGGCCCCGAGCTCCCGACCCTTCGGCACCACCGCCCCCTTGGGCAGCACGCCGTAGGTGCCATCGAGGTACACAGGCAAGATCCCCACCTGATTCGTCAGCGCGAGATAGCCCAGCGATCCCTTGAAGTCCTTCAGCTCGCCGTCCGTCGCGCGCGTCCCCTCCGGGAAGATCAGCAGGTTCTTGCCCTGCCGCAGCGATCGGGAGGCCAGCTCCAACGACTCGCGCAACGAGCCGTGGCGGTTCATGGGGATGAGCTGCGTGAAGTTCTCGAAGTAGGTGCGCCGCAGCCGGTTCGAGAAGAAGTAGTCAGTCGCCGCCAGCGCCACCAGGTTCTCCCCCTGATCCCCCAGCGCATGCTTCACCAAGCCCATGTCCAGATGGCTGGCGTGGTTCGCCGCCACCAGGAAGTTCACGTGCTGCGGCACATGAGCCCGGCCCACCACCTTCGTCTCGAAGAAGACCTCGTAGAGCCCGCGCTGCCCGCTGCGCAGCATGCTCTTGCCCGCAGCCACCACCACGTCCGGCAGCTCGATCGACTCCGGCGCGGCCTCCACCGGCGCCGCCTTCGTCTTCGGCGGCTGCGTCAGCTCCTCCAGAAAGCCCATCCCCTCCGCCCGCGCCAGCGCCACCGCCGACGAGAGGATCGGCACCCGATCCAGCGAGGGCTGCAGCGCGTCCAGCACCGAGCCGAAGAGCGCCCGGGCCGAAGACCGCACCCCCGACGACTCCGCGCGCCTGGCGGCGGCCTGGGCCGGCTCGCTGCGCCGCGACGACATCCGTCGCCACAGCGCCACCTTGCGCGCCAGCTCCTCCACCGTCGCGATCGACATCACCTCTTCCGGCGCCGGCATCCCCAGCCCGGCGTCCTGCAGCGCCGCCCCCAGCTCCGTGAACATCAGCGAGTCGAAGCCGAGATCCTGCTCCAGCCGCGCCTCCGGCACGATCTTCTCTCGCGGCTGCTCGCAGACCCGCGCCACCAGATCGAAGAGCCAGGCGTCGCCGTCCGCCACCGCCCCGCGCTTGGCCGGCTTGCCCTCGCGCTCGAGCCTCGTCAGCGCCTCCGCTACCAGCGGGCGCTTCACCTTGCGGGTCGCCGTCCGTGGCAGCTCCTTCTCCGTGAAGTGAAGGACCTTCACCCGCTTCCACATCGGCAGCCGGAGGCCCACCTCGCGAAAATGCGCCTCGACGATCCGCCGCACGTCCGCCGCCGACTCGCCCTTCTCCGCTGCCGCCGGCACCACCAGACACGCGACCTTCTCCGCGCCCCCCTCCCCGAGGCCCACGATCGAGAGCTCCTTCACCCGCGGGCAGCCCGCGTAGAGCTCCTCGAGCTCGTCGGGATAGACGTTCTTCCCGTTGGCGTCGATGATCACGTCCTTCTGCCGGCCCGCGATGATCAGCCGCCCCTCCGCATCCAGCCTGCCGAGATCGCCGGTGTGGAGGTAGCCGTCCCGCAGCACGTCGGCCGTCGCCTCCGGATCCTTCCAATAGCCCGCCATCACGTTGGGGCCCTTGGCGATGATCTCCCCCACCCCCTCCGAATCCGGCTCGAAGATCCGCAGATCGATCCCCGCCAGCGCCTTGCCCACGTGGCCCGCGTCGTTGTCACCGGGCGCCTGCACCGTGAGCACCGGCGCCGCCTCCGTGAGGCCGTAGCCCTCGAAGATCTGGAAGCCCATCCCCTGGAAGGCCTCCGCGACCTCCGGCGGCATCGCCGAGCCGCCGCTGATCAAGATCCGTAGCCTGCCGCCGAGCTGGCGATGCACCGGGAAGAAGACCGCCTTGCCCGCCGCCTTGCCCCGAGGCATCCGGCGCAAAGCCCCCTGGATCGCCCGGGCCGGCTCCAGGAGCCCCTTCTCGTCCAGCTGCCCCTCGATCCGCCGGAGCAGGAGCTGCCAGATCGCCGGCACCCCCACCATCGCCGTCACCCGCCCCGTCTTGAACGCGGCGTTGAGGCTGTCTCCCGTCAGCTCCTCCAGGTAGGCGATCTCCGAGCCGCAGGCCATCGGCACCAGCAGCCCCGCCATGAACTCGAAGGTGTGGTGGATCGGCAGCACCGAGAGCAGGCCGTCGCGCTCCCCGAGATCGAAGACCGCCGCGAGCTTCGATACGAGCGACGTGAAGTTGCGATGCGTGAGCATCACGCCCTTCGGCGTCCCCGTGGTGCCGCTCGTGAAGATCAAAGACGCCAGCTCCGCGGGCTCCCGCGCCTCGAACTCCGCCGCCTCCGGCAGCGCGCCGTGGAAGAGCTCGTCCAACCCGATCACCGTGGCGCCCTCGAACGGCTCACCAGGCTCGAACCCCAGCCGCGCCTGCACCGCCTGCGAGAGGATCACCGCCGTCGCCCCGGCCGAGCGCACGATGTTCGTCACCTCCGCCAGCGGCGACTCGTGATCCACCGGCACCACCGTGGCCCCCGCCTTGAGCGTGCCGAAGTACGCCATCGACCACTCGGGCCGATTCTCGCTGAGGAGCAGCACCCGATCCTCGCGCGCCACCCCACGCGCCGCCAGGTAGACGCTCGCCCGCACCGCGCGATCGCGGAGCTGCCCGTAGGTGAAGCGATCCGAGCTGCCGTCCTTGCGCAGCCAGCGCATCGCCACCTTGCCCGCGTGGCGGCGGGTGCGCGCCTCCAGCAGCTCCCAGAGGTCGCGGTAGACTGGCGGGCCCTTCTTATGCGTCTTCACCCCGAACTCGTCCTCGAGGTTCGGATAGACCCATTTGTCCAGGCCCACCATGTGGACGTCCACCCAATAATGGAGCCAATCGAAGCCGTCCGGATCCCAGGGGATCTTCGCCGCGTCCGCAGGATCCATCCGCGCGTAGAGCGCGCCCATGTTTCGGGTGGAGAATTGGTAGGAGTTCTCCCAAATGAAGGGGAGGAAGATCTCGAAGAGCTGCGTCGCCATCTCCGCCCGGCGCGAGGTCAGCTCCAGGCCGTCCTGCAGCCTCTCGATCGACGCGCTGATCCGCGGCGCCCCCCACGACGGCTTCAGCTCCTCCAGCACCTCCGACGCCTTGCGCGTCAGCCGCGCGATCTCCGGTGCCGAGCGGCCCCGGTACGTCTCCAGCTCCACCGCCTGCGGCTCGATCCGCGCCAGCACCTCGTTCTTCAGCTTCTGGGCCGCCGTCGCCTTCGACAGGAAGTGCTTGCGGCGATACAGGCCCGTGAGCTCGATCGAGCGCTCCATCCGCAGTGGGTTCGTATCCGAGGTGCCGAGCTGGTAGACCTTCTTCGCCTTCCCCACCAGCAGCGCCGCCGCCGCCGCGATCACCCCGGCCGCGATGTGATCCACCGGGATCACGTCCAGGATCAGCCCCTTCTTCGCCGGGAAGGTGCGATGCCCTTTGAGCGAGAGGAAGGTCAGCGGCGCCGTCGTGGTGAAGCCCTCGTTCCAGCCGGGGAAGGGGAAGCGCAGCGCGCTCTCCACGATGGCCGGGCGGACGATCGAGAACTCCAGCCCGTCCCTCCGCGAGATCGCGTCGATCACCTGATCGCCCAGGCTCTTCGTGTAGCAGTAGGTGTTCGGCCAGCCCCAATAGCGGGAGCGATCCAGCCCCGCGCGGACCTGCCGCTCCGTCGCCCAGAGCTTGCGCTCGCGCATCGTCCCCGTGCGCACCGCCTTCGGCTCCTCCGCGTCCCGGCCCTCCTCGTGGAGGCGGTCGATCGCCTTCGCCCGCAGCTCCGCCAGCAGCGCCTTATCGTCGGCCTCCGCCTTGATCCGCGCGATCGTCGCCCGGCAATCTTCGATCTCCGCGAAGGGATCGAAGCGCTCCACCGGCCGCTCCTCCCGCTTCGGGAAGTAGCCCAGCAGATCTTCATCCTCGAGGACGATCCCCGGCGCGTTCCCCGCCACGAAGCAGGTCGAGACGTGCACCAGCTTCGCCCCGAGGCGCAGCGCCGTCTCCGCCACGTGGATCGCCCCGAGGGCGTTCGCGTTCAGCCCCGCCTCCAGCGTCGGGTTGAAGTCCACCAGGCCCGCCGAGTTGATCAGCACGTCGACCTGGCCCTCCAGCCGCGCCAGGAGCTCGTCCGAGAAGCCGCAGAACGGCTTCGAGACGTCGCCCGCGATCGGCTCGCACTTCTCCCGGACGAAGTCGTCGAACTTCGGCCCCAGCCGCGCCCGCAGCGGGTCGAACGGCGGCGCCACGATCACCTTGCCGTAGAAGCGCGCGTCCGCCCCGGTCGAGACCCCGGGCCGCGCCAGCACGTAGATCTTCCCTACTTCCGGGAAGCGGGTCAGCAGCATCGAGAGCGCGACCTTGCCCACGAAGCCCGTCGCCCCCGTGAAGAGGATGCGCTTGCCCCGCAGCGCCTCCGTCACCGAGAAATCCCAGGTGGGCGTCGGGCTGAGCTGCGCGACGTTCCCCTCTGCCGGGGCCAGCGTGTGAGCGGTGGGCTTCGAGTGACGAGGATCGTGGCTCATCGTACGCGCTACTCCACGTCCGCGAGGACGATCGGGGCGTTGTGCACCATGGTGACCTGCGCGCTGCGCCCCATCTCGCTGCGCGCCATCGCGATCGCCTCCGCCAAGGTCGACGCCCGCTCCCAGCCCAGGATCCGCGGCACGTGCGCGTTGTCCGCGCCCACCACGATCACCTTCCCCACGTGCTGGCGCCCGTTCTCGCCCCAGTACCACATGTACAGCGGGTGAACACCATGGAACGCGTTCCCCCGCCGGTACATCTCGATGTAGGCAGGGTTCGTCGCGAAGTCCTCCTCGTACTTCTGCGAGTGGATCACCGCGTCGCGCGTCTCTGGCAGCACCTTATGGAAGAACTCCACGTAGCTGGGGTGATGGTTCGTGTCGAAGGCGTCCGTACAGGGATGCGTCAGGATCAGCACCCCGCCCTTCTTCACCAGCGGCCGGCCCCGGTAGAGGTTGAAGAGGTAGCCCAGCCCCATCACCTGCACCAGCAGCGGGTTCAGCGCCGTCGAGTTCGCGTTGTACGGGCTGATGAACGGGATCCCGTGGATCAGGATGTCCGCCTGCCCCTTCACCTGCACCGCGTACTGATCGAAGCTCTTCTCCAGGATCTTCTCGTGGACCGGCTCCGTCTTCCCCGCGTAGACCGCGATCAGCTCGTAGCCCGCCGGCACCCGCATGAAGACCTCCCGGCGCATCGCCCGCGGCGTCTTCGACAGCGTCCACTTCAGCGCCTGGAACTTCAGCCGATCCCCTTCCGTGAAGTCGTCCTCGTTCTTGCCCAGGAACTCCATCGGCCCCTGGTACATGCGGTTGTTCACCGCCGTCTCGATCTTGAAGACGTTCAGGTGCTTCTCCGCCAGCCGCCCGATCCGATCGAAGGAGCGGTGCAGCTCCGACGGCCCCTGCGGATCCATATACGACCACGACTCGCGGATCGCGTGCGGGTTGTGGTTCGCCTTCAGCCCCTCGTAATCCGTCAGCCCCACCCCCACCGACTTATGTCCGCCGTTCATCGGCACGAAGTTCAGGTTCGCGTAGATGATCAGATCCGACTCCGCCGCCCGGCGGTTGATCCGCACCGGCTCCCCGTGGCGCGTCTTCCCCAGCTCAACCATCCCGTCCGGATCTTCCGCGTCGTGGTGGTAGAGCGTCTGGGGCCAATGCTCCCGGAAGACCTTCGGCCCCACCATCCTTTCAACTTCCGCCGCCGTCATCTTCCGATGCAGCGCGATGGCGATGATGATGTGGACGTCCTCCACCCCATGATCCGCCAGCATCTCCAGCAGGATCTCCAACATCATCTGGCGGATGTCCGGCCGCTGCATCGCCGGCAGCGGCAACGAGATGTCGTCCACCGCGATCGTCACCTTCATCCCGGGCTTGAGCTGCGCCGGCAGCGGATCACAGCCCAGCGGATGATTCAGCGCCCAGCGGATCGCAGCCCGCGGGTTCGGCAAGCCCGCGATCGGCTGCTTCGGGTAGATCACCCGCGTCCCCACCGGCAGATCCTCCAGCAGAAAGTCCTCGCCGTAGTGGAGGATGCGCGGCGCGCTCCCCTTGTCGATCGTCACCACCTCGGGCGCTTCCAACTCTTTCGCGAGCCTCATCGCAGATCCACCACCGGCCAATCATGGGACCGCGCGAACGAGCGCAGTCGGAAGTCTGGGTTCACCGCGGTCGGCCGTCCCACCACCGCGAGCATCGAATAATCCGCGTACGAGTCGCAGAAGCCGTAGCTGGCCGCGAGATCCAGATCTTCCGCCGTGCAGAAGTCCCGGACCGCCGCCGCCTTCGTCGCCCCCGCGATCAGCGGCTTGATCACCCGCCCCGTCGCCACCCCGTCCACGAACTCCAGGCGGTTCGCGATCACGTCGTCCATCCCGAAGTAGCGCGCCAACGGCAAGATCGTGTGGTCGATCGCGCCCGTCACGATCACCTGCCGCGCCCCCGTCTCCCGGCAGCGCTGCACCATGTCCATCGCGCCCGGGTAGATCGCCGGCTTCAGCACCTTCTCGAAGAGCTCCTCCGAGAGCGCCACCAGCCGGTCGTGCGAGATCCCCTTGTACTGCTTGTAGAAGAGCTCGTTGAAGAGCGCCCGCGAGACCTGGTCCGCCATCCAGAACACCGGGATCCCCGCCACCACCGCCGCCGTCCGTACCGCCGACTCCACCAGCCGCCCGCGGTTCGCGGCGTAATAGCCGAAGGCGTGCACCACGTTCGTCGACACCAGCGTGCCGTCCACGTCGTAGAACGCCGCCGCCCGCGACGTCGCCCGCTTCGCCTGATCCCGCGGGCTCATCTCCTCGGCGAGCTTCGACGTCGGCAGCCGCGCATGCCCCGGCAGCTTGGCCCCCGCAGGCGGATACGCCGGCAGCCTCGCGTCCTGAAGCGCCTCGAGCCTCCCCTTCGTATGCGCCGCCCCCTCGGGAGCCGCGTCCATCCCCTCACCAGCGTCGTCGTGCGCCCCGGCCATCCCGTCGCGGACCGAGAGCCCCCTCTGCCCCCGCGCCCTCTCCTGTGCCTGCGGCGTCTCTTTCGCCTTCTCCTGCGCCCGCCCCTGCTCCTGCCCCAGCGCGGAATCGTCTTCGTGCGTGTGCGCGTGCATCGTCGATGACCCCAATCAAGAGGGATTCCCCGCGCACCCATCCCAAACCGAGGGTGCGCGGAGCCCAAACACTGCGATCGCTATCCGATCACCGATCCGCTTCTCTTCATCAGAAGCCGATTGTTAGACTCGGCACTCCCTGGAAAGTCAACGCGACTCGCGTTCGCACCCGCTTCAGGGCTGCGTAATCCCCGCGCACCTCCATCCAAGCTCTTGTTTTCCTTGGCCTCTCCCGCCCAGCAGCGCCCCTCCCCCATCTTTACCAATAAGCAATCTCCTGACTCTTGGTAAAGTCTCCCCCATGGACAGCGGCCCCCGCCCCCCGCGAGAATCCCCCATCGATCGCCGCCGCGACCAACGCCGCGCCGCCGTCGCCCGCGCCTGCCTCGATCGCCTCGCCCTCGAAGGCTACGCCGACGCCCGCCTCGAGGCCCTCGCCACCGACGCCGGCCTCAGCCGCCAGAACCTCCTCTTCTACTTCCGCGACAAATCCGACCTCTGGGCCGAGTCCGCCGCCTGCGCCGCCGAGGACATCTTCCGCGTCCTCACCCGCCTCGTCGCCGGCGAGGCCGGCCCCGCCGCCATCCGCGCCACCCGCCGCGGCCTCGACGAAGTCTCCCGCGTCCTCCCCTCCGCCTTCGCCGTCCTCCTCGACTCCGCCGCCACCGCCTCCCGCGCCTCCGCCCCCCAACAGCAGCGCGCCACCGACGCCCAATCCACCTTCCTCGCCGCCCTCTCGTCCTCCGTAGGCTTCCCCAGCGGCCCCACCGAGCCCTCAGCCCAACTCTCCCGCCTCACCTGGCTCACCCTCCTCGCCCACCACCGCGAAGCCCGCGCCCACGAGCGCTCGGGCCTCACCGGCGGCCTCCCCCTAGCCGCCGACCTCGACTACGCCGAGGTCCATTTGGTCGCCATGGCGAGGGCACTCTCGACGCGCGGACGGTGAATCCCTGGAGCCCACGCGATCCGACAGAGTCCCTCCGCGCCCTACCGGCTCCACTTTGGCGCAGATTCGCAGCGTCCAACGCGGTTTCTCTGTTGACACCCCATCGCAAATCGGCAAGATCCGCGCTCCCGACCGGCCCCGCTGGAAGGGAACAGATGCGCCCAGGTAGCTCAGTCGGTAGAGCAGGGGACTGAAAATCCCCGTGTCGCTGGTTCGATTCCGGCTCTGGGCACCATCGAAAGCCCCGCAAGCGATTGCGGGGCTTTCGTGTTTCTGTTTCTCTCTATGGAGCTCCCCCAATCCCTCGCCGACGATGATCCAAGCTCTTTACGCCTCATGTGATAGGGTCACCTTCGTCAAGAAACCCACCTCATCGACGAGGAGGAAACGGCGTGAATGGCGACCGTAGCGCCACCTACCTCCACAGCGTCGTTCGCAGGTTGTTGAGGCTTCCGCGCGAGACTGAATGGGTGGAATTCAAGGTTGAAAACGGGAATCCACGGGAAGTCGGTGAGTACATCTCCGCCCTCGCGAACGCCGCGGCACTGGCAGGCGAAACTCACGGCTATATGGTGTGGGGAATCCGCGACATCGATCACGGCATCGTCGGCACGGGATTCGAGCCTGCATCTGCCCGCAAGGGAAACGAGGCCCTCGAGAGCTGGCTCCTGCACCTACTGGAACCCCACGTCGACTTCCGCTTCTCGACCGTCGAAATGGACGAGGTTCGCCTCGTGGTGTTGGAAGTTCCTGCCGCCGCTCGTCGCCCCGTTGGTTTCGAGGGACGAGAGTACATTCGAATCGGAAGCTACAAAAAGCCTCTCCAGAAATTTCCCGAAAAGGAGCGGGCGCTTTGGCGGACCTTCGATCGGGTCACGTTCGAGGCGGGCGTTGCGTTGGCTCAAGCGAGCGAAGAGGAGATCTTGCGACTGCTCGACTATCCGGCCTACTTCGATCTGCTCGAGTTACCGTTGCCGAACGGGCATGCAGCGATCCTCGACGCCTTGGACAAGGATCGGCTTATCGCCCGCAACGGCGCCGGCGGCTGGAACGTGACCAACCTGGGAGCGATCCTCTTCGCCAAACGCCTCAGTGACTTCCCCGTCCTCTCCCGCAAGGCCGTGCGAGTCATCCAGTATCGAGGCCGCGACCGAAACGAAACCACGCGTGAACACAAGAGCCCCGAAGGATACGCCACTGGGTTCAAGCGCTTGCTGGAGTATATAAACGGGCTGCTCCCCGTGAATGAAGAGGTGGGCCAGGCGCTACGTCGTTCAGTGCCGATGTTCCCCGAACTGGCCTTGCGCGAGCTCGTGGCGAACGCGCTCATCCACCAAGACTTCGCCACGAAGGGCGCCGGGCCTATGATCGAGCTCTTCGATGGGCGGGTGGAGATCACCAACCCGGGCGAATCTCTCGTCGCCACCGATCGCCTGCTCGATTGCCCGCCCAACTCCCGTAACGAAGGCCTGGCCGCGCTGATGCGACGGTTCCGGATCTGTGAGGAGCGGGGCAGCGGCATCGACAAGGTCGTGGCACAGATCGAGTTGTACCAACTACCACCGCCTCTCTTCGAGATGCCGCCAGGATCTACGCGCGCGGTCCTCTTTGCGCCCCGCCCGTTATCGGAAATGAGCAAAGACGAACGGATGCGCGCCTGCTACTGGCACGCCTGCCTGAAGTATGTGCGGCGCGAGCAGGTGACGAACGCCTCGATCCGGGAGCGGTTCGGAATCGACGAACGCAATGCGGCCCAGGCATCGCGTCTCCTCAAAGACGCCCTGGAAGCTGGCTACCTGGCGGTCTACGATCCGGACGCCTCCCGGGGGCAGAGAAAGTACGTCGCCTGGTGGGCGAGCACGGAGAAGAAGGGGACGAACGCTTGAACTGGCGGGTCCGCGTGGCGCTCATCATTTGACGGGATGCCGCTCTCGCGCCTCTCAGGAAGGCCCCTGGTGGCACGAAGCTTCGTAAATCCAGCGGGTTGGCATAGGCGGGGCCATTTGACGGCAATTTGATCATGAGGGCGAGAGGCGGCTCGAGGGCTTGCCCGCCTGGAGTCGCACGGCCGCTTTGACGACTCGATGCCCTGGGCACTCGTCCAATCGGTCAGAACGAAATTCCGGAAGTAAGATCAGGGCCTTGTGACTCCCCGCTCCATTTGACGGCGGTTTGATCGTCCCTCGTGAGGCTCCAGCTTCCACGGGGTCCCGATCCTCGATCGACGGATCGGCGGAGGTGCAGATTCTTGGAATCGCCCCGCGTACGCCCCGCCCGAGGCCGTTCGACCCGACACGGCCGGGCAGCGCGCCGAGTCTCGGGTTACTCGTCCAGCAGCGCCGGGGGGCACCCGCCTCCTTGGCGATCCTCACGGTGCCCCGCCCCTGGGCGTGCCGGGGGCTGTTCGAGCGAGGGGCTGACGTAGCCGAGGATCACGTCCGCCGTCCGCAGGTGATTCACCAGGAGCTTGATCGTGAACGGGTCCAGGCCGGCGGTCACCTCCAGCGAGATGTAGGTGGCCCGGAGCTGGTGGACGTTGACCACGCGCGGGTCGGCGACATGGGGGGCCTCGATGTGCCCGTTCTTGCTAGCCGCCGGCCAGACCCAGGCTCTTCCAGCGGAGTTCGCCGTTGCGCCTCTGCCCGCGCTCGAGGATGCCCGCCATCGGTCCGCTCAGCGGGAGGTCGACGCCCCCCGAGACGGCCCCCTCCGGGTTGGGGACGTCGACGAGCCTGCGCTCGGCGTCGAAGTGCTCCCAGCGCATTTCAGAGGCAGCCGTCCGCCTCATGCCCGACAGGAGGACGAACCTCTGGAAGTGCCGTCGGTTCGGGTTCGCCACGCCGCCACGCCAGCCGCCCACCTCTGGAGCGCTCCGGGCTCGGCCAGGATCGTGGGCCTCCGCCTCGGGCCGTGGAAGTCGCAGTTGGCGGTCGGGTTCGCGGGGAGGTCCGGGTGCTCGCGGAGAGCCCGGTTGTAGACGGCCCGCAGGACCCGGAGCACGTAGTCGGCGGTGGTCTTGCCGTGCCTCTCGATGAAGCGGACGTGCCGCTCGAGCACCCCTCGCCGATCGGCCCCGAGGTCTGCCAGCGGCCGGTCCTTCCAGTCCTCGAGGTACTGATCGCAGAGGTAGCGGTAGTCCGAGACCGTCTCGGGCGACAGCCTCCGGGCGCCGAGGTGGAGCTCGAGGGCCTCGCTGAGGGTGATCCCCCTCGCCCTCGCCTGCCGCCGCTCCTCGTAGGGGTTCGTCCCCGCCCTCATCGAGACGAAGGTCTTGCGCGCCAGGTCCCGGGCCTGCTTCGCGTCCAGGGCGGGATGGTCGCCCACCTTGGTCCGGACCTGGCGGCCGTTGACCAGCGACTGGACGTAGTAGCTCCTCCTGGTCGGGGTAACTATCAGGTAGAAGCCCCTCATCTCGGCGTCGGCGTACAGGGTGCTCTTGCCGGAGGCCGGCGCGGGGACGCGCTCGGCCAGGGCCTGGGTGAACTTGGTCCTCACGTGTTCGGCTCCTCGGCTCGTGTTCGCGGGCCGCCGGGGCCACGACCGGAACACGGATTCGGCAAATGCCGAGGGACGCGTTCCGGACCTCCCGGACGACCACTCAGGCCAATTTGCCGTGTAATTCCAGGTCTGTAAGCGGCCTGCGCTCAACTTTGCCGAGCCCTGTCGAGCGGCGAGCCATCCGACTGAAAATCCCCGTGTCGCTGGTTCGATTCCGGCTCTGGGCACCAACCAAAAGCCCCGCGAGAAATCGCGGGGCTTTTGTGTTTGTAGGCTGAGTTCAGCAAGGGGTATAATGACCCCGTTTCGGGGCGGCAGGTCAGTTGGTTAGCCCGTTGAACCCTGAAACGAACACCGGCGTGGTCTCACCCATCGTAATCCTCCTGTTGGACGGGACAACAGGCGATCTTTCCAGTTAATTCCAGCATTTCAGCACCGGAGTCGCCCCCCAGGACCGCTTGTCGGTGAATACGGCGGGATAAAGGCAGGATCGATCTGTCATCCCCGGCCGGCCCCGACCCTGTGGAATCCCGTGAACGCCTGCCTGTAGGATTCAAATGGCGTCCGCTACGTTCTCCCCTCCCTGCCCGACCCACGAAAGCATCAGGAGAGCCAGGGAAACCTCAGTCGTGACAACATTCAGCACCGACTCTAATCTGTCTCCTAGACCCAAGAACGTATTACTATTCGATTTTTCGGTCTACGGAGCGATGGGATCGGGGAGGAACTTCAACCTAGTCGCGTCACCAGTGGAGGCCTTCATCAGACCCGAGCGAATCGATAGACCCCTCGAATTTCGCGATGAAAATACTGCCCAACGGACCCTGCTCGAATCAGTCCCTCGTAAACGTGGTCCGGGACGTCGAAGTAATGATAAACTCCACCATTCACAAAAACCACCTCTAGAGTCATCGTCAAACGTTCGTAACCCACTTCTTGAATATTCGAAGACACAACAGACCTACGCTCCATGCTCAAACCCATCCTTTCCCCCATTAGCGCAAAGTTGAATCCTGCCTCCGCCACGCCACCAACAAATCAGAATAATCAGTCGGCTCCCGGGACCGGTCCCAGCCTCCTGGACCTGATTCTTCATCTCCATACTCGATTTCAACAATGCGGGGATCGGAGCTACTAGGCTGCATTCCGTTTGCGGGCCTGTGGATCATCGTCCGCGTAGGCAAATGGACGGCTTCGCCGACGATGATCGCCTCACCCGTTCGGAGCGTAGGCAGCAAATCTAGCAAGTCCTTCAACCCTTCATTCGTCGCCGATGCAACATGGGCTCGATCCTGAGAATTTCCCATACGCATCGCGATCAGAGTCCCACATTGAGACAAGATCGTCGAATCAATTTCACTGGGTCGCTGGCTAACAATCATCGCACCGATCCCATACTTTCGACCTTCCTTGACCACTCGCTTGACCGCGAGTCCCGCCGCCCCATCCGCCTTCGAAAGATAGAGATGTGCTTCCTCCATAACTAAAAGCAACGGCCGCTCACGACCACCCTCAGATAGCTTTTTCCCCCAGAACAAAGCATCGAAGAGAAGGCGAACAAGCGCACCCACCAAAGCTGTCAACACCGAGGTAGGAACCCCCGACAGATCAAGGATTGTAACAGGTCGATGCTCGCCCTTCCCTGATCCAAGCCACAAAGAGAGCAATTCATCAAGGTCCGACCGCGGACTCCCATCTAATGCGGGCGCCCAAGCACCGGGCGCGAACAAAAAACCCAATCGTGGATCCCGAAGTCTCGATCCCAATACTTCTAACTGACGCCGGATATTCAGCGTCGAACGGCTTTGGATAATTTTGGAACCGTCGAACGGCTTAAATCGAGCAGGTCTCAGTCTCTCGGGATCGCCGCTATCCTCTATCTGTGCGTTCTCCTTGGTCTGTTCCATACTCTTCGGGTAGGTTGCATCGATCTCCCACCTCAGGTCGTACCATAGCTGATGAAGAGAAAATGGGACCGGGCTATCGACCGTCACTATTTCGGGATCAACCGTGCGGCTCAGGTCAGACCGAACGCGATCTCTTTTTCTCTCGGTTATCCAATCAATAACACGACCGCGTGGCATATCATCCAGAGACCCAAAAGCAAGCGGCACGAGTTCATCGAATGTCAATGCCCAGAACGGGATGGCTAGCGAACAACCCCCTCGCCCCTCGTCGGCCCCAGATCTAAAAACACGGCCCGAATCACCGAAAGCCTCCGCGTATTCTCCATGGAGATCCAAAAGAATAATACGAGATGACGGAAACCGACTACCATCCGAAAGCCGATGCAACACACCCGCGACCGTCGTCGACTTCCCGGAACCAGTTGCGCCAACGATGGCGCAGTGACGTGTAACCAAGCGGTTTACATCTATTCTTGCCGGAATAGATCGGGAACTCGAAAGACTCCCAATCTCCACATACTCCCTCGTATCCGAAGATCCATAAATAACCCAAAGATCACTTTGTGTTACTATGTGAACCTCGTCTCCGATCGTCGGATAGCTAAAAACACCGCGAGAGAACTTCTTATTCGCAGTTCCTTCCCCAACGATTTCGACAGTTAGCCAACGTCGACCAGATTCGGGATCTCCCAACTGAACGGGAGCGGCAGCAACCCCGGCCTGGGTAATGATTCCATACAGATTGGAAAATCCCTGAGGAATCCGAACAAAACCACCCACTTGGCCCACTCTGTGGCCTTCACCCTCGATATAGACCACGCCCGACAGGGTCTCCGAAAGGAGACCTACGGTTACAGATGAGCCGGTTGCGCTTTCAACCAGACCCAGTAGCGTTGGGCTACGCATGTTCAGATCCCCCTCCATCAAGGCAAAGGCTACGAGTGAACGATGCAAACTCTGCAAAGTCGCCCAAGGCACACTTCATCGGCTGATCAGAATCAGGCTTCGACAACCAGGCTCCTCGGACCCCTTTCACAACTCCCTGATCTCTCGCAAGCAAGGTTAGATTTCTGGGAATCCGAGGTGTAATCCGAAGTGCTCCCGTCTCATTCTCGAGCGGTTGATAGAGAAGACCAAAGGCCGCTGCAGTTGAATTTGCCGTCATCCCCTGCAGAATTACCTCGTTTAGGTGCTCATCAGCGTACGAGTATCCAGTAGTCAGCAAAAACGCCGAGGGCTGGCGCAGAAATGCTCGCAGCCGATCGATCATAGCCAGGTAGGGCATACGACGACTCTGTTCATACTTAAGTTCAGAAGGGTGGATGAGCATGCCTCCTTCTTCGTCATGTTGGCAGGAGGTCCTTACCACTGAGCCGGAACTCTCGAGGCGCCAGTTCACCGAGCCGTGGAGTTTCCAAAGACGTGTCCAACGAGACGGCAGTGGATCCTCCTCGATGGCGCGAAGGTCAAATGAGGGCCGATTAGATCCAACGAATCCGTCGAAATACGGTAGAGAACGACTCTCAAGAGCCTGCTCGATAAGCAAGTCATAGTTTGTGGTGAACACCTGTAGCCCTTTGGACCGACTGATTCCGCCGATCCAATCTGCTAGGTCGCCATAAGGTGTTCTATCGGTGGGCAGATCCCTCCGCACAACCCCAACAATCTTAATCGATATCCTTTTTTCGAGGGCTCGAAGCTCCGCTGCCATTAGACCTCGAACCTTTCCATTCCCCGCCACACGAGCAAGGAGCCGTACGTGAGAGAGAACGTCCTCCACAGTGGGATCTGAGCGACCGTCATCAATGAACTGCTTTAAGATTATTTTGAAATATTGATCTTCTTTCAGCTCCTCTCGGACGGTGCTCGTCAAGCCCCGGATGTCTGGGATCAGCGGAACGATGTTCCCAGTTTGATTTTTGACTCGGACGGCGACTGGACAACCTGCGCCAATAAGAAGAGCCACTGGGTGCTTGTCCAGCGAAAGGCTTACTTGAAGGTCTTGTCGGATACGCTCAAGATCGTGCATTCCGTTCCTCCATCGTTGATTGACTATCTAGCATACGATTAATGGGCCGCGGTCTCAAGAGTAGAGTCCCCTTCTCGGCGAAGTGCGCCCGGCACGCCTCACGGCCCAATGCTCCCTGACGTCGCACGGCACTGTCGAGGGCGCGGCCGATCGTCCCCGCGATCCTCCCCCCGATTCTCACTTTCCAACTCTCTCAGCTTCTCTTTCTCGTCGGTCGTCAGTCCCGGGCGCTCGCTCGCATCACGTTCAGCCTGACGCACCCAGAGTAGTGACGTTTGGGCGTTGCAGCCGATCATTGTGGCGACCGAGTCGATTGCGGCCCACCTCGAGGGATAGTCACCTTCCGCCTCGGCCACCATCCGGACGCCCGTGACCGAACCTCGTCGGGATACTTCTTTCGCTTCTCCATCGCTCCATCCTCTCAAATGATGGAGCCTACAGCAAAGCTGGGGCGGTTCAGACCGCGAGGCGGGCCATGTGAGCCAGCTCGGCGCAGCCTTCGTGTGATGAGGGACAACTACACCGCCGCCGCGATCGCAGAGGAGGCACCGGCGGCCACACCGGGAACTCCGGCGCTGGCCCTTCCGTAGGAGGCGCACTCGGACCACGAATTCGCCGGTACCCTCCACGAAATCCCAATCCTTGACCACGACCCGCTCAATCCGAACAGGCGATTCAATACGCTGTTGATGGGCGCTACGTTGCCTCCCCGCTTGGTGGGACCCTCGACAAGCCCAATCCTGCTGGATTCACGTGGCATCCGTCACGAACTCCCCTTCCTGGCCAACCCACGAAAGCATCTGGAGAGCCGCATTTACACAAGGCCACTCACATCGTCTTCCCGGCATCGCTGATCGCTCACGTTCCACAAGGATGGTGGGGCCGTCCATTCTCTGGAGCAGGAGTGCATCAACTTGCCCTAGGGGGATTTCTGTCAACATCAGGAAGCCCTATTCGGTAGGCTCGTCTCGCGGATCGCCAGCAGGTAATCGTCGAGCGCCGGTCGCGGTGCTCCCTTGCGGGTCTCACCAACTCCCGAAGTCGAATCGCATCTGCTTGCTGTCTTCGACCTCCTCTGCCTCCTCGCCCTCGTTGAAGTACCCGTGGGGGTGGTCGCGGACGATGGCGCGAGCGAGGTGCAGCGGAGACGGCCAGCGCAGGGTGCGGTCCCAGGTCGGCGCGACGCGGCACAGGATGCCGATCTGCTGGAGCAAAGCCTCGCGGCCGAAGGGACCACGGTCCAACACCTGAAGCTCCGTGACACCGAGGGCGTGCCAGTCCTTCCGCAAGTCGCGAGGCTGGGACGCGAACCGCGTGCTGTTCCGGGCACCGCGTTCGCGGCTCATGACCGCCGAGCCCGCCAGCACGCAGGTAGGTGCCTCCCCCTCTGCGCCCTCCACCGCCATAAGCCGGAACGGCGTATGGGTGGCAGGATCGAGCTTCATGGACCAGCCGCCCGTACCAGCGGGTCGCAGCACTTCGCTGGTTGCCGTGCGAACGCGGACGACCGCTCGACCGTCGCCAGTCATCCACGCCTCGGGCTCTCCCGTGGACTTGTCGGTCAGGCAGGCCCAGAACCTTCGGCACCCGAAGGCGTCGAACAGCAGCACGGCCTTGCGGTCGCCGAATCGCCCATAGAACGAGCCCATCGCCCGCTCGACAAGGGCCTTCGCATCGCGATCGCTGTTCGTTGCCTGATCGGATGCCAGGAAGCTGGCCGTCGCCTTATCGAGCGACACCCAGCCGCGACCGTCCACGAAGCCCCATGCTTCCCGCCCACCGAGTGACACTGCCACGAGGTTGACGACGTAGCTGGCCCGCCGCCCCGTGGTTTTGCCCGTCAGCCGCGCCCCGTAGATCCCGACCACGAGCGTGTCGTCACCGCATCCGAACTCTGGGAAGGGCCGCAGGAAGAACCCCGTGCTCCGAAGGAGGTCGCTGACAGCGTTAGCTGCCGCGTGCTCGCGGAACTCATCCTCGGCTTCAGATGCTCCCTTCCTCTCGCCGGGTGCGGAGTCCCTCGTGATGAACTGCGTAGCAGCGCCCCGCGAGGCGAGATACCGGCGAAGGGCCGGCTTCGGGTCTACCAGGCCATCCTTCTTCCGCGGGTCATCCTTCGCGGTGGCATCCGTCTCGATAATGGCGGCGACCCGCGTGCCATCGGTTTCCAGGGCGGTCAGCCACCCCTCTGCCCACCGCTCGACGTCTACCCGATCGTTACGTTCCAGCAGAAATCTCTCGGCCGCTTCGGGTCGAATGAAGCGGAACACAAACGGTCCGACCACGAGGTCCTTGTCGTCGTCGAGAGCCTTCAGCCGCAGCTTGAGGTCCACGAGCGCGCTCTTGTCGCGTTCATGGGCGTTCTCAGCGAGGACCTTGGCGAGCGCTTCCCGAACCCGGCGGCGCTGATCGGCATGGGCGTACACAACGGCTACCCGCAACTCGACTATGGTCGCAGGGTTGTCCAGGCCGAGAGGCGGGCGCGCCGCCTTCTTTTTGTAGCCAGTTGCGACGCGCCGGGTCGCGAGCGTGACGGCGCGGTCGTCACCGCCGAGCACGTCCCGCATGTGGTGGCCCACGCACTCGTGGAACCACATGCCAACGCCTCTGCCGAACGGGTTCATCTGCGGCTGCTTCGCGAAGCCTGTCCGAACGGAACCAGTGGGGATCGGTTCACCGTCCAGCCGGGGTAGCGGGTCGAGACTGGCACCCCGTAGAACCTCGGCGGCACCATCGGCCCACGACGTGACCCAGCCCTCCTCTCCGTTCCGTTGCTGCTTCACCCGACCGCGTAGCAAGGGAGTTCCGACGCTCAATTCGGCCCATGCGTACTTGGCGCCCTTCGCGAACCGCCAGGTCGGGGCGAGCCGAACGAGGCTGGCCTGGACGGACAAAACGGGGTCCTCGACGCCCGGTACCGTGATGAGGTGGAGCGTGAGCTTGTGCATCGCCGCGTCGTCCTTTTTCGGGACGTGCAGCAGGTTGTCCCACGAGAGAAGCGCGGCGTCGGAGTCCAGTCTCCATCGGATCGACGCGCTGTCGGTTCGCATTGGCTGGGACGCGAGACGGTGCGCCATCTCCCAGATGCCCACGTCCCAGACCCAGCCCTCCAGCATGTTGGGGCAGAGCCCGGGCCGGCGTTGAATCAGGTCTGCCACCTGGACCTGTTCGGGATTCAGGTCAGGAACGGACTGCGCGAGCAGTTGGCGCGGGTTGCCGAGCACGCGCGCCTCCCAAGACCCGATCGCGGTCTTGAGGTGCGCGACGCTGATACGCTTGCGAGACACGATAAACGCTCGACCGCTCAGCGCGCGACGTTCCAACGCTACGAAGTCGCCGATCATCACGCGCAGTGCGGCTGCGAGGCCGCCGTAGGGGAGCTTCCGAAACTCGCCGGGGCTCGCCTTCCAGTCGGCTTCCAGCGCGTCCCAGGCCCTCGCGAACGCCTCCCCCGGCCGGTACACCCACACCGTCCCGAAGTCCTCGCTCTTCAGGCGGAACGCTGTCGTGCGAATCGTCTCGATCCTGCCGCTCATCCCGCTTCCCCTAGTGTCGAGCCTGCGAGGTCGAACCTCGCGTACTTGCCAAGTCCGGCGACGAACGCGCCGTGGAGTTCCATCATCTCGTCGAGCCAACCCTGCGCGCGCCACCAGCCGAGCACGTCGCCGACGAGGCCCGTCCAGGGCACCACATCGTCCGCGAAGGCACCGTCCACGAAGAACAGGTCTACGGGTGTGCCTCCGCGTCGGGCTCGTCCCGCAAGCTGCGCGAGATCGACGAGCACGTCGCAGATCAGCTCTCGTCGAAGCTCCTCGTCCATGTGGCGGAACATGGCCGAGCTTCGCTGCAACGCGCGCAACCGCCGGCGAGCATCCGCGCGCTCCGTGTCGATGGTCTCGCTGGGGGCACCGCACCACACTGGAGGATGAAGGCGGGAGTTGTAGGCGATGTGGGCGAGGAACCGAGCCGCGTCGTGGCTCGGCGGTACGGGCCGGGTGAGCACGAAGATCCCTGACAGCGCGGACAACTGCGACTTCGGCTGGAGGATGTTGTGTCCACGCGCGACGACGCTCAGCGGACCGACCAGCACCGCTGGTGCCGGCTCGTGCCCAAAGGACTCCAGCCGCGCCCGCGAGAGCGCGCCAGGGTTGTTCTTCGCCGCGTTCGCGTCCGAAACGAGGTGACGCACGGCCAGGTTCTTGACTACGACCCGCCTCAGTCCCTCAGCGACCGCGTTGGCTTCGTCGTAGCTTCCCGTCACTAGCAGCGCCCGCGCTCTGCCGGCTGTCTCCGGGTTCGCGTGCTGCCGCTCGAGGTAATGAGAGAGCGTCGTGTTCCAGAGCTCGACCGCCGCATCCCGCGCGGCCTCCATGCGCTCCCCGTGGCTGCCGGTCCCGGAGATCCTGGCCTGCACACTCGCCTCGTGGACCGAGACGTTCCTGGCCTCATCCTTCACCCAGCCGATCACCTCTCCGAGCACGTCTGCACGGGGCGACCCACGGAAGCGGCAGGTGGCCGACAGGCCCAGCACGATCCGAGGCGTACCGGCGAGCGTGTGAGACACAAGACCTCCAAGCTCGCGCAGGAGGCCATGGGGATCGCCGGACATAATGCGGGTTTCGAGCGCCCCCTGTTCCCCGAGCCGCTCCGCGAAGGCGTACCCCTGCAATCGACGCCCCAGAGGCCCCGCCGGCGAGGGCTGCCACGACGCGTACCCGAGAAGGTCATCCCGCAGATCGGCCGCTTGTTGCACCTCGCGCTGCTCCAAGCCGGGCAGCTGAGGGCGTAGGTGTTCGAGTGCACGATCGAGCTGCACGAGCACGGCGCGCAGGATGAGGCGCTGTGCGATTCGGCTGCGGTCCTCCTGCGACGCGCCGGAATGGCGCCCGCGAAGCGGCCACGTCTCCAGCGCGCGCATGAGGTCGGCCTGCACGTCAGCCATGCGCGTTCCGTCCCCGAGTCCGGGCCCGAGAGGACGCAGCGCGAGCCGAAGCGACTCGGCGCGCTCGTCCTCGGCAGCCGGATCGGAATCGTACAGCTTGCCGAGCTTGTCCAGCCCGTCCTCACCGTCATCGAACAGACGGAACGCGAGCCAAGCGTCGTGAGCCTGGCGCCACGTCATCTGACCCCGTGTCGGCCAGTCCAGCTCCTTGCGGTTGATCAACTCTGCGAGTCGCTCGGCCTCGTGGGTGATGCGGGCCAGGGCGGACCGGCCGCGCTCGAACCGCACGGTGGAGTCCAGCCGGTTCTCCGCGCGGCGACGCTCAACTTCGATGAGCAGTTGGTAGGGCTTGCTCAGCCGCCCCCGGGATGAGAGCACGAGCCCTCGGCTGTTCGAGCCGATTGCCGTATTCTGCAAGGCATCGATCTCGTCGATGAGAACGACAGCAGACCTTCGGAGCACGAGTTCGGCGGTGGTGAGCTTCCGAGGCGGGCCGTCGTCCACCGACACCTCTATGGGCACGCGCCCACCGAGGAAGGCATGGTGGTTGACGACGAGAACCTCGGCCGTGGTCGCGTCTCGGAAGGCCGAGAACCTACCGCACTCCGCGGCGAAGGGACAACCTACCTTCCGCTCCTTGCCAGTTTTGCGGTCTCGCTGACGGAGGCGCGTGCAGGGCTCCTCTCCGGTCGTCGGGGTGGAGCCACCCTCGGCATAGGCGGCGAGCAGGCACGAGTAGCCAACCCGTTGCAGCGCCCAGGCGGCGTCGGGATCCTCCTTCGGCGGGTGATCGAGGTACGATCCGAGCCGGTCGGCGAGTCTCCTCCACGAGCTGACCGGCACGATGGACAGCGCGGCACCCGCCTTGAACGCAGCGTCGCGAAGGCGCAGCGTCTCAGTCCAGACGGACTGAATGTCGGGCACGACCAGCGCCACGGGCACACCACGCCGCGCCAAGTGGAGGGAGAATAACCTCGCGAACACAGACTTTCCCGTCCCGGTAGGGGCAAGCGCCAGCTTCGTCACGCCGGGCGAGCCGATAGTCGCCTTAACTCCTCCCGTCGCGACGAAATTGTCGAGGAACGCCTGAACGCCGTACCGCTCGAACGGGCCTATGCTCCCGTCCTCTTGGTCGTCGATCTTCCTCGCGAGTGCCAACAGAGCGTCTCGGTCGAGCAACTCGCCGTCCTGGAGCGGGGTGGTCCTGAGCGTAGCCGCCTGGGCCGGCGACTTGGGTAGGTGCGCGCGCGGAACACGGAACGTCAGGTCGCCGCCAGCCAATACTAACGGGCCTGCCGTCGAATTCTCCGCTGCGGGCGTGGACGACTTGCCACGCTGCTTCTCGATTTGCGCGAACCACAGGTCGATCCGGTCGTTGAGCGAAGCGCCTCGAACCAGCGTGTAGCCGGTGGACCATCCGACTCGGACTTCCTCCTGGCCCTGGACGGCCTCAAAATCGGACGACTGATCTAAGAGGACGCGGGCGCGGTCAAGGAACGCTCGATCATCGGCGAGATCGTCCGACCGGACCGCGAGGAAGCGCGCGACCATCCGACGGGCCTCAGCATCCCGCTCCCACCCGGGCCAGAGGTGAACCCGGCCGTGGACGAGCATCCGAGCGTCGCCGAGGGTCGGCTCCTCGTCAAAGTGCCGAAGCGTCAGCGCTAGCGCGAGCAGGGTCGTGAGGTCCGCCGAGTTGGTCACTTCGCCCCCTTGACGCGCCTGATAATCTCGCCGACATCCGCGAAGAGGTACCCGAAACCGGGGTCCACGAGCCGTTGGAGTCGCGGGACCTGCTCTCGGCGCGCACTCGGCACGACAATCCATGTCGGCTCAGTCACCGGGTTCTCGTTCAGATGCCGCGCGAGCGAATTGACCGAGCTGTGGTCCTTCAGATCGATCCGCCAGCGATGGGTGCCCCGACGAACATCGAGGTCGTAGGCGTCGACAAACGGCCAGAGTTCGACCTCCACTCCATCGATTCGGCCGAGCAGTCGTTCCAGCGCGAGTTCCTCCAGCCCCGGTAACACTGTGAAGCGCCAAATCCCCGGACGCAGGGCCACCACGTTATCGGTCGAAGCGGGCGTCGGGGCCGTCAGACTGCCAAGGCCGACCAAACGCTCTTCCCGCAGAGCGAACTGAGCACCGGCCGCGAGACAGGTCGGCGATCGGTGGCAGGACACCGACATGTCTTGCACCTGCATCGGCCACCCACATCGAGGGCACGGGTAGAACACCTCCCGCCCATGTGCTCGCAGTCGTGCCGTCGTCGGCACGGCCTCGTAGACGCGCGCGAGCTCGAGGCCGACGGGAAAGAGCGCCTCTGCGGCCACCGCGTAGTCGACCGCGGCATGCTCCACGAGGAATCGACGGAAGGCAGTGTAGGTAGCCGCCTCATCGTCGCGACCTCGAATGTGGCTCATGGCGGCCCGGATCACCTTCTGCTCGACCTCCGCAAGGGGCGAACCGCCGGCATCGTCTGCGAGGTCCTCACACAGCGGCGTGGGCTGCCCATCCTTGACGAGTACGAGCGAACCCGCAGACGGCAGCCACGTTCCGACGGGCTCCGAGAGCCTCTCCACGAGCTCCGCAACGATGAGGGCTGGAAGGCGGTGGTGCCGGCGTGCACGGCTCACCCACGAGGCGGCGTGCATCATCCGCTCGATGAGCCGCTTGCCCTCTAGCGCACTATCGCCACCACGCGCGCACCACGCTGTCGCCGCCAGCGCCGAAAGGACGAGGGCCTTGTCGCGGTCGAGAGCGTCGGGCGCCTCCAATGCATCGATCATGGGAGTTCCCCGCTGGAGTTGACGGTCTCGTGTCGGGACCTGGAACCAGATCGAGTCCGAGTCGAGCGAGGCGCGGGTACGGGGGGCCAGAACCCCCACCATACCGCGCTCACCGTTCCCGTTGCCCATCGGGCTCCAGAACCCTGATCTCCAAAAGTGGACGATACCGGCTCATTGTGGATCGTAGGGGCGGTCTCCGGTCCCCCTTGCCGCGTTTCAGTCGGGTCCATGTTCTCTGTCCTCATCCTAGCCCCGATACATCCGCATGGAGTTGCCGGAGGTGGACAATGCCGAGATCCAGGATGGGCTCAAACATGAACGAGTTCAGGTGAATGTTCTCAGGTGTCATCAGCTGAACTTGACCGAGGACACGCAACCCCTGAACATTCGCACGAAAGCGTGCGCGGTACTCCTGCAGGAGTCTATGTGTCTGATTTTTTGTAATACTGCCGACGAAGGTCGGATCCGCAAGCTTATCAATCATGTGCTTCTCAGCAAGGAGCCGGATTGCCATGCTCAACACGAGCTTCTCCTCAAGCTCTACGTGCTCCTCCGTCGCAGAGGCGATGGCCGCTGCCGTGTCGTGGAGAAGGTCCGTCACGAGGGTCGACCGGGTGGGCAGCGCTGGAGGTGCATAGTTGTGGACTACCTTCTGATACTGAGCGTCTAAGTCCGCCAAGGTCATTGTCTGAGTCCGAGTCTTGAAGTGGAGAACCTCAGTGAGCTCATCGAACACGTCCTGGTAGCCACAGTACTCCGCGAGGTTGCGAACGAACGGGACCGAAGCCAGGAACTTCTTCGGGTTCTCCGACTCATTCTGCCAATCCGTGAGGGGGTTCCGCTGGTACGTCTCCTGCACAAGGCTGACGGATCGGCCGTTGCGGCCGGCCAAGCGTCGGTTGCCGCGCGGGATGGCAAGGCGACTCGCCACACTTCGATGGAAGTCGAAGTTATGGGTAAGGATAATCAAGCGGAAGACACCTGACATCGAGATTTCCTGGAGGTACTCTATAATGGCGTACTTGTTCCTATAATCAAACGAGTCAGCGATATCATCGACAACCACGAGCACCGGTGCGCCCGCCTTCTCTCTCGCGCGCAGTTCAAAGATCACATTGAGCAGGTAAAGGGCACGACGCTCACCCTGACTCAGCGCGAGCAAGAGCTCCTTCGAAGTGTCGACCTGCTTCGTGTCGCCAGCGTCGTGGAACTGGAACACGACGCGGGGGGCGTCATCCTTGAGGATCACGTCGGCCTGGTTCTCCACCCTAAGGTCGAAGGGCACCGAGAACCTTTCATTGAAGGTGGCGACTACCTCCGACCACTCGGTGGCCTGAGCCTTGGCCTGCGCGACAACCCTCTCGATAACCGATCGGCTATCCTTGTACTGTTCCTGAAGCACAGCCAAGAGCGGCTTCTCCAACGCCAAGTACGCGCCCCACACGTCGCGTCGGAGTTTATGCGGGTCCGCAAGAGACGCCAGCATCGCCTGGTTGGCCTGCAGGAACTCGCGGAGGTTCCGAAGCTCTGCGTTCGCGGAGATCTTCTTGTCGAACGCATCGAAGGACTTCCGGAGCTTCGAGTCTGCTAGAACGCGGTTCAGCTCGTCGTCAACTCGTTGGCGAAGGTCATCGGCGTCCCGGATCTCCAATGGCTGGCCGTCATTATTAAGGATCAGCCAATGCTTGGCGTCGAAGAATCGGCTTTCCTTAATGGACTTGTGGAGTGAGCCAGCTCGAGTGTGGTTGAACTTACTCGTCAGGATCGGTGACTTGGAAATGAGATCATCGAATTGTTGAACATAGTTTTCGATCTGCGCCACGGCATCCCTACTCACGATGAACTGTAGCGCCTTCTCGCTAAACAAAACGGCGTAGGGCACCGAAGCGAGGCTTGTATCTGCGGAGCCTGCAAGAGCATCGAGTGCATCAATGCCGTCCAAGAGGCTGGACACGCCGACAGCCGTACAAAGCTCAGATTCAGGAGTCACGGTCCGCCCTCTCAGGCCCGAATGTAGCTTCAACGCGCCGAGGAGGTCGGCTTTGCGCTGCTCGACCGCCGAGACAGCGGCCTCGTACTCGGTCTTCAACGTCGCTTCAACAAGAAGGGTCGAGACGTTCTTCGGCTGATAGGACTCCTCGTAGGGAGGGACGACGAGAACTCGGTCGGGAGCGAGAGGCGTTCCGTCTTGGTCGGTGACTTTCCGTGTCGTCTGTCGAGCCGGAAACATCTGGTCGCTGGAAGCCTCGTTGCGCGACAGATCGGCGAGCGTACGCGCGAAGGAGGTCTTCATGAACCCGTTGGGTGCGTACACCACATGGACGTTGGCTCGAATGAAATCGAACTCGCACGACACCTCACCGATACCGTAGCAGTTGGTCAGGTTCACTATCACCTTCTGCATGCCTTCTCCCGCTGGCTCTGCACGAGCGCGATCCACTATCCTCGACTAGGTTAGCGCGAGCAACCGAACTTTCCTTCTCCGAGTGGCCAGATTGACTATGCCGCCCTGCGACCCGAGATGTAAAGAGACTCGTGCTCGACAGGTGTCAAGGGTCGGCCCTACTGATCGCGCTGGTTCGGCCAAATTGAACGCCCGATCGAGCGGCCTGGTGATGGGCTCCTCCAGGAAAACAACGTGAGCGTCGGGGGCGGCCAAACCGATCGCATCCATCGCTACACCGAGGCCTCGGAAATCTCCGCCGAGGTTGCGCGCTTTCGTCGGCCTCCAGGCGGGTTCCGGTAGGAGTCGCCCTCGATCACGAGGACGTGAGCGTGGTGGACGAGCCGGTCGATCGCCGCGCTCGCGAGGAGGGGGTTGCCGAAGAGCGGGTGCCACTCCTCGAGCGCGCGGTTCGAGGTGATGATCGTGGAGCCCCGCTCGTACCGACGGCGGACGAGCTCGAAGAGGTCGACCGGCTCGTCCTGGGAGAGCGGGCGCAGCCCCAGGTCGTCGTCGACGAGCACATCTGGGCTGGTAAAGCGCGGGAGCCTCTTTTCGTAGGATCCGTCGCCCCGCGCGGCGCGGAGCTGAGTGAGGAGCTCGTGGGCACCCACGTAGAGGACCTGGTGCCCGGCGAGGCATGCGCAGTGGCCTAGGGCCTGGGCAATTTGCGACTTGCCTACGCCGGTAGGCCCGACGATGAGGACGTTCTCGTGCCGCTCCACGAAGGCGCACGTGGCCAGGTCGAGGAGCTTCGCCTTCGGCACCGACGGGTTGAAGTGGAACTCGAAGTCGTTGATGGTCTTGGCGTGCTCGAAGTTCGCGCGCCGCACGCGCTGCGAGAGCTGCTTCGAGTCGCGACGCTTGACCTCGTCGGAGAGCAGTCGGTAGAGGAACTCAGAGTAGGACAGGTCGCCGTCGACCGCTTGCTTCGTCCATAGGTCGAGGGTCTGCAGCACGCCAGAGAGGCGCAGCTTCTTCAGAAGGGGAACCAGATCGTCAGTTGGGCTCATCGGTGATCTCCAGGTCGAGGTTGAGGAGTTCGGTGGCGCTTCGTGTAAAGCGAAAGCTCTCCTGTGGAGAGCCTGTCGGAGCCGCCACTTCCGGGAGCGGCTCCAAGTCGAGGGCGCGGACGAGGATGGTCTTGAGGCCGCGATAGCCGTAGAAGCTCGCGCGGCGGCACGCAGCCCGGGCACGTTCGACGGGGAAGCCTTCGAGGTGCGTGACGATCGCTTGCACTGCACCGATTTCAGCATCAAGAGCACGTCGTCGGAGGGTGCGGCTCCGTTGGGTAGACGATTTCCACCTCACTTCACCAGCCGCAGGGGGCCTCGCGTCTTGGTCGGGGCGGTGGCCTCGGCGGGCGACTTGAGTTCGGGCGCTTTCCCGTCCTGGTACTTGGCCTGATGATTTCGCTCGTATTCCATCTGTTCGTGATGCTTCCAGTACGCGTCGAAGTCGCCGCTCGATCGAAGCGACCGGATGCGGAGTACCGCCTCCGCCCCGGCGAGGCTCCACCGGGCACCGGTGATCTCTATCCGATCGCGGACGAGATGCCGGCACGCTCCTTCGATCACGCCCGTGGCGAACGGCAGTCCCTCCTCCAGGCAGCGATCATACGGCATGTACTGCTTGAAGCCCGCGATGTAGTTCGCACACCGATCGGCGGCCTTCCGCTGCTCAGGAGAGAGGCCCCGCTTGGTGGCGCTGCGACGAATGGCAGCCGCCACCTGGCCGGCCTCTCCGCAGAGGAGCCAGAGCAGGCGCTCCGTCACCCACGCCTCGAGTTCGGGCGTCCCCTCCTCGTGGAAGACCGGTGCCGCCGCCCAGAGGTACTCCAGCACGTGGATGACGTCGATCACGATCGTGACCTCGACGCCGTGGCGCCTGGCCGCAGCTCGCACGTGCTTGATATGGTCCTTGTTGCCGTCGACGAGGACGACCCACTTTCGCTCACGCCCTGGATCTCGCGACAGCGCGTCGAGGAAGGCTTCGTCAATCACGTCGCCGGGGTCCTTCTCGAGGCTGGCCCAGACGCGCTTGCCGTCGGGGCGGGGCCGTGGGGCCGCCGGGCCGTCCTCCGGCCGCAGATCGCCCAGTACCTGCTCGGGCGTTCGCACGAACGGCGCGATGGAGTAGACGGCTGCGACTTCCGCCATCCGCTTGGAGTTGCGCTTCTCCCCCTTGGACAGCCGCTTCTCCAGCTTCCGGTTCCGTTTGTCGGCTGCCGCTCGGGTCGCTTCGCGCAAGTCCTCGCGACGCACCGCCACGCCCTTGCCGTCGAACGTGAGCACGAGGATCTCGCTCGCCGGATGCTCCGTCGCGTCCCAGGAAGCGCGCTGCGCGACGTAGAAGCTGTCGAAGTCTTGTGCCGCCCGCACGACGAGCTCCTCGAGCTGTCTCTTGGGCACCTTGGCGCCGGTGTACTTGACGAGCGCGGCCACCGCCTCGTCGAAGGAGCCCTTCGCCGCCTCTTCCGCGGCCCGTCGACGAACGCCAAGGGAGTATCGGTCCTTCGGCAGGTTCAGCGAGGCGTCGAGCGGGAAGAGGGTCTCCTTGCCGCGATCCCCGTGGCCGGAGCGCCTCACGATGACGGTCCCAAAGATCGTCTCGAGTTCCCTCGTGCTCTCCCGGTGGTGCGGGCGCGGCGAACCGTCCGCAGACGTCACGGGTTCAGACGCTTCCATCTACGCGCGAAGGTCGAGGTGGGACTGCAGCAGCTGCCGCAGGAGATCACGCCCCTCCTTCTCGATCAAGCTCTCCAGGTCGGTATGGCTCATCCTCCTAGTTTCGCCGGTTTTGAGCCGTTCTTCCAAGTGTCCAAAGTGGTCCCGCGCCGGGGAGAAGGAGTCGACGGTCTGGATCGCAAGGGCTTCCATCTGGCGGCCTTTCCCGGGACCTTCCGTCCCGCGGATCCCATAGGAGCCGATTTGTGCGATCGACGTCGCCCCGCCAGCCGCCTCAGCCTGTGGGAATCAAGCGAAAACCCGTCTTCCGAGAAGATCCGCACCCTGCTCAGCATCGGCGGTGAGCGTCCCGTGGAATGGACGCAACCTCTCCACGACACCCTCGCTCGCCTTGTCTGCCGAGTACAGGAAGACGGCGGCCTCACGGTTCCGGTACAGCTCGATGTAGCCGTTGTGCGCCGCCGGGAGCCTTCGGGATCAGCACCTTCAGCCCGGTGCCGTCGGTGGCCATCCACGAGCTTGCCAGGAGCTGCTTCCAGTGAAGTCCGTCGATCGGCGATAGGAGATCCGCGGCCCGCTCGACGAAGCCAACGAGCGTGCTCATCGCGAGCGGAATGCCTCGGTCCGCGAGGTCGCGGCGGATGCGATCGAGTGGAGCGAGCTGGGTGAACTTACTGTGAACGAACCACGCCAGCCATTCGGAGGTGACCTTCGAGCGTTCGTAGGGCGCGGGCAGGGAACGAGGTGTCGAGCGCTCGCCGCAGTCTCGGCAACGGCACGTCGTCCGTCGTACGACCCGACGCCTCTGGTGTTCCTTGACGATGTGTAGCTTCTCCTCGACGATCTCGTCGGCCGCGTCGAGCGCACTGCTACCGCAATGCGCACAAGCCTCCGGGCGCAGCTTGTGCTCTTCAGCTTCAAGGTGCCGGGGAAGCGCTTTGCGTCCCGTCGGCGAAGCCTTCTTCTTCTCCGGCTTCTCGGTCGGCGGCTTCGCCGATGCCCTTGGCCGCTCGTCGAACGCCTTCTTGGCGTCGTCGTCCACGTCCGGCGGGGGCATGGGTTTCGGCTCCGACGACCTGCGCTGCTTGCGCTGGGCGATCGCGAGGAGCTCACCCACACGCTCGTTCATCTTCGCGAGCTGATCCGTGAGCGTAGCGATCTTCCCGGTGAGCGAAGCAACCTCCTCCCGAAGGGCGGCGTTCTCTCTTTGCAGGGCGGCGACGGTAGACACGAAGAGTAAAGATCACGTCGCGGCGATCGTGTCGATCCCCTTTCGCCGCGCCTCTCGCCGATACCATCCGCGGCGCGCTGCGGTAAAGTCGATGCCGGCGAGGATCGAGGCAAACGTGGTGCCGTCCACCTGAACCTGCCGCTCCTCGTCGGTGATCGGAGGCAGCTGGAAGCTCCCAGCCTCGAGCCTCTTCGAAAGTAGGCACCAGCCCGAGCCGTCGAACCAGAGGACCTTCGCGAGCCGCCGTCGCTTATTCAGGAACAGGTAGAAATGTCCATCGACCGGGTCGAGCCCGAGCCTGCGCACCGCGCCAGCCACCGCATCGAACGACCCGCGCATGTCCAAAGGCTCCACGGCCACGAACACGCGCACCGTCGGCGGCAGGCTCAGCACGATCGAAGCGCCCCGACCACTCGGCGCAGGGTCTCCTCGTGCGCTTCATCTCCAAACTCGAGCGACACCTCGCCGATGCGAATGACGTACCGAGCCCTGCCCGCCACCGTCGCTGCCGGGACGAGCTCCACCAGCTTCGTTCGCCCCGTCTTCGTCCCTCGCCTGGCGAGCGCCATGTCCCACGCGTGGAGCGATCGCCCATCGATCCCGTGCGCACGGGCCCACTCTCCGAGCCTCTTACCCGACCGTCCCACCGCCGCCAGCGCCCGCCGCGCCTCGGCTTCGCCTGCGATTTTCCGTCGTTCCATCTACGCCTCCGTGAATCGCGAGAGGCTGCGGCACGACGGCCCCCCTGTCATCCCGGTGTCGCTGATGGGTCACCCAACAGCGCCGGGGGCGCCCGTCTCCTTGGCGATCCTTACTGTGCCCCGCCCCTGGGGGTGCCGAGGGTGCTCGAGCGAGGGGCTGACCTAGCCGAGGATCACGTCCCCCGTCCGCGGGTGGTTCACCAGGAGCTTGATCGTGAACGGGTCCAGGCCGGCGGTCACCTCCAGCGAGATGTAGGTGGCCGGGAGCTGGTGGACGTTGACCATGCGCGCGTCGGCGACGCGGAAGTCTCTCGATGCCCGCTCTTGCTAGCCGCCGGCCAGATCCAGGCTCTTCCAGTGGAGTTCGCCGTTGCGCCTCTGCCGGCGCTCGAGGATGCCCGCCATCGGTCCGCTCAGCGAGAGGTCGACGCCCCCCAAACGGCCCCCCTTCGGGGTGGGGACGTGGACGAGCCTGCGCTCGGCGTCGAAGTGCTCCCAGCGCATCTCGGAGGCAGGCGTCCGCCTCTTGCCCGAAAGGAGAGGACGAACCTCTGGAAGTCCCGTGGGTTCGGGTTCGCCATCGCCGCCACGCCCGCCGCCCACCTCTGGAGCGCGCGGGGCTCGACCAGGGTCGTGGGCCTCCCCCTCGCGCCGTGGAAGTCGCAGCTGGCGGTCGGGTTCACCGGAAGGTCCGGATGCTCGCGGAGGGCCCGGTTGTAGAAGGCGCGCAGGACCCGAAGCACGTAGTCGGCGGTGGTCTTGCCGTGCCTCTCGGTGAGGCGGACGTGCCGCTCGCGCACCCCTCGGCGGTCGGCCCCGAGGTCTGCCAGTGGCGTGTCCTTCCAGTCCTCGAGGTAGCGGTAGTCGGACACCGTCTCGGGCGACAGCCTCCGGGCGCCGAGGTGGAACTCCAGGGCCTCGCTGAGGATGATCCCCCTCGCCCTCGCCTGTCGCCGCTCCTCGTTGGGGTTCGTCCCCGCCCTCATCGAGACCAGGGTCCTCCGCGCCAGGTCCCGTGCCTGCTTCGCGTCCAGGGCGGGGTGGTCTCCGACCTTGGTCCGGACCTGGCGGCCGTTGACCAGCGACTGGACGCAGTAGCTCCTCTTGGTCGGGGTCACGATCAGGTAGAAGCCCTCTTCTCGGCGTCGGCGTACAGGGTGCTCTTGCCCGAGGCCGGCGCGGGGGCGCGCTCGGCCAGGGCCCGGGTGATCTTGGTCCTCACGTGTTCGGCTCCTCGCCTCGTATTCGCGGGCCGTCCGGGGCCACGACCGGACCACGGATTTGGGGCATGCCGAAAGACGTGTTCCGGACCTCCCGGACGTCCACTCAGGCCAATTTGCCATGTAATTCCAGGTCTGTAAGTGGCTTGCGCTCAACTTTGATGAGCCCCGCCGAGCGGCGAGCCGTCCGACTGAAAGATCCCCGTTTAGCTGGTTCGAGTCCGCCTCTGGGCACCAACGAAAACGAAAGCCACTCATAGCGTTACGAGGGGCTTTCGTTTTTCTGGGTATCCATCTGATCTCCGAGGCCTGCGCCAAGTACCCGAGGCGAGCCCGTCAACGCTGTCGCCCCGGTGGCGCTGATCGATCCCTGGGCAAGCCCCCTTCACTATCGAGCGATGCTGACGGGAAGAGGTCCCGGACCGGCACATCTAGCGCGGCAGCGATCCGCCCGATCGTTCGCAGGGTAGGGGAAGACTTTCCGGCCAGGATCTCTGACATCCGACCCCTTCCAAGGCCCGCAAAGTCGGCAAGACGGTTAACGGAGAAGCCTCGGGCGTCCATAAGGGCACGGATCTTCTCGATAAACTGACGGTGGAGATCGTCCATAGGCTACCGGTCGACGGCAGCCTATGGGGGAGCATGGAAGAAAGTGCTCCGCTTTAGGAGCACCCACGGTATGGTCCACTCCGATCCCTAGGACCGGATCACATTCACGGAGGGATGAACATGACGCTCGATCCGCGGGGCGTCCAAACGTCGAGGGGATCCCTCAGATGATCGACCTGCGCTGAGGAGTGATCATGCTCCATCAACCGATTCTGCTCTCCACATCCAATGGAGGATGTCCATATGCTCGAGATTTGCCGTCCGTCGCTGATTCTCTTTTCTCTAGCAATGGTGTTCGCTTCCGGACCAGCAGCCGCGCAGGCTGGGAATCAGCCTTCGCCATCCCAGGCTGAATACTCGACTCCAGCCACGACGATGACGCCGATTTCAAGCGCTGAGGTGGCAGATCAGTTCGTGAAACTCACGGGTGTAGCCATCACGCCGGTCCTCGGGATGACAGTCATCGGTGCGGCATCCTGGCTCCGCACCCCTGAGCCAGACCGATCCAATCTGCCTTGGTACTCTCATCCACTTTTCTGGGGAGTAGGGATCACGTTGATCCTCGTGGTCTGGGTAGGGCATCGCGCCCCGGTGATCAAAAGAGGATTCAAGGCCTACAAGGTATGGGAATCAAAGATCGCGGGCCTGTTGGGCTTCGTAGTGGCGCAGGACGCACTTCCGCCTCACATCAAGAAGGAGATCTCATCTACCTTGGGTGGGATTGCGGTCTCGATGCTCGATTGGACGATTCCATCCGCGCACGCCTCGACCACGGCTGGAGCCGTCGACGCTTCCTCGGGAGGGTCGCTTTGGTGGGTTCTCGTACTCTCGGTTTCGGTCTTCGCTTACGCGGTCATCTGGTTGATGTTCCACACGATCAGCGTGCTCGCGGTGATCAGCCCCTTCGGTTGGGTCGACTGGATCCTCAAAGGGTTCAAGCTGGGCGCGCTCCTCCTCCTCATGGCCGCCATGATGATCTCCCCCTGGGCGTCATTGGCCGTCTGTTCCCTGTACGTCCTGATCGGTGCACTGGTCGCAGGCTGGGCGTTCCGCCTGATGGTATTCGGTGCCGTGTTTTCGTGGGATGCCCTGACGTTTCGTTGGAAGCGGACGGTGCCGATAGCAGATGAGATCAAGGTGTTCAGCGGCGAGGGGCTCAAAGGTGTGCCTGTACGCACGTGGGGTCGTCTCGTGCGGGAGCCAGATGGACTTCGATTCGAGTATCGTGGCTTCCTCGTGCTTCCGGTTCGCCACCTGCAAGTCAGGTCGCCCTTCGTGATCGGCGTAGGGATGGCGAGTCCCGTGCTTCTCGCTGCGGCCAAGACGGAACGTGGAGGCGACATACAAATGGCGCGGTTCCCCCCTCGATACCTGAGCCACTCTTCAGCGCTCGTGCGCGAGCTCGGCGCGATCGGGGAGCGCCCCACCGGCATTCGTAAAGGTGTCCGAGAGGCGATCGACTGGGTCAAAAGCCAGGTCCACCGCGAGAAGAAGCAGGCTGCCTCGCTTGCGCTCGAATAGGCAACCACGATCCCCGCGAGCCAGCGCGACAAGGTGAGCCTAGTCGAGCACCTCGAGAGAGGCATCGTAGCCCGAGCTGGTGGACGTTAACCATCCGCGGGTCGGCGACATGGGGCCTCGATGTGCCCGCTCTTGCTCGCCGCCGGCCAGACCCAGGGGCTCTTCCGGTGGAGCTCGCCGTTGCGCTCGCACCTGCGCTTGAGGATGCCCGCCCTCGGCCCCCTCTTCGAGCCTCGACGCTCCACGCGGACGTGACCAGACTGCGCTCGGTGTCCACGTGCTCCCAGCGCACCTCCGAGGCCGCCGTCCGCCTCTTGCCCGACAGGAGGACGAACCTCTGGAAGTGCCGTCGGATCGGGTTCGCCATCGCCGCCACGCCCGCCGCCCACCTCTGGACCGCGCCGGGCTCGACCAGGGTCGTGGGCCTCCGCCTCGGACCATGGAAGTCGCAGTTTGCCGTCGGGTTCGCGGGGAGGTCCGGGTGCTCGCGGAGGGCCCGGTTGTAGACGGCCCGCAGGACCCGGAGCACGTAGTCGGCGGTGGTCTTGCCGTGCCTCTCGGTGAGGCGGACGTGCCGCTCGCGCACCCCTCGCCGATCGGCCCCGAGGTCTGCCAGTGGCCGGTCCTTCCAGTCCTCGAGGTACTGGTCGCAGAGGTAGCGGTAGTCGGAGACCGTCTCGGGCGACAGCCTTCGAGCGCCGAGATGGAGCTCCAGGGCCTCGCTGAGGGTGATCCCCCTCGCCCTCGCCTGCCGCCGCTCCTCGATGGGGTTCGTCCACGCCCCGATCGAGACGAGGGTCTTGCGCGCCAAGTCACGGACCTGCTTCGCGTCCAGGGCGTGGTGGTCGCCCCCCTTGGTCCCGACCTGGCGCCCGTTGACCAGCGACTGGACGTAGTAGCTCCTCTTGGTCGGGGTCACGATCAGGTAGAAGCCCCTCATCTCGGCGTCGGAGTACAGGGTGCTCTTGCACGAGGCCGGCGCGGGGGCGCGCTCGGCCCGGGCTTGGGTGATCTTGGTCCTCACGTGTTCGGCTCCTCGGCCCGTGTTCGCGGGCCATCCGGGGCCACGACCGGAACACGATCCGGCACCTGCCGAAGGACGCGTTCCGGACCTCCCGGACGACCACTCAGGCCAATTTGCCGTGTAATTCCAGGCCTGTAAGCGGCCTGCGCTCAACTTTGCCGAGCCCTGCCGAGCGGCGAGCCGTCCGACTGAAAATCCCCGTGTCGCTGGTTCGATTCCGGCTCTGGGCACCACATAAGGCCTTGATCTTCAAGGCAGTTTCAGGACCCGCAACTCCGGGGCGGGGGTCGCCTCAGCGGTCCTGAACACGGGACAGGCAAGGAAAGTGCGGAGGGCGAGTCCACAACGGACTCGCCCTTCGTCTTCTTGGGATCCCTGCCGACGACTTGGCTGAATCACATGCGATAGCGGAGGACGGCGCTTGACAGGAAGAGTGGCCGAGCTATGTAAGGAACGGGTCTCCAAAACATCAGCGAGGCAAACTGGTCGTGGGTCCGAGCCCCACGTCATCCCTAATAATCGGGGCAGCTAAGGATAATGACCTTTAACCTTTCCGTTCAAACCGCCACGGACGCGGCGTTAACGCTCGACCTCGCTCCAGGACAAACCTTGTTTGTTCTCGGCGCAAACGGCACGGGCAAGTCTTCGCTCCTGCAGAGATTTGCTGCTACCGCTAGGGGCAACTCTCGCCGCATCTCGGCAAGCCGGCAGACGTGGTTTCAATCCAGCACTATTGAGTTCACGCCGGCTCAGAAGCAGTCCTACGAACAGGTTGCCCGAAGTTGGGACATGGACGCGAATTCGCGTTGGAGGGAACAAAACGCGCAAATGCGCTCAGGACTAACTCTTTACGATCTCATTGACGCCGAGAACATTGACGCCCGAGCCATCTCCAGAGCGTTCCGAGCGGGCGATCATGAGCGGGCCAAGGCGCTTGCTCGAAAAACAGCTCCAATCACCAAGATAAACGAACTACTCGCGCTATCAGGCATCAATGTAGTCATTTCAATTCAAGGCGGCGACCGTCTCATGGCATCCAAGGAAGGGAGCGAACTGTATGGTGCGGCTGAATTGTCGGACGGCGAGCGCAACGCACTACTTATTGCAGGTGACGTGCTCACGTCCAAACCGGGAACCTTGCTGATTATCGACGAGCCCGAGCGCCATCTACACCGGTCCATAATTTCGCCATTACTTTCGCACCTATCCCGATATCGAGAAGACTGCACATTCGTAGTCGGAACCCACGACCTAATGCTGCCCGTGGACAACCCAGATGCGCGCGTGCTACTTGTTCGCTCTTGCACCTACTCCAACCAGCGGGCCATAGAATGGGATGTAGATATCATTCCGCCGAATTCGGATATCGACGAGTCAATCAAGGAAGACATTATTGGATCACGGCGCCGAATCGTCTTCATCGAAGGAGAGGAGTCCAGCCTAGACAAGCCCATGTATAGTATCTTATTCCCCGGTGTGTCGATCCGCTCAAAGGCCTCATCGCGAGATGTCGAACACGCGGTGACCGGGATTAGATCATCCGAAACACTTCACTGGGTGAAGGCGTGGGGCATCATTGATAATGACGGAAGAGATCTGTCCGCCATTGCGTTACTACATACCAACGGCATCTTCGCTCTACCATTCTATTCAGTGGAGTCGATCTATTATCATCCTGACTTGATTTTGGCTGTAGCCCATCGGCAAGCAGCCGTCACGGGGGGCAATGGACACACAACTACTCAAAACGCCATAGTCGAAGCTATAAAGGCGACGGAGCCCCATTTCAATCGCCTAGCGGCACGCGCGGTCGAAAAGACCATCCGCAGCAAGTTCTTCGCAGGCCTACCGACTCTTCGACAGATCGCAACAGGGCAAGCGATTACATTAAATATAGACACTGAGGCGGTAATCGACGCTGAGGTGACGGCGCTCTCGGAAGCAGCACGGGCGAGCGATTGGACGCGAATTCTCACCCGTTGCCCCATTCGGGAAACGCCGGCGCTCGACGCCATTGCCCGCGCCGTCGGACTTCAAAGCAAATATCAGTACGAGAGCGCAGTCTTACAGGTGCTTCGCGAGGACGAAGCTACGCTCGCGATCGCACGAAGGATGTTTGGCATGTTAGCCAAAGAGCTCGCTGCCGTCCAGTCCTGAGGCCTACATCATGGCGATTGAGGGTGACTCATTCCCAAACCGCCGACGAGTCGTAACGCGGCGGCGCCCCGGTGGAACATGCCGGTATTCCCTCGGCGTACCTAACACTACTGCGTCAGGCATGAACCCTCCGAGTTTCGGCGCCTGAAAGGCCAAGAAGATCGATCGCTTACAGAGTTTCCACAGAAAAGGCGCTTGCCGAGGTTGGCCCTGCCCCGATTCCGTGGACAGGGGTTTTATGCTGCCTTCGTGACGGACGATGCAAATGCTTCGAACTGGGCAGGGGAGACGTAGCCCAGGCGTGAGTGAGTCCGCTTCCTATTTAGAAGACCTCCATGTACTCGAAGAGGACGCGGAGGGCTTCTGCTCGAGAGCCGAAGCCCTCCGGAGGGACGGCCTCCGCCTTGAAAGTGCTCCAGAGGCTCTCCGCGACGGGATTGCTTCAGCAGTCCCCTTCCGACCCAGCTGCAGAGGAGCCCGTGGGCATCGATGGCCTTGCAGTAGTCGCCGCTGGCGTACTGGCTGCCCCGGTCCGAGTGGTGGATGAGACCGGCGAGTGGGCGGCGGTGGAGAATCGCCATCGTTAGGGCGTCGAGGCAGAGTTTGCGATCGATCGTCGTGCTCACCACCCAGCCGAAGAACATCCGCGAGTAGAGGTCGACGATCTCAGCGAGGTAGAGCCAGCCCTCGCTGGTCCAAATGTAGGTGATGTCCGTCACCCATGCCTTGTTCGGCGCGTCGACCGTGAGGTTGCGGGCGAGGAGGTTCGGCGCGATCTGAAACGAGTGGTGGGAGTTCGTGGTTCGCCGGAATCGCCGCTTTTTCCACGCTGCGAGGTCCTCTCGCCGCATCAGTTTCGCGATCGGCTTCCTGCTCGTCCGCCGGCCCTTGGTCTTCAGTTTGGCGTGGATGCGCGGGCTGCCGTAGGTTCGACGGCTTTCCTTGTGGATGGCCTTGATCTCCGCGGCGAGTACATCGTCCTCGACCGCCCGGTCCGATTGATCGCGGCCCGCCCAGGCGTAGTAGCCACTCCGGGAGACGCCGAGCTGCTCGCACATGAAGGTGATGGGGAAGATGGCCTTCTCCGCGTGGATGAGAGCGAACTTCACTTGCTCTCCTTCGCGAAGAGGGCCGCCGCTATTTTTAAGAAGTCCCTCTCCATCCTGAGGATCCTGTTCTCATCCCGCGGCCTTCGGAACTCCTCCCGTTCTCCCTCGGTGGCCAGGGGTGCATGGGGCGCGATCGCCCGGGCATGGGCCTTCACCCAGCCTCGAAGGCCAGTCTCGGTGAGGCCAAGAGCCTTCGCGACTGGCCGATCGACGTCCCGCTCGTTCGCACGAGCTCGACCGCACTGGCCTTGAACTCGGGGGTAAACGACCTACGTACCTTCTTGGACATCCTTCTCTCCTACAGCGTTTCGCTGTGTCGGGGGTGCCCACGAGATCCGGGCAGGCTCATCCGGCTTCGGCCCAGAATGTGCCGGATCCCAAGCACCTTCAGGACTCGAGTCAGCTGGTGATCAACGACAATTACTTTTGCCGGCAAGAATAGTTGACGCTGATCAGCTGGGTCGCCTGAATCTCGTCCGGGAAATCTTCGGCCTTTGTGGTCGTGCAGAAGTGGCTTCCTCGATCGGTGTAGAACTCGGAGACCTGCCCACCTGGTGAGCACGTGCTCGAGCGCCTGGAGCGTTGAGACGGTGCCTTCCTCTTCAACGAACTCGGCGTGCAGGACCCTCTATGTCAATGTCGGTGAGACAGTCCTGGCAGGGTAGTTTAGTGTAGA
>JBEBXK010000018.1:0-61892 GCA_040391605.1 Vulgatibacter incomptus
GAGATCTTCGACCTGATGGAGAAGTTCGCCGCCTACGGCTTCAACAAATGCGTGGTCGGCGCCACCGAGGTGATCGACGCCCACAGCGGCGCGAAGATGCGGGTGGACGAGCTCTTCGCCAACAAGCCGGCCGACTTCGAGACCCTCTCCCTGGACGAGAAGTCCGGGACGATCGTGGCACGCCGGGTCACCGACGTGATCCAGAACGGAATCAAGCCGGTCTTCAAGCTGACCACCGCCTCGGGCAAGGAGGTCATCGCCACGGGCAACCACCCCTTCCTCACCGCCGACGGCTGGAAGTGGCTGGAGGATCTGCGCATCGGCGAGGCGATCGCCACCCCCGGACGGCTCCCCCTGGCCAAGGGCGACTCCTGGCCGCGGCACCAGCTCATCGCGCTGGCCGGCTTCCTCTCCGGCAGCCTGCGGGAGGAGGAGGACGCCCTCGATCTGCGCCTGGCCTCCGAGGATCTGGCGGAGGACTTCGAACACGCGGCGCGCTGCTTCCACCTCACGAGGGCCGAGGCCTCGGGGAGCGAGGTGCGGCTGCGCCTGCCGCAGCCCTTCGCATCGCCGCGGGGTGCCTCCACCGCCGTGCGTCACCGCGTCGGCGCCTGCGGCCTCGCCGACTGGGCCCAGGGCCAGGGCATCTTCGAGGAGCCGGCCATCCCCGGAGAGCTCTTCACCCTACGAGACGCCGATCTCGAGCTCTTCCTGGGCCGGCTCTGGTCTGCTGGAGGCACCCTCTCCTCGACCCCGATCCTGCCGGTGCGCGACGAGGCCATGGCCCGCGACGTCCAACACCTCCTCGGCCGTCTGGCGATCGTCTCTACCGTGCGCCGCGGCGCCTCCGCCTGGAAGGTGAAGCTCCTCGGCGCAGGGGCGATCGAGCGCTTCCACCACCTGGTGGGTCCGCATCTGCTGGGCCGCGACGCCGAGCGGCGGGCGATGGCCGAGCTGATCCTCGGCAGACGCCGCGCCGCCCCGGAGGCCGACGTCCACTGGGATCCGGTGGTCTCCATCGAGGCCGCGGGCCAGGAGATGACCTACGATCTCACCGTCGACGAGACCCATAACTTCGTCGCGGACGGGATCATCGTCCACAACTCCCACTCCGCCGCCTACGCGCTGATCACCATGCAGACCGGGTGGCTCAAGCGCCACCACCGCGCCGAGTTCATGGCGGCCCTCCTCACCAGCGACGCCGATCGAACCGAGAAGCTAGTCGCCCACATCGCCAACGCCCGGGAGGGCGGCCTGGAGGTGCTGCCCCCCGACATCAACGAGTCGGCGCGCTCCTTCCACGGCCGCGGCACGCAGATCCGCTTCGGCCTCGGCGGGGTCAAGGGCGTGGGCGAGTCGGCCATCGACGCGATCCTCGAGGCCCGCGAGCGCAAGGGCGAGGAGGGCCCCTTCGCCGGCCTCTTCGATTTCTGTGAGCGCGTGGACCTACGCCGGGTGAACCGGAAGGTGGTCGAATGCCTGGTCCGCTGCGGCGCCTTCGACTTCACGGGGCTGCCCCGCTGGCAGCTCTTCGGCGCCATCGATCACGCCCTCGAGCGCGGCCAGGGTGCCCAGCGGGATCGGGCGTCGGGTCAGAGCTCGCTCTTCGGCCTGCTGGAGGGCCCTGCCAAGACCAAGGAGAAGAAGCCGGGTGAGGACGGCGACTATCCCGCGGCCGAGCCCTGGACCGACAAGGAGAAGCTCGTCGGCGAGCGGGAGACCCTCGGCTTCTACATCACCGGCCATCCCCTCGATCAATACGCCGAGGAGATCAAGCGCTTCGCCACCCATACCACGGCGGAGATCCTCGCCAGAGCCAGGGACGGCGAGAGCGTGCGGGTGGTGGGCGTGGTCTCTGCACTGCGGTCGCGCCCCACCAAGACCGGCAAGCTGATGGGCTTCGCCACCGTCGAAGATCTCGCCGGGACGGTGGAGGTGATCTGCTTCAGCGGCGGCAGGCGGCCGGGGCCGCCGATCCCGGGGCGGCCACCTGCCCGCACCGGAGGCTTCGAGGTCTGGCAGCCCCTCCTCGAGACCGATCAGCCCCTGCTGATCTCCGCCACCGTGCAGATGAACAACCGCGACGAAGAGAACCCGATGGCGGAGCTGATCGCCGACGACGTCACGCCCCTCGCCGAGGTCCGGGCCCGTCGCGCCTCCCGCTTCACCATCACCGTGGACGCGGCCCAGCTCAATACAGAGAGACTCCAGCGCACCCGCGCCCTGCTGGGCCAGCACCCCGGTCCCCTCGCCGTGGAGCTGCGGGTCCAGATCCCCGGCGACTCCCTCACCAGGATCACGGTCCGCGATCTCAAGGTCGCGCCCACCGACGATCTCGGCGAGCGGATCAACCTCCTCTTCGGGGCCCCGGTGGTCGGCGTCGAGGCCTGATCGCGCGAGCCCCGTCTCGCGCGGAGCGGAGGGCTCCCCTTCCTCGCGAGGGCGGCTCCTTCATCCCAGGCGAGCCTTCGTCGGTGGGTCGGCCTTCGATGGGTGGCGGACATGAGGCGATCGCCCGCGTACCCCGTGCGGTGCTCGTCTCATGCGGCCGGAGGGCGGATCAGACGAGCTTGTGCAGCCAGTCTTCCCGATCCCCCGGGAGGAAGTCGACGATCGGCAGTTCGAGGAGGGTGTAGCAGCCAGGGCGTTGGCGCAGGGTCGCCCGCAAGGCCGAGACCATCACCTGGGCGGTGAGCGCCGGGTTCTGGATCCGCATCTCCCAGCGGAAGCGTTGGTTGTGGGTCTGCCCGGAAACGCCCTTGCGTTCGATGACGACGCCATGCCCCTTGTCGATGAGGCCCTCGACGCTCTCGACGAAGTGCACCCGGGTCTCGTCGTGGACGAAGTAAGGATCGCGGCGGATCGCCTCCTCGATCGCCGCCGGAGCCCCCCCCTCCTCCACCTCGACGTAGACCGCCCGGCGGTGGATCCCCTCCCCGGCTGGCAGCGTCATCGAGAGGGCATCCCGCACCCCCGGGATCGCCTTCACCGCCACCGTATGGCCCATGGACATCCCCGGACCGAAGTTGGTGAAGGTCAGCCCCTTCGGCGCCATCAGCTCGAGGAGGCCGCGGATCATCGAGTCGGTCCCGGGATCCCAGCCTGCCGCCACGACCGCCGCCGCCCCTCCCGCCTTGGCGGCGCGGTCCAACTCGGCCCGCAGCTCCATCAGGGGCGCGCCGTGGAGATCGAAGCTATCGCATGTGGCGACACCCTTCGTGAGGAGCGCGCTGGCCATCGCCGGCACCATTCGGGTCGGGCACGCGAGGAGCGCTCCGTCCACCTCCCCCAATTCCCCCACGTCCGCCACCACCGGCAGCGCCCCCAGGATCGTCGGAGCCATCGAGGGATCGCGGCGGACCAGCCCTACCAACTCCAGATCCGGGGCGGCCAGGACGGCGTCCACGCAATGCTGCCCGACGTTTCCATATCCGATCACGGCGATGCGCTTTTTCATAGGGTCCGGGAGGATACACAGCGCAGGATCGACCGACAATCGTCCTCAGCTCTCCCATCTGGTCCCGCTCGATACCGTGGACAGTTCGTTCGCAGGCCCCAAACCGAGGGTGACCACGCGCAAAGGAGGCCTCTCGCGCGGCACGCAAGCCGAGCGAATCGAACCCACTCCCTGCGGGGGCCTTTCGTTCACAGGTCCAGGCCCTGCGGACGCCGCGGGTCGGGCCTACCTTGCCGCCTATCCCTCCCCCGAATCGGAGGCTGCGCCTTGGCGGGAACACGATACCTCTGCATCCATGGCCACTTCTATCAGCCTCCGCGGGAGAACCCGTGGATCGAGGAGATCGAGCCACAGGACTCCGCCGCGCCCTTCCACGATTGGAACGATCGGATCGCCACCGAATGCTACTTGCCGAATGGCGCGGCCCGCATCCTCACCGACGCGAGGCGGATCGTCGGGGTGGAGAACAACTACCGCTCGATCTCGTTCAACTTCGGCCCGACCCTCCTCTCGTGGATGGAGAAGAAGCGGCCGGAGGCATATCGGGCGATCCTTGACGCCGATCGCCGATCGAGGGAGGAGCGGAGCGGCCACGGCAACGCCCTGGCCCAGGCGTACAACCATCTGATCCTCCCGCTGGCCAACCGCCGCGACAAGCGCACCCAGGTCCGCTGGGGCCTGGCCGACTTCGCCCACCGCTTCGGCCGCGAGCCCGAAGGGATGTGGCTGCCGGAGACCGCGGTCGATCGGGAGAGCCTCGAGGTCCTCGCCTCCCAAGGCCTGCGCTTTACCGTCCTCTCGCCGTTTCAGGCCCGGGCGATCCGCCGGCTCGGCGACGATCGGTGGACGAGCGTGGAGGGCGGCCAGGTGGATCCCACCCGACCTTATCGGGTGCGGCTCCCGAGCGGCGCCTTCATCGATGTCTTCTTCTACGACGGGCCCATCGCCAAGAGCCTCGCCTTCGGTGAGGGATTGTCTTCGGCCGCCGAGCTGGTGCGCCGGCTGCAGAGCGGCTTCGACGACGAGCGCGGCCACGAGGAGCTCCTCTCGGTGGCGGTGGACGGCGAGACCTTCGGCCACCATCGCAGAGGCGGCGACGAGACCCTGGCCGCCGCCCTGCCCCGGCTGCGGGAGGCGGGGTTGGTGCTTACCAACTACGGTCAATTCCTGGAGCGCCACCCACCCGAGTGGGAGGCCGAGCTCATCGACCCTTCGTCGTGGAGCTGCTCCCATGGGGTGGAGCGCTGGAAGAGCGATTGCGGCTGCAACACCGCAGGCGACTCTGGCTGGCACCAAAAGTGGAGGAGCCCGCTGCGGACCGCCCTGGACCGGCTCCGCGACGAGCTGGCGGCGCAGTTCGAGGAGGTGGGCGGCAAGCTCCTGCGCGATCCCTGGGGCGCTCGAGACGAATACGTGGAGCTCCTCCTCGATCCCGATCGCGAGCGATGCCGCGCCTGGTTGGAGCGGCACGAGCGCCGCCGCGGCCTCCTCTCCGCCGATCTCCACAGGATCCAGGCGCTGCGGCTCCTCGAAGCCCAGTGCAACGCGATGCTCATGTACACCTCGTGTGGATGGTTCTTTGACGACGTCTCGAACCTCGAGACCCTGCAGATCCTCCGATACGCGGCCCGCGCGATGCAGCTCGCCCAGGAGGCCGGGGGGCCGGCGCTGGAGTCCGGCTTCCTGGATGCCCTCGCCGCCGCCCCCTCCAACCTGCCGGATCTCGGCGACGGCGCCACCGTCTACGATCGCTTCGTCCGGCCCTCCATCGCCTCCATGTCGGGGATCGCCGCCCACCACGCCATCGCCAGGCTCTTCGAGGCGGAGCCTGCGACGGAGGGTCGACTCTTCTCCTATCGCTACGAGCAGCTCTCCCATCGGCAGGAGAGCGCCGGCGCCGCGACCCTCTCCCTGGATCGGATCCGCCTCGAGAGCGAGCGCACCCGGGAGAGCCTGGACGCCACCGTGGCCGTCCTCCACTTCGGCGGCACCGATCTGCGCTGCGCCGTCAGGCCCTACACCGACGCCAAGAGCCAGGCCGAGGCGGAGGATGAGCTCTTCGAGGCCCTGACCCACTTCTCCCTCTCCGACGTGGTGAGGATCCTCGACGCCCGCTTCGTGGGCCCCGACTTCGGGCTTCGCCACCTCTTCCTCGACGAGCGCCGCGCCCTCGCCCATCGCCTGGTGCGGGAGACACGCGCCGGCTGCGAGAGCGACTACCGGAAGATCTTCGAGGCCAACCGGGCGCTGATGTCCTTCCTCCTGGAGATCAACGCGCCGATCCCCCCCGAACTCCTGGCAGCGGCAGCCTCGAGCCTCTCGAAGGATCTGCGCGACGCCATCGACGAGATGGAGGATGACGCCTCGCCGACCAGGGAGGTCCGAAGCCGGATCCTGCAGATCCGCGGGGAGGCGATGCACCTCTCGGCCCGCCTCGACCTCGACCCGCCCAGGCGGAGGGTGGAGGCGCTCATCGCCGCGCGGATGCGCCTGCTGGGGCCCGGCTGGCAGAAGGAGATCGTCGACGAGGTCGTCGATCGCATCGAGGCCGGGGAGGCGCTGGGGGCGGGCCTCGATCTCGCCGATCCGCAGAACCACTTCTGGATGCTCCTGGCCGCCGGGATCCCATCCCCCGCCCGGGACCTGGCCCTGCGGCTGGGCGAGAAGCTCTGCTTCGACCGCTCGGCCCTCGACGAGCGCATGGCGCAGAAGCCAGAGCACCTCGACGTTGCCCCCCTGCCCGAAGGGCGGTAGCGTGCGGCCCTTCGCAGCTTCAACGCAAGAGGGTCATCGCTTGGTCGGGATTCGTGAGATCGAAGAGGCGCGCGAGCGAGTCGACAGGGACGTGATGCTCACGCCTTGTACCCGCTCGGATCAGTTCGCGAAGTTCACCGCCGCCAAGACCTGGTTCAAGCTGGAGAACCTCCAGAAGACCGGCTCTTTCAAAGAGCGCGGCGCCTTAAACAAGATCCTCACCTTGTCAGACGAGGAACGCGCGGCTGGCGTGATCACCGCGTCGGCGGGAAACCACGCCCAGGGCGTCGCCTACCACGCCGGGCGTCTCTCGATCCCGGCGACCATCGTGATGCCGGAGCGCACCCCGCTGATCAAGGTCTCCAACACCCGCGGCTACGGCGCCGAGGTGGTCCTGGCGGGCGGCAACTTCGACGAGGCCTACGCGGTCGCGCGAAAGCTCCAGGAGGAGCGCGGCCTCACCTTCGTCCACCCCTTCGACGACGACGCGATCATCGCAGGCCAGGGGACCATCGGCCTCGAGCTGCTGCAGCAATGCCCCGACCTCGAGGTGGCGATCGTCCCCATCGGCGGCGGTGGGCTGATCTCGGGGATCGCCATCGCCCTCAAGGAGAACAACCCGAAGATCCGGGTGATCGGCGTCCAGGCCCGGACGGTCCCCTCGATGAAGGCCAGCGTCGAGGCGGGGGAGCTGGTGACGGTGGGGTCCGGACAGACCATCGCCGACGGGATCGCGGTGAAGCGGCCCGGGGGCAGGACCCTCTCCTGTGTGCAGCGCTACGTCGACGAGATCGTCACCGTCGACGAGGAGGAGATCGCCAACGCGATCCTCCTCCTCCTGGAGAGGGAAAAGACCGTGGTCGAGGGCGCCGGCGCCGTGCCCCTGGCCGCGTTGATCAACGGCTACTGCAAGGGCGTCGACAAGAAGAACGTCGCGATGATCCTCTCCGGAGGAAACATCGACGTGAACCTGATCAGCCGGATCATCGAGAGGGGGCTGGTGAAGGGCGGGCGGCTGGTTCGCTTCGTGGTCCAGATCGAGGATCGCCCGGGTGCGCTGGCGAAGCTGACCTCCCTGGTGGCGGAGCAGCACGCGAACATCATCGAGATCCACCACGACCGCGCCTTCGGCAAGTCGGGCTATGGCGAGACCGAGGTCCTCCTCACCCTGGAGACCCGGGGCAGGGCCCACGTCGAGCAGCTCGAGGTGGTGATCACCCAGGCCGGCTACAAGATCAGCGAGCAGCGCTGAAGGCTGCTCGTGCCGGGGCGGGGGCACTCCACCTGGAGGAGCCTTTTGCTACACGTCTCGTCCGTGTGTGAACCACTCAGCTGAGTCATATGTCATCAATAGAAGCCCGCCTCCACGTTGACCAATCCTCCATAGGCTGCGTCGGTGAAGGAGAGATTCCGCGCCACGGTCTCGATGACGGCGGTGGCTCCCACGGTGACCCGAGGGTCGGCGAAGGGGAAGAAGGCGAGGCCGGGGAGGAGGGAGAGCCGATCCGGCCCGTGGTCGCTGGCGATCTCACCGCTGGCCTCGGCGCGGATCTGGATCGCCGGAAGGAACCGCCACGCGATCAGGGCGCCATAGAGGGCCGCCGGCTCCTCCAACCGCTCTCTCAGCTTCAGCAGCCCCGCGCGGCGTGACCCCTGCACGACGCCCGCGCGGAGCTGCAGGGCGAAGCCATGGGTCCCCAGTCCGTAGATCGCCTGGGCGCGCACGCTGGAGTTCCTCGCGCTCCAACTCCGCGAGTCGATGGGGAAGGTGATCCCCGGGAGCACGGCGAGCTGATGGTGGTGGCCGAGGTTGAATGGGACCCGAAGGTCGAGGTCCATATCCGTCCGGTTGTCGCGCTTGTTGCCCAGGGAGTCGAAGAAGGTGACGCCCGCCTCGAGGAGGTAGAGGTTCGCGCGGACCCGCTCGGCGAAGACTGGATCGTTGTGGCCGTCGCTCCCCATGTAGGTGAAGGCGGCGAAGTTCACGCTGCGGGTGAGCTCGGGATAGGAGTAGGCCTGGGCGAAGTCCCAATCGTGGAGCTGGTGCTTGCCGGGCCAGGCCGGCCTCGGGATCAGCGGCAGATCGCCGGAGTCGGCGACGTAGTCATGGCTCCCTGCGGGGACGACGTAGAGCTGGTGTTCGCGGAGCCCCCACGACGGCCCGGTCTCGAAGGCCGGCTCCTGCACGACCTTGATCTCGCGGATCTTCCCCAGGTGGCTGAGATCGAGCGGCCCCCCCGTGACCTCCGCCTCATCCCCTCCGCAGATCGCCGTGCCGCACGGCTCCTCGGTGGCCTCCCCTTGCTCGGCTGGTGCCCCTTCCCCGAGCGCCCCCAACGGCAGGAGCAGCGCGATCGCAAAGGCCGCGCACCGTCCCATCCCCATCGCCCACTCCCCCACGGTCGCCGCATAGCTGGCGCCATGGAGAACAGCGTAGGGTGCGCGTCACGAGGATGCAGCCAGGCGTCCCCCTGCCGGGTTTGGGCGCGGCAAGGGACGAGCCTCTCGAGGACCTCGCCCGCAGGGAGCGGGTTCTCAGCGGGGCTGCTCAGTAGGGAGCGGCCTGGGAGGCGAGGGTGTAGATGATGCCGAGCCCGATGCTCAGCGTGACTACAATGAGCACGGCCAGCTTCGGGCCGGTCCATCGGTCATCGGCCTCGCGCTCCAGCTTGAACTCGGTGTCGGTCATGTCTCGGCTCTCTCTTGGGATGCGCCGGCGTCGGGCGCGTGTGAGGCGACATCTCGCATGTGGGGCAGGTCCAGTCAACCCGGAGGACCGCCCTCCATACCCTCTCGATGACGCTGCGCCACGACAACCGGCGAGCGCGCGCTCCCATGCCCCGACGCCCACGAGGCGGAGGCGAGCGAACGCTGGTGGGGAACTGCCCGCGGCACCGCGAGATCGAGGCGAGCGCACGCTGGCAAGAGCCGGCCGCGCCGGGTTTCAGCGGCGCCGATTTTGCCACGAACACCCACATCGCCTACTCTCTGCCTACCGACAGCTTTTCTTTCGTTGGGACGCGGATGGGACACCTCCTTCGTCCGGCCCCGGCCCAAGGGTAGATGCGTCATGCCCGACGACACCTCGCCAGCTTCCCTCCAGCCCCCCGCCGAGTCCCTCGAAGCAGAGCCCGGCCTCGATCCGACGGCAGCGGAGGCAGGCTATGTCTTCGATCCGGACAGCGGCTTCCACTGGCATCCCTACGCCGAGCATTGGTTTCAGCCCTCTACTGGCATCTACCTCGATCCGGACGGCGCTCCCCTCGCCCCCGCTGACGCCGAGGCGGCAGTGGCGGAGGCCATGCAGTCCAGCCTCGACGCCAGCGGCGCGCTGGATGCCGAGCCGGCGGGCCTCTCGAGCGGAGCCGATCCGGCGCCCATGACGGAGCTCGCCCCTCAGCCCCCGCAGGCCGGCCCCGTCCCCCACGATGCCGGCCCGCCGAGCTTCGATCCGCCGGGGGCGGCGAGCGTGGTCCCCTTCCCCCAGGTGGACACCGCTCCCTTCGCCGCCTTCCGCCCGCCGCCGCCAGACGCCGATCAGCCGGGCCTGGACCACCTTCCACAGGCCTCCACCGGGGAGGCGCCTCCCTCCCCCTGGGAGTGGACCCCCAACGCGCCGCTCCTGGTCGCCATGGAAATGGCGGAAGAGACGCAGCCTCCCACCATGGAGGCGAGCGAATGGGCGGAGGAAGGGATCCTGGACGATGGGGCCGTCGAGCTCCTGGACGACGACGCGCCGGTCATGCCACCACCTCCGGCCGAGCTCGATCCGAGCACCATCCCGACCCGCTTCGAGGAAGAGTGGCGGGTCGTGGTCCATCGGCAGACGGGCGCGGTGGTCCGCGGCGTTCTCCACGGCGCCGACCTGCAATCGCTGCCGTCGATCCAGATCGTCGGCCCCGACGGCGTGGAGTACATCGAGACCGAGTCCATCAAGGCGATCTTCTTCATGCGCGAGCCCGGGGTCGCCGTCCCCACGCCCGGAGGGAGGCGGGTGAGCCTCACCCTCTCCGACGGGAGGGCCCTCGACGGCTACGCGCCCGATCCGCTCCCGCCGCAGACCGGCGGCTTCTACATCCTCCCGGCGGAGACACGAGCCAACACCGCGTGGATCTACGTCTTCTCCCACGCCATCCGCGACGTCGCCTTCGGCTGATCGGATCGCCTTTGTAGATTCGGTCTTCGCATCACGCCCATCGTCTCCGACGAAGACGCTTGCCCTTTCTCTAGATGTATGAAATAGCATGAGCGCAGGGCCAGCCTTTGACCCCGTGGTCACGGGCCATCGCTCGACGATCCGATGCGCGACCTCCTCCGACTGCTGATGATCCTGACGCTGCTGGCCTCCTATGGCCTGCAGTCTACGGCGTCGCAGCGGCATCTCCACGAAGCCGGAGAGCGTAAGGATTGCGTCGCCTGCATCGCCCACTCCACGCCGGGGACCCCGCCTGCCTCGGCCGCTACACCGGTTCCGAAGGTCGCGCCTCCCGTCGCGATCTCGTGTGCCCTGGCGTCGGCGGCGAAGCCTCAGCTCGCCCCCTCCGATGTGAGCTTCGCCACCTCTCCACCCCTCGCCTGAACTCGACATCGCTGCCAGGTGCTGCGCCCGCGATGCGTGCGTGACTCGTCCCCGGGATCCGCCGCCACTCGCGTGCGTCTGCACCTGCGTCTCCTGAGATCACCCGAGCGCCTCGCGCGCTCGAGCGTCCTCCGCGCGTCTCCGATTTGCATCCGTTCGGAGAGGGAGATCTCTGCCGTCTGAGTATGGGACGAAGCCGTCCCCAGGTGAAAATTCATCCATGAGAGTTCGTATTCTCGCGGGAGGGGTCGCCCCTTCCGCGCAGCGACGGCGTGTGCCCCTGGCCCCCGCCATCCGCTGCCTCCCCTTGATTCCATTTCTTCTCCTCGCTACGTCTTCGGCCCACGCCGCTGACTCCCCTTCTCCGGACGCAGCCCCCGACTCTCCGTCCGCCTCCACCTCTCCCGATCTTCCTGCCCCTTCCCCATCTCCGGGCGAAGAAGCCGGCGCCTCGTCCTCATCCGACGCTCCCTCCTCATCCGCGTCCTCTGCGGACGAGGCGGAGCGGGCGCGGCTGGAGGCCGAGCTGGGCGCGAGCCTGGGCGCCGTCCAGCCGCCTCCCGCCGCCCTCGGCTTTTCTCATCTGCCCGCCGCAGGGAAGATCATCCCGGACATCTCGCTGATCGGGACCTTCGCCGGAGCCTGGTTCTCCGACGATCCCACCTTGCGCCTTCGGGCCCACGAGCCCGTGCATCGAGGTCCCCAGCTCCAGGAGATCGAGCTCGCCCTCCAGGCGAACATCGATCCCTTCGTCCGGGCCGACGTCTTCCTGGCCCTCTCCCTGGGCGGCATCGAGGTGGAGGAGGCCTACGCCACGACCCTCGGCCTCCCCTGGAACCTGCAGCTTCGGGCGGGGCAGATGTACGCGCCCTTCGGCCGCTTCAACCAGCTCCACTTCCTCGAGGTCACTCCCTTCGCGGATATGCCTCTACCGAACCGGCGCTTCTTCGGAGGCGAGCAGCTCCGCGGCGTCGGCGCCGAGGGGTCTTGGCTGCTTCCCCTCCCCTTCTTCGTGGAGGTGCGCGCCGCCGCGCTGACCGCAGGCAACGAGGTCTCCTTCGGCGTGCCCGGCGGAGACATCGAGAGGGTCACGGATCTCCTGGGGGTCGCGCGCATCCTCACCTCGCTCGATCTCAGCGGTCGCCTCTCCGTGAACCTGGGCGCCTCCGTGGCCAACGGACCCAACTCCAGCGGAGGGCTCCTCGTCACCGACAGGAATCGCACCGACGTCCTGGGCGGCGATCTCTACCTGAGGCTGCGAGATCAATCCTCCCGCGCCTTCACCGCGCTGCAGACCGAGTATCTCTACCGCCGCTCCACCACCCCCGGCGGCCGCCTGGAGCAAGGCGGCGCCTACGCCTGGCTCGTTCGCCGCTTCGACGCCGAATGGGAGGCCGCCTTCCGCTACGACTTCCTCGGCCTCCCCGATGGCAGAGCGGTGGGAGATCCCGTGCCAGACGGCGAGATCGCGCCCTTCCTGCTGCCCGCGAGCCAGCAGCGGGTGGGCGCCGCCATCAGCTACTACCCCTCCGAGTTCCAGCGAATCCGCCTCCAGGCCAACTATGACTTCGGCCTGGAGACCCCCGATGCTCCCGCCGGCGGTGTGCAGGAATATTTCATCCAATATCAATTCGTGATGGGCGCCCACGGCGCGCATCCCTTCTAGAAAGGAAGGAGCCAATTATGATCCATCGACTCCTGGTCACCCTCCTCGTTTGGGCGATCGCCGGAAGCGCAGCCGCCGACGTGCGCGTCGTCGCATCCATCCCCGCGCTGGGATCCATCGCCAAGGAGGTGGTCGGCCCCAAGGGCACGGTCACCATCCTGGCGCCCCCCGAGCAGGATCCTCATTTCGTCGACGGCAAGCCGTCGATGATCCTCGCGCTGAACCGGGCCGATCTGCTCGTCTCCGCCGGCCTCGGGCTGGAGGTGGGCTGGCTGCCACCCCTGCTCACCGGCGCTCGAAACGCGAAGATCCAGCCGGGTCGTCCGGGGTACTTCGAGGCGTCGGCCTTCGCGGCGCCGCTCCTGGAGACCCACGTCGCCGCCGATCGCTCGCTCGGCGACGTCCATCCCGGAGGGAACCCGCACTTCTGGCTCGATCCTCGCCGGGCCGGGCGGATCGCTGGCGGCCTCGCCGATCGCCTCGCGGCCACCGATCCCGCGAACGCCCCCGCCTACCACGCGAACGCGAAGCGCTTCCAGGCCGAGCTCGATGGCAAGATCGTGGAGTGGGAGAAGGCGATGGCTCCCTTCAAGGGACGAGGCATCGTCCCCTTCCACAAGAGCCTCGTCTATCTCGAGGACTGGCTCGGCCTGCAGGAGCTGTCCACCATCGAGCCGCTCCCCGGGATCGCTCCCTCTCCGGCGCACCTCGCGTCAGTGATCGTCCGTCTGCGGGGGAGCGAACCTCCACCGGTGGTCGCCAGTGAACCTTGGTACAGCGTCCGCACCGCCGAGACCGTGGCGGAGAAGGCCGGGTTGCGCTTCGTGCGGCTCCCGGGCGACGTCGGCTCGATCGCCGGCAAGGGATCCTACATCGCCCACATGGACGAGCTCCTCGCTCGCTTGCGGGCCGGGTTGGAGGGGCGATGAGATCGACTGCATTCCTTCGTCTGCTGATGGTCCTCCTCGCGCTGCCCGGCTGCGCCACCGGCTTCGGCGACGACGCCACCGGGACGGTCTTCGTCTCGATCGTCCCTGCGGGCTCGGTCTCCGGAGGCGTGAAGTTTCATTCCGCCACGCTCACCCTGGGCGAGGCGGAGCTAACCGAGGTCGAGGGCTCGGAGCCCGCCGGAGACGACCATGGGCACGACCATTCCCATAGCCACCTCTTCGATTCCACCCTCCTCACCGCCTCCACCCACCTTCCTCTCGGCAGCCCGCGGATCGACCTCCTTGGGACCGAGCAGCCTCTTCGGGAGCTGCAGGTTCCCGCCACCACCTTCGGGGCCCTGAACCTGGAGGCGGAGGACGCCACCGACGGCGACGAGGCGGGCTGCGCCCTCCATGCAACCGGCGAGGCCCGGATCCTCGACGATCGGGTTCCCGTGCGGATCTGTCTCGCCGCCCTCGAGCCGCTCGTCGTGTCCATTCCCCTGGAGATGGAGGTCGGGCTCGACCAGGCGGTGTCCTTGCGCCTCTTCCTGGCGGTGCACGATCTGCTGGTCGGCATCGAGCTCGGCGATCTCGTTCGAGAGGCCGATGGCTCCATCGTCATCGACGAGCGCCGCACGCCCTATGCGGCCAGCAGGCTGCGCCAAAACCTACTCACGGCCTTCTCGGCCATCTAGGCGCATGGCGCCTGACACCCACAAAGGAAACGAAAATGACTCGATTTTTCATTCTCTCCACCGTCGTCCTCGGCCTCTCCGCTTGCGGAAATAACGACAATGGCGACGAGCATCACCACGATCCGATGGAGGACGCCATCGCCGACGCCTGTTTCCACGGCGAAGGAGGTCCCTTCGCCGACGCGCTGGCCACCCTGGATCCCGAGGACGCTACGAGCTCGGTGAGCGCGCCTCACGTGATCCACCGCGTAACGCTTCCGGCCGAAGGAGGGCCTGGCTACGTCGTCTATTCGCCGGCTGCGTCCGGTGACTTCGCGTTCTTCTTCGACGGGCCGGTCCAGCTCCGCCTCTTCGATGGCCCGACCGAGATCGTCTCCGAAGGCCAGGAAGCCGTGGACGCGTGCCCCACCATCATCTCCCAGGTCTCCACCTTCGAACTCGAGGTGGGCACCGAATATACCCTCGAGCTGCGCTCCGACTCGGCTACGGAGTGCAGGCTCTTCGCGATTCAGCTCGCGGAAGGGCACGACGGCGACCACCACCACGATCATTGAGCGCCGATCGGGGTGGGAGCTGACCACCGGGGCGTCCCTCGAAGCTCGCGGGCGCCTACCGGGCTCCCCGGCGCCACGCGGCGCCGGGGAGCAGCGCCAGCACCGAAGATGCCACGATCATCGCGCCGGTGGGCTTCTCCCAGACGAAGGAGAGGTAGTAGCCGACCAGAGCGGATCCGATGGCCGTGGCGATGGCGTAGGCGAAGACGGCCCGGAGGCGGTCGAAGAGGAGCAGCCCTCCGGCCGCCGGGATGATGGTCAGGGCGAAGACGGGCAGCGCCCCCAGGGCCCGGGTCGCCACGGCGATGGAGAGTCCCACCGAGAAGTAGAGCGCTGCGTTGTAGCGGCGAACCGCGAGCCCCATCGCCTCGGCGGTCTCCGGATCGAAGGAGACGAAGATGAACTTCCGCCCCAGCCCGAGGTGCAGCAGCGTGAGGCCGAGGGCGGCGCCGCCAAGAGCGAGGAGCTCGTCGGGAGGCGCGGCCACCGCGTCTCCGAAGAGCAGGGAGTGGACCGACTCGTACTCGTGGGTGAGGAAGGTCCCCAGGAGCAGGGATCCTGCGCCGGCGATGACGTAGGCGAGGGCGATGGACGACTCGACGCCGACGCGCCCCCCTTTGCGTGAGACCGCGAAGAGGCCAGCCGAGAGCGTCCCCGCCAGGATCCCCGCCCCCAGCGGAGGGACCTCGACGCCGACCACGTGGGGGGCGAGGAGCGCGAGGACCACGCCGAAGCCCGCCGCCTGGGAGACCGCCGCTCCCACGAAGGCCGAGCGCTTGAGGACGATGTAGACGCCGGCCAGGGAGCAGAGGAACGCCCCCAGGCTCGCGGCGATCAGCGGGTCGCGCCAGAGGAAGCTCGCCTCCCAGAAGGAGATGCCCGCCTCGCTCATGTGGCCGCCTCCCGCGGCGCGGCGGGGCGGATCACGAAGTCATCGTCGACCAGATCGCCGAGGGCACCTGCCCGGTGGATCACCTCGGGATCTCCGGCCACCAGATCCCCATCGCGAAGGACCGCCAGGCGGGTGGCATGCCGCAGCGCCGGCGCGAGGTGGTGGCAGATCACCACCAGCGCCCTGCCCTGCTCCCGATGGATCGAGCCCAGGAGATCGTGGACCGCGCGCTCTCCCGGTACGTCCAGGTGGTTGGTGGGCTCGTCGAGGATGAGGACGTCCGGCTCGGCGAAGAGCGCCCGAGCGATGAGCGCGCGCTGCTGCTGTCCGCCGGAGAGCTCACGAAAGGGTCGCTGGGCCTCCTGCAACAACCCGACGAGCTCCAGGATCTGAAGGGCGCGGCGCGCCTCCTCGCGGCCAAAGAAGCGAAAGGGTGCGAGGGAGGGGATCCTGCCCATCTTCACGATCTCGAGGGCGGAGAAGGGCCAGATCTCGTCCAGGTGTTCGCGCTGGGGCACGTAGCCGAAACGAAGCCCGCGGCCCTCCACCGCGCCCTGGAGCGGGCGCAGGACCCCGAGGAGCGTCTTCACGAAGGTGGACTTTCCCGCGCCGTTGGGGCCCGCCACCACGAGGAACTCATGGGGGCGGAGCTCGAAGTCCAGAGGCCCGGCGATCCGCTTGCGCCCATGACCGATCACGGCGCCGCGCAGGCGGATCAGCGGCTCGACGGGGGAGGCAGATGCAGCGAGCAAGCGATGAGATCTCCATCCAAGAGACGGCAAACGGGGCCGGAGTATCGTCCTCCGGGAGAGCATTCGCAATCGCACAGAGCCCGCGAGAAAGCCGGCTCTACGAGAGAACTGCCCCAGCGCAACGCAGGAGCCATTTTCTAACTCACGCCGCCTGCGAAGCGCTCGTCCAGCACTCGCTCGCAGCCGGCTGGAAGCGCCACCACCGCCCCGCGCCGCCAGCGCCCGGACGCATCAATGCAGCCAGGGCCCCCGTCCCTCGTTGGGCTTCCTGGGAGGGAAGAGGTTGGTGGGCTCCGAGCCCTTCTTCTCCCCCTCGATCACCGATAAGCGGCGGGTGCGGCGCTTGAGATCGCGTTCGATCCGCCAAGCGCGGAAGCGGAGCCACGCCCGCCTGGGGCGAAAGAGGCCGTAGGCGAAGGCCAGCGCCGCCAGCATTCCAATGAAGGCGGGCAACACGCTCATCGGCCCCTCGATGATCCCGAAGAGCGCGACGATGCCGAAGGAGACGTAGATGAGCTGCCTGCCCTGCACGGGCAGCACGAACATCAGGTAGACGGGCTGCCTGGCGTAGTGGTGCGCGAAGATCACCGTCAGCGCGCCCAGCCCCACCCAGAGGCCCGCATGGGGCATCGCCTGGACGCCGAAGAGATAGGCGATCGGGATGGTGACGATCGCCCCCAGGGCCGTGGTCCCGACAAAGAAGCCGAGGAAGCGCCTAGACCCCAGGACCCCCTCGACCTGGCTGCCGATCACGTAGAGGAAGTAGAGCGAGATCAGGAAGGAGAAGATCGCGCCGCCCGTGGGCAGCGGCACCACCAGGGCGTAGGTGACAACCTGCCAGAGCTCGCCGGAGAGCACGCGGCTCGGCGTGAAGACCAGGTGGCGCAGCAGGCCGCCTGGGACCACGTTGGCGGCGATGGCCGAGAAGATCGAGATCGCCGCGATCACCACCGTCAAGCGGGTCGCCGTGGGTCCACCGCCGCCGAAGCCGCCGCCTCCCATCATCTGCCGTCGGGGTCGCAAGCTCTTCCCTTCCTCTCGTGGATGGCCCGCCGGGATCCCTCCGGCGGTCTATCGGCCAGCTGCAGCGCGGCCTCCTCATCGAAGCGACGCGTCGAACGCGCCCCTCGATGGAGAGCATATGCCTCCTTCCAGGTCGCGCAAACCACGGCGGCGATCGCCGGCCTCATCGTGGCGAGGCGTCGCCGACTCGTGGTCTTCAACCGTCGGCGAACCGCCCTTCCTCCCTACCGCCTGGAAGAGATCGCCAAGCCGGGGTCGGAGCCCTTCCTTCCGCCCGCGCCCCGCGGAGCCTGGCTCCTTGCGCCGCTCGCCCGCGGCTCGGGGACCACGCGACGCGATGGCGATGCATTCAGGCTCCACCGCCATCTCCGAGGCAGTGGGCGTACGATCCGCGAGGGCGACTACCTCGATCAGCCGGTCGGTCGAGACTCGAAGGCCTCGACCGCCGCCCGGAGCTGGGCCTCGGTGAGGGTGAGGTTCGACGCCTTCGCCTGGGCGAGGATGAAGGTCCCGAGCTCCGCGGACGCGGGGAGCCCGCTCTTCTCCAGCCAGAACATCACGTTGGACATCCCGCTCATCGGCCCCACGTCGATGGTCTGCTCCTTGCCGAACTCGGCGGCAGGCACGGACGAGTAGACCCGATCCGCGAGCCACTCCTCCCCCCGGCGCTTGGCCTTTATGATCGCGGCGGCGTGGACGCCGGTGGCGGTGCGGAAGGCATCGTCGCCCACGAGCGGGTAGTTGATCGGGATGTCCACCTGGGTCGCCGCCGCCACGGTGCGGACATACTCGACCAGCTTGGTGAGATCCCAATCGATGATCCCGGAGAGCTTGAGGTTGACCAGGAGCTGATCGATCGCGGTGTTGCCCACCCGCTCGCCGATCCCCATGGCCGTGCCGTGGATCCGATCGGCGCCGTGCTCCAGGGCGAGGAGGGTGTTGATCACCGCCAGCCCTCTGTCGTTATGCCCGTGCCAGTCGATCTTCACGTCGACGCCGCTCGCCTTCACCAACGCCTTGGTGAAGGCGAGGAGGCTGCGGACGCCATCCGGCGTGGCGTGCCCCACGGTGTCGCAGAGGCAGAGCCTCGACGCCCCATGCTCGATGGCGCTGCGAAAGAGGGTCTCCAGCGCCGCCGGCGAGGAGCGGGTGGTGTCCTCGGTGACGTAGCAGATGTCGAGGCCCTCCTTCACCGCGAAGTCGATCGCCTTGGCGGAGGTCTCACGAATGTGCTCAACCGTCCAACCCTCCGTATACTGCCGGATCGGCGAGGAGCCGATGAAGGCGTAGGCCGTCAGCGGGATGCCCACCTTCTGCTGGATGTCTGCGATGGGGGCCAGATCCGAGACGACCGTGCGGCCAGCGGCGCAGACCCGCAGCGCGAGCTTCTGATCCCGCACGTAGGTGGCGATGGCGGTGACGTCGTCGTAGGCGCGCTGGCCGGCGCAAGGCAGCCCCACGTCGGCGGCGGCGATGCCCAGATCCTCCATGAGCTGGATGATCCGGAGCTTCTCCTCCACGGAAGGGTCGGCGACCGACGGCGACTGCAGCCCGTCGCGCAGGGACTCGTCGAAGAGATCGACCTTTCCCTGGCGCTGCGGGATCGCGCGCTCGCTCAGGTTCCAATCGTGAATCAGCTCCTCGTGCTCACGAGAAGGGATCGAAGCGGACATCTCACTCCTCCAAAGAAAAACGGGCCTCACCTTGCCAGCGAAGCCCGCCGAGGTCCAGCGGAGCAGGCCCCCGCCTCTGCGGCGCGTGCCCACTCCATCCTCATAGGAGCGGTTCCGATCCGCAGACGACGAGGCCCTCGGGACCGCCCTATCTTCGGCGGTCGTTCGTCGCCCGCGTGATCCACCACCTCGGCCCTGCCCTCGCGGATCGGTCTACGAGGGCGACGAGCGCGCTCTTGCGTCTGCTACGGCGCTCCGACGATCACCGCCAGGCCCTGGCCGCCGCCGATGCAGGCGGAGCCGATGGCGTATTGCCCCCCGGACCTTGCCAGCGCGTAGAGGAGATGGCCGGTGATGCGCGCCCCCGAAGCGGCCAGCGGGTGGCCGAGGGCGATGGCGCCACCGTCGACGTTCGTCTTCTCCCGGGGCAGGCCCAGCACCTTCTCCACCGCCAGATACTGAGGTGCGAAGGCCTCGTTCACCTCGAAGAGCGAGTAGTCGGAGAGCTGGCTCTGAGAGCGCGCCAGCGCGTTCTGGATCGCCGGGACAGGGCCGATGCCCATCACCGTCGGATCGCAGCCGGAGACGCCCCAGTTGACCAACGTGCCGATGGGCTTCAGCCCCTTGCGATCAGCGTAGTCGCGGGTGGCCATCACCAGCATCGCCGCGCCGTCGCAGATCCCCGACGCCGCGCCGGCGTGGATCACGCCGTCCTTCTTGAAGACCTTGGGGAGCTTGGCCAGCCCCTCCACCGAGGTCTCGGGGCGGGGATGCTCGTCCTTGGCGAAGGCGACGGTCTGCCCCTTGCGTGCCGGCAGCTCCATCGGCGCCAGCTCGTCCTCGAAGCGTCCCGCCTCCTGGGCGGCGGCCCAGCGCTTCTGGGAGAGGACGGAGTATTCGTCCACTTCCCCCTGAGAGATGGAGTGCTCCACCGCGAGCTTCTCCGCCGTCATGGCCATCGGCATCCCGGTGTAGCTGTCGGTGAGGGCGCTCCACAGCGAGTCCTCGAGGTTGCCCTGGCCGAGGCCCAGCCCCCAGCGCGCGCCCCGGATCACGTGGGGCGCCTGGGACATGGACTCGGCGCCGCCGGCGAGGATCACCTCATGCTGCCCCGTGAGGAGCATCATCGCGCCCTGGACCAGGGCCTCGAAGCCCGAGCCGCAGAGGCGGTTCACCGTCACCGCCGGCACCGACTCCGGGAGGCCGGCCCGCAGCCCCACGTGGCGGGAGATGTAGATCGCGTCGGCGGAGGTCTGGCAGACGTTGCCCACGATCACGTGGCCGACATCCTCGGCAGGGACACCGGATTGCGCCAGCGCCGCCCTGGACGCGTGGACCGCGAGGTCGGTGGCGGTCTGGTTCTTGAGCGCGCCGCCGAAGGTGCCGAAGGGGGTGCGCTTCGCTGCCAGGAAGACGATCTCTTTGCTGCCTGCGCTCTTCATTTCTTGCCTCTCTCCTTAGTTGGTCCCGAGGTTCCGGAGGACCTCGAAGACGGTCATGGCGACCCAGATCAGCGCCACCGACGAGAAGACCATCCCGCGGATCTCCCTGCGCCTGGTGTCGCGCCTGCCAGGGCCCGTGGCGTAGAAGGCCCGCCCCGCCTCGGCCCGCGCCTCGAGGGTAAAGCGATCATCGAGCGGATGGCCGGCGTCCACGAAGCGCTGGACCCGCCTGCGGTGGGCGTTCAGGACATCGAGCGGGCTGCTCCCCGGCAGGCCGCCGGCGAGGTAATCCCCCTCGTCGATGGAGGGCCAGTGGTAGTCCGTGGTGATCACCGTGGCGCCGTCGGAGAACGGCGTAACGAACGAGAGCCACGCCTCGTTCTTCACCGGCCGCACGCCGGCGAAACAGCGGGCCTCCGGATGGGCGAGGACCAGCTCGTGCCGGGTGGCGGCGAGGGGGCGTCCCTCGGCGATGAGCCCCAGCGGCTGAAAGCCCAGCTCCTCCAGATCGCCCAGCATCTGCCGCATCGCTGGGCCGCGGGCCGACACCGCGTCCGGCCCCCCCGCGATCTTCGCGCGGATCCAGCCGGGGCGGACGAAGGCCAGGGCCCCGGGCAGGTTGCGCCAGAGCAAGAATCCGATCAGGCCGAAGAAGGCCAGCATCCGCCAGAAGTCGCTCAAGCCCGCACCAGCCTTCCGAGCTGCTCCCGGACGAAGTCCCCTACCTCCGTGGTGCTGCGATCGCCGCCCACGTCCGGGGTGAGGACGTTCTCGGAGACGGCGACGTCCACCGCCTGCTCCACCAGCCGCGCCTCCTCCCGATGGCCCAGATGCTCCAGGAGCAGGGCGCAGCTCAGGAAGGTGGCGATGGGGTTGGCCCTGCCGGTCCCGACGATGTCGGGCGCGCTGCCATGGACAGGCTCGAAGAGGCCGATCTTGCCAGGGTGGAGGTTGGCGCTGGCGGCGAAACCGAGTCCCCCCGAGATCCCGGCGCCCAGATCCGTAAGGATGTCGCCGAAGAGGTTGTTGGTCACCACCACCCGGAAGAGCTCCGGCTTGAGCACCATCTGCATCGCGAGGACGTCCACGTACATATGACGCAGCTCGAGGTCGGAATACTCCCGGGCGAGCTCCTTCCACACCCGCTGCCAGAGGCCGCCGGCGTGGCGCATCGCATTCGACTTATCGCTCATCCACACGGTCTTCTCACCGTGGGATCGGGCCCAATCCAACGCGGCGCGGCAGATCCGCTCCACCCCCTTGCGGGAGTTCACGTCCTCGTTGACCGCGATCTCGTCGGGGCTGCCCTCCTTGAAGGTGCCACCGACGTCCACATAGACACCCTCCGTGTTCTCACGGAAGAAGACGGCGTCGATCGACTCCCGCCCCTTGCCCACCAGCGGCGAGAAGCGATCGGCCAGCAGGCGGACGGGCCGCAGATTCACATAGAGGTCGAGTTGGAATCGCAGGGCCAGGAGGATCTCTCGGGCGTGGCGGCTGTCCGGGACGCGGGGATCCCCCACGGCGCCAAAGAGGATCGCCTGGTAGTCCCTGGCGAACTCCTCGATCTGCGCTTGCGGAAGGGTGGTGCCGTCCGCCAGAAAGCGATCGGCGCCATAGTCGAAGTGCTGCAGCTTCAGCCCGAGGCCACGTGAGGCGGAGAGCTGCTCCAGGAGGCGCACGCCCTCGGCGGCGACCTCCTTGCCGATCCCATCACCAGGGATCACCGCGATCCGCGCCATATCTCGTCACGCTCCCGGCGGCCAAACAAAAGGTCGTCCGCCTTCTACAGCCCAGGGCCGCTTCGAGCGGCGCCAAGCCCTTGGAAAGTGCGGGATTGTGAAGGTCGGGCGCCAAAGGGTCAAGCGCGCTCGGCGGACCGGGCGCGGCCTTCACGGCGACGGGAACACAGCGAGCCGGAGGCGAGCAAACGTTGGAGGGAGCCCGTCGCGCGCAGCGGGTATGAGAAAGTTCGCCTCCACTTCGAGCCCGAGGCGAGCGGACGCCGAACGGAGCCCTTCGCGCGCAGCGCGCGTGAAGAAGATCGTCTCCGCTTCGCGCCGGAGGCGAGCGGCCCCCCAGAGGCGGCGTTCGTCGGAGCAAAGGTGAAGTCGATCGCCTCCGCTTTGCGCGGAGGCGATCGTTCACAGGCGACGGTTCAGCGGAGCGCGAGGACGCCGCGATCCATCCGGGCCTGCTGCGACGCCCAGGCGGCGATGGACAGCGAGGAGCCCCCCGCCATCGCCAGCTCCGCCGGGGAGTAGGTCCGCTCCCCGCTGGAATCGCTGACCACGGCATCGCCGTTGGCGGCGCCGTGGACCATCGCGAGGACCTTGCCCTCGTCGTCGGTGGCGGTGAAGCCGTCGTCGGTCCGAAGGAAGTGGCGGACCACTCCCTCATGCTCGACCCGCAGCGAGTCCTGGCTCTCGCGGACCATCTTCAGCGGCGTGCCGTCGGGGAGCTGGACCACCCGCTCCTCCCCGATCTCCATGTCGGCATTGGCCGTGGGGTTGTTGCCGGTCCAGAACTCGGCCGTGTTGAGCACGATCGCGTCGACCAGACTGGCGACCTCGTAGACCGGGATGATCACCATGGCGAGGAAGAGGATCTCCTGGACCCACTTCGAACCGACGCTTCGGTTGAATTCCCAGACCTTGACTGTGAGACCGAAAGAGCCGAAGCAGGCGGTCTGGGCGAAGAGCAAAGCTGCGAGGGCAAAAGCCAATCGACGGCGCATGAATCCTCCGGAAGGCCGTGACCCCGTCCAGATCGAAGGATCCGACAGGGCCATCGTTGATGAGAGTAGAGACGGTCGCTAGAGTGCGATCCCCCGCGCCCCGAGGCAAGGTAAAGAACGAGTCCGACTCCCCCCCAAGGGGAGGGCCACCACCAGTGAAGGTATCCTGCAGATGCGCAAGCCGATGACGCTCACCCAGAAGATCCTCGCCGCCCACGCCATCGGGCTGCACCGCCCGTGGGTGGAGACCGGCGATGTGCTCCGGATCCGGGTGGATTGGACCATCGCCTCCGAGCTGGCCTGGAACGGCATGGCCCAGACCTACGAGCGCCTGGGCAGGCCGAAGATCCACGATCGCGAGCGCTTCTACCTCGCGGTGGATCACACAGTGGATCCTGTGACCCTCGCCAACGACAAGCGCACCCAGAAGCTCACCCAGCTCTCCCGCGACTTCGCCAAGGAGAGCGGGATGCGCCACTTCTACGACGCCAACGAGACCATCCTCCACACCAAGTTCTATCGGGATCTGGTGCAGCCCGGCGAGGTCGTCCTCGGCGCGGACTCGCATACCTCCTCCCACGGGGGCATGGGCGCCCTCTCCATCGGCCTGGGCGGCGCGGACATCACCGCGGCGATGGTCCTCGGGGAATCCTGGATCGAGGTCCCCGAGGCCATCGCCGTCGACTTCCAGGGCGAGCTCGCCTTCGGCATCGGCGGCAAGGACGTGATCCTCGAGACCCTGGGCAAGCTCGGGCGCAACACCGTGGCCATGGAGCGCAGCGTCGAGTACCGCGGCGACGCCGTCCGCAAATGGTCCACCGACGTGCGCTTCACCATCGCCAACATGACCGCCGAGTTCGGCGGCCTCAACGGCATCTTCGAGCCCGACGAGGTCGTGGCCGAGTGGCTGTCGCGCCGTCCGTCCCATAACGACGGCGCCCGCTACTTCCGCGCCGACGACGACGCGCCCTACCGCGAGCGCTTCCGCATCGATCTCTCCCGGCTGGGTCCCGTCATCGCCAAGCCCTTCTCCCCGGACAACGTCTTCCCCATCGACGAGCTCCTCGGCATGGAGCTACAGGGCGCGTTCATCGGCGCCTGCACCACCACCGAGGAGGAGCTCGTCCTCGGCGCCCTCGTCCTCGAGCGGGCCCTGGCCCGTGGCCTGAAGCCCGTGGAGACCTCGAAGCGTCTGGTGGTCCCCGGCGACCTCTCGATCCTCGCCAAGCTCCGCGAGACGGGCCTCGTCGAGATCTACGAGAGGGCCGGCTTCCGCGTGGGGCCTCCGGGCTGCTCCATGTGCCTGGGCATCGCCTCGGAACGCGCCGGCAAGGGCGAGGCCTGGATCACCTCGCAGAACCGCAACTTCGAGAACCGCATGGGCGAGGGCTCCCTCGCCTACCTCGCCTCCGCCGCCACGGTCGCCGCCTCCGCGCTCTCGCTGCGGGTCGAAGACCCGAGGCCGCTCCTCGCCGAGATCGATCAGGGCCGCTACGACGCCCTGCTCCGCCGCGACGGCGGCAGCCTCCCCTCCATCACCGTCACCGAGCCCCGGGTGGAGTTGGCCCGCGCCGAGGCCGCCTCCGCCGGCAACGGCGCCGACGCTGGCGGCGAGGTCCTGCGCGCCAAGGTGCAGCGCTTCGGCGACTCGGTCGACACCGACGCCATCATCCCCGGCGACTTCTGCCACCTCACCGACCTCCACGAGATCGGCTCCAAATGTTTCCATTACGTGCGCCCGGAGTTCGTCAGCCGCAGTCGCGACGAGGGCCGCACCATCGTCGTCGCCGGAGAAGCCTGGGGCTCCGGCAGCTCCCGTGAGCACGCGGTCTGGGCCCTCAAGGGCGCCGGCATCCAATGCGTCATCGCCAGGAGCTACGCCTTCATCCACAAGCGCAACCTCGTCAACGAAGCCCTGCCCTACCTGGTCGTCACCGACGACGCCTTCTACGCCCTCGCCTCCGAAGGCGCCGAGCTCTCCGTCGATCTCAGCCAAGGCGTCGTCACCCACCTCGCCAGCGGCCAACGCTTCACCGCCCAGCCCCTCGCCCGAGTCGTCCAATCCCTCGCCCGGGAGGGCGGCCTCGTCCCCGCCATCCAGCGCCACGGCAACGAGGTCTTCTCCGTCCTCGCCGGCGGCTGAGACTCCGAGAAGTCAGCGGCCCCCGGGGACCGCTTGGCTGGGTGATCCACCAGCGCTACCTCCGCCGCGATCGCGACGCCTCCCGCGAATCAAATCCAGCCGACCCCATCCAAGCGGAGTCGGCCGCATCGTCAACTCGGTCGGCGCCGAGGCTCGCCGACGCGTTGACCTGCTGAACCGGCCTCCGCCGGATCGGGATCGATGAGCTGAGCTACCGCAAGGGTCAAAAGTACGTCACCGTGATCGTCGATCACGAGGCGGCCGCCTCGTCTGGATGGCGCCCGGTCGTGACGCCGCGACGGTCCGTGCATTCTTCGCCGAACTCGGGCCGGAACGAACAAAGGAGCTGCAGCTCGTCAGCGCCGACGGCGCCTCGTGGATCGACGAAGCGGTTCGGGAGTGCGCTCCACACGTGGTTCGCTGACTCGATTCCTTCCACGTCGTGCAGTGGACCACCAAGGCTCTCGACGAGGTAGGGCGCCAGGTGTGGAACGACCTGCGACGAGGAGGGAGCGCCGACGAGGCGAAGGATCTCAAGGGCGCTCGGTGGGCACTCTGGAAGAACCCCAAGGATCTCACCTCGAAGCAGAAGACGACGCTCGCGTGGATCTCGGCGGTGAACGAGCCGCTCTACCGGGCCTACCTGCTGAAAGAAGCGCTCCGGGCGATCTTCAGGGCACCTTCCCTGGACAAGGCGACGAAGAGGATCGACGCGTGGCTGGCCTGGGCGAGTCGCAATCGTCGTCGCCGGCGAGGCCCCATCAGACGACGGCGAGATCTCGGGTGGGGACCGGCACCCAGAACGGCCGACCCGCCAGCCGCTTCGCCGCGGCCCGATAGACCAGTCCGAGCACCAGCATCCACACGAGGTCACCCGCGAGGGTCGCGCCATAGAAGGGCACGGCCGCCACGTAGCAATCGACCAACCCCGATGTAGTCAGGGGGTACATCCCTCCACCGATCCAGACGCCGAAGTTCGACAGGAGGAAGAAGAAAAACGAGCCGACTCCGGCTGCTGCGAGCGCGCCCCCTTTCTTGCTGCGCCAACGGGATCCCAGGAGCGCCTGGACGAAGAAGCCCCCATATACAAAGGGGGTCACGCTGCTGACCGCCGGGTAGCCATGCACCCGCGCGAGGATCAGGTCGCCCAGGAACATCGCACCTGCGACGAGCGACATCGCGATCCAGGGCCTCAGCGTCCGCCCGGCGAAGACCGCGGTCGCGCCGACCGGGGCGAAGTTGGGCGGGTGTGGGACCACCCGAAAGACGACACAAAGCACGACCATGAGAACTGGTAGCATGTACATTCTCTCCAAAGCGTGGAGGCCCGCGCTGCGGTGCTTGGGCATTCGCAGCGCGGACCTCCTCGTCAATCAGCGGGCCACGCGACGAAGGTCCTCAGCGTCTTGTCGCCGCTCAGATCGGCGATGCTGAGGACGAGACCTCGGGACGAACGGACCAGGTCGAAGGTCCCGGCGACGCTCTCTTGGAAGACGGGCGCGGGGTCGCTCACGCGATCCCAGACACGGACCGTCGCGCCCTGCCGAACCCCCAAGGAGACGCCGCTCCTCGATCCCGCCAGGTCGAGCGCGTCGACGCCGGTGACGCTCCCGATCACGACGTCCTCGAAGGCGTCGGTCAGGAGCCCGCGCAGCTCGGCGCGCTTGAGCGTCAAGCTCCCGGAGGAGTCGACACAGGCGAGATAGAGGTACTCACCGTCCGAGGCGGTCCGGAAGAGGCTCGCGTCGGAGCAGCCTCCGACCACCGGGATGTCGGCTTCGGACGCGATGTCACCAGGGAGCGCGGAGGCACGAACGAATACGCTCGAGCCCTCCCGATAGCTCGCGATCAACGTGTCGCCTGCCACGAGGAGCTGGGGTTCGTAGATGTCGGCGGCGACCGAATCGTCGAACCGCGCCTTGGTGACATAGGTGTTGCCCAGATCGCCGATGCCTGAAAATGGAGCCGTCAAGAGGGTGAATCCAGCCGCGCCGCTCTGCGCAGCGAGCAGGTAGATCTGAGAATCCCCGGGGAAGACCGCGATCGAGTGGGCGCGCCGGTTGGTGAACGCCGGCGTCAACGCGTAGAGCCCCTTCCCCTGATCGACCTCAGGGATCGCCGGGCCGGCCGCGATGACCGAGATGAGGCCGCCGAACGCGCTATAGTTGGTCGAGTAGAACGACGTTCCATCGACGACCAATAGCTCCGAATGGCTGTAGGTCTGAGGAGTCTTCCGACCGTTGTAAGCTACCCAGCCGCTCCCCTCCATTCGCTCGGTCACATAGACGTTGTTCCCATTGTACACACCGCTGTATCTCGGCAGGACGGGGTCGACCACATCGCCATAGTCTGGGTCGAGGAACATGAACCCCAGACGCGGAGAGCCATCCGCGGTATCGACGGTGAGCGAGAAGCCATGAAGCGTCTGGACCGCCGGGAGCGGAGCGATCTCTCGGAGCGCGGCAGGAACCCGAATCCCGTAGTCCGGATCGATCGCGTCGGGGATGCCGTCGCCGTCGCTGTCTGGTGCATGGGGAGCGAAGTAGATCGCGTACGTCGGCGCGCCGAAGGACCAGTCGATGTCTTCACACGCGCCCGGGGGGCTCGCCTGGTTCGTCGATACGAGCAGCATCTCGAGGCCGGCGACGGCGAGGACCGAGGTCGTGTCGTCGTTCGAGCAAGGATCCGGCTGAATTCGTAGGAGGTCTGAATCCTCGGCCGGCGAGCCGCCGGCCAACACCCGAGCGACCGTCTCGCTCTCCATTTGCACGGCATATCCATATTGGCCGGAGGTGCCCATGACATCGCCGCCGCCGATGAACAGCCGTCCATCTGAATCGAAGACGATCGAGTCCGCGCTCAGGACGTTCGGGGCCAGGAGGAGTCCATCGGATTCGAAGAGAACACCGGATCGGGCATCGAGGTGCGCCCTTATCAGCGCCGCGGGGAAGATCCGGACCTCGCCGGTTCGCGTGTCCAAGGGATCCCAACCTACGCCGGTGACGACGTTGCCTCCCGCATCGACCGCGATCCCTCCCGACGCACCCGGGATCGATCCGATCAACGTGAACTCCACCTCGTCGGGCTGGTCGAGATCGATGGCAGCTACGCTCGTCTCGTCGAAGCCCCCACCGTTGAGGAGCAAATAGCGGTCGTCATAGAAGGCGCCGGAGTAATAATCGGCCTCGTACCATTGGACGCCCGAGGTCCTGGAGAGGACGGGGGGATGCGACGCGGAGAGACGCTTGGTCGGGAGGATGTAGACCGGCTGTCCATAGCCAGCGCCCACCGCGATCCGCTCGCCGTCGGGAGAGATGGCGAGGAACCCCGGATCCATCGGCTCCGTAAGCTCGGCGACTGGGATCCAGGAATCACCGCCATGGTCCTGCCAGAGGAAGAGGGCCTGCCCGGTCGCCACCAGGAGGCGGCCCGCCAGGGGGAGCCCCTCCACTCGGTGACCTGTCGTCGTGGGGAAGGCGGCAGCGATAGAGAAATAGCTCGGATCGCGATGAGGGAGCGTCAGGGTCTTTGGCGAGACGATGATCTCGCAATCCGAGAGGATCGGTCCGGTCGAGTATTCGCCGTCGTGCCACGAACCGGCGGGGCAGGTGCCGGCGACCTCAAGGAATGGGCGATACGGCGTGGACGCCACCGGGAGCCGAAGAGAGTCCCCCGCCGCCACTTCGATCGGCGCCGAGCCGAGCAGCAACCCGAAGTCATCGATGAAGCTCACCGTCGCCCACCCCTCGGGGATCCGCTCCGACGTGAAGACGACCGTGCAATCCGAGAAGATGGCACCCGTCGAATAGCTCGTCCCCGACAACTCACCTGCTGGGCAGGTGCCACCCACGGGGGTCGCGGGACGGTGGCCATCCGCGAGGACCAAGGAGAAGGTCGCGACGTCCCCTTCCCCGATCTGCTGCTCACCGGTCGGGGACACCGTCACGCCCCCATCGTCGGACGCGGTGACGGTGTGGAGGATCCGCTGCGACACGAAGTCGATCGTGCAGCTCGACACGATCGGGCCGGTCGAATAGCTCGCGCCCGACCAGGCGCCTTCCGGGCAGCTGCTCCGCACGTCCTCGGAGACTTGGTATCCCGATGCAGCGATCACGGTGAAGGTGATGGTCTCTCCTTCCGCGACGAGCTGCTCCCCGAGCGGCGTCACGTCGAGGTGATCGTCGCCCGAGGCCATCACCGCGTGGAGGAGCTGCTCCGACGAGAACTCGACCGTACAATCCGACGCAATGGGTCCGGTCGTGTAGATCCCGTCAGACCATGCTCCGGCCGGGCAGCTCCCCCCAACCTCGCTGGCGAGCCCATGGCCCGCGGTCGCCGTCACGTTGAAGCTCGCCGCGCCGCCGTCCTCCACCAGAAGCTCCCGCGGCTCGACCTTGATATATTCGTCCCCGGACGCCGAGACCACGAAGGTGCCGTGCGGCTCGCTCTCGGAATGAAACTGCACGGTGCAGTCGGCCTCGATCGCACCGGTCGTGTAGGAGCTGCCGCGCCACGATCCCGGTGGGCAGGTCCCAGCCACGTCGTCGATCAGGCGATAGCCGGCCGAGGTCGTCAATTCGAAGGTCTGCCGCCCACCCTCCTCGATCCGCTGCGGCCCTTCCGGAAGGACTTGTGTGTGATCGTCACCCGAAGGGGTGACCGTGAAATGCGAGGGTTCCGTCTTCGTGCTGTCGCCGCACCCTGCTACCGCCGCGATGAGTGCCAAAATAATCAAACGCCGATGCCAATTCGACATATCGTCCTCCTGTCGTCGCGTCGATCCCGCGCAACGCTCCATGCACCACCTCTGGAGACGCGGAGACACTTCGAGGGCCCATGCCATCGACGTGGTCTCCGCCCCCGCGGGCGGCTAAGAGGACATAGAGGGAGGAGGACGAAAGAGACGGTGACCTGCACCGGCTGCATCGATCCGATCGACCTCCCTCGAGGTCCTCGACCAATCAGTCCCAGGTTGTCTCCCTGGAAAGGGCGTCGACAGGTTTTCGGGCTTGCGAGCTCTTCGGTTGAGGCTCTTCCTACTCTCCACCGCTTCCCAGCCATCTCGAGGCCAGTGCGTAACTGTGGATTTCGTTCTCGCTTACCGCTGCGGGGCAGCCCCGGATTCTCACCGGGTTCCCTTTTTCGACGCAGCGGGACGGCTATCGCGACACCCTGCAGGGTGTCAAGCGCAATCGCTCAGAAGCCACGGACGTTGAGCACGCCGACAGCGTCCAGGTCAAATCCTCCAGTGGGTCCGTCATCCAGGGAATCGAAGATCGAGCGGCCGAACGAGTCGAAGCAACTCCCATCTCCCACGATGTCGACCAGCCGAACGTAGGCGATCGCCGATAGATCGACCGCACCGAATCTGACCTCTGGAGCGTTCCGGAGGGCGGCGAGATCGAAGGGGGTTCCTTCGCCGACGGGATAGGTCCCGGCGAGGCCCCCCAGCCCGCTTGCTCGAAGCGTACACCCATCACATGAGATGCTCTCGCTGCTGAAGGCCGAATCGAATCGGACGAAGTGGCTCCCATCGCTCGAGACCTCGACATAGGCCAGCTCCAGGAAGGTATCCGCGGCAAACGCGTTTTCGAAGACCACGAAATCCCAGCCCTCCCCGTCGGAGATCGGCGGCGCGAAGGAGAGCGTCACCGTCCCTCCATTCCCCAGGACCAGGACCCGGGTCGGGTCCCGTCCCGCGGGGCCGAGCGCCTGCGTGACGTCCATCCATCGAGGAGCGTTGACGTTCGGTCCGGGTTCGTAGGAGACCAACGTCTGGGCCCAGCCGACGATCCGCGGGTCATCGAACGGGATCGCCGTGGTCCCCTCCGCTGGCGGAGCGGGCGCGTAGGTCTCGCGCACGTCGTAGACAGCGTCGAAGACCGCCGGGACGCAATCGTCAGCGACCACGCGCGCCAACACGCGAACTGGCCCGGACCGCCCCTCCAAGCTCAGCACATCCCCGGCGGCCTCGAACCGAGCCTCTTCCGGCGGGAGGGACGCTGGAAGGATCGCGATCTCCAGTCGACCTCTGGAGGGATGGGTGAAGGACAGCTCCTCGCTCTCCGCGATGATCGGCAGGACGGGCGCCAGGGGCAACGGGCATTCGGGCTCGCACGTCCCTTCGGCGCCTCGAGCGAAACCGGCGACGCAGGGGCACGCCGGTGCTCCCCCTTGCGAGACGCACGCCTCATGCTGGCCGCACGCCACGGGCGCTCCCGGCAAACAGCGTTGGGTCACGGGATCACAACGCTCTTCTCCCGTACAGGCGTCGCCGTCGTCGCAGTCTGCCGACGTCTTGCATGGAGCCGGGACACACCCAGCGCCTCCCTGCCCCGCGACATATCCCGAAGAGCACACACAGGCGTCGGTCCCCGGGTCGTATGTCTCCCGCTCCCCGCAGACCCTTCGCAGCCGCTCATCGCCACACCCGACAGAGAGCACCCCAAAAAGTGCGAGGATCGCAGCGGCTCGGCTCATGGCGCTCAGCGCAGCCCTGATGGTGGCTGCCCCCAGCTGCCGGTGGGCATGGGGAGCCCCCAGTTCAGGCGAAGCAGCTCGAGGTCGGCGGCGTTGACGAAGCCGTCCTCGTTGTAATCCACGTCGGTCGTGAAGTTGGGATCGCCAGGCTTTGAATCAAGCGCATCCACCAGCCGCGAAAGCTCGAGTGCGTCGAAGAAGCGCTGCCTTCCGAAGTCGGGGTCCATTCCGTCAGGGATCCCATCGCCGTCCTGATCGGGGGCATCTGGGGGGAAGTAGACCGTGCTCGGCCCGGTCTCGCCGGTCGACCAATCCACCTCTTCACAATCGGGCGGGAGGCTCGACATATTCGCGGAGACGAGCAACATATCGACGCCCGGCACGTAGACCACCTGGGTGGAGTCATCGTTGCGACAGGGATCCGGATCCAGCTCGGTGATCTCGTCCGAGGACGCCGGCGCTCCTCCTTCCGCAGCCCGCTGGACGGCCGCCGCGTCGATGACCGCGGCGTAGCCGAAGTTGCCGGTGCTTCCAAAGACGTCGCCGCCCCCCACGATGAGATTTCCGTGATCGTCGAACGCGAGGAAGGCAGCGCTGAGCACGCCGGTCGCGACCACGTGCCCCTCCGACTCATAGTCGAGGTCGCCACGCCCCGTCAGCGCGGCGTCGATCTCGGCGGCGCCGAAGATCTTGATCTCGCCGGTGCGCTCATCCAGGGGATCCCAGCCGATGCCGGTGACGAGGTTCCCGCTCCCATCGAACGCGATCCCAGCCGACGCGCCTGGGATCGAAGACACGATCAGGGTGATCTCGTCTGTCTCCGCCTCCGTATCGATCGCATAGACGTCGCTCGTTCCCAACGTCTTTCCCCCCGCGTTGATGAACAGGTAGCGACCGTCGCGAAATGCTCCCGAGTAGTAGTCGAGGTGCCAGGCTCGGGCCTGCGCTTCGCTTCCCTCCAAGCGCAGAGGAGCCCTGGCCGAGAGAGCCGACCAGGGGAAGACCCAAAGCGGTCGCGCGAGGCCCGTCCCCAACGCGATCTTCTCGCCACCGGGCGCGATCGCCAGGAAAGCGGGATCCATCGCCGCCTCCTCCGTTGCCAGCCTGGCGACGGACATCCATTCGGAGCCACCAAATGTCTTCCATAAGTAGACCGTATGCCCCGTCGCCGCGAGGAGTCGGCTGGCGAGCGGGAGGCCATCGACATGTCCGGGGGTGTCGGCCGGGAACGCCGCGGCCAGGGTGGTGAAGCTCGACGGGTCTGTGGGAGGGAGCTCCAGCTGCTGGGTGAAGGGCTCCATCCCCAAAGCCGCGACGAGGGCCAGAAGGGGCGCCGTCATCGTGCCACCGCCTCGATCCACGGGGCACCACCACAGCCTGCCGCCAGGTCGGAGACATCAGGTGACCCGAGGCGCGCGGCCGTCGCTTCGTCGGGGACGGGCCGGAGGCAGAGCAACGCGCGGTCGCTCGCCGAAGCGAGATCCAGCCTCGCGAGCACGCCGTCGTGGTCCGACATCAAGATCCATCCAGGGCAAAAGCGCCTGGCCCAATAGACTTCGGGAGGACGAGATGGCGCCGGGGGCCCTGCGGGGACGATCGTCAGCGTCTTCGCCGTCGGACTCTGCCGAAGCCAGAACTGCGTGCCGTCACTGACCATAAAATCTCCGATTACGGGGAGATCTCCATGCTCCGGGCACGAGCCAGGGCTCTCCGGCTCGGGGCAGGCTGCCGGGTCCGCGGGGTCGGGGCACGGCGCTGGCTCCCCAGGATCGGGGCATGGCGTCGGCTCCCCTGGAAGGCACGGCGTCGGGCCTGGGGGACGTTCGATCGAGGTGAGCTTGGTCTCACCGCAGGCGCCGAGGAGCCACGACGACGCCCCCGCCGCTACAAGTGCAGAGAGCAGGCCCGCCCTCGCGCGCCCTCTGCCGTCTTTTCGCCGAGCCACCCGATCCTCGCTCTCTCGCCACGGGAGATCGGGCCTGCCGAGCTCCTCACATGAGAGCGCGTCGGCGCGACCGTCGCCCCCGCGGGCGAACCAGGAGAACATCGCGGAATGGAGGCGCAGGGGCCCTTGCGAGCCAGCCTTCAGACCCACCTCCCGCGAGGTTCTCGGTCAGACTGGCCATGGATGTCTCTCCATTTGACCAGGCGTCGACAGGTCTTCGGGCTTGCGAGCTCTTCGATTGAGGCTCTTCCTACTCTCCACCGCTTCCCAGCCATCTCAAGGCCAGTGCGTAGTCGTGGATTTCGTTCTCGCTTACCGCTGCGGGGCAGCCCCGGATTCTCACCGGGTTCCCTTTTGAGGCGGACTCGCTGGAGTCCACCGTCGTCGCGCGGCAGGGACTAGCACCCACCGACAACCCCTGTCAAGACGGCCGCGAACGAGCGCTTCCCCCCAAAAGAGAGCGGATCCGATCTTCCGTCGAGGGACTGCCCACCTGAGCTCCGATCTCGTCCCCGAGGCTTGCCGGAAGTTCCACCTCCCGGCGATCAGGCACCGTATCCAGGCGGACGACGGCGTCGGAGTCTCCTGCAGGCGGTGTCGCGATCAGGGCCAGGTGAGGCGAGCGACGCCGGCGGTGGGGATTCGCCCTCCGATGGGGCCGGCCTCCGCGATGGTGCCGGAGAACCAGAGGCCGTCGCCGGCGATGGCGATGGAGTCCACGGAGATGGCGGCGAGGCCGCCGCCGATGCTGGTGAAGCGGGAGCCGTCCCAGGCGAATACGTTGCGGCCACCGGTCTCGGGCCAGACGTAGCCTGCGGCGATGAGGGTGTCGCCCCTGGGGAGGAGGGCGGTGAATGTGTGCACCGACTGCATGTCAGGTGCGGGGAGGCCGTTGGCCGGTGTCGCGAGATCGGTCCAGTCGGAGCCGTCCCAGCTGGCGAGGATGGGGCGGGCAGGGTCGCCTTCGAAGGTGGTGCTCGCGAAGACGCCGCCCGTCCCATAGGCGAGGGCGACGACGGTCGAGCCGAGGCCGTCACCCATGGGGGCCCAGCTTTCGCCGTCGAAGTGGGCGATGCCCGCTGCCTCGAGGCCGCCCACGCCGGAGAAGAAGCCGGAGGCGACCGCCCGCATCGGCGCGTCGGCGGCGGCAGGCTCTACGGCGAGGCGGAAGACGGGGGCGTCGAATGCGTCGCCGATCGGCTCGAAGGTCTGGCCCTCCAGCCGGGCGACGTAGCCCGCGTCGGCGCCGCCGGCGATCCAGATCCGATCGAGTCGATCGATGACCATGGAGAAGAGCAGCCCCTTGATCGAGTGGGGCTGGCCGACCTCTGCCCAGCCGCCCTCGCTCACGGCGAAGACACGAGGGCTGGGCTCCTCGGGGAAGTCGGGGAGGTCGTAGCAGCCTACATAGACGGTGCCGGCACGATCCGCGACGATGTGCTCACAGGTGAGCCCGGCGGGAGGGCGGCCACCGAAGGAGGTCCAGCCATCGTCGTAGTGGAGCACGCCGGCGATCGCCTCGCCGCCGGCGTGGGTGGCCTTGGGCAAGGTGTAAAGCGAGCAATCCGGGCCGCCCACCGCGAGAGGCCCTGCGTCGCCCGAGACGCCGTCTCCTGCGGCTCCTTGTGCGAGCCAGCGCTCGCCGTCGTAGGCGATGACGCTCTGGGAGACGACGCCGTCCACGCCTGCGAAACCTCCGCCCAGGTAGAGGCGATCCTCGTCGACGAAGAGGCGCTGGTACTGCATCTCCCAGAGGGAGAGCGGGCCCATGTCGCCGCAGCTCATGGGATCGAACCAGGGCGTGCCGGGGCTGTCGGCGTCGGTGATGGTCTCCCACGCGCCTCTCGCCCAGCGGGCCAGCGACCACGCCTCGATCGCGTCTTCGTCGGACGAGGTGCCGTTGACGTTCTTGAAGCAGCCGGCGACATAGAGATCCCCCTGAAACTCCGCCAGATCGCTGACCGTCCCGGCGTACCAGCCCGCCGCTACACCATTGCCGAGCAGCTCCCAGGTGTCGCCGACCTTATGGGCGATGCCGCCTCTGGGGTCGTCGACGTCCGGCACCAGCACGCCGCCGGCGAAGAGCTCGCCGCCGATGCGCGCGAGGGCATAGACGCCGGCCACCTCGAAATCCAGGCCGTGATCGATCCAATCCGTTCCGTCGAACTCGGCCACCCGTGCCGCGGCGATCCCGCCGATGGACTCGAAGGTGCCGCCGATGAGGAGCGAGTCGCCATCCGGGACCAGGGCGTAGACCGAGCCGTCGGGGGCGCCACCTGGGGGCGCGCTCCAGCCCGCTCCGTCCCATATCGCGAGTCCCGAGCTCTCGCCGCTGTCTAACTCGAAGTGGCCCGCCACCCAGAGCGCGCCGTCGTACCAGACCATGGAGCGGATGAGGCCGGTGGCGTGGCCGATGGCGGTGAAGCCGGAGCCGTCGTCCAACCAGATCGCCGACGAGCGCAGGCCGAGCGATTGATGGGTCGCGAGGGCGAGGCCGTGAGCCTCGTCTTCCGCCACGGCCGAGAAGGCGATTGGGGAGAAATCGGGTCCCCACTCGGAACGCAGCGGCTCCCAGCCTGCTCCCCCGCGGCGCACCGCCGGAGGCACGGGCTCCGAGCCAGCCCAGGAGAAATAGCCGGTGGCGATGAGCTGGCCGTCGGCGCCCTTGGCGAAATCGTAGACCTTTGGGGTGAGGCCGTCCTGCCCCGTCAGGCCAGGGAGGGTGAAGTGGGTGCTCCAGCGGCCCTCGCTCAGCGGACCAGGGAGGGGGAGGTCCATGCAGCCCGGCTCGCCTTCGCCGCCGCTCCCGCCCGCTCCGCCAGTCCCGCCGTCGCCGCCAATGCCGCCAGTCCCACCGTCGCCGCCCGTGCCACCGGGGCCGTCCTCACCGCCCGTGCCACCCGTCGCATCGCTGCCGCCGCTGCCGCCGGTCGAGTCGCTGCCACCTGCGCCGCCCGTTCCCGGCGCAGCCTGGTGGGGCCTCGCATCGTCGCCGCAGGCCGCCACCAAGCTGAGGAGCGCGGCCATCATCAAGAGCTTCATATCTTTGATCGACATCGAACTTCCTCCGGTCGTCACCCGATCGGCAGCCCCCTCTACGAGGGCTCCGCGATGCGTGGGATCCACGGCCTTGCGGTCCGTCTGATCCCATCGTCGGGCCGGAGGCCGAGGCCCGGCATCTTAATCGACCTTAATCCAGGCGGCGAACCGGCAAAGAGGGCGCGAGCAGGTAGCCGTCGTCTCGGCGCAGGAGCACCGACTCCAGCCCCATCGCACGCAGCGTGTTGATCGCCACATAGACCCGATTGGCCACCACGTCGGCGGGGGCGCGATCATCCGGCCACCCTGCCTCCGCGAGCTGCTCCGCCGGGATCCCGACCCCTGGCGCCGAGAGGCGGCGCTCGATCAGCACCCGCAGGAGCCGCCTGGGCTTGGCCTTCCTCCCGAGGTCCGCAGTGCGCTCGCCGAGGCGAAACCATCCCGCGTCTGCTCCGATCTCGAGGGCGCCGCCGCTGACGAGGGTGGCCTCCGGCGCGACCCACCGTCGCACGGCGTCCCCTCGGCGCTGTCGGATCGCTCGCTCGAGGAGCCGCAGCGCCAGGCGCACTCCGGTCGATCGGCCGGTGGAGCCGCCGGCCTCCAGGATGGCGCGGGCCGCGTCGAGGCGGGCGCAGCGCTCGGCTTCGACCTCCAGGTGGAGGAAGGATTCCAACACCTGCACCGTGGCCAGATGACCGGGATCCCCGACCCCGGCGAACCATGACCGCGCCGTCTCGAAGTCCGAAACCGCCCGCCCTCGATCCCCCAGGGAGGCGGTCACGGCCCCGTGAAAGGCCAGGTACAGAGCGTGAAAGTTCTTCTCCCCTGCCCGCCTCGCTGTATCCACCGCGCCACGAAGCCGCTCCTCCGCCGTCCGCAGATCTCCGCGCTCGAAGGCCACCACGCCGAGGTTGCCCAGCACCAGCGCCTCCGCCCGCCGGTTCCCCAGCGCCTGCTCCAGCTCCAACCCCTTCTGGAGCAGCCGCTCGGCCTCCCCCAGGCGACCGGCTGAGACCAGGACGCAGCCGAGGTTCACGATCGAGTCGGCCTCGCCCGCTCGATCGCCCAGCTCGCGAAAGCCGGCCACCGCCTGCTCGAAGAGCTGCGTCGCCTCGTCCAGGTGGCAGACGGCGAAGCGAACCACCCCGAGGTTCATCGACGCCAGCGCCACATAGCGCCGGTTGCCCACCCGCCGAAAGATCGCGAGGGCCGCCTCGAAGCAGCCGGCGCTCTCCTCGAGCCTCCCCTGCGCCTCCCGCACCATCCCGAGGAGGTTCTGCGCGTAGCCCTGCAGAAAGCGCGCAGCCGGATGCGCCGCCACCTCCAACGCAGCGAGCTGCTCGATCCCGCGGGCCAGCATCACCTGGGCCAGATCGAAGTCGCCTGCCGAGAACCGCAGGCGCCCCTGCTCCACCCCCGCCTGGATCTCGATCGCCCGATCGCCTTCGGCCCGTCCGATCGTCTCGCAGGCCTCCAGGTCGAGGCGCGCCTCTTCCAACGCCCCCAACCGCATCGAGAGCATCGCCCGCCCACGGAGCAGCCTCGCCAGCAGGAGCCGATCCCCCGCCGAGCGAGCGGCCTCGATCCCCGTGTCCAGGATCCGCGCCTCCTCCCCGGGAGGGCCATGGGTGGCGAGGACCCGGGCCAGGGCCAACGCCACCCTGGCTCCGAGGAGCGGTTCGTTCTCGATCCCGTAGCGGTGGGCAGCGAAGAGGTTCGCCCGCTCCTTCGCCGCCAGGGCCAGGCCCTCCTCATCCCCCGGCAGCTCCGAGACCAGCCCCGCACACCAGGCGGCGTGGCGACTCTGCGCGTCTCCCTCGAGCGCCGGGCCGAGGGAGGCGAGCGCGCGGAGGCCGTGGGCGCGGAGCGGCTCCGGCACCTCGAAGCGGCCGCCGTCGAAGCGTAGAAACGATCGATCTCGCAAGGCCGCGAGGGCATCCAGGACGTCGCCGTTGGCGGCCCCCAGGACCGCCTCCGCCGCCTCTGGGGTGAATCCACCCGCAAACACCGAGCACCTGGCCACCAGCTCCACCTCCGCGGGCTCCAGCCAGCTCCACATCCAACGGATCGCCGTCCCCATCGAGGCGTGACGCCCTTCCCGAGCGGTCCCGGAGAGTTCCAGCCCACGGTCGAGGCGCGCCAGGATCTGCCGCGGCCGCAGCACCCTCGCCCGGGAGGCCGCCTGTTCGAGAGCGAGAGGGTTGCATCCCAGCCGCTCCACCAGCTCGACCAGGATCGATCGATCCGCGGCCAAGCCGGCATCCGCCCCGAGGCGGAGCGCCCGCTCCAGGTAGAGCTCCACCGCCTCGTCCACCGTGAGGGGCGGGAGCTCCCAGCACCGCTCGACCACCAGCCCCGGCCGTCGCAGGGAAGTGAGCAGGAAGCGGGCCCGCGGCGCCGCGCCGAACCAGGTGTCGAAGAGCGCGCCGGCCTCTGGCCCGATCCCCTCCGCGCCATCCAGGATCACCAACACCCCGCCCCGCCGCGAGAGCGCCCGCCCGATCCGCTCCGGCTCCGCTTCTTTGAGGTTCCCCCCCGCCCGCCTCGCTGCCCCTCCCCCGATCCGAAGTGCGCGCGCCATCGTAGCCGCCAGGCTCCTTACGCTCCGCACCTCGCCTGCATCGACTACGAGAACTTGCCCCTTCTTCCCCTTGTAGCTGCACTCGAGCGCCAGACGGCTCTTTCCGATCCCCGTAGGCCCCAGTAGGGTCACCACCCGCTCATGGGCCAGCAGCCGTGCCACCTCGCGCAGCGCCCCCTCACGCCCAACGAAGACGCCGCCCCGCGCGCTCGCTCCCGCTGCAGGGGTCGCGCCTATCGAACCCGGCGGGCTCCCGGCCTCGCGGCAAGCTGCGCTGGCTTCTTCTGCCGCGGAGCCCTCTGGTGATCGACCTCTCGTGCGACGTCCCTGCATCGATGGAGCATCCGCCGATCGCCCGCACCTTCGCAACCCATCGCCACCTCGCGCAGGCGGTCCGCGAAACGCCAGCCCGCGACGCTCGGCGAATTCCCGGCTGTGCTTCGGGTTCCCGCTTCAGCGGTCGACGATGCGGAGCTGCCTCTGCGGCCTCAGCGCCAGATGTCGGGATCGAGGTCGGCGACGACGGGGCAGTGGTCGGAGCCCATCACGTCGTGGAGGATGTCGGCGGCGCGCACGTGCTCCATGGCGCCGGGGGAGGCCAGGATGTAGTCGATCCGCCAGCCGATGTTCTTGGCTCGCACGTTGAAGCGCTGACTCCACCAAGAGTAACGATCAGGCGTCTCAGGGTGATAGTGCCGGAAGGTGTCGACCCAGCCGGCCCCGAGCCAGCGGTCGAGCTCCTCCCGCTCCTCCGGGCGGAAGCCGCTGGTCTCCTCGTTCTGCTTGGGGCGGGCGAGATCGATGGGCCGGTGGGCGGTGTTGAAGTCGCCGACGACGAGGATCCGCTCGCCATCACGGAGCGGCTTCTCCAAGCGATCGAAGAGGGAGCGGTAGAAGTCGAGCTTGAACGGGATCCGGCTGTTGTCGCGATCCTTGCCGTTGCCGTTGGGGAAGTAGCAGTTGACCACGTGCAGCTTTCCGAAGCGCGCGATCTGGAGCCGTCCCTCCGCATCGAACTCGTCCACCCCCAGGCTCGTCTCGATGTCGTCAGGCGCCAGCTTCGAGAAGAGACCCACCCCGCTGTAGCCCGGCCTCTCGGCGGCGACGAAGTGCGTCGAGAACCCCGGCGCGCTGCGCACCTCGTTGGGGATCTGCTCCTCCTTCGCCCGGACCTCCTGCACCCCGACGATGTCCACCCCGGCCTGCTCGAGCCAATCCCCGAAGCCCTTCTTCGCACAGGCCCGAATCCCATTCACGTTCCAGCTCGCGATCCGCATCCTACCTTGCCTCTCTCCTCCAAAAATCAAACTCGATACGACGCCGCGCCTCAGGTGCCCGTTGGCGACGGCTCCGCCTCGCTCCATCCGATAGCAGCTCCCGGGCCTCGGCACGAGGCAAACCCCGGCGCCGCTCTGCGGAACGGATGCGCGTCGGCGCGATCAGGCTGGCAGCGCTTCGGTTTCGCGCGCCTTGCGGCGGCGGGAGATGATCCGGGCGGCGATGAGGCCGATCTCGTAGCAGAGGATCATTGGGACGGCCATCAGCGCCAGGTTGAAGGGGTCGCCCGTGGGCGTGATGACGGCGGCGATGAAGACGTTGGCGACGATGGCGTAGCGACGATAGCGGGCCAACTCGCTGCCGTCGATGACGCCCAGGGAGGCCAGGAGCGCGAAGAGCACGGGGATCTCGAAGATCACGCCGAACGCCAACAGGAGTACGAGCACGAGGTTGAGCTGCTCCCGCATCGAGAGCATCGGCCGCGTCCAATCGTCGAGGCGGAGCCGCTCGTTGGCTGCCGCGAGACGCGCTACGGACAAGACGTGATGTTCGAGGAGGGTCTGGACCCTCGCGCCGTCAGCGCCGCCGAGGCCCAGCGAATAAGCCGCTCGCAGCTCGCGCTCTGCCGTGCCGAGGATTCGCGCTGCCTGCCGTGTGTCGCCGCGCACCGCGAGGGAGCGGGCCTCGTTGCGGGAGAGGATCGCCGCCGAGAGCTCGGCCGAGCCCTTGCCGCTCCGGGCCACCGCCCGATCGGCGGCGTCCAGCGCTGGGGCCAGCCGGTCGATCCGCTCGAGGAGGGCCTGCCTGCCGTCCTGCCCCGTGGAAGGGATCGCGGCGAGGTGGCGGTCGGCGTCGTCCAGGAGCCTGGTGGCGCTGCCGAGATCGCCAGCGCGGATCAGGTGGCCGGCGTCTTCCACCGCGCCGATGGCGAGCTGCAGCTCGGCGGCGCGACCCCGCAGATCTTCGGGCTTGAGGAGGAACTCGAAGGCGGGAGGCAGCACCACGAAATAGCAGAAGACCGCTCCGGCGACGAAACAGCTCGTCCCGGCAGCGACGAAGGGGACAGCCATCCGCCGCTCGTGGGCGTACAGCCCCGGCGCGATGAATCCCCAGATCTGGTAGAGGATCACCGGCGCGGAGAGGAAGATGCCGGCGTAGAGCCCCACCTTGATGAAGGTGTTGATCTCCTCGATCGCCGAGGTCTGGACCAGCGCCCGCTGCCCCTCCGGCAGCGCCTCGAGGATCGGGACCATCAGGATGTGGAAGAGATCCTTCGCGAAGGAGAGCGAGATCCCCGCGAGGATCACGATGGCGATCGCCGTCTTCAACAGCCTCCCGCGCAGCTCCGCGAGGTGCTGGAAGAGGCTCAGGCGAAGCTCTCCTTCCTGATTCCTCTCGCTCATCGGATCGTCGTCGGCACCGGCTGCTCGCTCGAGCCATCGCCCGCCGACGCGACGTCGGAGTCAGAGGCCTCCACCGCTGCCGGCGCCTGTGGCCTCTCCCCGCTCTCCGCCTCGAGCGCATCGATGCCGCCTGCTGTCGCCCGGTCCTGGCGCTTCGACGCTTCGTCCCCAACGCTCGCGCCGCCTTCCAGCCTCGCGCCGCCTTCCAGCGGAGATACCGCGGCGTGGAAGATGGGCCCAGGGCCCTCGGCCTCTCCCTTCAAAAACTCGCGCTCCGACTCGCCCTCGCCTCCCCCAATGCCTCGGGCGACGCCCCCCGCTTCGACCGCGCCCGACGCCCTGGCGACGGTGGCGATCGGCAGCGCACGCGATGTCCCGGCCGCGGCGAACTCCGCCGACTTGCCGGCCCCTCGCTCCCCGGGCATCCGCGCGACCTCCTCGTCCAATCCGCGCAGCTCTCCCTCCACCAGATCCTTGAAGTCGCCGCTGACCTTTCGCACCTCGCGCATCGCCTTGCCCAGGGTGCGGGCGAGCTTGGGCAGGCGCTCCGGACCGAGGACGATCAGGGCGATGACCATGACGACTGCGAGCTCGAAAAAAGAGAGGCCGAACATCAGATCCCCGGATTCTACGCGATGCCGGTTGCTACATGGGGCGCTGGCCCGGCGCAACCGAGAATGAGCCCATGCGGTGGCGGGCTTGGCGCATGTCCCCTATCTAAGACGATCCTCGTCCGACCGACACGAACGCCCCCGATCGGCGGATGATTCCATCCCCTCCGAGGCCTCGGGCGACGATCGCGAGGCTCCACGGCGGCCTTCGAAGCGCTCCTTCTCCGAAGCGGGAGGTTGCCAAAGCTGCGATGGGGGGCATTTTTGGCGGGCTCCGCCGTTTCGGCAACGCATTCCTCCAACGCTCGGTTCGGGAGACCTTGATGAACCAGACGCTCCTCTTCGACGATCTTCGCTGCCTGGACCATGAGCCCGGCTTCGCTCATCCGGAGTCCCCGGGGCGTCTGCGAGCGATCCTCGACGAGCTGAAGCGTGGGGCCATCGAGGGCACGAGTCGGCGCAGCCCCCGGCTGGCGACGCGCGAGCAGCTCCTGCGAATCCACACCCCCGCGTACGTGGACACGATCCTCGCGCTGGATGGGGAGAGCGTCCACCTCGACGGCGACACCGCTGTCTCACCGGGCAGCGTGCAGGCGGCCCTCTCCGCAGCCGGCGGCGCCATCGACGCCGTGAATGCGGTCTCCACCGATCTTTCCCGCAACGCCTTCTCCCTCGGCCGCCCGCCGGGCCACCACGCCGAGCCCGATCGCGCCATGGGGTTCTGCCTCTTCAACAACGTCGCCGTCGCCGCCGCCCACGCCCTGGAGACCCTGGGGCACCAGCGGGTGCTCATCGTCGATTGGGACGTCCACCACGGCAACGGGACCCAGACCGCCTTCTACGATCGCAACGACGTACTCTTTTTCTCCACCCACCGGCTGCCCTTCTACCCGGGCACCGGCACCGTCGAAGAGCTCGGCCACGGCAAGGGGGAGGGCTTCAACCTGAACGTCCCCCTGCCCCCCAGGCTGGGTGATGGCGACTACGCCGCCATCTTCCGCGAGCTCCTCGTCCCCATCGCCGACGCCTACCGCCCCGATCTCGTCCTCGTCTCCGCCGGCTTCGACTCCCACCGAGACGACCCCCTCGGCGGCATGGCCATGACCGAGGACGGCTTCGCCTGGCTCTGCGGCGTCGCCCGCTCCATCGCCGAGCGCCACGCGGGCGGCAAGCTCGCCCTCATCCTCGAAGGCGGCTACGACCTCGACGGCCTCGCCCAAAGCGTCCGCGCGTGCACCAACGTCCTCGCCGGCGCCACGCCCCCGAAGTCGGCCCCGGCCTCCCCTCGCGCCCTCCAGGCGATCGAAGACGCCCGCAACGCCTACTCGAAGTATTGGTCGTTGCGCCCATAGCGAGCACGCTTTCCCTTCGAAGAAGCGAAACGGGCCACGAGAGAAGCTATTGGATCGGCTCGAAGGGGACGCCGATTTCGTCAAACCTATCGAGTGAGTAGCGGTAGATGCCGTAGAGCTGGTTCGCCGGCCGCTCAGAGTATGCATCCGTCGAATGGAAATAGAGATTCTGGCCATCCAGAGCGACCGTTGTACCCTGAATCGACTCGTTCAAGCTCCGCCTCTCGATAACTCGCATCTTCCAGTCCGACAAGCGGATAAGGAGAATGGCCCAACCAGAGCCGGGCTTATCTGGGTCCGGTGGCCGTCGCACATTCGCAACAGCGTAATCACCCCAGGTGGAAATCTTGGAAGCTACCAGCGATTCAGCGCTGAGAACCGGCCCTTCGACCACCCTTCCCCCACCTTTAGGAACCAAGAAGAATCTAGAGTTCAAAACACCAGTGGGGCACCGCCCAGACATATCGTCCCCCGTGATGCCAATCACGTTCTCCTGTCCCACCGCGATGGCGCAGACTGCTCCTTCGATCTCCGCAAGCGTAAAGAGTTCCCCAAGCGCATTTCGGCCTCTGATGCTGGAACTACTATTGCTCTCCCCTCTCGATATCTCGGACCAAACTGCCAGGCCGAAGTTCCCAGCTCCGGAATACGTACCTGAGGAATCCGGAATCACGGACATCTCTCTACTTCCCGGTGCATCCATCACCTCAAGTGAATCACCGCACGCAAAGTAGAGAACGGGTGGGCTTACATCCAGATCAAAAACGTCGCATAACGAGTCTCTACGTCCACTAGCCTCGCTGACGGGCGCCTTGAAATCCCAACTAGATGAAAATGCGTCAAAAGCCGCGTACATCACTCCGTCTGGCTCGGGCGGACGATCATTCAGCATCACAATCATTGGAGAGTCATACCGAGCGTGCATGCTTGCCTCAACAAATTCGCCGCTATCCGGGGGCACCATCCGCAGGGCTCCTACAGTCGCGCCATCAGAGAGACGAACGATCCTCTTAACCAACACCTCCCTTTCCATCAGAGCATGCACAGCGTCGGCATACACGAAACTGCCCTCGGCGCTGTGGGCGATGCTCATTGAGTACACAAAATTGGATCTTCCATACGTCAATGAGCTCATCTCACATGCTGGGCCACAAGGCTCCCAGGCGAGCCGAGGGAAGTGCATCTTGGACGGGATCCCCTCAGAGAGCCTAAAGCCCTCGAACGCAGGTTCGAACGTTAGAGGCCTCCACGTCACTTCAGCGTCAATCCACCCAGGGTCGATGCCGCCACTTCCACCATCTCCCTCATTCCCCCCCGAACCCACAGCAGGCGCTCCTCCAATCCCGCCGCTTCCCCCGGATGAGCCCTGTAGACCACCCGACCCTCCTGTAGATGCCGGTTCAGCTGGTTGCTGGCGCGAGCAGCCCCCTGCAGCCAGAACAGCACAAACCACTGCAGCAGCAGCCAATCGAAGAGCAGGGGACATCACAACCTCGTAACGAACTAGACCAATGGGAAACCATCGGGTGGCTCGACACGCCCGAGCCACCCGATGGCCAATTGTTGTTACAGGCCCGTGCAGCTCCCGGCCTCGCGGAAAGAGCGAGCATCGAGCCGCAGCAGCGATGCGGGCTCTCCGCTCCTTCCAACGATCGCCGTCAGGTCTCCGTGGAGCGGTTCGTCGACAAGCATGCGATTGTCGAACAACTTTCCAGTGGAGACCAGCGCACCGTCGACCAAATCGTACCGCCAAGCCTCGGTCCCGACGCTCGATGAGCCGAAAATCACGAGTCCACCCGATGAATCCAGCGCGATCGCCGTTCTCTGATACTTCCCCGCAAAGGGGAGCGAAAGGAGCGTGGACGACGTCATCTCTCCAAGGTCGTGCCCCACCAATCGCGCGCTGGTCTTGCCGTCGTCATAGACTTCCAGCGTGAAGAGCATGTTTCGGTGGGTGTCGAGCGTCATGCCCAATACCGCCCCCTGAGGCTCGTCGAGTTCGGTGGTCCGTTCCCGCCGACCGTTCGCGACGTCGAAGCGACGAATACCGGAGCCAGGTTCGCCACCCGCAATATAGAGTACCCTCTGCAGAGCCGAGTAGACCGTCCTTTCGTTGGCCCCAATCTGCACTTCCCCGACCAGATCGACCCCTTGCGTACCGTATTCTGGCATCCCGATGTAGTCGATCTCTCCATTCGCGAAGGTGAGTTCGAGAGGGCGCACGCCAAGAGTACCGAGTTTCGGGACCAGGACTCCCTGCTTCGCATTCTCCTTCTGCTCCAGAGAATGCTGCGATTCGGACGAGGGGACCGACACCCAATCCCCCGACATCAAAACCTCAATGAGTGCCTTCGAAAGCAGCGACGGCATGGGTTCGACGACGCCATTCGACCGGACCACTGAAGTGATTCCATCATCGAAGATGATTGGAGTCCCTCGGCTGAAGAGCTCTCTGTAGTCAGGCGGATTCCAGATCTGCTCGTAAGGGGGCCTGAACCAGTCAAAGCACCGCGGCCATTCGCATCCCATAGTCGGCACCCACCTCCTGCCGTAGGTACCACCATAGTTGGGTACACCATACATGTTGACTGCGACCCGGAGGGACACCGGCCCTTCGTCCCGAACGCTCGCATAGGAATCACCCGTACGATCAACAACGGATGCGAGAAGTCCGTGACCATAATCGCGAATCGGATCGTAGTCGCGAGTCCGATCTTCGTCGAACATCCAAATGAAGGTATTGAAGTGTTGCCGGCTCGATTCGAAGAACAGAGGCTCACCCGTCGAAGGAATCGGCCTGGAGCCATTGCCCCACATAATGTCGGTCGTAGTCTCCTTCCATTTCCCACCCGACTCGATCGCGAGGCTCGGACGACAGCCGACTGACTGAGCGCAATCATCTGTCGACCGTTTCCTGTCAAACTCGTCATAGCAAGAGCAGTGCCTGAAGAGGACCGGCTGCGTGAGCGACATCGCCGGCCCGGACGAATCGTTGCCCAAGAGGGCCCACCCCGGGATCCACTCAGTGGTCCGACCGAGTTCCCCGGTTACCAGGTAGTGCTGGTGAGGCTCGGGCTGTTCAAACGTGAAGATGGGAACCGGATCGCACGCATCTCCGAGTCTGGAGACTCCCAACTCGGCTTCGATGTGGACGTTCGAGTTCCGGTTCTCACGGTCCTTGAGATTCGGGCAGAGATCGCAGTCGTCGGGAACTCCGTCTCCATCGGAGTCGGCGAAGCCTGTGCATCGACCCGGGAGAGGGTTGTCATCCTTATCGTAGTCGAACAGACAGTATCCGGCATCTTCGTCTTCGCATGTGGTCGACCCGGGAAGGCATTCCCTGAACTTCATGCCGAGCCCCGTGCATCGATCACAGGCGTCGCCGACGTCGTTGTCATCGAAATCCGCTTGATCGTAATTAATATAGAGAGGGCAGTTATCACAGACATCGCCGATGCCGTCTCCGTCGCGATCGAGCTGCCTTGAGTTAGCGCAACTACGCCCATCGCCGAATGTATCGCAGGCAGACGGGGGGCAGTTGTCGCAGGCGTCACCTACGCCGTCGTCGTCCTCGTCGAGTTGGTCGGCGTTGGGCACGGTCGGGCAGTTGTCGAGTTCGTTCGGGACACCGTCTCCGTCGGCATCTGGGATGAACTTCGCCAGTTGGACGCCCCATTCTTCGTCTTGGAGCGTTCCAACAGGAGCGTCTACGATAGGGTTCGAGCCGTCCCACCACGATCTGGAACCTGAGAGCACGCCAATGAGAACATATTCGCCAGTCGCCAGGTTTTTCCCGAAAACGGGTCCTCCTGAATCACCGCTGTCGACGTTCGCGAAGTTGGAATCGAATTTTGACCAAATCTCTGGCTTGCGAAGGCAGTCAAACCCATTGACCTCATGGATCTTGTCACACTCGTCGATCATTACCTTGATGCCGCGAACCTTGCCGTATCGCCTCTTGTAGTCGATGGTTCGATTCCCATTGATCCTTGTATAACCAGCGCCGACACGGATGAAATCACCACTTCGGTTATTGTCGATAAAATGATCGACCCTCCCTGCATTTACGCTTGCGACGTTTGCTACGACAGATGGCGGAACGTTCTCCTTGAGCGTGAGGAGGGCCACGTCCCTCCCCATCTGATCGTTGGTCCAAACTATCCGCTTGCTTTCGTCCTCGTAGTACCACTTGGTTGGCGCCTGAGGAAAAATGACGTGCAGGGCCCCGGCCGGGGCGCCGACCACGCAATGCTTAGCAGTCACGAAGTGTCGGCGTGAAATGAGCGTGCCCGTACACGTACCGTAGCCTGTAAGCCTTCCCACCGTTCCTACAATCCCGGCAGGAGTGGTGGTGTTCTGGGCGTCAGAGGTTTCATCTACGGTTACATTTCCGTAAAGAGGCGAGTAGCTCTGACTGGATGCTTCAGCGAGTGGCAGCGTCTGCTCTGCTTGGCTTCCCTGACATGCCGCGAACATCAGAAACAGTGACGCGGCGCCAAACTGCCGAACTGCCGAAGGAACTGTCGAACTCACGGTGAACCCCCTTACTGAGAGAATGATGCCTCTCAACCCTCCCCAGGCGAGTTCCAGTAGTCAAGAGCTATTTCGCTAACTGATCGAAATAGCGCCCTAGGGCCCCTTGGCAGCCGATTCCTGGCGCTTGGCTCTCTCGCCCCCCGGTGCCGCTTCCGCCCATTGCTCCGTAGGATGGGGGTAGCGGTGTCGCCCAGGCCCGACCGCAGGATCCGCCCAGCCCCGCTCAATTTGAATCGACGCCTCAATGATCCATCAGGAAGAGGTCGGGATCGACGTTGCCGCCGGCATGGACGGAGTCTCGGGTGGGGGCGGTGCCGGCCTTGAACGGGAGGGTGCGGACGCCGGGGCCTGGGGACGCGGGGCGGCCGCTGCGGACGTCGACGCTGGCGAAGCCGATGCCGGCGGGGACGGGCCAGCTGCGGCCGGGGACGCCCTCGAGGGCGTTGGTCATGTACTCGGTCCAGATGGGGAGGGCGGCGCGGCCGCCGTTCTCGTAGCGGCCCATCGGCGCGTGATCGTAGCGGTCGTAGCCTACCCAGACGCCGGCGACGAGGTCGCGGGAGAAGCCCATGAACCACGCGTCGAAGGAGTCGTTGGTGGTGCCGGTCTTCCCCGCGATCGGCCATTTGTTGTTGAGCGAGCCGGCGCGGGCGGCGGTGCCCCATTGGGTCACCTGGTGGAGCAGCTCGGTGGTGATGTAGGAGGCCTCCGGGGAGATGACCCGCTCGGGCTCGTGGTAGAGCTCGGCGTAGCCGGCCAGGATGCGATCCTTGAGGGGCGCCCAGCCGTCGGCGTACCAGGTGTGATCTTCGAGGGTCCGGCCGAAGCGATCCTCCACCTTGCGCAGGAAGGTGGTCTTGGGCTTGGTGCCCAGCCGATCGAAGGTGGCGTAGACCTTGGCGAGATCCCAGAGGGTGACGCAGGACGAGCCCAGGGCGATGGAGAAGTCCTCGTTGAGGGTGCTGGTGATGCCGAGCTCGTAGGCCCAGTCGACGGCGGCCCGGACGCCGAGGTTCTCGAGGGCCTTCACGGCGGGCACGTTCATCGAGTTCACCAGGGCGTGGGCCGCGGTGACCTCGCCCTGGAAGTCCCTGCCGTAGTTCTGGGGCTTCCAGCGGTTCTGGTTGGCGGGGTCGTCGGCGACGATCGGGGCGTCGATGAGGATCGACGCCGGGGTGAAGGGCCGCAGATGCTCCGGATCGGTGGGATCCTTGCCGAGCTCGAAGTTGCCCGAATAGACGATGGGCTTGAAGGCGGAGCCCGGCTGGCGGCAGCTCTGGAAGGCACGGTTGAACTCGGAGGCGTCGAAGTCGTAGCCCCCGATCATCGCGGTGACGTAGCCGCTCCACGGATCGAGGGAGACGATGGCGCCCTGGAGCTTGGGCTCCTGCTCGAGGGCCAGGAAGATCCCGTCGCCGTAGGTCTTCTTCAGGCCGGGCTGCTCAGAGTCCATTCCGATGTCACGCCAGGTAGACCCTCGCACCACGATCAGATCGCCGGGGGCCAGGGCGTCCGCCAGGGAGCCGATCAGCGCGGAGGGGAAGTAGGCCTCGGAGTTGGGGGTCCGCGCCCAGCGTGCGGCGCCCAGGGGGAGCTCGGCCTCCAGCGAGGTGCCGAGCTTCACCTTGGCGAGCTTGGCGGTGAGCTCCGAGACGATCCCCACATAGAGGCGATCGCGCTCGAGCTTGGCGCCGCCGCGGCTCTCGAGGACGGGATCGAAGGTCGCCAGCAGCGCGGCGCGCTCCGCCTCCGGGACGTTGCGCAGCGGCCCGTAGTAGCCCTGGCGGTGGTCGACGTGATGGAGGCCGGTGAGCATCGCGTTCTGAGCGTAGCGCTGGTCCTCGCTGTTCATCGACGACCAGATCTTCAAGCCCTCCTTGAGCATCCGCTGGTTGCCATAGCGCTCGAAGACGTCGCGCCGCGTGTGCTCGGCGAAGAAGGGCGAGGTGTCGCCGAAGACGTCCTCGACGGGATGGACCTCGATCGGCTCGCTCTCCGCGGTCATCCGGGTATCACCGGAGATCATCCCCTCCTCGAACATCCGCCGCAGCACGTAGCGGCGCCTGGCGGCGGCGCGCTCCGGATGCCGGAAGGGCGAGTAGCGCGACGGCGCCTGGGGCAGCCCGGCGATCAGGGCCATCTCGGGGAGGGTGAGATCCTCCACGTTCTTGCGGAAGTAGTTCTCCGCAGCCGATTGCACGCCGTAGCTATGGTGCCCGAGGTAGACGTTGTTCAGGTAGAGCCAGAGGATCTCCTCCTTGGAGAACTTTTCCTCGAGCTCCAGGGCGAGGATCAGCTCCTTCACCTTGCGGCGGATGGTCTTCTCCCTCCCCTTCTCGTAGCCCTCGGCGGCGATGAGGAGGGCCTTGGCGGTTTGCTGGGTCAGGGTCGAGCCGCCGCCACGCACCTTCCCCGACGAGACGATCTTCAGGGCGGCGCCGGCGATCCCGGTCACGTCGAAGCCAGGGTGGTCGAAGAACTTGCCGTCCTCGGCCGCGATGAAGGCCTGGATCAGCTTCTTCGGCATCCGCTCGTAGGGGATCACCTTACGGCGCTGGTCAAAGAACTCGGCGATCAGCACCTCGTCGGTGGCGTAGGCCTCCGAGAGGATCGGCGGCCTCCACTCCGAGAGGGTGGGGACGTCAGGAAGGTCCTTGCCGTACTCCTGATAGCCCCAGATGCCGACGGTGACGCCGCCGGCCAGGCCGAGCAGCAGCCCGATCAGGAGGACTCTCCCTGTCCAGCGGAGGAGACCGACCTTCTTCTTGCGGGAGGGAGCGGGCGACGCCGCTTCCGACCCGCCCTCGTCCGGCCCCTCTGGGCCTCTGCCTGGATCTGCCATCGCCCGCAGGGTAGTGCAGCCTCTGCCCGCGCACAATCTCCGCGAAGCAGCTGAAGACCTTGCTTACTCGCCGGCCCCTCCCGCCTACCCTCCGCGCCGGAGCAACGGAAGCTGACCGCCGGCCTCTGTTGCAGGCTCCTGCCGTTGCGATCCATCGGGGGCCTGTCCGAGCCTGGCGTCCTCGAAGACGACGTCGGGCATCGCCTCGAAGCGGCGCCACATCACGTCGATGGCCTGGGGGCTGTGATCGACCAGGAGGAAGCGCCGGCCGGCCTCGGCCGCGGCGGCACCGGTGGTGCCGCTGCCTGCGAAGAAGTCGAGGACGATCCCTTCGGGGGGCGAGGACGCCCGGACGATCCGGCTCATGATCCCCAGGGGCTTCTGGGTGGGGTAGCCGAGCTTCTCCTTGCCGGTGGGGCTGACGATCGTATGCCACCAGGTGTCGGTGGGGAGCTTGCCGCGGGCGGCCTTCTCGGGGCCCACCAGGCCTGGGGCCATGTAGGGGATCCGATCGATGTCGTCGACGTTGAAGACGTAGCGCGCAGGATCCTTGGCGTAGAAGAAGATGTTGTCGTGCTTCGCGGGCCACTTCTTCTTGGTACGGGCGCCGTAGTCGTAGGCCCAGATGATCTCGTTGAGGAAGCAGGCCCTCCCGAAGATCCCGTCGATCAGCACCTTGCAGTAGTGGGCCTCGCGGTAGTCGATGTGGAAGTAGAAGCTCCCGGTGGGACGAAGCAGCCGATGGGCCTCCTCGATCCGAGGTTCGAGGAACGCGAGGTAGTCGTCGAAGCGATCGTCGAAGGAGCGGGTCTCGCCCTCGGTGGTGGCGTATCGGCGTCCCTGGAAGCCGACGCGATCTCCCTCCTCTGACCGCACCATCGTCCGACTGGTGTGGGTCTGGAGCTTGCCGGTGTTGAAGGGCGGGTCGATGTAGACGAGATCGACGGACTCGGATGGGAGGGTCCGCAGCACCTCCAGGTTGTCGCCGAAGATCACCCTGCCGCGGGGCTCCTTCACTCCGGCGCCTCGAGGGGACGCCGCCCTGGCTTGGGCTCCTTTACCGTCGGCTCCTTCGGCACGGCCTCCATCGCCGCGGGCTCCTGGGGTGCGGGCTCCTTCGGCATCGTCCACGCGATCCCCGCGCCGTGGAGCACCTGAACCAGCTCCTTCGGCAGCGGGGCCTGAACCACCAGGGGGGCCCCGGTGGTCGGATGCTCCAGCTCGAGGCGCCGCGCATGAAGGAATTGGCGCTTGAGCCCCCAGCGCTTGGCGGCTTCACGGTTGAAGGGGAAATCGCCGTAGCGGGTGTCGCCCACCACCGGCCGCCCGATGGCAGCCAGATGCCTGCGGATCTGATGGGTCCGCCCCGTCTCGATGGTGCACTCGAGGAGGCTCACCCCTTCCCCGGTGGCGAGGACCCGATAGTGGGTGATGGCGGGCTGCAGGTTCACGCCACGCTCCTCCCGCGAACGCGCGGACTGCTGATGCTCCGCCAGGGCCAGATCGATGGTGCCCTTGGGGCGCTGCATCCTGCCGATCACCAGCGCGAGGTAGCGACGATGCGCAGCCCCCTCGGTGAAGATCTCGGTGAGGCGGACCATCGCCTTGCGCTTCTTGGCGACGAGGATCGCGCCGGACGACTCGCGATCGAGGCGGTGGGCGGGGCTGGGCTTGAAGTCCTTCTGCTCGGGATCGACCTGGAGGTAGGCGCGGGCCCAATCGACCAGGGTGCCGCTCTGGATGCCGGTGCCCGGATGAACCGCCATGCCCCCCGGCTTGTCCACCGCGAGGACGGCGTCGTCCTCGTAGAGGATCGAGACGGGCGGAAGCTTCTGCGGCCTCGGCCTCGGCGGGAGGGGCGCGCCGGAGGGCGCGGGCTGCATCACCCGAAACTCCACCACGTCTCCCGCTTCGAGCAGGTAGTCGTTGTGGGTGCGCTTGCCGTTCACCCGGATCCGCTTGGTGCGGATCATCTTGAAGATCCCGCTCAAGGGGACCTCCGGCAGCAGGCGCCGGGCGAGCTTGTCCACCCGCTGCCCGGCTTCGTCTTCGGTGATGGTCTGTTCGAACACGACCGCCTTCTACCAGATGAGAGGGTTCTTCGCTCGGCGCAGCCGAAGCCCATCCGCGGGAGGGTGCCGGCTTGCAATCGATAGTTTGTTCGATTATTCTTTCAGTTGAAAGGAGGATGGACCTGATGAAGGGCGAGTCGATTCCCCGGCAGGAGGCAGAAGGCGTGGTGCTGACCCGAGCCGCGCTGCGGGCCTCCGAGATCGGCGGCCTGACGCAGAAGGAGTTGGCTGCCATCATCGGGTTGAGCCCGGCCACCCTCTCGCGCCTCAGCTCGGGGACTACCAGGCTGCGCCCGGGTTCCAAGGAGGGAGAGCTGGCGATCCTCTTCGTCCGGATCTTCCGCAGCCTGGACTCCCTGGTTGGCGGCGAGCCGGCCAGCATCCGCGCGTGGCTCCACGCCTACAACCACCACCTCCACGGCGTCCCCCTGGAGCTGATGCAGAGCGTGAGGGGGATGGTCGATGTCGCAGCGTATCTCGACGCGATCCGCGGCAAGGCATAGCCTCGTCGCCTACGAAGGCGCGCCCTGGCGCGTGGTGGAGGCCCAGCACGTGATCTCCACCCGCAAGCTGGTGGACTCCGACGACGAGCAGCAGCTCCTCGAGGAGCTCCTCGACGCCGCCAAGCCGCCGCTCCCGCGGGAGCCGGGCTTCGACGGTCTGCACTTCCTGCTCTTCTCCTCCTTCCGCTATCCGCCGCTCCGCCATGGCTCGCGCTTCGGCAGCCGCTTCGAGCCATCGCTCTGGTACGGCGCGGAGGAGAAGCGCACCGCCTTCGCCGAGGTCGCCTACTACCGCCTCCTCTTCCTCGAGGGCACCGAGGCCCGGCTCGCGCCGATGATCGTAGAGCTCTCGGCGTTCCAGGCGAAGGTGCGCTCTGAGTGCACCGTCGATCTCACCACCGAGGCCTACGCCGGCCAGGCGGAGGCCCTCCGCTCGAAGCTGAGCTACCAAGCCACCCAACGCCTCGCCAGCGAGCTGCGCCAGGAAGGCGCGGAGGTGATCCGCTACGCCTCCGCGCGGGACCTCGAGAGCGGGATCTGCGTGGCCCTCTTCACGCCCCGCGCCTTCGCCGAGAAGCGGCCGCGCCCGCCCCAGACCTGGCGCTGCGTCGCCACCAGGCAGCGGGTCGAGCTCAGCCGCAAGGACTACTTCGTCCGGGAGCGCTTCGACTTCCTCCGCTCCCAATTCGAGGTCGAGGGCCGCCTCCCGTCCCCCGCCACCTGAAGACGCGTCTCGCGCGGAGCGCGGCTGAGACGCCGCCCGACTCGAAGGATGCCTGCCCAATTCGACGGACACCACCTGGGTCGAAGGGCGCTACCCGACTCGAGGGACGGTGCCTGCGCGAAGGCAATTCGTTAGAATAACTCGAGTTGGGGGCTGGGATTCATGGCGCGGGCGTCGAAGCCGCGGCCACGGAGCTCGCGGGCCAGATCGTCGGCGCTGCCGTGGGTGGTGAGGATCTTGGAGGCCCCCGTGGCGGCGGCGTAGTCCACCAGGCCGTCGAAATCGGCGTGATCAGAGAGGGGGATCGCCGCGTCAGTGCGGGAGCGATAGCGACTGCTCGGATCGATGGCCCAGCCGGTGAGCATGCAGGTGCGGATGGGCCCGCGGCGGTTCCAGGCCCGGACCTCACGCCAGCGCGGCGGCGCCACGATCACCTCGCCGGGCTCTGCCTCGGTCGCCAGGACCGCGGCGTTCGAGAAGCGGACCCCGTGGGCCTCGTAGATCGCGCAGAGGGCCCAGGCGTCGGGGTGGACCCGCACCTTGAAGCCGCGGTCGCCCAGGATCTTCACCGCCTCCTGCGACTTGCCGAGGGCGTAGGCGAAGAAGACCGGCGTCTCCCCCACCTCGAGGGCCTCGGCGGCAAAGTCGGCGATGCGATCCTCCACCTGATCCCGCGGCGGGAAGCGGTAGCGCGGATGGCCGAAGGTCGACTCGATGATGAGGGTGTCGCAGGCGGCCACCTCCACGGCCTGGGCGGTGCGGGAAGCGGCGGTGTTGAGATCGCCGGTGTAGACGGTGCGATGTCCCCCCGACGTCGTGATCCGGATCTGCGCGCTCCCCAGCACGTGGCCCGCCGGCAGGAGCTCGATCTCCAACGAGCCCACCTTCAGCCGGCATCCGTACTCCATGGGTCGGTGGAGGGTCTTGGCGCCCTTGAGGCGATGGCCCATCAGCGCCAGGGTGGCCGCGGTCCCGATCGCCTCCATGTGGCGGCCGATGTGGTCGCCGTGGGCGTGGGAGACGAAGGAGCACGCGGTCTTTCGCGTGGCGTCGAGCCAGAGCGGCGCGCTGCGGGTGCGCAGGCCCTCGCGGGTGAGGATCACCTCGGACATGCCTCGGTCATAGCACAGGCCTCCGACAGCAGAACGAGGGGCCGAGCAGGCTTGCGGATCTCAGCCCAGATCGAGTTCGAAGCTCCAGCCCTTCGCTGCGGCGAGGGACTCTGCAAAGCGGGCGATCTCGGGGAGCACATGATGCGGCCGATGCCAGACGAGAGAGTGGCCGCCGACGCGACAGAAGAGCGCCTCGTGGAGGGCGGGCAAAGGGCGTCCGCGTTCCCAGCCGGATGAGGTGACTTGGACGACGTCCCGCGCCGCTTCCATGTCGTCAGGCAGGAGCGAGGCGAAGACGAGGGTCCCCCTGGAGCAGAAGGCGTCGTCTGCCGCCGCGCTGGCGAGGAGGTCGTCGGGGCAGCGGGGGAGAAAGCCCACGACGTCGTCGACCAGCACCCGCTGCTTTCGCCATCCGAAGAGATGGTACCGCGACGCCTCGATCCGCAGCGGCTCCACCAGCGCGCCTGGCACGTCTGCGAGGACGCCGAGGGTCGTCGCGAGCCCCCTTGTATCCACGCGAGGCGCGATCACTGCGCCGGGGCGATCGGAGAAGGCGAAGACCAGGATCGCCTCCCGAATCTCGGCCCACGCCCGGAAGGGATTGAGGTCGTCGAAGCCACGGTAGGTGAAGACGAGGGTCTCGGGGACGCTGGCGTCGAGCGCCAACGCGAGCCGCCGCTGGGGGAGCTCGTTGGCGAAGGAGCAGGACGCCACGGCCCGCCTCTCGATGGGATCCCGGAGCCGGCCGAGGAGCCAGCCGAGATCCCGCACGAAAGCCTCGCGGCTTACGCCGGGCCGCGGCGTGATCGAGACTACGCTCTGAAAGCGGAGGTAGCCGCCTGCACCCGGCCTGCGGCCCCACGAGGGATTTTCGAAGGGCTCGAGCTCCAGGGCGCCGAGCATGAGGCGAGTCTCGTCCACCCGCTCGGCCTCCCTCCTGCCTCGCGCCAGAGCCTCCAAATCGCCCAGCCCGACGCTGGCGTCCACGTAGAGGTTGCAGGCGAGCGCCTCCTCCATCTCCGATCGCGACCTCCCCAAGTGAAGCTAGTCAGCGGCGGAGGTAGCGGAGGATGCCGCCCTTCTCCGTCACGCCCACCCTACCCTCGGCCTCCATCCGATCGAGGTTGCCGAGGATCTCACCGATCATCAGGTAGGTATCGAGGGGCGTGGCCTTGGGGAAGATGGAGAAGACGAGATCCACCGGGGTGGCGCCTTCGCGCGGGATGTTGGCAAGGAGCTTGTTCTGCCGCTTGTCGTAGAAGGTGCGGAGACCGTCGATGAGCGCTCTGTGACCCTGGAAACACGGACCGTGTCCGGGGACCACCCAGTCGAGTTCGAGGGCGCGAGCCTTGGCCAGGCTCTCGAAGTAGGTGGGCAGCGCGGGAAAGCGCGTGCCGTCCGGGAGGATCTCGAGGAGCGGGTTGGGTGAGACCTTTTCGAGGAGGTGGTCATTGGCCAGGAGCACGCCTCGCCTCGCAGGATCGCCGCTGTGCGCCGTGAGGAGGGCGCAGACCAGGCCCGGGGTGTGTCCGGGCATCTCGAGGATGCGCGCGTCGCAACGTGCGAAGCGTAACCGCTGGCCCTCGGCCAGGGTACCGAGCGGTTCCTCGAGCCTGTCGCCGAAGGTCTCCTGGAAGGTGGCGGTCAGCAGTATCTCCTCGATGCTCGAGGGCGAGACGCCGCAGCGTAGGAGGTAGTCGGTATAAAGAGGGCGGAGATCGCCTCCGTACGCGGGGCGCAGGATCTTCTCGCGGTCCCGCGGGTGGACGAAGACCTCGGCGCCCGCGATCGCCCGCAGCCGCTGGGCGTAGCCGTAATGATCGATATGGGCATGGGTGATGAAGATCCGGCGGATGTCCTCGACGCGAAAGCCCGCGCCGGCGAGCCCCATATGGAAGGCCGCCATCGCCTCGTCGGTGCAGAGCCCCGTGTCGAAGAGCGCGACCCCTCCGCCCTCCTCCTCCACCGCGATCGCGTTGACGGGACCACCGGCCTGCGGGAACGGGATGGGGATCGGGATCCGATGAACGCCCAGCGATGCGATCGCCGCGTCGCCGCCGCGTTCCGCCATATCGAGATCTTCTCCGCCCCGCCCCGCGCAGCTCGCTCGCAGAGTCGAATGAGGGTTCGTGAAGACACCGCGAACCGAGCGCCCTTCGCCTGCAGCGCGTCTGAAGAATCGCGCCTACCTCTCGTGGGGTTCTCTGGGACTCCGCGAGCCAGAAGCGACCTCCAGAGAGAGCCTCTCACGCGCAGCCCACGTGAGAGATCGCCCCCGCCTCGTGGGGAGGCGACTGACCCACGGGCTCGCCGTTTATTTGGCCGCCTTGATGGCCGCCTCGAGCTCCGGCGCGATCTGGAAGAGATCGCCCACCAGGCCGTAGTCGGCGATCTGGAAGATCGGGGCGTCCGCGTCCTTGTTTACGGCGACGATCACCTTGGAGCCCTTCATCCCGGCGATGTGCTGGATGGCGCCGGAGATCCCCAGGGCGATGTAGAGCTCGGGGGCGACGGTCTTGCCGGTCTGGCCGACCTGGTAGTCGTTGGGAACCCAACCCGCGTCGACCACCGCCCGGGAGGCGCCGACCGCGGCGCCCAGCTCGTCGGCGAGGGCGTCGATGGGCTTGAAGTCGCCCTTGGTGCCGCGGCCGCCGGACACGACCACCCTCGCCTCGGTGAGTTCGGGGCGGGCGCTCTTCACCTGCCGGAACTCGACGAAGCGGGTCTTCGGGGTGCCGAGGTCGGGGAGCGCGAAGGCCTGCACCGGGGCCGCCGCGTCGACCTTGACCGATGCGGGGAACTCGGTGGAGCGGATGGTGAGGAGCTTCAAAGGCGTGGTGATCTCCACCTCCGCCGTCACCGCGCCTGCCCACATCGGCCGCTTGAAAGTGATCGCTGCGCCTTCGCCGCCGAAGCCCAGGACCTCCGACGCCATCCCGGCGCCCAGCCGCGCCGCCACTCGGGGCAGGATGTCCTTGCCCTGGGATCCAGCCGCAGAGACCACGTAGGCGGCGGCCGAGTCCTTGACCGCCTTCTCGATGGCCTTGGACCAGGTCTCGGCCAGGGCGTGCTCGACCTGGGCGTCGTCTGCGACCCAGACCTCGCCGGGGCCGTGGACTGCCAGCTCGGCGGCGGCGTCGCCGACGCCCTTGCCCAGCACCAACGCGATCACCTTGCCGCCGGAGCGGGCGGCGATCTGCTGTCCTGCGGCGAGCGCGTGGAGCGACGACTTCTTCAGCTTGCCCTCGAGCTGCTCGGCGAGGACCAGTACGTTCGACATGTTGTACCTCTTCTCTTTCACCAGCGCCGAGCTGGCCCTAGATGACCTTGGCTTCGTTCTTGAGCTTTTCCATGAGCGTCGCGACGTCGGGGACCTTGATGCCCCCCTTGCGAGCCGGCGGGCTCGTGAGGGTCAGGACCTTGACCTTCGGCGTGACGTCGACGCCCAGGCTCTCGGCGGTCAGCTCCTCGATGGGCTTGCGCTTGGCCTTCATGATCCCGGGGAGCGACGCGTAGCGCGGCAGGTTCAGCCGCAGCTCGGTGGTCACCACCGCCGGCAGCTCGACGTCCACGAGCTCCAGGCCGCCATCCACCTCGCGGATCACCTTCACGTGATCGCCGGCGAGCTGCAGGCCTGGGGTCTTGCTCTTCTCCTCGGCGGACTCGAGGTTCTCGAACTTGGCCGCGAAGGTCGCCTGCCCCCAACCCAGATACTCGGCGAGGAGCTGCCCCGTCTGGGCCTGATCGTCGTCCACCGCTTGCCTGCCGCAGATGACGAGATCGGGCTTCTCCTTCTCGACCACCTTGGCCAGCAGCCGCGCGGCGCCGTCCGAGTCGGTGGGGGAGGAGAGCTTCACGAGGATGCCGCGATCGGCGCCCATGGCCAGGGCGTGGCGCAGCTCGGTGACGAAGTCGTCGCCGCCGATGGAGACGACCACCACCTCGCTGGCCCCCTGCTTCTCCTTGAGCCGCAGCGCCTCCTCTACGGCGATCTCGTCGTAGGGGTTGGGCTTGTAGTTCATACCATCGAGCACGATGCCGCTGCCGTCGGGCTTCACCTTGATCTTCTGGTCCGGATCTTCGACCCGCTTCACAGCGCAGAGAATCTTCACCTTGTCGCCTCCTAAAGAGTCAGTCTCGCGGCACGAAGAGATAAGGCCGCGGCTTTGCTGCATCAAGCCTTCAATAGCTCACGAGCGATGACGATGCGCTGGATCTGCGACGTCCCCTCGTAGATCTGGATCAGCTTCGCGTCGCGGAAGAGCTTCTCCACCGGATATTCCTTCGAGTAGCCGTAGCCGCCGAAGATCTGTACGGCGTCGGTGCAGACCTTCATCGCAGTGTCGGCGGCGAGACGCTTGGCGTAGGACGAGACCAGGGTGTTGCGCTGGCCGTGGTCGAGCTGCGCCGCCGCCTCGTAGGTGAGCAGCCGGGCCGCGTGGAGCTCGGTCGCCATATCCGCGAGCATGAATTGGATCGCCTGGAAGCCGGCGATGGGCTGGCCAAATTGCTTGCGCTCCTTGGCGTAGGCGATCGAGTGCTCCAGCGCGGCGCGGCCGATCCCCACCGCCAGCATCGCGGTGAGGGGGCGCGAGTTGTCCAGGGTGGCCATGGCGATGGACCAGCCCTCGCCCTCCTCGCCGATCCGATTCGCCACCGGCACCCGCACGTTCTCGAGGGTCAGCGCCACGGTATTCGACGCGCGCTGGCCCAGCTTGTCCTCGTGGTGGCCGGAGCTGAGCCCCTCGGGGCGCCCCTCCACCACGAAGCAGCTGATCCCCTTTCGTCCGGCCTTTCGATCCACGGTGGCGAAGATCGTGAACTGATCTGCGACGCCGCCGTTGGTGATCCACATCTTCGAGCCGTTGAGCACGTAATGATCGCCGTCCCGCACCGCGGTGGTCGCGAGCCCCGCCACGTCCGATCCCGCGCCGGGCTCGGTGAGGCCGAAGGACGCGAAGCGCAGCTTCTCGCTGAAGGGTTTGACCAGCCGCTCCTTCTGCTCGTCCGTGCCTCCGATCAAGATCGGCAGCAGGGCGAGGTCGTTGGCGATCATCGAGGTGGAGATCCCCGCGCAGCCGCCAGCGACCTCCTCGATGATCAGCGCCTGATCGACGTGAGAGAGGCCGAGGCCGCCGAGCTCCACCGGCAGGGTCATGTTCATCAGCCCCAGCTCGAAGCCCTGCTCGATCACCGACAGGGGGAACTCGCCGGTCTGGTCGTAGCCCTTGGCCACCGGCGCCATCACCTCCTTGGCAAACTTCCGCGCGGTCTCCTGCAACGCGATCTGCTCGGGGCTCAGTCGAAAATCCATGTCGTACTCCCTTTCGATGACTCGATGATCAAGACGCCTGCAGGCCCCTGGCGAAGAGCTCGGCGAGCTGCTCTGCGTTCTTGGCGAGGTTGAATCGGCGCCCGCCCAGCAGCCACGAGAGCGCCACCTCGTCCAGCGCCCCGAAGATCGCCCGGCGGGTCGATTTGCGATCCACCTCCGCCCTCATGCTCCCATCGGCGATCCCGCGGTCCACGATCCCGCCGAGGATCTCCAGATAGGACGCGAAGCCTTCGGCCTTATGGGCCTTGATCAGCCTGGCGGATTGGCGCAGCTCGACGATCAGCACCTGGGCGAGGGCCGGGCGCTCCTGCACCATCCGCAGGTGGCCCCGGACGAAGGCGCGGATCTGCGTCAACGCTCCTTCGACCTCGGCGACCTCCGCCGCCATCAGCTCGTTGAGCTCGGCCATCCGCTCCTCGAAGAGGCAGGCGAGGAGGTGATCCTTGTTCTTGAAGTAGAGGTAGATGGTGCCGTCGGCGACGCCGGCCTCGCGGGCCACCTCCGCCACCGTGGCCGAATGAAAGCCCTTGTCAGCGAACACCCGAATCGCCGCCTCGACGATCCGGGCCCGCTTGTCGCTTTTCACCGCCTCCCGACTATGGGACGAGCCTTCCACCTTCTCCTCACGCCTTCCGCCGCGCCATGCATCGGCGCCTGAATGAATGCTCATTCAGATACCGCCGAGGCAGCGAGGCGTCAAGAGGGACGTCGCCCCCCGCCCCCCCCAGCGCGGGGGGCGCCGGGGCGCGCGCGGCCAGAGGGCAGGCCCAACATCGCCCT
>JBEBXK010000019.1:0-61846 GCA_040391605.1 Vulgatibacter incomptus
CCCCAAAGCGCTACTTCGTCTGATTGTCGACACGGACTAGAACACGTGGCGCAAAGCAGTGTCAACCATTCGCACCGGAAAATCCTCGACTCGAGTATGCGGATCCGCTGCCCCCCCGAACAAGGGGGGGTGCGATGAAGATCTTGTGATGGATCCTTCGACGAACTGCGCTAGGCTGAAGTCTCCCGTTGTAGTCACCCGCCGTTCTCCCCCGGAGGAACCCGATGAAGATGAGATCCGTCTGTCTCCTGTCTTCGATGCTGGTCGTATTTGGCGTCGGATGCCAGGCAAGCACCACCGAAGCTCCGCCTGTTACACACGATAGCCAGCGCCATGCGCTGATCCCCGAGCGCTCGCTCGCGATCACCGAGGTGGCGATCATCCAGAACTTCCATTTGGAGCGAGTCCTCGACCAGCTCGTGGCGCAGAGCGGGATCCCGGGCATGACGAGCCTCCAGCTCTTCCAGCAGTTCTGGGACACCCAGAACTTCGCGCCGGGGCTGGGTCTCGGCGCTCATTGTGACGACCAGTTCACGCCGTTCGGCCAACCGGGGCTCAATGACTTCCCGTGGGAGTGCGAGCGCCAGGAGGGCTTCCAGGCTTCGGTCGATCCATTCCCGCCGCTGCCGGAGGAGCAGCTCTACATCCCCATCGGCCTGTTCAACCGCTTCGATCTGGCGCCGGGGAATGGCGCGCATTGTGGCGAGTACCGGATCGTCTATGCGATGAACCCGGCGAGCCCGCTGGCCCAGCAGCGGAACTACATCATCTTCGAGGCGATCCTCCCCAACCCCCAGCCATCCAAGGGGCTGGAGGGATGCCTGCCGGTGATGCAGCTCTGGGAGAGCTTCTCCGATCCCAACATGGCCCCGGACGAGATCCAACAGGAGGTCGAGAGGTTCTACTTCGACGGCTTCGATGACTTCGAGCCTGTCGTTCACGTGAATCACTACGGGCTGATGTTGGGCGGCGAGGGTTACGCCTGCTCCACCGGGCAGATCCGCACCAATCAATTCGTCCAGGGTCCCTGGACCATGCGTGAGTTCAAGCTCGCGAACGATTGCCGCTGCGGGGTCTGTGAGCTCGTCATGGTCCCGGTCACCGTGAAGGACAATCCGTTCGGCGATCTCTTCAACGAGAGCTCCCCGGAGCCGCTGGTCCCCGACCTCCAAACCCTGATCGTCAGCCAGGTCGCGAGCCTGGCGGAGCCGGATATCAACCGCTTCGGCTACTCGGTCGAGGATCGGTTGAACGCAGCGGAGAGCCCCATCGACGATGGGCTCAACGTCAACCACTATGTGTCGCAGTTCCTGCAGGTCCCGGGCTCGGGCTTCCAGAACGCGATCGACGTCGAGCTGGCCAACATGGGCTCCCCGCTCCAGGCCGAGCACATCATCGCGCGTGCCCACGCGCTCTCCTGTGCGGGCTGCCACCTCCAGAGCGACGGCTCGGACCTGGGTGATGGCCTGATCTGGCCCACGTCGCTCGGCTTCACCCACGTCAACGAGAACATCGTAGGGAGCCCGCCGTCGTACGATATCTCCCAAGGATTGAAGGACGTCTTCCTCCCCTACAGGGCGGAGCTCATGCAGGCGTACATCGACGCGGGTGGGAGCGGCGGCCCGGGTGGCCAGGAGTGTCGCTTCGAGATGCCCCCGGCGATGGAGCTCTCCGACGAGGAGTGCGCCGCCCTCGCCGAGAGCAAGGGGCGCCGCCCCTTCCCTACCCTGGAGATCCGCGAGCTGCGGGCAGTTTGGGAAGAAGGAGGGATCATCGGGAGGGTCGCGGGCCACTGAGCCTCCCACGCTGAAACCCCAGGTCGACGACGCCTCTCTCGAGAGAGGCGTCGTCGTGGAGTCGGGGCATCGACGAAGCCTTGTTGGCTGCCCCGACATCCAGTAGCTTGCCGCTCTCGACGAGTCGGGTGCTTTGCGCGCTGCCTACTACCGGGACCATGGGGATGGAGAGGCGCGTGCTCGCGCGGAGCGAGCCGATGGGTGCCCCGACTCTTTGGCGGAGAGGATCTCCTCAAAGCCCGGAGAGCTGATTGAGCACCTTGTTCACACCGCTTCGCGTCGGCTCGCTGGAGCTTCGCAACCGGATCGTCATCGCGCCCATGTGCCAGTACTCGGCGGACGAGGGCCGGGCCACCGATTGGCACCTCATCCACCTGGGCAACCTCGCGCTCTCGGGCGCGGCGCTGCTCATGCTCGAAGCGACCGCGGTCGTGCCGGAGGGGCGCATCACGCCGGACGATCTCGGCCTATGGTCCGACGAGACGGAGGCCGCGCTCGATCGAGTGCTCCGCGCGGTCCGCACCTATTCGGACATGCCCCTGGGCATCCAGCTCGCCCACGCCGGACGTAAGGCGTCCACGAGGGCGCCCTGGGACGGCGGCGGGCAGCTCGGGCCGCGAGAGCCACGCGGCTGGCAGACCGTCGCGCCGTCGGCCCTGCCGTACCACGAAGACGATGTGCCACCTGTGGCCCTCGATGAGGGCGGGCTCGAGGAGGTGCGCGATGCGTTCGCGCAGGCGGCGCGACGAGCGGCCCGCCTCGGCTTCGACGCAGTCCAGATCCACGCCGCCCACGGCTATCTGCTGCACGAGTTCCTCTCGCCCCTCTCCAACCAGCGCACGGATCGATACGGCGGCAGCCTCGAGAATCGGATGCGCTTTCCGCTGGAGATCTTCGACGCGGTGCGAGCAGCGTTCACAGCCGAGCGCCCCCTGAGCGTCCGGGTCTCCGCCACCGACTGGGCCGACGGAGGCTGGGATCTCGAGCAGACCATCGCCTTCGCCCAGGCGCTCGAGGCGCGGGGCTGCTCCGCCATCCACGTCTCCAGCGGGGCCCTCACGCCTGCCCAGCGCATCCCCGTCGGGCCGAGCTATCAAGTGCCCCTCGCCCGCGCCGTCAAGGCCGCGACGACGATGCCCACCATCGCCGTCGGGCTGATCACCGGCTACGAACAGGCCGAGGCGATCGTCGCGACGGGCGACGCCGACGTGATCGCGCTCGCCCGCACCATCCTCTACGATCCCCGCTAGCCCTGGCATGCCGCCGCCCACCTCGGCGGAAAGGTGAAGGCTCCGAAGCAGCACCTCCGCTGCGAGCCTGCGAGACATCGCGGCCTCTTCGAGCCTTGATCGAGCCAGTTCGCGGGCTGGAATCCCAACCATCTGGTGGTGCTGTATGAGCGGGATCATGCCTCGAGCCGGAATCAAGGCAGCTCATGCACCGCTGGGCGATTAGGTCAGAGGGCAGACGCCGCATGTCGCGGACGAGAGGAGGCAAGGATGTTTTCGATTCGGATGATGGTGGTTGGAGTGAGCGCTGCCGGGCTGCTGTTCGCGGTGGGCGCCGGCGCGAAGGAGGCCGCACACGATCATGACCACGGCCACGACGGCCACGCCGCTCCTGGCGGCACGCTGAGCCTGAACGACGGCAAGAAGTGGCAGACCGACCCGCCCCTCCGGGCCGGCATGGAGGCGCTCCGCGACGAGCTACAGCCGAACGTCGAGGCCATCCACGCCAAGACCTTCACGGCGGAGCAATACGCCGCCCTCGCGTCCCGCCTCGAGGGACGTCTCGTCACGATCATGGCCGACTGCAAGCTCCCCGCGGACGCGGACGCGCAGCTCCACATCCTGCTGGTGGAGTTCTTCGAGGGGGCCAAGACCATGAAGGCCGAGGGCGATCGGATGAAAGGCGTGGTGCGCTTCGTCCACGGGCTGGACTCCTATGAGAAGCACTTCGAGCATCCCGGCTGGAAGCCCCTCGCTCATTGACTCGGAGGCGGATCGAAGCCCACCTGGTCGAAGGGATGTCACCTCCTTTCGGCGACGCCCACATGGCGCAGGCGCCGTCGTCCCCGATCGGAGTCAGAGCCTTGAACGCGGCCCGCGCTCGCTCCACCCATGAGGGGCTCGTCCGCGCTTGTTCACCCTCGTCTAACGAGAGTTCGACCCGTCTCGACGAACTCTCTACGCGCGCCCCACGGGCCATTCTGCGATCCGCGGGCCTCCGAGTGACGCGACAGCGGGTCGGGTGCGCGAGCGCCTGCGAGGGGCCGCGACGGAGTGCCAACGCTTCGGCGGCTAAGCGTCAGGCTTCGGCCTTCTCCTTGCCCAACGCGCCCTTCACCTTGGTGCCGATGCCGGAGAGCGAGAGCTTGCGGGGCTGGTTGGCGGGCTTCTTCGGGATGACGATGGTCAGCACGCCGGCCGTCAGGTCGGCGTCCGCGTCGTCGACGGAGGCGCCCTCCGGGAGGGTGAACGACCGCGAAAAGCTGCCATAGCTCCTCTCGGCGGCGAAGTAGGTCTCGGTCTCCTCGCGCGCCTCGGACTCCCGTTTGCCGCTCACCGTGAGGCGGTTGCCGGTCAAGGTGATCTCGAGATCCTTCTCCTCGACACCCGGGACGTCCGCCTTGAAAAGGTAGGCGTCCTTGGCTTCCTTTACCTCGAAGCGAACGGCGAAGGCCGGCTCCCGGGCGGCCAGGGCGGGCCGCATCTCGGCGAATGGATCCCAATCCATCAGCTCGCGCATCAGGCCGAAGGGTTCCCGTGACCGACGCTGAAAGCCAGGATCAGAATAGGCACGACGAATCAAGCTGCTCATGAAAGCACCTCCAAAGATGGTTGTGATGTGATGAGAGGTCCGTATCGCGAAACAAGGTTCGTTCCGGGACGGCGAGCGCCACCTCTCGGTTGGTGGCCGCGAACTCTCCAGCTCTTTGTAGGTACGAAGCGCTGGCTGTCAAATCCAGCCACCCGAACGGTCTCGGGACCATTCTCTCCCACGCCATCCAGGAGGCGGCAGATCCGAAGGAGATGGCCGAGCGGATGGAGAGCTTCAATCCGATGCCGGGTATGCCGGAGCCCAAGGACGTCGCGGCGGCCGTGACCTTCCTGGCCTCCGACGACGCGAGGTTCATCACCGGCCACGTGATCCCGATCGACGGTGGGTATACGGCGCAGTAAGTCGAGAGCTCCAGCGGATGCCAGGCCGGCCCATCGCCGGCGGGCATCCCGCCTGATCGATCGCCACCGGGGCGGGCCTGCCTTCGCTCCAAGACGCCAGAGTCGACATCGACGAGGATGCCGACGTCTCGCGCTCGTGTATGCTCCACGATCGAATGTCGACCGACGCCGACCGCGACCTCCCCGCGCCCAAAGAATTCGCCCAGCGCTACGGCCCGAACGTTCCGCGTTCCGCCCGCATCCTTGCGCTCCATAAGCTCCTTCAGACAGGACCCGGCCCCGACGAGGGTCGGGACACAGCGCTCGCGTGGCTGCAGCGGCTCGCGGCCTGGCTCCTCGCAGGCCGCTCGTCCGAGCTCGCCGACCTGCGGCTCGCCGCCCTCGTCCGGGCGCTGCGAGATCATCCGCACCTGGCAGCCGCCGCCGCAGGCCGGCTGCGGGCGGTGCTCGAGGACGGCCGGAGCGCGCGCCTCTTCGCATCGACAGGCTTGCCGGCGAAGCCCGGCCTCTTCGCGGAGACGTCACGCCGTCTCGTGGGGCACCTGCTTCCGGAGCCGCCGCTCGACGGAGATCTCGCGCAGATCCTCACCCTTCTCTTCCCCGATCCACGGAGCGGCGCGCTCCTCGCGGAGCTCGATCCAACCCAGGTCGACGAGCTCTTCGAAGCGCTCGGCCATCCGCTCGAGCCGCTCGCCGAGGGGATCCCGGAGGCGCTCCTCCTCCTCGCCCATCGCGTGGCGGCCCATGGCCTCTCCGACGACTTCCTCGAGCGCGCGATCGAGCCCTCGATCGCGCGCTCCCCCTTCGCGGCCCTGCCCCGCGCCTGTGAGGCCCATGGCGGGGCGTCGGCCGAGGCCCTCGACGGCACGCTCGGCGCCTGCCTCGAGGCGGTCGAGCGATGCCGCGACACGGCGAAGCGGGTCCACGCGCACCTCGAGTCGACCGGTGTCAGCATCGACCTCGTCTACCGGCTCCAGGTGATCGAGTCGGGGCTCGCCCGGATCGAGCGGCTCGCTCGCCTCCACGGCGCCGCCGCCCCCCGGGCGGAGGCGGGAGCCCCGCGGGCCCGGGCCGCGCTCGATCTCGCCTCATCCCTCGCGGTGGGCGCGCAGCAGGAGCGCAGCCTCCGCTCCCTCGCGCGCAGCAACGTCCAACTCCTCTCGCGTAAGATCGTCGAGCACTCCGGGGAGACGGGGGACCACTACATCACCTCGACCCGCGCCGAGTACGTGAAGATGCTCGCCTCGGCAGGCGGCGGCGGCGTCCTCACCGCCGGCACCACGGTGGCAAAATTCTGGATCGCCGGGGCCAAACTTCCGTTGCTGATCGAGGCGGCCGCGTCCTCCCTGAACTACGCCGGCAGCTTCGTCACCATGCAGCTCATGGGCTTCACCCTCGCGACCAAGCAGCCGTCCGCGACCGGCGCCGCCCTCGCCAAGGCGCTCGGCAAGATTCGAAGCAGCGGTCAGCTCACCGCCTGGTCCCAGGTCGTCGCGCGGATCACCCGATCGCAGCTCGCAGCCGCCGCGGGTAACCTGGGGCTCGTCGTGCCTGTCGCCTTGGGCATCGACCTGCTGCTTCGAACCTCCGGCGGCGGCCCCCTCCTCGACGAGGAGCAGTCCCGATACGCGATTGACTCGCTCCACCCGCTCTCCAGCGCAACCCTGGCCTATGCCGCGCTGACCGGCGTCCTCCTCTGGCTCTCCAGCGTCATCGCAGGCGCCGCGCAGAATTGGTCGGCCTATCGCCGCCTCCCGGAGTCCTTCGCCTCGATCTCCTGGATCCGCAAGCTGGCCGGTGACGCGCGAGCCGCGAAGCTACAGGCGTTCGTCGAGCGCAACATCGCCGGCTTCGGCGGCAATGTCTCGCTCGGCCTCCTCCTCGCCATGGTTCCCCTCTTCGGCAAGCTCACCGGCCTCCCCCTCGATGTCCGCCACGTCACCCTCTCGACCGGCTCCCTCGCCTTCGCCGCCGGCTCCCTCGGCTGGAGCGCGGTCCTCTCGCCGGAATTCGCAGGGGCCATCGTCGGGATCGGCTGCATCGCCCTCCTCAACTTCGGCGTCAGCTTCGCGCTCGCCCTCTGGGTCGCGCTACGCGCCGAGGAGATCGGCCGCACCAAGCGTCGCAGGCTCCTCATGGCCCTCCTCACCAAGCTCCGCCGCGAGCCCCTCGATTTCATTCGCCCGCCCCGCGAACCCGCAGCGCCCGCCTCCGACGACACGGGCCGGGCGCCGCCGGGGGCCAGCCTCGAGGCGACGCCGGATCCCTGATCCGGACCCCCGGCTTCGCACCGGGTGATCGTTCCGCCGGACGCGATTCGTCCAACTCGCGCTCCCTCTGCCCTCCGTCACCTTCGTCTCCATACGGTTCGGGCCGTCTCGACGAACTCTCTGCGCCGCCCCAAAAACATCAGGCCTTGGATCCCGCTGATCGATGCCGTGGCCGCGAGCCGCAGCCAGCTCGAATCGCCGGCGAGGCCGAGCAGCGTCGCGGCGGTCCAGAGATCCAAGGTCATGGGGATCCCGACCCTCCAATACTTCCCCGTGGCCACCGAGGCGATGAGGACGATCAAGCCGGCAAGCGCCGCCGCGAGGGAGGCCATGTTGAGGATGCCCTCGATCAAGGCGGCTCCCCGCCGAGCTCCTTGCGCTCGTCCCTCACCTCCTTGGCGAGAAAATAGTTGAGGACTGTCCGGATCCCGACGATCGCCGCGAGCTTCGCGATCTGCTCGAAGGAGGGGGAGACCGCCGTGCGAAGAAGGTCGGCGGCGAGTTGGAACTCGAGGCCCAGCACCAGGAAGCGGCCCAATGAGAGGCGGATCGGGGCGAAGCTCCCCACCCCGCCGCCCTTCACCAAGACGATGCAGAAGGCGACGAAGCCGGCGACCGCGCCGACGAAGATCACCACCGCCCCTGCGATCTCCACCAGGCGCACGAGGATCCCCACCGCAAGCGCGAGCCAATCCTCCGGAAGGATCTTTGCAATCGTTTCGATGGGGGCACCCCTTCGACGGTCGAAGGGAAGCTCGATCCCTTGCCGGTCCCCTGCAACCCGACCTGGCCCTGGCTCCCGGCACCGCGGCCCTCAGGGTGGCATCGGCCCCCGTTCGACACCGCACGCGTTCAGCATCTGCCGCCGACGAGCACGCCCCCCATGGAGTGGCGAAGCCCATCATCCATATTGGAAGCCGACCTTGCTCTGCCCGACTTCTATGATGTAACCGTCAGGGTCGCGGATGTAGCATCGCGTCTCGCCGTACTTCTCTATGGGTTCGGTCAGAAACGTCGCTCCTCGACCACGCCAGAGTTCGTAGCACGCCTGAATGTCTGCGACGCGGAGATTCATGAAACTACTGATCTCATTGGGGTCGGGAGGGGGTAGGAGCGTCACGGTCGGCTTGTCGGGTGTTGGGCCGCCACCAACGTTGAGAATGAGCCAGGTGTTTGCGAGCTTGATGTACGGCGGTGCCCCTTTCTCGTCGCCTCTGCTGACGACCTTGCCGCCGAGGACCGTCTCGTAGAATCGAACGGATCGGTCGAGGTCGGCCACCGTGAGAAAGAGGGCGACGGTAAACCCCTCGTGTGGTGGCATCTCATAGCTCGACTGTTCCACTCTTACTTCATCCATTGATGCCCCCAATCTGCCCATGCATCACCAACCAGGGTATCCACATGACGATCGTCGCGCACACCCGGGACCACCAGAGGGAGACGGCCGCCGCACCCTCGCCCGGCGCCAAGGCGGGCCATGAAGTGGGCCGCTGCATGGCCGATCGGCGGACGACGAAGGAGAGCCCTCTTCACGTCAGCGGTGGAGAGGGCAGCGGCCTCGGCGGCGTCCCCTCCTGGGTCGAACGAGATCGGAGCAGGCCTGCAGCGAGGAGACTGAACCCTACGACGCCCGCGATCGTGCGGACCATATGGTACCGCCACCAGCTATCTCGAAGGGCCTCCCACTCTGGAGGCGGGGCGGACGGGGTCCACCCGATCACGATGGCGTTGATGGGCTGGTTCAGAAAGCGCGTCACCAGACCCATGACCACGAAGAAGGCTGCGGCGGTTCCCAGGAGCCAAAGCGCCCGACGATCCTTCCGCGCCAGATAGGCACATCCCGCGGTCAGCGCGATGGTCACGCCGCCAAGCAGCGGCATCTTCACATTCAAGGCCCGGATCATCTGTTGCTGCATCTCTACGTACCCTGCAGGGCTGAGAGAATGAGGCGCGAAACCGAACCAGATTCCAAAAACGGTGCCCACCACCACCATCGCAGCCAGCATCGAGGCAATTTGCAGCACAGAGCGCATATGGAACCCCTTTCCAGGAAACCTACGACGAGCCCATCACGATTTCTGATGGTGCATCACGTGCTCCCGTCGCACAACGCGGATCCACTCCACCTCTCTTGGTTCACCGGGGCTCGAAGCGAACAGCGATGGCCCGTCCGGGCGAGGGTTGGACGCGATGTTGCCGAACCTACCGGAGTTCGTGAAGACGAAAGACGGGTATCCCCAGGTAGCGCTGGCATGCGTCGAAGAGGAAGTCGAGTACGCTCTCGGTGCTCGAGAGCAGCGACGGACTCTCTCGCTTCCATCCCTCGAAGCGTTCCCGCAGCCCCGGCTCTGCTTCGAGGCTTCGAGGAGCTGTCCGCCTCGTCGTGACGCGGGAGGATTGGGCTCGCCGGGATTCCGTGGACACCGCAGGATCGCGCTCATTGCTGTTCCCAACGCTCCAGCTCGGCCGCGAGCAGCTCCGCGACGACGCGCACGCGAGGGATGTCGAGCGCGCTCTTTGCGCAGACCAGGTATTGCGAGGAGCGTGCGTAGGGCCCCAGATCGATCTCGAGGGGGACCAGCGACGAGGAGACGGCGAAGCGATGGGTGATCCTGGGCTTGATGAACGCACCGAGGCCCGACTCCGCCGCTCGCCATTGGACGAGAAAGTTGTCCGAGGTGAACGCGGGCACGAAGTTGGGGATCAGCGCCTCGAGCTGCGGATTGGGGGCGAGGTCTTGATAGGGCGGCGCCCAGCAGATCCAGTCAACGTCCGCGATGCCGTAGCCCTTTTTCAGCTTGGAAGGATAGCTGCGCGTCGCGAATGCGGCGTTGGCATGTTCGATGGCAGCTACCGTCTGGAGATCGATGGACGCCGCGGGCCGCATGCGCAGCGCGAGGTCGGCCTCGCCACGGGCGAGGTCGAGGTAGTGCACCGAGGTCAGCACCTCCACCCGGAGCTTGGGATATTTCGTTCGCACCCAGGCGGCGAAGGGCGCGACGAAGTCGAAGCCCACGCCAGGCGGCGCGGCGATGCGGACGTTGCCTGAGGGGGCGCGCTCGGTGGAGGCCGCGGCCCGGGCGATCTCGCCCGCCCACTCGGCCATCCGCTGCGCGGGGAGCAGGAGGCGCTCGCCCTCTAGGGTGAGCGAGGTGCCCGTGACCTCCCGCCGGAAGAGGGCGTAACCGAGGGAGTACTCGAGCTGCGCCAGGCGGCGGCTGACAGTGGGCTGCCCGAGCCGGAGCCTCTTCGCGGCGGCGCTGATGCTGCGGGTCTCAGCGATGGCGAGGAAGAGCTGGACGTCGTCCCAAGGAATATCCATTTTCGAATGGCTCCATGCATAATCAGGCATTTCCCATGCCCATCTAGATACCTAACGTAGGGAGCATTGGAAATCAACGGAGGCTCCCATGCACAGACAGTTCAAATCTTCGCTTCTCCTGGCCGGCTACACCCTGCTGTCCGCCTGCGCCCCGACGACGCACGCCACCGTAGCCTCGACCCGGGGCGTCGCGCGCTCATCGAGGGAACTGCTCGCGGTCATCGACCAGCCTGGCACCCTCGAGGTGGAGAGCATCGGCTCGGCGGATTGGTCGGTGCCCCGCAGCGGCATGCTCAACCTCGACCATCCGAAGGCGAAGGAGGCTGGCCTGGAAGAGGGAGACGAGCCGATCCAGATCTTCTTCCATGTCGTTCGCCATCCCCTCCACGGCACGTTCCTGATCGACACCGGCGTGGAGCGGGCGCTGCGAGACGCCCCCGAGAAGTCAGCGTTCAGCGCCCTGGTGCGTAGCGCCATGGGGATGGAGAAGCTGCAAGTCCACGTAGCCCTCGCCGATTGGCTGGACGCGGAGCCGGCGCCCGTCGCGGGCGTTTTGATGACGCACCTGCACCTGGATCACGTCTCCGGCTTGCGGGACGTGCCGAAGGGCACGCCGATCTTTGCTGGCCCTGGTGAAACGACGCCGAGGCAGCTCATGAACCTGTTCACCCAAGGCTCCATCGATCGCGCCCTGGAGGGGCACGTGCCCGTGCAGGAGTGGGCATTCGAAGCAGGAGACGAGCGCTTCGCTGGGGTGATCGACGTCTTCGGCGACGGCTCCCTCTGGGCGCTCTGGATGCCGGGACATACGCCAGGTTCGGTCGCCTACCTCGCGCGAACGATCGACGGCCCGATGCTCTTCGTAGGCGACACCTCACATACCTCGTGGGGCTGGCAGCACGACGTCGAGCCGGGGAGCTTCACCGTCGATCAGGAGCCGAACGCAGAGAGCCTCGCCAAGCTGCGCCGGCTGGTGGCAGAACATCCGCGCATCTCCGTGAGGCTGGGGCACCAGCATCTCGATGAACGCGAGCCCCCGGCTCGCGCCCGGCTTCCTCCGACGCCCACCACCCCGAAGTAGCCAGGAGGTCGTGCGGCGATCGGGAAGCGGATCCTGGCCTCAAGGGAGGCGTCAGTGAACCGTTGGAGGAAGAGCCTGAAACGTGGCGACGCCTTGGGATCGGCGCCGTCCGAAACAATTGGAGGAATCGATGCGACCGTGCGTTATGGAGCCCATGAACACGCCAAAGCGGGCTGCCGGCCCCTTCCTGAGCGAGAACCGCCCCCTCGCCCACTTCAGCTGGGGCTTCTCGCTTCCCTTGCGAGCAGGCAGGCTGATCCTCTCGAGCCGCACGCTCCGCAGATGGTCCGCGCTGGCGATTGCGATCAGCGTTGTACTCCTCGCCGCCCTCGTCGTTCTGCTGATCCTGGGGACGGGCTCGATCGTCGCCCTGATCTGGCCCAAGCCTGACGACTGGTGGCTCCTCCTCTGGTTTCCCCTCGCTGCCCTGGTCTTCTCCCTCCTCTTCGTGGCAGGGGGCAGCACGATCCCGACCATCGCCACGGCGCCGATCCTGGATCGGCTCTCCGAGGAGACCGAGCGCCTCCTGGGCTTTGCGCTCCCGGCAGAGGCGGGGCTCGCCAAGCTCGTCCGCGAGACCGTCGGTGCCTCGCTCAAGGCTGGGATGCGGGTCGCGATCCTCCTTGCAGGCTACGCCCTGCTCCTCTTGCTCTGGCTGATCCCCGGCGCCGGCCCGACGATCTGGACGGTGGGCTCGGCGATCTGGACCATCTTCTGGATCGCCTACGAGTACGTGGACATCGCCGCCAACCGCCATGACTACCGCTTCATGGAGGTAGTGCGGGCAGTGCGAGGCCATGCCTTTGCGTCCGTAGGTCTTGGCTCGGCCCTCTACCTCATGCTCCTGGTCCCCTTGCTCAACGTGGTCTTCATCCCGGTGGGCGCCGTCAGCGCGACCTGCTTCTTCGTGGAGCTGAGACGCTCCGGCGGGCTCCCAGCCTCCCGCCGCGAGGAGGCGTTCCGAGCCATGGTTTCATGACGTCGCGGCCCGCACCGCGTCGTGGCTGACGCCGCTCCCTTCGACCCCCAGGCTGCCCTACCCGTGGAGGGTCACGGCCTTCGCAAACGCCTCCAACCCGATCTCCCTCACCGAGGATCTGCGAGGCGTCTTCCAACTCGTGCCGTAGACCAACTTCGCGACGGGCCTCATCCGCTGGGTCCAGCGCCCCCACGGCGGTGCCGAGACCTTCGAGCGATCGTCCTGACGGCGCGACTGCGTTGACAGTGGCCGTGCCCATCGCTAAAAAGCGGCAGGTGGTCCCAAGACGCCGCTCCAGGCGCCAGTAGACCGTTCTGAGGCATTCCAGTCGGCTGAGCTGCTGGCTGCTTCGCGGTCCAATCGTCCCGGGCGGGCCATCTTTCCACATCGACCCTACGCGGAGGACTGGTGACAGAAGCCCCCAAGAAGGAACCCGTGCACCTCGAGCCAAGGACGACCGTGTCCGCGGGAATCTTCAGGAGGTCGCCTCGCCAGCGCAGGATCTCCTGCGATACCGAAATACCTGGAACCCAGCTCAGAAGTCGCTCCCGTCGAAGGGCCTGCTGCGGGGCTCGCGCGCGACGGCCCGATTCGGTCCGACGCTCTGCGAGCCCGACCCCAACGCGATCCAACCACCGTCGGCTTGAACTCCGGCGGAATTCGCGCCGCTTCGGGCTGCGGACAACGAGCCCCCGTCGGTGAAGGCCCTCCATCTCCTTCTTCTCCTGAGCCCGCTGCTCTCCGCGCCGCTCCTCTTGCCCCTGGGGCGGCGCTTGGGCGCCCGCGTAGGCTGGGCTGCGCTCGTGGCGCCGCTGCTCGGCCTCAGCGCTTGCCTGGCCCTCTATCTCCTCCCGGAGGCCCAGCGCACGACCCTGAGCTGGGCGTGGATTCCACGGCTCGGGGCCGATCTATCCTTCACGCCGGATGGCCTCGCGCTCTTCTTCGGCTTGCTCGTGACCGGGATCGGCACCTTGGTCACGCTCTACGCCACGCATTACCTCGACGACAGCTACGAGCACCACGGGCAGTTCTACTGCATCCTCCAGCTCTTCATGGGAGCGATGCTGGTCACCGTATTTTCCGGCAACTTGCTCGTCTTGTTTGTCGCCTGGGAGCTGACGGGGATCACCTCGTTCTTCCTGATCGGCTTTCAGAACACGAAGGCCGAGGCGCAGCGTGGCGCCCGGATGGCCCTCTTGACGACCGTCTCGACGGGCCTTGCGCTGCTCGTCGGGATCATCCTGCTCCATCAGGTCTTTGGCACGCTCGACCTCTCTCTCATCCTCGAGACGCCCGCGCCTCATGGAAGCCAGGGGTCGCTCACCACCGCCTTCCTCTTTTGCGCGGTGGGAATCTTCGGCAAATCCGCCATCTTTCCTTTCCACTATTGGCTGCCGAACGCGATGGCAGCGCCGACGCCCGTCAGCGCCTATCTCCACTCGGCGACGATGGTGAAGCTCGGTGTCTTCCTCACTGCGCGTCTCCTGCCTGTCTTCGGGGGGCTCGAGAGCTGGGCGCCGATCTTGATCTCGTTTGGCTTCCTCACCTTCCTCCTGGGCGCGGTCCTCGCGTGGCTCTCCTACGACCTGAAGGCCGTGCTCGCCCATACGACCGTCGCCCAGCTCGGCGTGCTCGTCGGGCAGTATGGCTGGGGCTCGCAGGCAGGACCCGTCTTCGGTGACACCCTCCACATCCTGAACCATACGATGTACAAGGCGTGTCTCTTCATGGTGGTCGGGATCATCGACCACTGCACGGGCACCCGGGACCTGCGTCAGCTCGGGGGGTTGTTCAAGAAGATGCCGCTGACGGGCGTGACGGCGCTCGTCGGGCTCGCTGCCATGGCGGGGCTCCCGCTCACCAGCGGCTTCATCAGCAAGGAGCTCCTCCTCGAAGGTGGCCTTGGCCTGCAGTCGCCTCTCGGCGCCTGGTCGATCATCAGCCTGGCGCTGGGCTCGATGCTCCACGTGCTCATCGCCCTCCGGATCGCGAAGCACGCCTTGGCCGGCGCCCTGCCCGCCAAGGTGGAGGCGAGATTTCACGCGCCTTCCCTGGGCATCCAGCTCCCCCCTCTCCTCCTGGCGACGGGTGTCCTCTATTTCGGAGTCCAGCCCGCCGCCTTCGGTGCCCTCACCGGATCCTTCGGGTCCCTCGAGACACCTCAGCTCTCGCTGTGGCATGGATGGACGCCTGCCGCCCTCATCAGCGTCGGAGTCTTCCTCGCTGGCGGTCTCTCCTTCTGGCTGAGCGAACGGAGGGGCTGGTCCCGGCTCTCCGTTCCCCGTGCGCTCAAGGTCGACCGATGGTTCGAAGGAGCCCTGGAGGGCATCCCGTCCCTGGGGCAATGGCTCAATCGCTCACTGGGATTTACGCGGCCTTCGACGTTCTTACCCATCATCGTCACGGTCGTGGTGGCGACCCTCCTGACTCTCCTCTTTCGGCACCGGGAAGCCCTGGCCGCCGGCCTGGCCCTCCTGGAAACTCCAGCCTTGAGCGTCGAGGGAGCGCTCCGATGGGGCGTAGTCCTCCTCATCTCGACGGGCACGCTCCTCGCAGTGGTTTGGGTCCGACCCATCCCGCAGCTCTTCGCGATCTCTCTCGTCGGCATCGGGGTGGCCTTCTACTACGTCCTCTACCGGGCCCCCGATCTCGCGCTCACACAGCTCCTGGTGGAGACAGCCTCCCTGCTCCTGGTCCTGCTCGTGGTGGTTCGGTTCAAGAGGGATCGAGCGGACCTCGAGCCGCTCGCGATCCGGCCTCGAGGATCTCGGCTGGCCCGCGCAGCCATCTCCGCCGGAGGTGGCCTCCTGCTGGGATTCGGTGTCCTCATCTTCCCCAACGGTCCGATCGAAGAGCGCGCCGGCGCCTTCTATCTCGAGAACTCGATCCCGCTCGCCAAAGGGGCGAACGCCGTGAACACCATCGTGGTCGATTTTCGCGGCTTCGACACCTTGCTCGAGATCACCGTCTTGCTCATCGCCGGCCTCGGCTGCCTCGGCCTCCTGTCTCGAAAAAGGATGTCCAATGTTTCAGAGGTCGAGATCCCTCAGTCGGATCTCCATCCGGTCCCTCGAGACTTCATCCTCAAATCGGTAGCGATCGGCGGTTTTCTACCGCTGAACATCTTCGCGCTCCACATCTTCTTCCGAGGGCACAACGCCCCCGGTGGCGGCTTCGTCGCCGGCCTGATCACGGCGCTCTCCCTGATCCTCGTCGCCTTCGTGCTCGGAGTCCCAGGGTTCCGTCGCCGCCTCCGAATCATGCCCATGCGCGTGGCCGTCACAGGCGTCTTCCTGGCCCTGGTCGTGGCGCTCCTCCCAACCCTCTTCGGTCTCCCCCCGCTGGCTCATCAATACATGAACGTGGGTCCGTTGGAGATCGGAACGACGCTCCTCTTCGACGCCGGCGTATATCTCGCTGTCGTGGGCGTGACCCTGAAGTTGATTCTGCCCTTGATGAAGTCCGTCCATGGCCTCCCCGCCTTCGTCCGCGACGAGGTCGGAGACTTCACCGCGGCCAACAGCGAACCCATCGACCTCCAGCCCATCCAGCACCTGGCCGAGACGCCGGGAGGCGAGACGTGACGGCTCAGCTCGACACCGCCATCCTCGTCGCCGTCATGGCCGGCGGAGCCATCTACCTCTGCCTCTCGCGCCGGTTCTTGCGAGTCCTGCTCGGCTTCCTCCTGCTCTCGAACGCGGGAAACCTCGTCGTGCTCGCGATGTCCGGTGATCCGACGGGGAAGAGATCCGCCACGATCCACCCCGACTCCGATCCAGCGTGGTCGGTGGATCCGTTGCCGCAGGCGCTCATCCTGACGGCGATCGTCATAGGATTCTCGGTCGCCGCCTACCTCACGGTCCTGCTCTACCGGATCTACGTCGACGAAGGCTCCGCTACGACGACCGGCCTGGAGCGCCCCGGCCGATCCGATGGCCTGGACGAAGGGCTGACCAGATGAGCGCTCTCCCGGGAGTTCCCGTCGTCCTCCCTCTCGCGGCGGCGTTGCTCGCGCTCTTCTTTCCGCGCCCATCGCTGATGCGCCGGGTCTCTGCGAGCCTCGTCTTCCTGGCGCTGCTCGGCATCTCGGTGTGGCTCCTCGGGCACGTCAAGGCGACGGGCCCCCTCGTGCTCAGCCTGGGCGGCTGGATGGTCCCTTACGGCATCGTGCTCGTCGCGGACACGCTCGCGGCCATCATGCTCTGCCTCTCGTCGATCACGGCGCTCGTCTGCACGCTCTATGGCTTCGCCGAGACCCCCGCGCGCAATGAGCACCCCTTGCGTCTGCCGCTCCTCCTCCTCCTGGTCGCAGGCATCCATCTCACCTTTCTGACCGGAGACCTCTTCACGCTCTTCATCGCGTTCGAGATCTTCCTCATCTCCTCGTACGCGCTCCTGACGCTGCAGATGGCAGCGAGCCGCTCTCGCCGGGCCCTGCCCTATGTGACGATCAACCTCTTCGGCAGCACGCTCCTCCTCTGCTCCTGCGCCTTCGCATACGGGCTCTTCGGCACGCTGAACTTCTCGGAGATCGCCGTCCAGAGCTCGGCGATGGTGGGTGACATCCGCCTCGACGTCCTGGGGCTGATGTTCCTGCTCGTCTTCGCCATCAAGGCCGGGCTCTTTCCTCTCTACTACTGGCTGCCCAACAGCTACCCCGCCCTCCCGACCCCTATCGCCGCCTTCTTCGCGGGCATGCTCACCAAGGTGGGCGTCTATGTCCTCATCCGGATGTTCGGGACGGTCCTGCCCCCGGAGCTGGTATGGCTCCACACGCTGATCGCCTGGGTCGCTGGGCTCACGATGGTGATCGGGGTGCTGGGGGCCGTCGCGCAGTCCCGCATCCGATCCATCCTCTCGTATCATATCGTGAGCCAGGTCGGATACATGGTGCTGGCCGTCGGCTTCTTCTCTCCCGCGGCCTTCGCTGCTGCGATCTTCTATATCATTCACCACATCATCGTGAAGGCGGCCTTGTTCCTGGTTGGAGGGGTGGTCTTGCGCATACATGGCACCGACGAGTTGGACACGAGGGGCGGGCTCTGGGCGGCCGCCCCAGGCCTCAGCATCGTCTTCCTCTTGCAGGCCTTCTCCCTGGCAGGGATCCCCCCGTTCAGCGGCTTCTGGGGCAAGTTCATGATCGTCAAGGAGGGCCTCTCTCAAGGACAGTGGGCCCTCGTCACGCTCTCCCTGGTCGCGAGCGTCCTGACCCTGGTCAGCATGCTCAAGATCTGGCTCGGTGCCTTCTGGAGCAAGCAGCCGGAGGGCGTGCCGCTCAGGCTCACCCCGTCTAGCCGTCGCATGACCGCTGTCGCCAGCGTGCTCGTCGCCGCCTCTCTCGGGATCGGCCTGGGAGCGAACTACTTCATCTCGATCGCCGAGCACGCGGCGCAGGAGACCCTCGATCGTACGTCCTACGTGAACAGCGTCCGGGCGATCAACGGCGGGCTCGAGAGAGGCATGCAACAATGAAGTACACCGCATCCGCTCCTCGGAGGCGGCCCCTCCCTCTACGCCTCTGGGGATTCGCCCTCTTCATCTTCTACTTCTTCCGCGCGCTCCTCCTCGCCAACATCGATCTGGCCAAGGTGGTTCTGACCGAGAAACGGAAACGCATCGTCCCTGGCTTCATCTCCTATCAGGTCGACCATCTCTCCAAGCTCGAGATCCTCGTCCTCTCGCATTGCATCACGCTCACACCCGGCTCCGCCACGATCGAGATCGCCCCGGACTTCAGCTATTTGACCCTCCACGTCCTCGACACCCTCACGTCGGACGCCCTGGTGAAGAGCATCCAGAATGATCTGGAGGCTCCCATCCTGAAGTGGAGTCGATGATGTACGAGAACCTCGATCTGCTGCTCATCGGCGTTGCCGTGTTCATGGCAGTCGGAGTCGGTGTCTGGAGGCTGGCGGCGGGTCCGACTACCCTCGACCGCATGCTTGGCTTCGATATCGTGGCCGTCACCGTATCTGGCCTCGTGCTCGTATTCTCTGCGGCGACGCGCTCCACAGCCTTCATCGAGTTCGTCTTCATCCTCAGCGCGCTCGGCTTCCTGACCACGGTCGCCTACTTTTATTACCTGATGCAGCTAGCCTCCGACGACGCCAACTTCGACCCGAAGGAAGCGCCATGAGCTGGACCGACCTCCTGAGCACCATCGTCATGTTGGGCGGCTGCTTTTTCTTCGTCATCGCGTCCGTGGGCACGATCAACCTCCCCGACATCTATTGCCGATCCCACGCCCTCGGAAAAGCCACGACCATGGGCATCTTCCTCCTGCTGATCGGATACGGCCTGCGTGTCCCCCAGGCCTCGTGGCTCAAGCTGGTCGCGATCATAGTTTTTCAGCTCGTAACGGTGCCGGTGGCGAGCCACCTCTTCTGCCTCATCGCATATCGCAAGGGCGTGGGCCGCTCGCCAAGACGAGGCTGAAGGTCGGAACCTCCTGTAGTGGGCTCCGAGGCGACCCAAGATTGCGGCTGAGAGAGCCTGCGCGAATCGGGCAGCTCACGCATCAGGGCGCTCGTCCGCGCGGCGCGATCGCATCGAGATCGCGGAGCTCAGCCGGAGAGAGCTGGATTCGAAGGGCCCCGAGGTTGTCTTCCAGATGGTGCAGATCCGATGACCGTCGCCGCCAGGAGGCCGTTTCAGCCACCCTCGAAGGCCGCCTTCAGCGCCGCGATGTCGATCTTGGTCATCCCCATCATCGCGACGAAGGCGCGGTCACGAGCCGCGACGTCCTGGCTCTTCATCCACTCGATCATCGCGCCGGGTACGACCTGCCACGAGACGCCGAAGCGATCTTTGAGCCAGCCGCAGGCACTGGTCTCGCCTCCCTCCGAGAGGGAGTCCCAATAGCGATCCACCTCGTCCTGGTCCTTGCACATAACCTGCAGCGAGAGGCCCTCGTTGAACGAGAACCCATGCTCGATGTGGCTGTCCATCGCCACCATCTCCTGGCCGGCGATGACGAAGCGGCCGTGCTTCACCGAGCCCGTAGGCCCTTCTCCCTCCACGTAGCGCTCCACCGCCTCGACATGCCCGCCCGGGAAGGTCCCGGTGTAGAACTCGATCGCCTCGAACGCCCTGCCCTCCACCGCGTCCGAGAACATCAGGCACGGCACGATCGTCGCGCCGCCGGGTGTGCGACGTCCGGCCATCACCTGCCACGTGACCCCGAATCGGTCCCGCACCCAGCCATAGCGCTCGCTCCACGGATACGAGCCGAGAGGCATCATCACCTGCCCATCCTCCTCGAGCATCGCGAAGAGTTGGTCTGCTTCCTTGGTCTCGTCAACGTGGACGAAGAAGGAGATGCTCGGGTTGATCGAGAAGACTGGCCCGCCGTTCAAGGCGGTGAAGTGTTGACCGGCGATCTCGAACTCGACGGTGAGGAGGCTGCCGGGAGCCTTGCCGCTCGGGTTCTTCCCCGACGACGGATAATACGATCGTTCCATGATCCGGCCAGCCGGGAAGGTCTGTGAATAAAAGCGCGCTGCCTCCTCCGCCTGGTCGTCGAACCACAGACACGGCACGATACGAGAGCTCTCTGCCATCCGGTTTCTCCTTGGGGGATCGCCATCCTGATCCTGCAAATGGACGGACGGCTGCCCCCACCGAAATTCATCGGTGGGGGTCGAAGTGCCTCGCTTGAGAGTGATCACGAACTCTGCGAGCCGGAGGCGCGCGAACGCCAGGCCGAGCCGTTCGCCCTGAGGCTACCTCTCCGGAGACCAGGCGATCCCAAAGAAGCCGCCCTGTGGGTCCTGGCATTGGGCGACGCGATCCCCACCCGGCACCTCCATCGGGCCGTTGAGGACCTTGCCACCCTTCTTGGCGATGGTCTTCACGGCGGCGTCGATGTCGCCCACCTGGATGTAGTGCAGCCAATGAGCCGGCGCGTGCATGACCTTGGCAGCATTCGACATGCCCCCCATCGAATCCTTGGAGTCAGTGCCGAACATGAAGTACTCGCCGAACTCCTCGCCCATCTCCATCGAGCGGGTGGGCTTCCAGCCGAACATCGTGGAGTAGAACTTCCAGGCGGACTTCCAATCGGTCGTGTTGAGTTCGGCCCAGCCCAGATGACCGGGATCCGCCCACTTCGCCGGCTCGCCGGGCTTGGTGCTCCTGAAGAGCGCGAGCGTCGCGCCTTGGGGATCGGCGATGATCGCGAAGCGCCCGACGTCCGGGATGTCTGCAGCCGGCATGAGGATCTTCCCTCCCAGCTCCACCGCCTGCCGGGCGGAGGCGTCGACGTCGCCGACTTCGACATATCCCATCCAATGGGTCGGCGCGCCGGCCTCCCGGGCCTCGGCGGGGAGCTTCATCAATCCCCCGGCAGACATCTCGCCGACCATCCAGATCTGATAGTCGCTCCCCGAAAACGCCGTCGTCGTCCATCCGATGACCTCAGAGTAGAAGGCCTTCGCTCCCTCGGTGTCGGTGGTCAACAGCTCATGCCATACGAAACGGCCCATGCTCTTGCTCATGCTCGCCTCCAGGAAAGGCGGCGAAGGTAGCAGCTGAGTCGCTGTGGAGGAAGCGATTCGGATGGATCGGAGCGCGCCCCCTTCGGGGCTCCTCATCTCCTGATTCGCTCGCCGAACCGGGGCCCCGCCATTAACGGAGGAAGGTCCAGCTGTCGAAGGGGACGAAGGCCGCGATCTCCCGATGGTAGAGGAACCCGCTGCTGCGGATTCCCATCGCCGTCAACCACCTCCCCGTTCCCCTTGCTCGGCTCGCTCGATCCGTAACCTGCATGAATCGATCCGTACTTCGCGCCATCTCGCTGGCATTGGCCTCGGCGCTCTTCTTCGCGATCACCTACGTCTTCAACCGCCGCGCGGCGATCACCGGCGGGCATTGGGCCTGGACGGCAAGCCTCCGCTACCTCTTCACCTTCCCCATCCTCGCCGTGCTGGTCGGCCTCCGAGGCAGGAGCCGCCCGGTGCTCGCCGCGATGCGGAGCCGTCCAGGCCCCTGGCTCCTATGGAGCGCGATCGGCTTCGTGCTCTTCTACGTCTGCCTGAGCTTCGCCGCGGCGAGCGGGCCGTCATGGCTCGTGGCGGCGGGCTTTCAGCTCACGGTCGTCGCGGGGATGCTGCTGGCGCCGCTGCTCTACGCCGACGAGCGCCGGCGGATCCCGCTGCGCGCCTTCGGCGTAGGCCTCGTGATCATCGGCGGCGTGCTCCTCATGCAGCTCAGCCACTTCCGGAGCGGCCTGGACGAAGCCGCCTGGCTCGCCCTCGGCAGCGTCTTCGTGGCGGCCTTCACCTATCCCCTCGGAAACCGCAGGATGCTCCTGCACCTCGAGGGCGAGAGGCTCAGCCTCGACGCCTTGCAACGCGTCTTCGGTATGACCCTGGCCAGCATGCCGCTGTGGCTGGCGATCGCCGGCTGGGCCCTGTGGAAGGTCGGCCCCCCGCCCCTGGAGCAGGTGCTGCTGGCGGCCGGCGTGGCGCTCTCCGCCGGGGTCATCGCCACCGTGCTCTTCTTCGAAGCGACCGGGAGGGTGCAGGGCGATCCCACCGCGCTCGGTGCGGTGGAGGCGATGCAGGGCTCGGAGCTCCTCTTCGCCACGCTGATGGGCGTAGCCTTCCTCCAGGAGCCCTGGCCCCGGGGCTGGACGCTGGCCGGCGCGGTGGTGGTGATGCTGGGGCTCGCCGGCTTCGGCCTGATCAGCTCCCGCCGCGAACCGGCTACCCGACCATCCCCCGATCCGATCCTTCCGCGAACCACGGAAGGCTGAGTCGACCTTGCGTTTCCAGACGAGCCACCTGGCGGGGATCCACCCAAGGACCGTGGGAGATGAGCGGGCCGAGCCGCCGGATTTCGTGCCGGCGGAGCAAGGCTTAGGGATCCAAGCCGCCCGGCGGCCGCACGTGCGCGATTCAGACCATTGTTGGCCCCTGAGATAACGCGAGTCTTGCATCCGAGGCGGGGACGCACGAAATTGAAACCATGCGCAATAACCCTCAAAGAAGTTGGTGGTCGCTTGCGTTGCGAGGGCTCGTCGCCGTCGCGTTCGGCGTCCTCGCGATCGTCTTGGTGCCGTTGACGCTGGTCACGATCTTTACGATCTTCGCCATCTGGTTGATCCTCGACGGGATCGTGTCGGTGGCGATCGGAGTAAGGGAAGCCCAGCGTCGACATCGGTGGGGTGGCCTGGTCTTCGGGGGCCTCGCCGCGATCGCCGCGGGCTTGATCGTATTCATCTGGCCCGGGCTCACGGCCAAGGCGCTGCTCTTCGTCGTCGCCATCTGGGCGCTCGTCAACGGCGTCGTCCGGCTCGGCGAATATACCGCTTCCGCTCGGCGAAGGCACCGAGTCGGGAGCGCGTGGACGCTCGGCGTCGCGGGACTGGCCTCCCTCGTGCTGGGGGTGCTGCTCCTGGCGAATCCGATGGCCGGTGCGGTAGCACTCGCGTGGCTCATCGGAATCTTCGCTTTGATCTACGGCGCCATGGTCCTCGTCCAAGCGTTCCGGGAGGCGCCGCACGGCCATCGCCGCGCTATCGTCTGAAGCAGCGAGAGCCTGCCTCGGCTCGACCGCGCTCGGGTCTGTTCACCATGCCACGCAGAGTGCTCCCGGCCTGGAGGCTCGCCGAGCGCCCAACGCCCTGGCCCCCTCCTCATGCGACGCGGGAGCCACCGAGTCCGAAAAACGAGCGGATGCTGGTGAGGATGCGACTCTGGGTGAGGTCGGATTGGCGCTCCCGTTCGCCCACTTCCAAGATCTTCTCTCCTTCCCTGCCGTCCAATTCCCGCGCCGCGAGGATCCGAGACATCTCCTCGGCGATCTCGGGGCGGCCGCGGAGGATGGAATGGAAGTCTTCTTTTTCGATGCGGAAGCACTCCACCTCGGTCTTGGCGACCACCGTCGCGTCCCGCCTCGCCCCTGTCATCACGCCCATCTCGCCGAAGAATTGTGGCGCTGTGAAGGTGGTGACCTTGTGCTCTTGGCGCCCGTCGGATCGGAGCACGTCGCATGTGCCACGGGTGAGCACGTAGAGCCAGTGGGCCTCCTGCCCCTGCCTGGTGATGGTCTCGCCAGGGGCGAAGATCGCGTGGCGGATCCGCGGCGCCAGGCTGCGCTTCTCCTCGTCGGTCATGGGCGCGAAGATCTCCACCATGTCGAGCGCGTCCATGCGTCGATCGACGTTGCGTTGGGCCTTGCGTTCGACCCGCTCCTGGTCGAGTTGACTGACGAAGACGGTGCTGGCAGGGACGGCCAGGGGGATGTCGGCGCGCTGCAGGGCCGAAAAGATCCGCAAGCGGATCATCGAGCTGGTGGGGTCGTCCCGGGCCAGGTCGGTGAGCCAGTAGCGGACCGCGTAATGAGCCACGCTCTCGCTGCCCTGACGGGAGAAGTCGAAGCATATGCAGTGGGGAGCCGGAGCCCGCGACACGTCGGGGATCGGAGCCGCCTGGAGCGCCTCGTCCACCACCCGCACCACCTCCACCGGCGAGAAGCGAAAGTCGACGTTGAAGTAGACCCACATCCGATGCTGCAGCGCCTCGCCCTCCCGCTTGCCGAGGATGGTGATGGTCTGGCCGAGCAGGACGGAGTTGGGCACCACGATCGAGTCCCAATCGCGCGTCTCCACCAGGGTGTGGCGCCAGTGGATCTCGGCCACGCGCCCCTGGCGCCCATTCTCGAGCTGGATCCAATCGCCCACCCGGATCGAGTTGTCGAGTTGGAGGGCCAGGCCTCCCAGGATGTTGCCGAGGGTGGCCTGGAGGGAGAGGCCAAGGACGGCCGTCACCACGGCGGAGGTGGCCAGGATGCCAGAGAGGTTCAGGCCGACGGTGCGGAGCATCGACATCATCGCCATGAAATAGGCGGCGCCCATCGTGATGTCGGCGACGATCTCGGTCACGGCCATGCCCAGCTTGGGCAAGACGAGGGAGAAGATGGCCACCCCCGCCAGATGCAGGAAGGTCAAGACCGCCAGAAGCTGGGCCAGAAATTGTGCGTTCTGGGCCCAGCTCTCGGCGCCTACGGCGGAGAAGAGGAGCTCGCCCAGCGTGACGGTCGCCTGGAATGCGAAGATGAAGACGCCACGCCGGATCTGGCTGCGCCGCGACTGCGCGTAGCGGCCGACCAGCCACGCCATGAGCAGGAGCAGGGAAAAGACGGTGGCGGAGAGGGCGAGGGCGCGGATCATATCCCCCGCATTCTACTGCAGTTGCCTCCCACGCGCCGGGGGAGGCGCCGAACCGACCGACGCCGATGGACCGCTACGCCCCGAGCCGCTCCGGCGGGCTCAGACCTTGAGACCCAACGAGTGTTCTCCACACTCCCTCGGGCCTTCGGATGAGGTCGTCGGCGCGGCGGAGCGGTAGAGGAGCTGCTACCGTGAGAGGTGGCGGCGATCGCGACGATCGTCCATGCATCAGGAGAGAGCGATGTCCAAAGAGCAGAAGGTCTGCGTCGTGGTGGGAGTCGGGCCCGGCAACGGAGCGGCGCTCGCTCGCCGCTTCGCCGCCGATGGCTACGCCGTGGCGCTCCTCGCCCGCTCGACGGCGACGTCGTCGGAGCTCGCGAAAGAGCTGCCTGGCGCACGTGCCTTCGAATGCGATGTGGGGGACGCGGACTCCGTCGCGCGTGCCTTCGCCTCGATTCGAATCGAGATGGGCGAGGTGGAGATCCTGGCATTCAACGCCGGCTCCGGCGTGTTCGGCTCCCTCGACGACGTGACGGCAGCTGACTTCGAGTCGTCGTGGCGGGTCAACGCCCTCGGTCTCTTCCTGGTGGTGAAGGAGGTCGTCCCTGCGATGAAGGCCGCGGCTTCCGGCGCCATCATCGTGATCGGAGCGACCGCGTCGCGCCGGGGCGTCGCGAGGACGACGGCGTTCGCTCCGGCGAAGGCCGCGCAGAGGAGCCTCTGCGAGGCGCTCGCGCGGCAGCTCGGGCCGTCGGGCATCCACGTGGGCCTGATCATCGTCGACGGCGTGGTCGATCTGCCCCGGACGCGCGAATGGATGAAGGACAAGCCGGATGAATTCTTCGTCCAGCCCACCGGCGTCGCCGACCTCGCGTCCTTCCTCGTCCGCCAGGATCGGTCGGCATGGACCTTCGAGGCCGAGGCGCGCCCGTTCGGGGAGAGTTGGTAGACGCCTGATCGGGTCCCCCGGTGAAAGCCGTGACTGCCAAGACGGGACGGGAGGTCCTCGAAGAGATCGTCTGGCGGATGCCCTCGCTGCAGGCTGACCTTCCTCCTCGGCGGGATGCCACCGAAGCGCCAGCGATCTGACCGCAGTCAAAGGTGCCCGGGCGCGCGTCCCGGTCCACCCACGGTAGCTACTCGGTGTACGAGCTTGACGCACGACCGGTCGTCGAGATCGAGATCGACTTTCGGTTGACGAACTCGAGGATGCCGTCTCCGCCCAGCTCCCGCCCGTAGCCGGATTGCTTCACGCCGCCGAAGGGGAGGCGGGGATCGGAGGCCACCATCGCGTTGACGAAGGTCATGCCCGCCTCGAGCTCGCTCACGAAGCGCTCCTGCTCGGCAGGGTCCTCCGTCCACACGCTCGAGCCCAGACCGAACTCGGTCTCGTTCGCCAGGGCGATTGCCTCTTCGAGATTCTCGACCCGGAAGAACGAGGCGACAGGCCCGAAGACCTCTTCGGAATAGACGCGAGCGCCCTTCGGGATGTCGGCGAGGGCCGTGGGCGCGTAGAACCAGCCCCGGGCACCGACGCTCGTTCCGCCAATGAGCAGGCGCGCGCCCTTCTGCACGGCGTCCTCGACCTGCCGCGCTACGCCTTCGCGGATGGCTTCGGTGGCGAGCGGCCCGATCGTCGTCTCTTCGGACATGGGATCGCCGACCTTCATGCGCGCCAGCTCGTCGAGGAAGAGCTGCTGGAACTGCGCGTAGACCTCCCGATGGACGATGAATCGTTTGGCGGCGATGCAGGATTGCCCGGCGTTGAGGTTCCGAGCTGCGACCGCGACCTTCGCGGCGGTCTCGAGATCGGTGCTCGGCATGACGATGAAAGGATCGCTCCCGCCGAGCTCGAGCACGGTCTTCTTGAGCAGCTTCCCCGCGAGCGACGCGATCGACGAGCCGGCGGGGCCGCTGCCGGTCAGGGTGGCCGCCACCACCCGGCGATCCTCGAGCACCCTCGCCGCCTGTCGATGGCCGATCAGCAGCGTCTGGAAGACCCCTTCCGGAAAGCCCGCCCGAAGGAGGACCTCTTCGATCGCGAGCGCGCATTGCGGTACGTTCGCCGCGTGCTTGAGAAGCCCCACGTTGCCTGCCATCAGGCCGGGCGCGACGAATCGGAAGACCTGCCAGAACGGGAAATTCCACGGCATCACAGCGAGGACGGGGCCCAGCGGCAGGTTGCGCACGAACGAGCGAGCCTCGCTTGTCTCGACTGATGTATCAGCGAGGTAGCGCTCGGCGTGCTCGGCGTAATGCCGGCACACCCACGCGCACTTATCGACCTCGGCCCGCGCGGCCTTGATGGGCTTGCCCATCTCCTCGGTCATCAATCGGGCGAGGCGCTCTCGATCGGAGATGAGGAGGTCGGCCGCCTTGATCATGGGCTGGGCCCGATGTGCCAAGCTCGTCCGTCTCCAATGGGAGAAGGCCTCCGCTGCCCCGGCCAGCTTCCGGTCGAGGGCTGCGTCGTCCAGCTCTTCGAACGTCCTGACCGTCTCGCCGGTCGAGGGGTTGATCGTGGCGATGCTCATGCGCCTTCCTCCTCTTTAATCCCGCAGCGGGCCGCGGACATGGCTCCCCTCCCCAAACGTCATGGGCGGGTCACCGATCTATCCATAGATCGTGGCACTGACGAGGGGAGATCGTCGAGGTCCCAAATTCGCATCCGTAACCGCCAGCGGAGCAGCGAGTGAGGTGGGACGAGGGGCCTTCTCCCGCCCGGTGCCGCAGCGGCCCAGCCGATGTTTTGGTGTGTCCACCTATCGCCCACCTGGCGAAACTGACGACGTAGGCCGAGGCACGTCCGCGTGCACCTCCGGAATCAGATCAGGCGATCCGAGGTGACGACGTGGATCCCCGGCTCCGGGCGGAGCGCGGCGTCGAGCAGGGCCCGCGCGATCTGGCCGGCGGGGTTGAGGCGCCAACGACGCGGGAGCACCGGGCCGACCCGCTTCAGGACCCACGTCATCCCCCGTTCGCCTCGGCGGACCTCCCGGCGGTGCCCACCGATCAGCCCGGGGCGCACGTGGGTCAGCGACGAGAAGCCCACGTCTGCAAGATCACGCTCCAACTCGCCCTTTATCCGGTTGTAGAAGATCCGTGACGACGCGTCGGCGCCGAGCGCCGAATTCAGCACGTAACAAGGCGTGCCATGGCGCCGCGCCAACTTCGCCACTGCCAGCGGATAGTCGTAGTCCACCCGTCGAAACGCCTCCCTTGAGCCGGCCATCCGCATGGTGGTTCCGAGGGTGCAGATCACCGCGTCGGCCTGCCACCAGCTTGCCTCCTCCGGCAAGTGGTCGAAGTTCACGATCGGCGCCAGCAGCTTCGGACGCGCCGGCAGCTCGCGGCGCGTCGGCGCCACCAAGGCGCTGACCCTTGGGTCGGCGAGCGCCGCGTCCAGCACCTCTCCCCCGACCAATCCGGTCGCTCCGACGAGAAGCAGCTTCATCTTCGTCTCCTTCAAGACCTGGTTCGCGCGGCGGGGATCAAAGCCTCGTCGCTCTCTCGAGTCGAGCGATAAGCTCAACAGCCCTGGCTCCGCTGACATCGGGCGATCGGAGATCGCGCCTGCCGGAGGCGAGGACGCCAGGGTGAAGGAGGTCCTCGGAACCAAGGGATTGGCTCCTCGTGTGGGCCACGCGCTCGATCCGGGTCGTCCACGAGGAGATCCTTCGTCCCCCCTTACCAGCTGCCGCGGACATGCCTTTCGGGGCGTCTTGAAGAGGGCGGCTGTCGCCGGCAGCGGGTAGAGGCCGGCGGACGGTGGGAGCGCCGCGACGCCGCCCGTCCGGTCGGCGTTCGTGACGAAGCGCCAGACTCCATCGCCCAACGCCAGGCATCCGCACGTCGCCGGACGCCTCCAGCTCATCGACGACCGACGAGGTGGTCGGAAGCGACGTGGTCAGAGGCGTAGCCGCATACCGACGACCGTAGATGGGGTTCTCACGGTCCGGCGGCCGCGGGAATAGACGAAGGATTGTGACGCAGGTTAGAGGTTGCCTCTTGCATCCGAGGGAGAAGGTAGTCATTGTGGGCCACATGATTGATTTCTGCCGCCTTCGCTAAGCCCGGCAGCATCCGCCGCCGCTTCGCTCGATTCCTCGGATCGACGCCGAGCCCGCGCATGCAGGTGCTGCCAGCTCCACGTGTCCCCCTCTCCGTTTCACGGAAGGCCCGGCCGCGGTGCGAAGCGCCTGCGATGTGCTCCCACACACGATGTCCACGTCCCGTTAGTCCGCGAGGTTCGTTCGCCGGGCACGTGGTCGCAGCGCCATCCCGTTGCGAAAGGGCCTTCCCCTCTCCGTCGCCCGGTCCCTCGTGGCCGCGCACCGAAGGTGAAGATCTATGCCTCGTACCTCAAAAAACATCTCCTCTCTTCCTGCGATCGCCGTGGTGCTCTCGCGGAACTCCCAGAATGAAGTCGACGCGTCAGCCGCGGAACTCGAGCGGCTCATGGCGAGCCTGGGCATTCGCAGCATCGCCCGAGTGGTCCATCCGCCGCGAAGAGGCGCTCTACTCGTGGGGACTGGAAAACTCGCAGAGCTGAAGGGCCGGATCGAGGAGCTCCGAGCGGAATACGGGCCTGGGTCCTTGCTCCTCGCGGTGGACGAAGCGCTGCGCGCGGGCGAGATGCGCCGGCTCGAGAAGGCGCTCGATGTCCCCGTGATCGATCGCACGGGCGTGGTGCTGCGCGTCTTCGAACAGCGGGCCCGGACGCCGGTGGCCCGCCTCGAGGTCGAGATCGCGCGCCTCGAGTATGAGGCGCCGCGGGTGCGCGACGACGAGTCGCTGGGCGATCGAGAGGGAGGCGGCGGCCGCGGGGGCAGAGGCCACAGCAACGTAGAGCTCGAGAAGCAGCGGATCCGCGAGCGCCTCGCTAGGCTCCGCCGTCAACTCGAAGGCCTCTCCGCCAGGCAGGAGCGCCAGCTCTCCGCGCGGCGGGAGGAGCTCCACGTGTCGCTGATCGGCTACACGAACGCCGGAAAGTCTTCGCTGATGCGGGCGCTCACGGGCTGCGAGGCCCAGGTAGAGGACGCGCTCTTCGTCACGCTCGGGACCACGGTCCGCGCGCTGAAGCCGCCCCTCTCTCCACCCGTGTTTGTGTCGGACACCGTAGGGTTCATCCGGAACCTCCCGCACGGGCTGGTCGCCTCCTTCCGGTCGACGCTGGCAGAGGCCCGCGACGCGTCGCTGCTCCTGCACGTGATCGACGCCTCCGATCCAGAGTGGCGAGAGCAGGTGCGCACCACGGAGGAAGCGATCGAGGCGATCGGCGGCGGCGGCGTGCCGGCGCTCCTGGTCTTCAACAAGATCGACCTCGTCCCCTCGGGCCAGCGACGCGAGCTGGCGCGAGAGCTCCCGGGATCCATCCAGCTGAGCGCACACGATCCGGCCGACGTGGTTCGACTTCGGGACGCGGTCGCGGTGGCGTTCGCCGGAGAGCTCGAGATCTCGAGGCTCGAAGTTCCGTTCGCCGAGGGGAGGCTGCTCAGCGAGATCCGCAACCGCGGGCGTGTGCTTCGCGAGACGTACACCGAGCGAGGCGTCGTGCTCGCGGTGCGTGCGCTCCCCGAGGACCTTTCCGTCTGGAAGCGGGCGCTGCCCGAGGAGCGCGGCCCGTCGACGGCAGCGGAGGCAATCGAGCTCGCCGCGGAGCGCGGGCTGCGGCTTCGGCCGGAGAGTGTCCAACTCGACGAGAGCGGCCTCGACTTCCGCGTCGCGCACGCCCGGGACGAGGAGGGCACCTCCTGGGTGGTTCGCCTGCCGCGGCGGCAGGAGGTCCACGCTTCGACGCTCGTCGAGGCGAAGGCCCTCGACCTGATTCGGCCGCTCCTCCCAGTCGCCGTGCCCGCATGGGAGATCCACGAGCCCGGCGTGATCGCCTACCGCCGCCTCGCAGGCGAGCCGGCCTGGCGATTCGATCCGGCGTCAGGGCTCCAATGGAAGGGCGTCGATCCCACGGCGCCTTCCGACGGCTTCGTGAGCTCCTTGGCAAGGACGCTGGCCGCACTGCAGGGAATCTCGATGAAGGACGCGCGGGCCGAAGGCGTCCCGGTTCGACGGATCCAAGAGGTGCGGTCGTCGATCGCGCAGGCGATCGACGAGACCCGCTCCGAGCTATCGCCGCCCGATCGCCTACTGTCGAGGTGGAGGCGCTGGCTCGACGACGACGGCTGCTGGCCCGTGCACCTGGCGCTGGTCCACGGCGATCTGCACCCCGGCCACATGCTCCTCGACGCGGAGGGCGCGCTCACGGGCGTTCTGGATTGGACGGAGGCCCAGGTCACCGATCCGTCGGTGGACTTCGCCCTCTTTTACGGTTGCTTCGGGCTGGACGCGCTGGGGCGGTTGACCGCGCGGTTCAAGGAGTTCGGCGGGACGACGTGGCCGCGGATGATCGAGCACACGGTGGAGCGCTGGGCCGTATTTCCGGCGCTCGCCGCGTCATGGGCCATCGGGGCGGGGAACGAAGCGGCGCTTCGACACGCGCGCAGCCAGATCGCCGCCAGCGTCGCATAATCTGCCCGAGCGGATGGAAGCACCGAGGGGCGAAGCTCGAACCCAATAAGGAGGATGTGAGATGCGATGGATCGTGGTGGGAGCCGGTGCGGTCGGTGGACTCGTGGGCGGGCGGCTGATCGGGAGCGGCGAAGAAGTGGTGATGATCGCCCGCGGCGCCCACGCCGACGCGATCGAGGAGCGCGGGCTCGAGGTGGTGTCTCCTTCCGGCTCACGCACGTATCGGCCCGCGTCACTGCGGCGCCCCGCGGAAGGAGTGGAGCTGCGTGGCGGAGACGTCGCGCTCCTTTGTGTGAAGTCACAGGACACTTCCGAGGCGCTCGGTGCGTTGCGGGGGGAGACGGGGGACGAGGTCTCGATCATCTGCATGCAGAACGGCGTCGAGAACGAGGAGTGGGTGGCGCAGAGGTTCGCCCGGGTGGTGGGGGCGATGGTCTGGACCCCCGCCGTCTACCTCGAGCCGGGTGTGGTGCGCTCGTTTGCGGAGCGCGATGTCCTCCTGCGGTGTGGGGAGTGGCCAAAGGGTGACGGCGCCCGGGTACAGGAGGTCGCCGCGGCCTTGGCGCGAGCGGGGCTGGACGCGGAGACGGTCCCCGACGTCGCCAGCTGGAAGCGAGGGAAGCTTCTCACCAACCTCGGCAACGCCCTGGACGCCTTCGTCTCAGACGGCGGCAGGGAGCTTCGCCGCGAGGTAGTCGCCGAGGGTGAGGCCGCTCTCCAGGCGGCGGGGATGGCCTACATGCCCGCCGGTGATCTGATCCGATACTGCAACACGCGACTCCCGGAGCTGTCCGTCTCCGGCGCGCGAAGGCCAGGCGGATCGACGTGGCAGAGCCTCGCGCGCGGCGCCGGCTCTGTCGAGGTCGCCTCCTTGAACGGCTACGTCTCCCGACTCGCGGGCCTCCACGGGGTCCCGGCGCCACTGAATCGCACGCTCGCCGAAGTGGCGCCGTCGTTCGAGCGTGGAGAGCGCCCGCCACGCAGCCTGTCCGTTGACGAGGTGAGAGCACTGGCGGAAGCCTGAGAGTGAGCGACAACTCCTGAAGACGTCAGGGCTTCGAGGGCTCATTCGATGAAGCAGGAACACGCGTTCGAGGCCATGATGTGCCCTCGGGCGGGCCGCGACAAATCCGGAGGGGTGCTTCCCTCCGCCACTGCGTCGATCATTGATGGCATGAGGGGAACACTCAATCCTGAATTCGAGCATTGTCCCGGTCGCTCTGAGGATTAATCTGGGTACGAAAGGAGAAGCGAGACATGACCAGCCCGAAGAGTTCGAACGCGACCGCCGCTGTACAGCCCTCCGCCCGCAAGATCGAAGGGATCTATCGGGCTCCTCCTCTCCATTGGGTGGGGGATGGATTTCGAGTGGCAGGGTACTTCTCGGTGATCCCGGACGCGGTGCGGAAGCTGAGTCCGTTCGTGCTCCTGGATTACCATCCGACCTACGACTACCCGCCCACCTCCCAGCCTCGGGGCGTCGGTGTACATCCCCATCGGGGATTCGAGACCGTCACCCTCGCCTTTGACGGGAGTGTCGCGCACCATGACAGCGCGGGCGGTGGAGGCGTGATCGGGCCCGGTGACGTACAATGGATGACCGCCGCCAAGGGGATCCTCCACAAGGAGTACCACGAGGAGCGATACGCCCGCCGCGGTGGACCGTTCCAGATGGCGCAGCTCTGGGTGAATCTGCCGAGGGCCCACAAGATGGACTCCCCGGGATACCAGGCGATCGTGGCCGAGCAGATGGGCCTCGTTACGCTCCCCGACGGCGCCGGATCGATGCGGATCATCGCCGGCGAGTTCGCCGGGACGAAGGGGCCAGCGAAGACGTTCACTCCGATCGAGCTCTTCGACCTCCGCTTGAACGCGGGAGGCAGCATCGAGATCGACATCCCGGCGTCGCACAACCTGGCCCTGCTCGTGATGAAGGGCGACGTCCTGATCAACGGCACCCGCGCGACCTGGAATGACTTCGCCGTCTTCGAGAACGTCGGGGAGCGCGTGCGGATCGAGGCCGACACGGAGGCGCACCTCCTCTTGCTCGGCGGCGAGCCGATCGACGAGCCGATCGTGCAATACGGCCCGTTCGTGATGAACACGGAGGAAGAGATCGCACAGGCGATCGCGGACCTCCGCAGCGGCGAGTTCGGCCACCTCGAAGACTGAGAGTTCGTGAATGTTTCACGAACTCTCGCGAAGCCGAAGGCGAGCAAACGCAAAAGAGCCCTGCGCGCGCAGCGCGCGTGAAGGAATCGCTCCCGACTCGCGCGGGGGCGATTCTTTCACAGGCTCTGAGCCGCACCGCTAGGCTGGCGCCCCCGAACAGCTGAACCGTTGCCCGGGGGCGCCGCCGAGGAAGTCAGAGTTCGCTGCCGAGCGATGCCAGATATGTGTCCATGAACTCGGCCCGTTCCCGGGCGAGCGCTCAGGCCGTTTGGGTGTGGAGCCACGCCGGAGGACGACCAGCGCTCAGGCGGGCGCCCCGAACTCTCCCGGGCTGTGGGCTGTAGCGGAGAACTGGGGCCTGCGTGTGGGACTCGCCCCGGCGAGCGCCTTCCGTACCCCAGCGGCATCGAGATCCTTCGTGTAGACCGGCGTGCCGGGCTGCTGGCGCCATGACTCCGCCAGGCCGCCGGCGTCGACGGGATCGAAGCCGAGCTCGTCGACGACCTTCATCACCAGCTCCTTCGCGCGGCGATCGTCGCCGGCCACGGGGAGCGCGACCCGCCGGGGTGTTCCCGCCGGCCTGCCCTTCTCGAGGAGATGGTTGAAGAAGATGTTGTTGAAGGCCTTGACCACCGGCCGGCCGATCTGCTCTGCGACCCATTGGCTCTCGGTCCCGCCGGCCTCGATGCCTTCGATGAGGCCGTCGCGCTCCCGCGGGTAGTAGTTGCCGGTGTCGACGACGACGACCTCGTCCGGGACGCCGTCGAAGAGATCCCTTGGGAGCCTGGGCACGCTCGCCTCGGGGATGGTGACGATCACGAGCTCCCCTGCCCTGGCGGCCTCTCGGACGGTGACGGCCCGTGCCCCTGTCTCGGCCGCGAGGGCAGCGAGGGTCTCCGGCCCCCTCGAGTTCGCGACCGAGACCTCATGGCCCAGCGCCGTCAGCCGGCGGGTGAGCGTCCCCCCGATGTGTCCTGCACCGATGATCCCGATCTTCATCTCCTGCCTCCGCGTCAGTTTGGAAGGCGGAACCTGGGCACGGTCAGACGGGACGGCCACTCACCCCTCTATGTCAATGTCGGTGAGACAGTTCTGGCAGGGTAGTTTGATGTAGAGGGCGATCAAGGAAATCCTCGGCGTCACGCTGCGGCTGGCTGGCGCGGAAATCCGTCGACGACGTCGGTGAGCGCGAACGGCGTCGGGGTCGGGACGTCGCCGCCTCCCGTTCCTCCAGGCGAGAGCGGCGTCTCCCCTTGTCCCGCTCCCCTGCCGCATCCGACGAGCACCAGGGCCACGCCCACGAATCTGGCCAAACGCATCCGCGCCCCTCGTCCCAGCGATCGATCGCCCGCGGTGGACCTTGCGAAGCGAGCTGGCAGAATGGAAGCCCGCGGCAGGGGCATCGGACGGAGTTCGGTTTGAGGGGCAAATCTACGGTTTCTCGCTGCTTCAGAATGGAAGGCACGGCCGCTTGGACTTGATGGAGAGAACGAGGGCGACGGATTCTTCCGGAAGGTGAAGGCGCGCCTCCCCGACCGCTGACGCCCTCATCTTCCTGCCCAGCCGGATCTTCGTTCAACCAAGAGGGACCGCCCGATCGATCGGGGCGCAGGTGTAGGATGGGGGGATGAGCGATCATCCGTTCGACCTCGTCACCGAAGCCGACCTCCGCCGGCGACAGAGCGCCAAGTGGCGGGCCTTTCCGCCCGAGGTCCTCCCCGCGTGGGTGGCGGAGATGGACTATCCGATCGCCGAGCCGATCAAGCGGGCGCTCGTCGATGCGATTTCGATCGACGACACGGGCTACGCCGATCCGCGGGGCCTGGGCCATGCGTTCGCTCCCTGGGCGCGCGCGACGTGGGGCTGGGACGTGGAGCCCGCCGATGTCCGGGTCGCGCCGGACGTCGTCTCGGCGATCGCCGAGATCTTGAGGGTGGCGACGAAGCCCGGCGACGGCGTGGTCATCGATCCGCCCGTCTATTCGCCGTTCGCAGCCACCATCCAAAGCCTTCATCGTCGGGTCGTCGAGACGCCGCTGGTGTGGAGCGAAGGCGGCCATCACCTCGATCTCGAAGCGATCGAACGCGCCTACGCCGCCGGGGCGCGGGCGCACCTCCTCTGCTCCCCACACAACCCCGCCGGCATCGTACACGAGCGCAAGACGCTGGCGTCGGTCGCAGCCCTCGCCGCCCGATACGGCGTCCTGGTCGTGAGCGACGAGATCCACGCGCCGCTGACTTACGAGCCCGGCAGACACGTCCCGTTCGCGATGGTCTCCGAGGAAGCCGCGCGCACGTCGGTGGTGCTCACCTCTGCGTCCAAGGCCTGGAACATCGCCGGCCTCAAGGCTTCGGTGATGGTCGCGTGCCACGACGACATCCGCCTCCTGTTGGCGAAGGTGCCGGAGGAGTTTTCATACCACGCAGGCCACCTCGGCGTACTCGGCGCCCGCGCCGCCTTCGAGCACGGATCGGCTTGGCTGCTGGAGGTGATGCAGATCCTCACCCGGAATCGCCGCCTGGTCGGCGAACTCTTACGCGAGCACCTCCCTCGTGCGCGCTACGTCGAGCCGAAGGCGGGGTATCTGGCCTGGATCGATTGCAGCGAGCTCGAGCTCGGGCCCGATCCTGCGAAGGCCTTCCTCGAGAGGGGGCGAGTCGCGCTCTCGGCCGGCGTCTCGTTCGGCGCCGGGGGCGAGGGCTTCGTTCGACTCAATTTCGCCACGACGCGCCGGCTGCTCGAGGAGGCCATCCGGCGGATGGCGATCGCCGCAGGATGATTCAGACGAGCTGCCGGCCGATGGCCTCCCACCCTCGCTGCGCTCGTATGCTCAATGGTCGGGCGGCGGCCTCCACACCGCGACGGTCAGGCCGACGACGAAGACCTGGCCGACGGGCCGCGAGCGCGCGTACACGTCGTGCTCCCACCGCGCCGAGAACCGGCTCCGAAGCGCTGGGATCTCCACCGCCACCTCCGGCCCGAGCCCGAACGCGCGGTCGCGTGCCCCCCGAATGATGGCGGGGAGATCGACGCCCCGATCGTCGCGCACCTGCCACTCGGCGTACGCCGCCACGCCCACCTGGACTACGCGGAAGACGGCCGCGCCGGCGCCGCCTTGGATCTGCACGGTGTCGCCCCGGGTGATGTCGACCCCTCGCTTCTTGCCGTTGAAATCGTAGCTGGCGAGCGCCGAGAGACTCCATCCGCCGCGCCCTGTGAACCAGATCGTACCGCCGAGCGACGGCTCGTGGGTCCAGGACCCACGGCCGATCCCGGAGTGCTGGCCCGGCTCGAACTTGCCCGTCGGCGCGTAGAAGGCGTAGCCCGCGACGACGTCGACGTGACGGCCCAGCCGCCAGCCGAGCCGGAGCGGCTGCACGTAGAGATCGCCCAGGCCGAAGCGATCGATGCTCGCCGCGGGATTCGACGTGTTCGCGCGCACGTGCGCGAAGGGCACGCCGAGCCCTGCGCCGACGTAGGTGGAGAGCGGCTCGATCTTCAGGATCAGCCCGGCGCCGACGCCGTTCGCGAAGGCGCGCAGCTTCAAGTCGATCGGTACCCGGGCTCCGTTTCGATCCACCGCGCGATCCGAGCGGTAGAAGAGCACCCGATCGGCGACGAACACCCCGGGCTCCTGCTGGGCGCCGGCCTCCAGGCCCAGGGTGCCGAGCACCTTATGACCGAGATCCTGCTGGGCCGTCGCGGGGGCGGCGTGCGCGAGGATCGCCGCTGCCAAGACATAGAGAACCCGGCGTGGAGCTTCGAGCGCGCCCATTCGCCAGTGGTACCGCTGAGAGGCAGGCCAAGACGAGCGGCGCCAGGGGACGAGTGAACGGAATTGGACGCCGTCGTGGAGCTCACCCCAAGCCGAGGCGACCGATGCGCGCCCTCCGGCGGCAGGGCCGGCATTTCGGTGGCCTCCCCCCTTCTCTACCTTGCCCCGCGCCAGTGAATGCTCAATGATGCACGCTTCGTTTCCTCCGAGGGAGCCGGGAGCATGCGCAGATTTCGCTGGGTCGTCGTCTGCCTGCTTGTCTCATTCCCGCTCCGGAGCGGCGCTTCGTCAGCCCCTGATCCGCAAGGAGCATCCGAGGAAGTTGAAGCGCCCGATACCGGCTGGGGGCGGGTGACGCTCCCGGGAGGGACCTGGTTGGTGGCCCTCCGATTGGGCTTCCGGGATCCAAGATCCAGCGACGATGACTCCCACCTCGCGGCCCAGATGGATCTCGGCGTAGGGCTCTCGGATCGAGTCGAGCTTCGGCCGTTCTGGCTTGCGGTGCGGCTGGGCTCCCCGCGGACGGCAGAGGTCTTGCTGCAAGCTGGGTCCAGGGGGTTTGGGAGGACCCAGGGACACCTTCTTCTGGTGCCGACGTTGGGGGCGCAGGCCATCCTTCCGGTGGAGAGGGGCCAACGCCTGGTCCTCGGAGCCCAGGCATCCACCTTCGCCACGAAGGCAGATGATTTCGCCTCATTCGTCGGAAAATGGACTGGAACCGTGATCGGAGGGGGGAGCTTCCAAGTCGGAGATCGGCTCCTTTTCACGGTTGGTGCTGCCGTGGGGCAGGATTGGGGGCGTGACTTCTATCTCCCTCGCTCGAGCACCGAATCGCGGGCCACCTTCGTCGAGTTCGGCTCGGTCGTCGCACATGGCGGCAGCCCGCTGCCCCTGATCTCGTACCGCGTCGCCGATTGGGTCGCGATCGACGGCTCCGCCTCGCTGCGACTGGATGAGGGCCTGCCTTCCCTCCTCCAAACCCTCGGAGGATTCAGTTTCTGGTTCTGAGATCCGGATCCTCGTCGTACGCCTGAAGCATGCCGACCAGCGGCCCTCGTAGGTTCAGCTCCGAAAAGACCTCAGCGGGTGGCGCTTGGTCGACCCTCGACCACGATCATCGACATGAAGCGGTCGCCTGGGCAATTCGGGCTCTGCAGGACGCTGCGGTTGTAGACGCGCCAGTTCTCCCCGATCACGTACTCGCCGGTCGGATAGTGCTCCACCGTGTCTACCGTGCCGGATTGGAGCTCGGCTGAGTCCATGGTGCAGTGGGGGTAGTCGGAGATGTTGCACTGCATCGCGAAGCGGAGCGACGGACCTCCGAACGGGATCGGCTCGAGAGCGACGTCGGGGATCTCTCCCTGGCGCTTGAACATGGCGTTGAGGATCTTTTCGTTGCGCAGGATGGTCCAGTCGCGGGTCTGCTCGATCGTCACCTTGGAGCCGACCGCGAAGACGAAGGGGCCGAGCGGGATCGGCCACCGGACCCGAACACTGGTGCCGCCGTCGGTCCGCAAATTCGCCACCTGCTCGTTGTCCTGGTAATCGACGACCGTCGCATCCGTGGACGACCCGATGTCAGGCCGAGGGAAGGCGCCGACCAGGAAGACTTCCTGCCAGAGCCCGGAATTGATGGCCTTGCTCGCCTCGTCATCGGTGCACTCGATCGGCCGCACCTCGGTCCAGCTGGTATTCGGCGTCTCCCCGGATCCGCCGGCCCCGCCCGAGCCTCCCGCACCGCCGTCTCCCGCCGTGCCACCCGAGCCGTCGCCGCCGGCCTCGCCGCCTCCGCCCGAGCCTCCCCGATCGCCGCCACCTGTCCCGCCAGACGTGGCTTCACACTCGACCCCCTTGCAAACGTCGTCGGAGCCGCCACACGCCGCCACGATCGCGATGCCGCAAACCACCGGGATCAACCAGACGATCTTCTTCATATGACGCTCCAAAGGACGATGGCCGGTTCGCGCCGACGTGGTCCGGATTTGACTAGGCAGCCGTCGTCGATTCCCCGGTGATGGGGACGACCATGACGCGTAAGGGCTGTCTATCCGGCGAGCCTACCACCGGGCCCTATCCCTACTGGGAAAGATTCTCGTAGCACCGAACGACCACACGAAAGCCTGGATGAGGAGCAGGTCATGCTCCACTCGCCGGGGCGCGGCGGCAACCGGGAAGAGATCTTCCGCTCACCAGCCTCGGTCGAGATCCTCGGCCTCACGGCGCCGATCGGGAGCCCGGCGTCTACATCCTTGGCTGGGATCCAAGAAGCGAGATAGGCTTCGCCAGGCCACGCCGATGAGGCAGGCCCAGGTCGCCGACAGCTCGGCGTCGCTATGGAGGTGGGGTATGCGGTCCCTCTCGCGGTCGCTCTTCTGCGTATCGTTCGTGCTATTTCTAGGCTGTGGAGGGGGCGGGGCCCAGAGCACTGTCGACCAGACGCCGCCCGGCCGGGCGGTGCTGGCCCCCAACGCCCGCGTCCTCGATGAGGCGACGGTCGGCGCTCTCTCGAGTGTGGACGAGGAAGGCATCTGGCGGTTCCCGAAGTCGACACCCGGCGTGCAGGATCTGGCGGCAGGCGAAGTCCTCATCACCGGCCCCGGCCCGCTCCTCCCTTACGGCAGCCTCGTCTGGATCGAGGCGATCGAGGAGGGGGCGGATGACGTCGCGCTGCACACACGCCCGGCGGCCCTCACCGAAGCCTTCGAAGAGCTGGTCGTCCACCTGGAGACCACGCTCGACACCGACGATCCCGAAGGGAAATTGCGCCAGGAGCTGGGCAAAGGGATCTCGCAGCGCGCTCAGCCTCTGGGGCTCACCCTACCCTTCCATCTCTCGACCGAGTCCGACGGCGGCGCCAACAAGCTGGACCTGCAGGGATCCTTCGCCCTCGACCCATCCTTCTCGCTGAAGCTCGATCTGGACATCACCGAGTTCGATCTGAAGGAGCTATCGATGGAGTTTGGGGCGAAGGAGAGCTTCGCCGCCGACCTCCTCGGCAAGGGCAACCAGCCCATCGAGGAGCGCATCACCCTCGGACAGATCTGGTTCACCCCGATCATCCTCATGCTGCCCATCCCTGCGCCACCCGGCATCGTGCCGGTGGTGCTGACGCCGCGCCTGTCGATCGTGGCGGGCGTCGAGGGGCGGATCGAGGGAGAGCTGAGCGCGAGCGTCCGCCAATCCGCGAGCTTCTCTGCGGGCCTCGGCTACCGCGACGGCCGGTTCCAAGCCTTCTCGAGCAGCGACAGCAGCTTCGAGAACGAGCAGCCCGAATATCACGGCAACGCCAACGTAAAGGCGAGCGCGGGCCCGCAGCTCGCCGTGCTGCTCTACGGCGCGGTCGGGCCGTTCGCTGGAGTGGACGCGTTCGTCGATCTCCACGCGACTCTCCAAGGTCCGCCGCCCTGCGCGACCGGGGTGCTCGACGCCGGCCTCACCGGCAAGGTGGGGGTGGATTTCATCGCCAAGTATTCCACCGTCCTCTTCGACAAGCGCTTCCCGCTGGCCGCCTTCGACGGCTGCACCCAGGATCCGAACGCCCCTCGCCCGGCGATCACCTGGGCGCGCAGCCTGGGCCGCGCCGGGAGCCAAGGGGACATCGCCAAGGCGGTGGTACAGGCCCACGACGGCACCTACTTCGTCGTAGGGGACAGCGGGCTCTTCGATGGCGTCCCCGCTTTTGGGGCCGCCACCTGGGCGCTGCGGCTCGACGCCCTCGGCAACGTCGTCTGGCAGCGGGCGTTCGAGCGATCGGCGAGCCTCGGGCTGGTCCAAGGGGCGCAGGAGGTGCCAGGCGGCTTCCTCGTCGCCGGCACGACGGGCGTGATGATGCTCGACAGCGGAGGCAACCTCGTCTGGATCCGCGCCATTCAGAGCGACACCCCGATGGAGATCGCGTCGATCAGCGCGCATCCGGATGGCAGCTTCCTGCTAGCGGGGCGGCATCCGATCCGGAAAGTCGCCTGGGCGATGAAGCTCGGGCCCGAGGGTGAGGTTCGCTGGTCTCGCCGCTACGGCGGCGAAGTGCTCTCACGCGTGCGCGCAACCGCCGATGGAGGCGCGATCCTGCTCGGCAACGGCGGCACCTCGCCCAAGCTCTACAAGGTCGATCCCGACGGCGGACTCGAGTGGCAGCGATCGATCAACAACACCTTCGACACCCGCGGCGGCGAGGGAGATCCACAATACGCCACGAGCGACGAATACGCCTTCGACCTGACGGAGAAGCCCGGCGGCGGCTACGTCGTCGCAGGCAGGGGCTACTCGAACTTTCCGCTGCCCGAGCCCGGGCCCGCCGGCTTCTACGCACCAACGGTCTTCGAGCTCGCGCCGGATGGCGAGCTGACCGCGGCGACGATCCACCGGGCGCCAGCGGAGGGGAGCTTCGGAGCCGCGTTCGCGGTGGGCGTCCGCGAGAGCGGCGGCGTCGTGATCGTCGGCCGCCACGTCGCCGCGGACGCCGACCAGTTGAAGCGCGAGGATCTGCTGATCATCCAGAGCAACACCTTCGACGCCCTCGGCGGCCCAGGGAACGACGGGGTCTACGCAGGCAACCTCGACGGACTCTCGCAGGGGATGCCTCTGGCGATGACGGACGATGGCGGCGCGGTCGTGCTCGCCACGTCCAACTCCTTCGCTGCAGCGGACCAGTTCTGGGTGGTGAAGCTCAACCGCACCGCCGGCATCGACACCCCGTTCCGCAGACGGATCGCGGGGAACTCCTACGAGAACGAACACGCCCGCTCCACGGAGACCTTCACCTCGTCGTCAGAGCTCCCCGCGACATCGGAGGCCATCTCCGCCGCCCTTCGCAGCGAGTCGACGCCTCTCGTCATCGGCCGCCAGACCCCCTGATCGCCATACGTTTCCCCTCGTAGGTCTCGCGGCCCAGCACCAGGTCGAAGGGCGCCGAGAACACCTCGCCGACCGTGGCGCCGCCCTCGTCGTCGGACACCGGGGCCACCCAGCCGCCGTACTCGAACCGCCCGCTCGGATCTTCTTCCGGTCCGCCGGGCGCTTGCATCACGCCGCCCAGGCTGACGAATGCCATCGTCACGAGCTTCCTCGTCACAGTTCTCCTCTTCCGTCCGTCATATGCACAAATCTACGCCTATGGACTCCGGACGCGCGACGCGCCTCGCCTTCGACGGCGTGGCGAAGGCCACGGCTCCTCCTCCAGCAGGTTGGACGACCCGAGAAGCGGGAGTTCATCGTCGCTCGGAGCGGGCGCCCTCGACCGGCCACATGGCAACATCATTCCGACCCGGGAACGTGGCCTCCTGCAGGTCGACCGTAGGCGTGTCCTCCGACCGCCTCCCCGGCACCGGCAAGGCGAGCGCGCCTGGATTCGGGGAGCTGGGCCAGGCCACCGGTACCACTCACGCCTCGGGTCGGATAGGGTGCCGAGCATGCGGTACGAAGGAAGGATCTTCCGGCCACCCAGCGAGGCCGACGCCTACATCCTCCAGGCCACGATCGGCTGCTCGTGGAACCACTGCACCTACTGCGACATGTACCGGGACAAGGCCTTCCGCGTCCGGGACCTCGACCAGACCCTCGCCGACGTCCGCGAGGCGGGCGAGGCCATCGGGGCCGGCGTGTCCAAGGTCTTCGTCGCGGACGGCGACGCGCTGGTCATGGATCTGCCGCGTTGGGAGGCGATCCTGGCTGCGAGCCGCGAGGCCTTCCCGCGGCTCCGGCGGGTGAGCGCCTACGCCACCGCCATGAACCTGAAGGAGAAGTCCGTCGAGGAGCTGGCGCATTTGCGATCGCTCGGACTCACCCAGCTCTACATCGGGCCCGAGTCGGGAGACGACGCGACCTCGAAGAGGATCGCCAAGGGCGCCACCTTCGCGGACCACGTCGAGGCGGCGCGACGGGCGCGCGAGGCGGGCATCAAGCTGTCGGCGATCTTCCTCCTGGGGGTCGGAGGGCTCGAGCGCAGCCGCGAGCACGCGGAAGGGACGGCGCGGCTGATCACCGAGATGGATCCCAGGTTCGTCTCGCTGCTCACCCTCACCCTCGTCCCCGGCACCCCGATCGCGAAGCTCGAAGCGAGCGCGAGGTTCGAGCTGCCGTCCGTCGCGCAGATGCTCGGCGAGCTGCGCACCATCGTCGCCCTCGCCTCCCCCACCGACGCCATCTTCCGCACGAACCACGCCTCCAATTACCTGCCCCTCGCGGGGCGCCTTCCGAAGGATCGCGATCGCATCGTCGCCACCATCGACCGGGCCCTCGCGGGCGACGTCGCCCTACGACCGGAGTGGCTCCGCGGGCTCTGATCGCGGCGTGTCCGGACTCCTTCACCCTCTCCCGGGGAGGCCCATCCACCAACGCGATCCCACCCGAGCACTCCCCGCCACCACGATCGAGCGCTACGCTCCTTCATGAGGGACGCCTCCATCCTCGTCTGTCTGGCCATCGCGCTCGCCGCTTGCGGCACGAAGCGGAACACGAGCAGCGACGCTTGCCCGATTCAGGCGCCGGCCGCTGCACCCGATCGAAGCAGCCACTCGCTCAAGACCGTCTTCCTGATCCTGCTCGAGAACAAGGATTGGCGTGACATCGCCGGGAGTCGATCGGCCCCCTACATCAACGGCACGCTTCTGCCGTCCTTCGCCCACGCGGAGAACTTCCGCAACGGCGGCCTCCATCCGAGCCTCCCCAACTACATCCTGCTCGAGGCCGGCAACAACCTGGGGGTGACCTCCAACGCGACTCCGGCCGAGGTCCCTCTGCCGGTGCCGTGTCACCTCGTCACCTACCTCGAGGAGATCGGGAGTTCGTGGAAGACCTACCAGGAGGGCATCGACGGTCTGACATGTCCCATCGAGGACAAGGGGAGATACGCGGTCAGGCACAACCCCTTCGTCTATTTCGAGGACGTCTCCGGCAGCCCACCGGGGCAAACCAGCCCTCGCTGCGTCCAGCGCGTCCGGCCGCTCTCGGAGCTGGACTCCGACCTTCAGGCGGGCAACGTCGCAGCCTACAACTTCATCACGCCCGATCTGTGCAACTCGGGACACGACTCGTGCGCCCCGTTGAAGGATCCGATCCGCCAGAGCGACGCCTGGCTCGCGAGCGAGCTACCGAAGATCATGGCCTCGCAGGCCTTCCAGGCCGGCGGCGTCATCTTCATCACGTGGGACGAGCCGACCTCGGACGACCAGCCGATCGGCATGATCGCGATCTCGCCCTTCGCGAAGCCGGGCTACTCGAACTCGATCCCGTACTCCCATGCGTCCACGCTGCGGACGGTCCAAGAGATCCTCGGCGTGACGCCGTTACTTCGGGAAGCAGCCGACGCCACTCCGTTATCAGACTTGTTTACGCGATACCCCTGATTCGACGTCCCACGGACGCGACGATTCGTCCTCCCGCGCCCTCGATGCGATCGGCGGTCTTCGCCAGCTGGGACGAAGGCCACCCATCCCATCAGGCGCCGCTGCGACGCCTCAGGGCTCGTCGAAGGTCCACGGCGTCACCATCACCGTGACGGCGGGCGTCTCCCTTAGCAGGAACCGCGCCTGGAGCTCCTCGGAGCGGTGGTTGTGCAAGAGCTGGTGGTACCAGCGGCGTCCGTGAATGGTCGACAGGACCACCACGATCGGGCTCTCGGGATTCCGTCGCTGCAGCTCCGTCACGTGCGCCACGACGGGCGCAACGAACTGACGGAAGTTCGAGGGCAGCTCCACGAGCTCTGGTTCGGAGAAGCCCGAGGCCCTGGCGGGCTCGACGACCCATTCTTGCCAATCGCCCCTCAGGCGAGAGGGTGGATCGTCCGGGGTCATCACCTGGACCACCTGCACGCTCCCGGATATCCGGAACGCCAAGGCCAACGCGCGCTGAGATGCCCTGTTCCAGCTCTTGATCGGGACCACTGCGCGCACCCGCTCGACGGACGAGAGGTCGATCGCGGCGTCGCGCTCAAGGGCCCGCCGCGATCGAACGTAGTAGCGGTTGACTCCTTTGTAGAGGAGGAAGAGGGCCGCGATCAGCAGGACGGAGATCCAGGCGCCCTCGGTGAACTTCGAGGCGATGATCACGACGAGCGTCGCGCCGGTCGCGACCGCACCCACCGCGTTGATCGCCATCGATCGGCGCGCCGCGATCCCGCCCTCGGACCGCCGGTCCCACCAATGCTTCACCATGCCGGCCTGCGATAGGGTGAACGCGCCAAAGGCGCCGACCGCAAAGAGTGGGATGAGCGAATTCGTCACGCCCTCGAAGAGGACGATCAGCACGCCCGCCAGCACGGCCAACACGACGATGCCCCCGGAGAACGCGAGCCGGCGGCCCCTGTGGGCAAACACATTCGGCAGGTAGCCATCCACGGCGAGGAGTCGAGACACGCGGGGAAAATCGGAGAAGCTCGTATTCGCAGACAAGCAGAGCACGGTGAAAGTGCTGGCCTGCACGACGAAATAGAGCACGCCGCGACCGGCAATGGCGCCCACGAGTTGGGAGAGGACGGTCTGGTAGCCTGGCTGGCCGGGCTCCGTGGCGCCGATGCCATACGCTTTGCAGAGCCATCCGATCCCCAGGAGCATGAGGGCCAGGACCCCGATGATGATGCCCAGCGTCCGCCGAGCGAGGCGCGCCCGCGGCTCCCGGAAGGCGGGCACCGCGTTGCTCACCGCTTCGACGCCGGTGAGAGCGGTACATCCGTTGGAGAAAGCCCGCAGCATCAGCCAGAGGCTCACCGACTCGACGGCCTCCGGCACCCGAGGGCTCGGGGTGATCGCTCGTGGATGCCCGCCCTCGACGACCGTATGCCAGAGCCCGAGGGCGAGGGCGAGGCCGAGGGAGGCACAGAACAAGTAGGTCGGCGTCATGAAGACGAGACCTGCCGAACGGATGCCACGCAGATTGACCAGGGTCAGGAGCGCCAGGATCGCGAGGCAGCACTCGGTCATATGCGGCTGCAACGCGGGGAACACAGACACCACCGCACCTACCCCTGCGGAGATCCCTACGGCCACGTTGAGGATGTAATCGATGGAGAGCGACGCCGCGGCGACTAGGCCGGTCGTATGCCCGAGGTTGGCGTACGCGACGATGTAGGAACCGCCGCCGGTCGGATACGCCGCGATGGTCTGCCGATAGGAAAAGTAGACGATGAGTAGCAGGGCGACGATCGCGAGGGTGAACGTGGGCAGGTAACCCACGCCGGTCGCGCCCAACACCAGCAGCACGGTGAGCGCGGCCTCCGGTCCGTAGGCCGCGGAGGAGAGGGCGTCGAGCCCCAGGGCGGGAACCCCTTCTCGAGGGCCGATCTCCTCGGCGGCCTCCTCGGCCGTCGCCAGTCTTCGGCCGAAGACCCAATCCCGTATCGCCATTTCGCGGCTCTCCCAGACATCGCACTTGCCCGGATCAATCTATGGTGATCGAGGTGGCGATCGGACGACGTCGCCCAGACCGAGTTGGCTGGCCGAGCGCTGCGCCAGGTTTCCGGAGGGGACCACGATGGGTTGGATCGCCGGAGGGGGCGAGAGACCCGGATCGTCGTCGTCAGCTCCACGGAGGCCAGCGGGCAGGTGCGGTTGGACCCACTCAACCCGAACCGTGACACGATGGTCTGGACGAAGACGCCTGGCCCTGGACCTCGAGGTCTCGTCGCCGAGATCGGTCTGCCCTCTTCGAGGAAGGGAGCGAACTCGAACCCTCGGCATCCAAGCAGCCATCGCCAGTCCCGGTTCGGGTCATCTGCTCCCTACGGAGGGGGGCCTGCCGTCCGTCCGATGGAACGGAGATGGAGAAGTTTGCTGCCGCGTGAGTTTCCGTGGGTCTAAGGGGGCTTGATCCGGTACGGGCCCAGGGAATCGGGCGTCGGCCTCCTTGCCTAACGGCCTGGGAGCCTTGGCTAGGGCCAGTCCGTTTCCTCGCAGATCACCCTGGCCGAGAAGATCGGCGAGGACGAGGGATGTCAGAAGTACCTGGTGGCCATCGAGCAGGTGAAAGCCAATCAGGCCGTGGGCATCGCGATGGCTCAGGCGATGTCCGAAGCGAAGATGACCATCGTCGCCAACGGCTCCGACGTGCAGAGCGGGGCCCGATCGCTGATGGACACCTTCGGCGCCAAGCTCGGGTCGAACCTCGTCTCCCTCCTTGAGACGGTCTCCGCTACGGACAGGGGTCGGGCTGCAGTCAATACGGTCCTAGACACGTGACTGATCGAGCGGTTCACACGGCCGCACGCGGGTTGAGGTGCGCTTCGGCGCGTCAACTGGCTCGCATCGTGCGAAGAGCGAAGGCCGGCGACGGCCGTCAGAGCTCGCGGCCGAGCTGTGCCAGAAATCCCTCCATGAACGCGGCCCGCTCCCGGGCGAGCGAACGGGCGGTCTCGGTATGGAGCAGGGCCGGGATCTTCAGCAGCTTTCGGTAGAAGTGATCCACGCCCCACCGCTTGTCGTCGGGCTCCCGGACCGTGCAGAAGGGATCGGCCGGATCGTAGAAGCGACGCCCCATCGTCGAGGTCGTCGCGAAGCAGCGCGCGATCCCGATCGCGCCGATCGAATCCAGGCGGTCGGCGTCCTGCAGGACCTTCGCCTCCAGAGTCTCCGGCGTCACGCCCAGGGAGAAGGGGTGAACCCGGATCGCGTACGCGACCGCCTCCGCGCGATCGCCTGGCCAGCCCTCCTCGAGGAGCAGCTCGCGGGCAAGCTCCGCGCAACGCTCGCCCGAGAGGTGCGAGTCAGGGTGGTCCTTGGGGTAGTTGAAGAGCTCGTGCAGGAGCGCCGCCGAGGAGACGAGCTCCCGATCCGCCCCCTCCGCTGCGGCGATCCGCTCCGCGGACGAGACAACACGCAACACGTGCGCGAAGTCATGAGCGGGATCCGCGTCCTCTGCCGCAAGGCGGGCCGCTGCCTCCAAGCGGGCCCTCGACTCGCGCATGCCCTCCAGGAGCGCCCGGAAGAAGCGCTCCTTCGCCATGCGCCAACCCTTCATCGGCGTGCCGTCGTGGGATGCCTTGAGCGCTTGGTAGGCCTCGAAGCTCGCGGCGTCGCGACGCAAACGATCCCGCAGGTCGACGAAGAAGTCGAAGGGACCACCGATGGCGGTGAGCTGGACACCTACGTCGGGATCTCCCTTCTCCTCGAAGGCGGCGAAAGAGTCGGTCCGCGTACTCCCATCGTTTCGCCGATACATCCTGGCGAGCGCCTCCTCCGCAGCAGCGAAGCGCGCCGTCGGTATCCGGACCTGCAGATCCACGTCGCCCTTCGTCATCGCTCCCCGAATCGCAGTGGATCCGACGTGCTCCACCAAAGCATCGGGGAGCTCTACCCGGATCCGCGCCGCGTGCCGCTCGAAGGCGCGCTCCGCCTCGTTACTCACCTGCTCCCAAGGGTAGAAATGGACGTTTTCCGTCATAGGGGTCCTCCTATCATGAGAATGGAGGCTGTTTGGCAGTCGGAGTCAGCCCTCCGCGCCCAGCGACTCATTTCGAACGATCCCTCGAAGATCCATCTGGGCACGCCCAGGGGTTTCTTCGCCGGATGGGCCGGTTCCCCGGCAGGGTGGCCCTTGATCTCCCGCGAGCGCATACGCGCCGAGGCGGCGAGCGGGCATCCCGGCAGGACGAGCCAGAGGAGCCTATCGCCGGGGTGCTGAGCCACGCTCGGCGTGCCGCTTCCCTCGGACGAAGGCTTGCGGAGTTGCGCTCCGCCCCCGCGTCCAAGCGGCCCACCGCTCTGAATTTCCGGCGGTGCGGCCACGCCTTGCGATCCAACGGCTTTGCCATCTGTCCTCCTCGACGTGTGGGCCGGGACCATACGAGGGGATAGCGACATCCTCTGTCAGGAGTTCCAGGTAAGGTGCGCTGGTATGCGCGACCTCGGTGCTGCCTGGGTGTGTCGGGGGAGGCCGGCGAAAAGCTGGCGGCGACGCGGGCCGTCCATAGACTGGCTGCCATGAGACCGGTCGCCGTCGCCCCGATGTTCGTCGTCACGGCGATCGCCGAGATCGTCGGCTGCTACCTGGTTTTCCTATGGACCAAGGGCGGGCGCTCGCCGGTCCTGCTCCTTGGCGCTGCCCTCGCGCTCGGGCTCTTCGCGTGGCTCCTCTCGTTCCACCCCAGCGCCGGACGCGCCTACGCCGCCTACGGCGGTGTCTACGTCGCGTCGGCCGTCGTATGGGGCTGGCTCGTCGAGAAGCAGCCGCCGGATCGATGGGACGTCATCGGCGCCGTCGTCTGCCTGGTTGGGATGGCCATCATCGCTCTCGGTCCTCGCGAGTAGCCCGAGCTCGGTGACTCGAGGTCGCTCGTCGTCGTCGACGCCGCGCAGAGGCCCCCCCGCCGCCCGTCACCGGCGAGTCGCCTTCACTGCTTCCCTGCGCCCGCGGCCTCGGCGAGCATCCGGAGCGCCTCGTCGATGGTGAAGCTGTTCGGACGCTGGACCGGCGGGAACTCCTTGAAGGTCGCCGCCCACTTGGCCGCGATGATGTTCGCGGCCAGGAAGATGTAGTCGTGGTGGAGGAACCAGTCGTAATAGGTGTTCGAGGTGATGTCCGCCCGCTCGTATGGATCGGTGCGCAAGTTGAAGATCTTCGGCATTCGGAGGCGCGTGAATGGCTCGCTCCAGATCCTCATCGTGCCCTGGCAGCGCTGCTCCATGAACACGACCTTCCAGTTGTCGTAGCGGACCCCGAGCACGTCGGCGTCGTCGCTGAGATACACGAAGAGCTTGCGGGGGCTCTCTTTCTCCACCCCGGAAAGGTAGGGCAGGAGGTCGTAGCCGTCGATGTGGTTCTTATACGTGCGGCCTATCGCCTGATATCCCGCCTTCAGCTCGTCGACCACCTGCGGATCCCCGGCCATGGCGAGGAAGGTCGGCAGCCAGTCATGGTGCTGGACGATCTCTTGTGAGATGGAGCCGGCCTCGATCATGCCCGGCCAGCGGACGAGCAGGGGGACGCGGAAGGCCCCCTCCCAGTTGGTGTCCTTCTCGCTCCGGAATGGAGTCATCCCGGCGTCGGGCCAGCTGTTCATATGGGGACCGTTGTCGGTCGAATACATGACGAAGGTGTCGTCGGAGATCCCGAGCTCGTCGAGGAGGTCGAGGAGCTGCCCCACGGTGCGGTCGTGGTCGATCATCGTGTCGTGGTAGGGCGACTGCCAGCGACCTGCTTGCCGCAGGCTCTCCTTCTTGGTGTGCGTGAACAGGTGCATGTGGGTCGCGTTGAACCAGACGAAGAAGGGCTTGCCGGCCTCATGCTGTCGTTGAATATAGTCCCGGGTGGCCGCGACGAACTCGTCATCGCAGGTCTCCATGCGCTTCCTGGTGAGCGGCCCGGTGTCCTCGATCTTCTGCTTGCCCACGCGCCCCCACCGCGGCTCTACCGTGGGATCGTCCTTGTCCGTGGCCCACGATCGGATCACGCCGCGGGGACCATACATCTCTCGAAAGTTTGGAAAATCCTTCTCCGGAAAGTAGTCATACATCTCCGGCTCTTCCTCGGCGTTGAGGTGGTAGAGGTTGCCGAAGAACTCGTCGAAGCCGTGGTTGGTCGGGAGCATGTGGTTGAGATCGCCCAGGTGGTTCTTGCCGAATTGCCCGGTGGCGTAGCCCTGATTCTTCAGGAGCGCCGCGATCGTCACGAGATTTTCGGACATGCCGACAGGTGCGCCAGGGAAGCCGACCTTCGACAGGCCGGTGCGGTAGATGCTCTGACCGGTGATGAACGACGAGCGCCCGGCAGTGCAGGACTGCTCGCCGTAGGAGTCGGTGAACATCATGCCTTCCTTCGCGAGCCGATCGATGTGGGGGGTGTGATAACCCATGACGCCATGGCTGTAGCAGCTCAGGTTCGAGATGCCGATGTCGTCGCCCCAGATGACGAGGATGTTCGGCTTCTTCCCGCTCTTGGTCTTCCTGGAGCTGCTCATCCCTTCTCCTTCACATCTTCCCCAAAGCGCCACGGAGCTGAAATATGCGCGATGGTCGCCGCCGGTTCCTTCGAGGGGTTTGAAGCTAGGCCCTTCGAGTCCAGAGGCAAGGCCGGGCCGTCCTACCTCCTGGGTGCGCTCCAAAAGAGTCCTCGCTGGCGCTTGGGTGTGCCCGCACTACGCTGTGGATGCCAAACGCTGGCTACGGCTCCCCGACGATCCTCGTGGACGGCGTGGACGTCGCGGGCGCGGCGCCGGGCGGCGGGTCGTCGTGCCGCATTCCTGTCGCGAATTTGACGCACCAATCCCTCCAGGGCAGTATCAGCGGCCTCCACTTTGTGCCTTGCGCCGCCGCTGGGCAGGACCGAACCCTCCATGAGAGATCCCGTCGACGCGAGTGTTTCGACCATCGAACCTACAGACATCCCTGAGGCTGCTCGGGAGAGCGTCGCTCATCCATTTCGTTTCACCGGAGGTGCGAGCGAGTATTTCCGGATCTGGATCGTCAACGTCGCCCTCACGATCCTGACGCTCGGCATCTACTCTGCCTGGGCGAAAGTTCGCACCACCAGCTACTTCTACCGGCACACCTGGCTGGATGGCGCCAGCTTCGAGTACCTGGGTGACCCCCGGAAGATCTTGAAGGGGCGGGTCCTCGTCGCGACAGCTCTCATCGCGGTGACCGTCTCGGAGAAGATCTCCATCGCGCTCTACCTGGCCTTCGTAGTCCTGTTGCTGCTCGCTACCCCCTGGGTCATTGTCAAAGCGATGCGGTTCAAGGCCCGCAACTCCACTTGGCGAAACGTGCGGTTCTCCTTCCGAGGCACCACCAAGGAGGCCTTCATCGAGTATTTCAAGGGCCTGCTGATCGCCGTGGTCACGCTGGGCATCGGAGCGGCGTGGATGCAGTGGAACATCACGCGCTTCGTCTTTGACAATGCCACTTTCGGTCAGCTTCCGATGCGCTTTCGCACCAAGGCGTTGGCCTTCCTGGGCGCGTTCTGGCGCGCTGGCTTGCTGGCAGGACTCATCGCGGCGGTCCTGTCGTTCGGCACGGCTGTCTTCGCCAGAGTGTCAAGCGCCTCCCCGGAGCCGATGGTCCTCGCGACGACGCTCTCTATCGGCGTCGCGTACCTCATCATGTTCACCTACCTGAAGGCACGTCTCGCCAATCTGGTGTGGGGTGGGGTCGAGATCGGAGAGCATCGACTGGAGTCCACGCAGAGGTTTAGAGATGTCCTCTGGCTCCAGGCCACCAACCTCCTGGGCATCGTGTGCACCCTGGGCCTCGCCATACCCTGGGCCAAGGTGCGCAACCACCGCTACCGCATCGAGCAGCTCACGCTCCATGCCGCACGATCGCTCGTGGTCGAGGCCGCTGCCGCGCAGGAAGACGACGGCGCGTTCGGCGATGCCCTCACAGACATGGGCGACTTCGATATCGGCTTCGGCTGATGCGCGCCTTCGAGGCGACCTACTACGATGGCCAGACCTCCGAGCCACGGGCCGTGCAGGTACACGTAGAGGACGGGCGGACGGTACGCTTGCTAGGGGAGGGTCTCGACCTCCGCTTCGCGCGCGAGCAGTTGCGGATCGCTCCTCGGCTCGGCGGCACGCTGCGCTCGATCAGGCTCCCCGAGGAGCAGAAGCTCGAGACCGCCGACAACGACGCGGCGGATGCGCTGGCTAGACTGGGTGGCGAAGGCACCGGCAGCGCCTGGCTGCACCGCATGGAGGGCAGCTGGCCCGTGGTCTGTGGCGCGCTGGTCGGCGTGCTCCTCTTCTGCGGGGCAGGGATCGTGTGGGGCATCCCCTTCGGTGCGCGGCTCGTGGCCGCCAGGGTCCCCGACGAGCTCGCACATCGGGTCGGTCAAGATACGCTGAAGTTCCTCGACCAGATGCTCTTCGAGCCATCGAAGGCGAGCGCAGACGAGCGCGCACGGGTCGAGGGTTGTCTCGCCCGCCTCAGCACGTTCCACTCGGACCTCCCGCTGCGGATCGAGCTTCGCGAGATGGGGAGCGCCAACGCCTTCGCGCTCCCCGACGGCACGTTGGTCGTGACCGACGAGCTCCTCGACCTCGCGGAGGATGACGATGAGCTGGCCGCGGTGCTCGCACACGAGATCGGCCACGTTCGCCACCGACATGGGCTCCGCATGGTGCTCGAGAGCTCCTCGTTGGCTGTCGTCCTGAGCCTCTACCTTGGTGACGTGAGCCAGATCACTGGGATCCTGGCTGCGCTGCCCGTGATGTATTCGCAGGCGGGCTACTCGCGCGCACATGAGTCCGAGGCCGACGCGTTCGCCCTCTCCCTGATGCGCCGCGCCGGCATCGCGCCGCGACACTTCGCCACCATCCTCCGCAAGCTGGAGGAGGCCGCTGGCACGAGTGATGCGGGCGTGCGTCAATACCTCTCGTCGCATCCCCGCACCGACGAGCGGCTCGCGGCATTCGAGGATCTCTGAGGGGATTGGGATCCTCATCGGAAGCAGCCAAGCTGGAAGCCGGAGCGGAGGTCGCCCCTAGTGGCCCAAGGCGTGGCGCTGCGACGAGCCTCCCCTACTCGACGATCACCCGATCGGAAGCCCCGCGGCCGAAGGTCTCGGGGGCGTACATCTCCTCGGCCTTGGGTGGGGGCGCCACGAAGGCCCCCGGTGTGGTGGCGGTCGTCACGTAGCTGTAATCCCAAGCGCCGCCGTAGAGGAACGAGGCGAAGGCCTCGGCTCTGTCGTCGCGTAGATTCTGGTGCTGGCCAGGTGCGCGACCAGAGCCAGCGCCACCAACCCGCGCCTTGGGCCGCTTCCTTCTCCGCGTTGGGATCCTTCGGGAGCGGACCGGTGACGGCGAGCGTGGGGTTCGGCGGCTCGAGGCCAGCGGGGAGGGGATCGACAGGGGCTACGTGGTAGCGACGCGCCGGCGCGACCATGGACGTCCGCACCCTCGCGCCGAGCCGGATGCGCTAGGTCCCGTCTTCGTCGCGCTGCACGTCGTCGGGGTGGTCGGCGCCCTCGTAGGTGCGAGAGACTTCGAAGCCGCGCTCGAGGGGTGGCAGCTTCCGATCGGTGGACGCGTCCTGCATGCCGATGCGGTAGTAGAGGCGACCGGGGCCGTCCTTCCCGAGGACGAGCTCTTGGGTATCCGCAGCGTTCATCGCCAGCCACGACATGGGGACACGCAGCTGCGCCAACTCGATTCGCTCTTCGAGGTCCACCTTGCACGGTGCCGGTGAGGGCGTCATGGTGGGCCTCCCCGCAGCTCGAGGGCGAGCACATCACACGGGACATGGGAGTTTCGAGCATGGAAGTATCGCAGCAGATCGTCGTCGTCACCGGTGCGGGTCGAGGCCTTGGGAGCGCGATCGCGCGCGCCTTTGCCAAGGAGGGTGCCCGCGTCGTCATCAACTATCGCGCCAGCCGCGATGCCGCCGAGTCGCTGGCGCGGGAGCTGGGTCCCGACCGCGCCATCGCGATCGGGGCCGACGTGACCGAGCGCGAGCAGGTGCGATCGCTCTTCGAGGCGGCGCGCGACCACTTTGACGGCCCCGTCACGACCGTGGTGAACAATGCCCTGGTCGATTTTTCCTTCAACGGCGACGCCCGGGCCACGGCCGAGTCCATCGATTGGTCGGCGCTCATGTCTCAGCTCGAGGGCAGCGTCCGCGGCGCTCTCCATACGATCCAGACCGCGCTCCCCTCCATGCGCGAGCGTCGGTTCGGACGCATCGTCAACATCGGGACCAACCTCTTCCAGAATCCCGTGGTGCCCTACCACGACTACACCGCAGCCAAGGCCGCGCTCCTCTCCCTGACCCGCACCATGTCCGCCGATCTCGGCCCCATGGGCGTCACCGTCAACATGGTCTCGGGCGGGCTCTTGCGGACCACCGACGCCAGCGCCGCCACCCCCGAGGCGGTCTTCGAGATGATCGCCGCCAACACACCGCTGCGCAGCGTCACCACCCCCGAGGAGTTCGCGGACGCCGTGCTCTTCTTCGCGTCCCCTTGGTCCCGAGCCGTCACGGGCCAGAACCTCGTCGTGGACGGGGGATTGGTGAAAGACTGATCCGGGGATGCAGCCCGGGCTACGTGCGCCAGGTCGGACGTGCTCGTGCTCCGGAACCGCCCGAGACAGTGGAAGGTCATGCCCGAGCATCGGGCCCGTCGCGGCGGTCTCAACGGATCGCCGCTTCGAGCTCCTCCGCGGAATAGAGCAAGCCGCTCATCTCGGCCGACTCGACCTTCGAGGCGGCCCCGGCTACGAGCGCGCCGCCGGCAGCGACAGAGATCACCGAGCGGCCCTGGGCGAGCCACGATGCGGCCGGTGCATCCAGCAGGGTGTTGTGGACCGCGCCACGCGCGGATCCCCGCGCGCCTACCGCTTCCGGACGGCGTAGGTCAGGTGCGTCACCCTCGGGGAGGATTCCGTGCGGACCGGCACCAGGGCCACGCGGCCCGCGTCCACGCCCTCGAACAGGCGGATCCCGGAGCCGAACAGCACGGGTGAGAGCGCGATCGTGAACTCGTCGATCAGGCCGGCGTTTATGTACTCCAAGATCGTCGCGCCGCCACCGGCGATGCGGACGTCGCGGTCGCCTGCGGCCTCGCGGGCCTGGCCGAGCGCAGACTCGATGCCGTCGTTGACGAAGTGGAAGGTGGTCCCGCCCGGTCGCTCCCAGGGGTCACGCTTCTCGTGCGTCACGACGAAGACCGGCGTGCGGAACGGCGCCTCCTCCGGCCACGCCTGCTCGCCGGCGTCGAACATGCGCTTGCCCATGACGCTCGCGCCGGTGCGCTCGAACGTCTCCCGCACGATGTCGTTGTCGCGACCCTCCTCGCCGCCCCCGCCGAGCTTCAGCCTCTCCCGGAGGTACCGCTGCGGGAAGAGCCAAGCCTGCAGTTCCATCCACTGCCGCCCCATCAAATCCTCGGGGGACTCGGGCGCGATGAACCCGTCCAGCGACATCGACACACTGAAGAACACCTTGCCAGCCATCAGTCCTCGACTCCCTTCCGAACGATCTCGGTGACGTAGGCAGCCAGCTTGTTCAGGGTCTGCTGGCCGCCCTCGATCGCGTGGTATTTCCTGACCGCCTCGTCGCGCAGCTCCTTGGTTGGGAACACCGTGCGCATCTCGATCCGGGTCGCCACGCCGTTGGGCTCGAACGTCAAGACAGATTCGAAGGCGTTCGGGTCGTCGCGGACTTCACCGTGGAGCAGCGCGATCCGCTCCGGCGGGGTGATTTCGGTCCAGGTGATCCACTCCTTGTAGTCCGTCCCGCCCGGTCCGTGCATCACGAAGATCCACTCTCCTCCGACGCGGAACTCGAAAGATCGCGTGGTGGTGGTGAACCCCTCCGGCCCCCACCACCGCGACAGGTGCCGGACCTCGGTGAATGCCTCGAACACCAGCTCTCGCGGGGCGTCGATGATCCGGGAGATGACGATCTCGCGGTCGGCCGTCGCAGACTGCGCCGGCGTTCCTCTTCCTATTGCGCTCATCAGCTACTCCTCCTGCCTTGTCTGCTTCAGCTCCTGCACGCATGCGTCCAGCCGGTCGAAGCTCTCGTTCCAGAACCGCTCGAACCCCCCAGTCCACTCGTGGATCCGCCGCAGCCCTCGGGCGTCAAGGCCGTACAGGCGCTGTTTACCCGCCTTGCGGTCCCGCACCAGCCCCACCTCTCGGAGCACCCGCAGGTGTTTGGAGGCGCGCGGCTGGGTCATCCCCATCTCCCGCGCCAGCTCGGTCACGGGCCACTCCCCTGCCCGCAGCAGCACCAGGATCTCCCGGCGCTGCGGTTCGGCGATCGCGTTGAAGACGTCCGACGTAGTGGCTGCTCGTGCCATGCCGGGCATCATATGCCCATATCGACATGCGTCAAGTGGGGATGATTCGGGCGGGTCCTCTAAGAGGCCAGCCGCCTGCCGATGGACGCCGGCCTTGATCAGATATCCCGCCCCTTCGTTCCGGGTGTCGCAGCCAACGAGCGCCCCGCGCGGATCCGCTGCGGCGACCTCCGCCAGCTCGATCCCCGCGACCTCGTGACCGAGCGACGCTGCGCACGATCATCGCGCCGGCTCATTTGCCGCCCTCCTCCGTGGTAGCTTCGCTTACGTGCCTCCCCCCTCGCCACGTCTCGTCGCCCGCCCGCTCCGGGGCAGATCGACCCACGAAGGGCCTCTGTCGTGAAGAAGACTCGGACGCCTGAGACTGCCGGCGCCACGCGCGAGGATCCCGCCGTGGCGGCGCTCCTGCGCGACCTCGATCATCCGCTGCGCGCGGACATGGAGAAGGTCCGCCGGATCCTGCTCGACGCGGATCCCTCCATCGGCGAGGGGATCAAGTGGAACTCGGCCAGCTTCCGGACCTCCGACTATTTCGCGACGATCCATCTCCGCTCGCGCGATCGGGTCCAGCTCGTCTTCCATACGGGCGCCAAGAAGAAGGCCACCGCCGACACGGGCATCGACGTCCCCGATCCGGCAGGGCTCCTGCAGTGGCTCGCGAAGGATCGCTGCATGGTCACCCTCGGCGCAGGTCCCGCGATCGAGGCGAACCGCGCGGCCTTCGAGGACCTGGTCCGCGCGTGGATCCGCTGGATCTGACACGTCGGACCTACAGGTCGGTAGCGTGATCCCCCCGCTTTCGTGGCCCGCGATTTCCCCTATCGCACCAGCCGCGACGCGGCCGAATCGCTCGCGCAGGAGCTGGGTGCCGATCGGTGGACGATCCCTCACGGGCTGCCAATCCTGAACGGGGTGACGATCGGATCGGCCCCCTCACGCGGCCCCTCAGGCCGGAGCTCCAGCTCTCGCATCCTGCGCCAGAGGGTGACGCGGCTGATCCCGAGGATCTGGGCCGCGCGCTCGCGGTGGCCCCCCGCGCGCTCGAGCGCGCTTCGGATCCGCTTGACCTCCGGACTCTCATCCACCTGGGCGGGAGGCATCGCGTTGGTCTGGATCGCTGCACCGAAGTCGAGGCTCGCGCCTGGCTCGAGGATCTCCACCGGCAGGTCGCCTGGCTGGAGGATCGGGCCATCGCCGATCACGTAGGCATACTCCAGCGCGTTGCGCAGCTCGCGCACGTTTCCGGGCCATGGGTGACGCTCGAGAGCAGCCATGGCCACCGGTGAGATGCGCGCGACCTGCCGCCCGCCCTGGGCATTCAGCTCCTCGACCACCTTCTGCGTGATCAGCCGCACGTCCTCCAACCGCCTGCGAAGCGGAGGGAGAGAGATGGGGATCACGCGGAGCCGGTACATCAGATCGGAGCGGAACCTCCCCTCCTCCACTGCCTGGCGCAGGGATTGATGGGTCGCGGAGACGATCCGCACATCCACCGGGCGCTGCTCCCGTCCACCCACCGGGATCACCGCCCGCGTCTCCAGGACGCGCAGCAGCTTGGCCTGCAGCTCCAGTGGCATCTCCGCGACCTCGTCGAGGAAGATCGTGCCTCCATCGGCGGCGCGAAAGAAGCCAGGCTGATCCCGGACCGCTCCCGTGAAGGCACCTCTTACATGGCCGAAGAGCTCGCTCTCGAGCAACGTCGCGGGGAGCGCCGCGCAGTTGATCGCCGCGAAGGGGCCGGCGCTGCGAGGCGAGAGCTCGTGGATGGCGCGGGCTGCGAGCTCCTTGCCCGTGCCGGTCTCGCCTCGGATGAGCACGGTCGTGTCGCGCAGGGCGGCGCGCTCTATCACGTGGAAGGCTCGCCTCATCCCAGGGGCGACGGTCCAGAGCCCATGAAAATACAAGGGCTCGCGGAGCGCGTCGTCCGTTCCACTTCGCTCGTCCAGGGACAGGGAGAGGATCCAGCCCACCCGCTTCCCCCCGCGTTCGATTGGGCTACCTCGAACGATCAGCGTGCGCGATCCGCCGCCGCGGCGGGGGCGCTCGATGACCCCCGTCACCGGCTCACCCCTGGCGAGCGCCTCCGCGATCGGTCGATTCGCGGCCTCTCCGCAAAGGAGCTTGGAGGCGCTGACGCCTCGGGGGATGGAGATCCCGACCGCCGCCTCCGCAGCCTCGGTGGCTCGAACCACCCGCAATCGGGAGTCGAGGAGCAGCGTGGCGCCGCCGAGGTCTTCCAGGGCCATCGAGGTCAGGTGATCGTATGCCTCGGATCGAGATCGTTCCACGGCCCCCGAAACAAGGGGAAACGCTGTTTCAATCCCGGACCTTCGCGGAAGCCGACGGATCGCCGCAGGCGAGGTTGGCCGGGAGCGCGAGATCGAGCTTCCTGGGATAGGGCAGATCGAGCTCCGCCATGATGACGGCGAACTCCGCCTCGGATCTCCCCCCACCCAGCCTCGGATTCAAGCGCTTCTCCTCCCCGACCGAGCTGACGGTGCGCCCTTTGTAGTCATGCCCTGGGAAGACGAGGGTGGCATCCGGCAGGGTGAAGATCTTGGAGTGGATCGACCGATAGAGCTGGCGCGAATCCCCCTGCTGAAAATCGGTGCGACCCGAGCCTCGGATCAGCAGTGCGTCTCCCGTGAAGACTCGCGAGCGATCGTCCGTGACGTAGCTCAGGCAGCCGGCCGTGTGGCCCGGCGTCTCCAGTACCTCGAGCGCACGGGAGCCGAAGCGGACCTGGTCACCTTCGCGCACCAGCCGATCGGCGCAGGTCACCCCGGCCTTGGCGGAGACCACGGTCCTGCAGCCGGTGTGTTCGCGGAGCGAGGCGAGGGCGGTCACGTGATCTGCGTGGACATGGGTCTCCAAGGCGTAGACCAGCTTCAAGCCGAGATCGTCGATCAGCTCGAGGTCGCGAGCGACGTTCTCCCACACGGCATCGATGATCACGGCCTCCCTGCTCTGCTCGTCCGCGAGGAGGTAGGTATAGGTGGAGCTCTCGGAGTCGAAGAGTTGTCGAAACAGCATTCGCTTCTCCTTTCCGGGCGTCACGCCCGAACCCTGCGCACAGAGCAGCTTGCATGCCAGCGCACCGCTCTCAGCTCCCTGACCCCGCTCCCTGCCTCCATGCCACGTCCATGCCCGCGCCGCCTTCAGCCTAAGCCAACCTCGGTGCAACGCCTCTCAACGTTCGGAGGAAACATCCGTTCCGCCTGCAACCGGCCTGAAACATCGCTCCGCGACGCCTCGACCGCGACGGCGTCCACGGACCTGCGCCTTTCGCCACCTTCCTTGAGAGAGTCGGTCTGGCACGGACGTTGCGAAGGGGAGCGCCCGAGTCCGCAGCGACCCCTGGGACCGAAGGAGAAGATACGGATGGAATCGACGACGATCGCATGGAGCCTCGCGGGAGGCGCGCTCATCGGACTGAGCGCTTCACTCTTGCTGCTCTTCAACGGCAGGATCGCCGGGATCAGCGGCATGGTGGGAGGGCTGCTGACTCGACAGCCCGGCCCGGCGCTCTGGCGCCCGCTCTTCATCGCCGGGCTGCTGCTGGGCGGAGCGATCGCCCATGCGGCCCTCCCTGGACGCTTCGACGTGAGCGGGGCCCCCAGTCTTCCTCTCCTCTCCATCGCCGGGCTGCTGGTGGGAGTGGGCACGCGGATCGGGAGCGGCTGCACCAGCGGCCATGGCGTCTGCGGGATCAGCAGGTTCTCGCTGCGTTCCATCGCCGCGACGGGGGCCTTCATGCTCACCGGTGGTATCACCGTCTTGGTCATGCGCTTCGCAGGGCTGTTGGGATGAAGATGGATATCAAGCAGGGCGGCATCGCGCTGATCTCGGGCGTCCTCTTCGCCGTCGGCTTGGCCGTCGGAGGAATGACGGAGCCAGCCAACGTGATCGGTTTCCTGGACGTGACGGGCGAGTGGAGACCCGCGCTCGCGTTCGTGATGATGGGGGCGATCCCCATCAGCGCCATCGCCTGGATGTGGGGGCGCAGGCGCGGGGCCCCGATCCTCACCCAATCGTTCACGCTGCCGACGATTCAGGATCTCGATCTGCGCCTGCTCGGCGGGAGCGCGCTCTTCGGCGTGGGCTGGGGCCTCGGGGGCTTCTGTCCAGGGCCGGGGATCGTCGCGACCATGTCCGGCTCCCTCGCCTCTCTCGTCTTCGTCGCCTCCATGCTGGCTGGGACCTCGGTGGCGATCGCATGGGAGCGGGGTCTCGATCGCTCTAGCGCGCAGAAGGCTCGGCCCGAGCGCGAACGAGTCGATCTTCCCAATGACCACGTGGACGAAGCGGCGAGGCTCTCTTGAACCAGCAGCCAAGGACGATCGATGCAGGCGTGCTTGCGATCGAGACCACGCGAAATCGGAGGAGCGCGGCAGCGATCGGGCGGCAACTTGCCCGGATCCTGCCTGGGCTCGGCCTGGCGCTCTCTGTAGCCCTCATCGCACAACACCTGGCCGTCTGGCTCGGAGGCGTCGTCCTCAGCATGCAAGGGCTGGATCCCGTCGGCAGGGGGAGCCCGATCTCGGGGGTCTCGATAGCTGTGATCCTGGGGCTCTTGGTAGCCAATACCGTCGGCGTGTCTCCGATCTTCGGTCCCGGGATCGACTTCGCTGTGAAGAAGGTCCTCAGGCTGGGCATCATCCTGGTGGGGATCAAGCTCTCGGTGATCGACGTGCTGAAAGTGGGATCCATCGGGATCCCGATCGTCGCCGCCCTGGTGCTCTTCGCCCTCGGCGTCACCCTCTGGCTCGCGAAGCGCCTCGGCGTATCACCCCAGCTCGGGAGCCTGGCCGCAGCCTCCACGGCGATCTGCGGCATCACCGCTA
>JBEBXK010000020.1:0-61555 GCA_040391605.1 Vulgatibacter incomptus
CTTCTCACGCGCGCTGCGCGCTACGGCTCTTCCTTGCGATCGCTCGCCTCTGGCTCGCCTCAGAGCCTGTGAGACCCCCCCTCCAGCGAGGAGGGGGCGGTCTTCTCACGCGCGCTGCGCGCGAGGGGTTCCTTCTGGCCTCTGGGCTCGAGGCGTGCCTCAGACCCGGGTCAGATACTGGCCGGTCCGGGTGTCCACCTTGATCGTCTCTCCCTCGTTGATGAAGAGGGGGACGTTCACCACGAAGCCCGTCTCCAGCTCCGCCGGCTTCAGCGCGCCGGAGACCGTGTCGCCGCGGACCCCCGGATCGCATTTGACGATCTTCAGATCCAGCGAGTTGGGCACGGTGACGGCGATCGCCTTGCCCCGGTAGAAGAGGATCTGGACGTCGATGTTCTCCTTCATGAAGTTCTTCGAGTCGCCGAGGTTCGCCTCCGGGACGAAGGTCTGCTCGAAGGACTTCTGATCCATGAAGTGGTAGTCGGTGCCCTCCTTGTAGAGGAATTGCATCGTCTTCTCTTCGAGGTCGGGGCGGACGAAGCGATCGCCCGAGCGGAAGTTCTTCTCCAGGACGTTCCCGCTGAGGAGCGAGCGGTACTTGGTGCGGACGAAGGCCGCGCCCTTGCCCGGCTTCACGTGCTGGAACTCGACGATCTCGTAGGGGTGATCGTCGATCTCGATCTTCAGTCCGTTGCGAAACCCTGCGGTGTCGACGTATTCAGCCATCTTCTCTTCCTCGATTCTCTCGCCGCATTTCGGGCATGGCCCCTGCGGCGTCTGTAGGCCTGGCGCTCGGCTCGAGCGGCCCGCCGTCATTGACTGCTACGCTCGCTCGCCCGGCTCGGGGCGTCAGAGCTCCGCCTGGAACTTGGGTACCGACAGCCGCACCAGGAAGCGGCCCTTTCCGTGGTTTCCGTCCGGCGTCATCGCCAGCACCACGAAGAACTCGGAGTCGATGGGCCGCAGATGGGCCATCAGCTCCTCGGTGCCGATCGAGACCTCCGAGAGCGTCCCCGTCTGGAGCATCTCCGACGCCTGGCGCACCTGGGCGAGGAGGCCGGAGTACTCCACCATCAGGGTGTCGATGTCGCGGTCGGTTGGAGTCGCCTTCACCGTGTCGATGGCGATCCCGTCGAAGCCCATCACACACGCCGCCACTGCGCCCTCAACCGTACAGATCTCTTCCAGCGCTTCGCGAAAGCCCATGGCCTCTTTGCCCTTTCTCCCTCGCTCGGCGCGGGGGGCGCAAGCTACAGAAACGCCCGGCACCACGTCAAGCGGCCCGGGCGATCGTCTTCTCTTCCGTCGCGTCCGAGCGCCCCCGCGTTACCGCGAGCCCGCGCCTCCGCTCCCCCCTGCGCCGTCCACGTCCGGCTCGGGCTCCTTCGCGCTGCCAGGGCAGGCGAAGCCATCGAGCTGCGCCCCCGCGCCCATGCACACCGCTTCCGGAACCAGGCCGCCACAGGGATTGATGCAATCCTCGCAGACCGTCACCGCGAAGCTCAGCTCGTTCGACGCCGCCTTCGTCCCGTCGAAGAGCTTCCCCTTCCCCTTCGCGCTGAACCGCAGCTTCGTCGGCCCCAGATCCCGAAGAAGGCCCTCCTCCAGGATCTGGATCGCCACCGCCTGCGGGATCGCTGCGATCGGCGCCATATGCCGCTCGCCGGTGTCGAGGACGATGCCCGCGTCGACGCTGACGCTCTCGGGCAGGAACGCCCAGGGCTCGGAGCGCTCGAAGAAGATCTCCACCGACTCCACCTTGATCTGGTTGCTGTTCAATCGGCCGGCGTCGGCGCTCTCGTTGTTCTTCAGGTTGTTGATCAGCTCGAGGTAGACGTGGAACTCGCTGGCACCCCTCGCCGCCAGCCCGACGTCGAAGGTGCTGTTCGAGATCGGCTGCTCCGTGTGGACGCAGCCGTCCGTGCCGGCCTTGATGCCGTGGAAGCCCTTGAGGGTCATCGCCTCGGTGCTCTCACCGTCACCGCAGCCCAGGACCCCTGCCGATGCGATGCCCAGCAGGGCCACCAGCAAACTACCGCGCAGATACGCGTTCATGATCTTCTCCAACGCTCGACGATCGGTGGGCGGCGATCAGCCCCCAGCGATCACCGAGGCCTCGCGGTTGACGATGGTGGGGCTGATGAAGATGAGGAGCTCCGTCCGATCGTCCGTGTTCGTATTGCTCTTGAAGAGCCAGCCCAGGATCGGGATGTCCCCGAAGAGCGGCACCTGCGCCACCTTCTCCGAGGTCCGCCTCGTGTAGATGCCACCGATCACCGTGGTGTCGCCGTCCTGCACCAGCACCTCGGTCTGCGCCTCGCGCTTGGTGATGGCGGGCTGGCCGTTGGCCCCGGTGATGTTCTCGCTGGGCTGGTTGTTCGAGGCGTGGATCTTCATGAGGATCGCGCCGTCCGACGTCACGTGCGGCGTCACCTTCAGCTCGAGCTTCGCCTCGACGAAGACCGTGTTCACGCCGGCGGCCGACACCTGAGAGAAGGGGATCGACACGCCCTGCCCGATGATCGCCTCGGTGTTGTCCAGGGTGGTCACCTTCGGAGCGGAGACCGTCTTCAACATGCCCTGGGTCTCCAGGGCCGTGAGGCGCAGGTTGAGGAGCGCCGCGCCACCCGCCGAGCCGAAGCTGAAGCCCACCGCGCCGCCGGAGCTGTCCGCCACGGCAGCGGGGAAGCTCACCGCCCAATTCGGCTGGGCCGGCACCGCGCCGCCTGCCCCCACGGCGCCCGGCACCGAGCCCGTGGTGTTGGCGTTGTTGGGGAAGGCGAGGCCGGTGGAGTTGCCCATCGCGGCGTTCGCGGTGAGGTTCCCGCCCCACTGAATGCCGATGTCGCGCTTGAAGTTCGAGGAGGCCTCGACGATCCGCGCCGCGATCAACACCTGGGGGGTCTGCGTGTCCAGGCTGCGGATCAGCGCCTCCACCCGGGAGATCGCCTCGCCGATGTCCTTGACGATCAGGGTGTTGGTCCGCTGATCCACCACCACCGTGCCACGCTTGGTGAGGAGGCTCTTGGTCTTCCCCTCGACATCCCGGGCCAGCGCGTAGTTCACCGGGATGATCCGCACCCGGAGCGGCATCGCGTCCTCGCGGGCCAGGGTCGCCTTGGCGGCGAGCTCCTGCTCCGCCTGGATCTGCTGCAGCGGCGCGATGCGGATGATGTTGCCGGTGACCTCCTTACCCAGCCCCTTGGTCTTGAGGATCAGGTCCAGCGCCTGATCCCAGGGCACGTTGCGCAGGCGGATCGTGATGGAGCCGCGGACGTCGTCCGCCACCACGATGTTGCGCTTCGAGACCTCCGCGATCACCCGGAGCAGGTTGTGGATGTCGATGTCCTTGAACTCGAAGCTCACCCTCCGTCCCGTATAGACGGGGCGCCTGCTCCGCGGACCAGCCGGGATGTCCTCCTCCGCCGCCACCCGCACCGTCCCGGCGGCCTCGTCGATGATCACGCCCTCGGCCACGGCCTCGCCCTGGAAGCTCCAGGTCAGCTTGTTCCCAGAGACCGCGATCTCGTCGGAGGCGGGCTGTGCCAGCGCCACCACCACCCGCACTTCGGCCGCGCTCTCATCCGCGAAGGAGGAGACCGTACGGATCGGCCCCTCGAAGGCGGAGGTGTCCAGCGAGCGGCTCAGCCGCGGAGGAAGCGAGGCGTTGTGCAGCGTGAGGATCAGCGTATTCGGATCCGGGCGTGCCACCTCGTAGGCTCCCTGCCCCGAGAGCGCCACCTCGACGCTCTGCGCCCTGCCCGGCTCGTCCCCATGGAAGGCCACGTCCACGACCTTCACCGCCTTGGCGGTCGCAGCGGCCTTGGTCTTCGACTCCGGCTTCGAAGCGGCGCTGGCCGCCTCGACCTTCATCGGCTCCGGGGAGACGACCGGCCGGTCGGAGACCGCCAACGTATCGGCCCCAGCCACCACGCCGGAGACGGCCAGCGCGTCGTGAGCCTGGAGCGCCACGTCATGCACCGGAAGCGCCGCCACCGCTGGGGCCGCCTGCACCGCCCGGGCGAAGACGATCTGCAGTCCCTTGGCCGTCCGATCGATCCGGTACCCGGGCATCGCAGCCGACGCCGTCGCGTCCACCACCACCCGGATCTTGTCCCCATGGGAGCCGAAGCGGATCCCCTGAAGCTCTCGGCCGCTGGCCTGCTGCGCCTTGGGCGCCTTGCCCGTGACCCCGAGGAGGTCGATGGCGAGCCGCGGTGGATTGGCCAGCTCGAGGACCTCGAAGGTGCCCAGCTCGCCGTTGACGACCAGCTCCACCTCCGTCCCCGCGTCGTTCGAAGAGACGCGGGCGTCCACGAGGCGGCTCGCCGGATTCCGGACCTCCCGCTCGTCCACCTTCGCGGCCACCACGTCGGGGCCGAGCGGCGTCTCCGCTGCGGTGCCTGCCCCGGCTCTCGCCCCGGCGGAGTACAGCAGGGCTGCCGCCAGCGCGGAGGCTCCCAAGACCCTGTTGACGAATTGGTTCATCCCAATGCTCCCGTTCCAACCATCGATTCGCCCCGCCCCCCAGCACCTGGGCCTCGAAGCTTTTCGGTTACTCACTCGTTCGAATCCTGCGGCGTCAGATCGACGGCCTGCGCGCTCTGCTCCGCGCCCTTGGCTCGGAGCGGCATCTCGCTCTTCGCCGGAATCACCTGCCCCTCGGGGCCACGCATCAGCTCGGTCACCACCAGGTGATCGCGGCGGATGTCGGTGATCCTCCCGCTCCTCTTGCCGATGCTCATGCCACGCTTGAGCACGTGGCCGTTGCCTCGCGGATCCTCGACCATCGCCACCGGGCTCGCGACGCCCGACACCACCGCCACCACCCGGAGCTGATCCAGCTCCCAATCACAGAGCGGGCCGCAGCTGCTCGCCGAGACGATCGGCACCTCCACCGGCGCCTGCTCCTCCACCAGCGAGCGGAAGGGATCCCGCTTGCCGATCGGCGAGTAGGTGTACTCCACTTCTACAGAGTCCTCGACCGCGACCTCGGCCTTCGCTGGCTCCGGCTTCGGTGGGGGTGTCGGTGCCCTCGCCGCTGGCGGCGGGGGAGGCGGCGGATCGTCGCCGCAGGCCGTCGCGACGAAGGCGACGGCGACCAGCCCCACGGCGAAGGTGGCCGCCCAAGAGAAATTCATCCGCCTCATCGCCTGCCTCTCTGCGCGCCCTTCTTGTCGTCGGGCGTCGGCTCCCGGAACCGGAAGGTGGTGGCGAGGAACTCCGCGTTGAGGATCACCTTCTCGCTCTGGACCTTCGGGGTGCCGAAGCGAAGATCCGCCACGTTCACGATCCGCTTCAGCTTGCCGATGGCGTCGAAGAACATCGCGATCTCGTGGTAGCTGCCGGAGACCCGCATCTTCACGGGGATCCTCGCGAAGAAGTCCTGCGCGACCTCGGTCTGGGGCTCGACCAGGGTGATCTCCAGGCCGCTCTTCACGCCGAGATCATTCATCTGGCGCAGCAGCTCGTCGATCGCCCGATCGTTCGGGAGCTCCAGCATCGCCGCCTCGAGCTGCGCCTCCAGGACCTCCTTCTGCCGCCGATACTCGTTCAGGTTGTTTGCGATCTGCTGCTTGGCGATGAAGTCGCCCTCGAGGGAGCGGCGCTGCGCCTCCACCCGGACGATCTCCTCCTCCGCCGGATCGACGAAGAAGTACCAGGTGATCCCCGTCGCGAAGAGCGCGATCCCGAGGACCACCCCGATCTTCATCACCCAGGAAGCGCGGATGATCTGTGAAATGAGCCGCTCCATCCCCTTCGACCTTTCTTGACGTGCAGACGAGATGCAGCCGGCTTCAGGCGGCGTAGTTGATCTGGAGGCTCAGCTCGAAGTTCACCCGAAGTCCGAGCACCTTGTCGGTGACCTGCGTCGAGCTCTTCAGCGTCGGCTCGGTCTTGGAGAAGTAGGGGCTCGTCTTGAGCGCCCGAATCAAGTCGGCGAGATCCTCGTTGGTCACCGCGCCGCCCTTGATCACCATCGATCCGCCCTTCTCTTCGATCGAGACGATCCAGACCCGCTCCGGCATCAGCGTCGCCAGGTTGTCCAGCATCTTCACCGGCCCGGACCGCCCCTTGCGCAGGTCGTCCAGCACCTTCAGCTTCTTCTCCAGCGCTTCCTTCTGCTTCGCGATCTGCTCCACTTCGCCGATGATCCGGTCGAGCTGCGCGATGTCGGCCTGGAGCTTGCTCACCTGGCCGCGCTTACCGTCGAGGGTCTCCTGGACGCTGGTGTTCCAGAAGTAGTTCCCCATCAGCGCGATCACCACGAGGAGACCCAGCAGCGTGAGCTGCTTGAGGCCGATGTCCTTCTTCTTGGCCTGCCGGGTCGGCAGTAGGTTGATCCGGATCATGGACGAGTCTCGCCTCGCGCCTTCTTCATGGTTTGTCAGTCACCTGCGCGGCGCAGGCCCAGCCCCACCACCACGGCCGCCATCGGCCCTATCTCGGCCAGGTAGCCCGGGTCGAAGTGCCGCTCGTCGATCTTGATGTTCTGGAAGGGGTTCACGATCTCCACCGGCACCCCCACCCGGTACTCGAGGGTCTTGCGCAACGCCGGGACCCGCGCCGTTCCCCCCGAGAGGCAGACCCTGGCGATGCGCCCGTCTACCGCCGTCGAGGCGTAGAAGTCCAGCGAGCGCTGGATCTCGCCGGCCATCTGCTCGGCGACGGACGTGAGCACCCGCTCCACTTCCTGCGGCACCACAGCCTCGGCGTCGTCGGTGGTGCGGCCGCCGATCTTCAGCGCCTCCGCCTCCTCGTAGGAGACGTTCAGATGCTTCTGGATCTCTTCGGTGAAGAGGCTACCGCCCAGGGTGATGTCCCGGGTGAAGGCGGTGATGCCGTTGGCCACCACGTTCACGTTCACCACCGAGGCGCCGGCGTTGATCAGAACCACGGTCTCGTCGGGCGCGAAGCCCTGCGTCACCTCGAAGGCGTTCTGCACCGCGAAGGCGTCGACGTCCATCACCACCGGGACCAGCCCCGCCTCGGTCACCACCGCGGAGTAGTCGTTGATCACGTCCTTCTTCGCCGCGACCAGCAGGACCTCCATCTGGTTGTCCCCGCCGGGCTCGCTGCGGTGAAGGATCTGGGTGTCGATGTTCACGTCCTTGATGTCGAAGGGGATGTACTGCTCCGCCTCCCATTGGATCGACTCGTCGAGCTCGTCCTTCGACATCTGGAGCATGTTGATCTTCTTGATGATCACCGAGTGGCCGCTCAGGCCCAACGAGACGTCGCGCTGCTTCACCTTCTGCGCCTCGAGCAGCTCCTGGATCGCGCTGACCACCACGCCGGAGTTCATCATCGCGCCGTCCACGATGGTCTCGGGCGGCAGCGGCGCCACGCCGAAGCTCTGCAGCTCGTAGCCGCGCTTAATCTCCCGCAGGAGGATCATTTTGATGGAGCTCGAGCCGATGTCGAGACCCAGCGCTAGCTTGCCCTTGGCCATTGGACCTACCTCTTCGGATTCGTCGGCATCCTAACATCGGCCTTGACTGCCGCAAATTTCCCGTCGCGGAGCCTGTGAGAAGATCGCCGGCGCCGGCGATGCCTTCGTCCCCCAAGGGAACGGCGCCGCCGGCCACGCGACCCTGTACACTCCCCCACCACCCTCAGTTGATCCCGAACTCCTTCAACTTGTAGAGCAGCGCGCGATGGCTGATCTCCAGGAGCTCCGCCGCCCGCGTCCGGTTGCCTCCCGTCTGCTCCAGCGCGCGATGGATCAGCTCCTCCTCGATCCGCCGGGTCGCGCGCTTGATCGAGATCTCGTCGGCGCGCAGCAGCGGATCGCTCCCCCTGCCCCCTTGCGCCCGAGGGACGAAGGCGAAGCTCTCCGGCCCGAGGCGATCGCCCTCGGCGAGCACCAGCGCCCGCTCGATGGCGTTCTCCAACTCCCGGACGTTGCCGGGCCAGCGGTGACCCACGAGCGCGTCCATCGCCTCCTTCGTCACCTCGCGGATCGGCGGATCGCAGCGCAGCCGCCGGTTGTAGATCTCCACGAAGTGCGCCACCAGCCGCGGGATGTCCGAAGGGCGATCGCGCAAGGGAGGCAGCTCCAACGCCACCACGTGCAGACGGTAGAAGAGGTCTTCCCGGAAGGAGCCGTCTGCGATGGCCTCCTGCAGATCGCGGCGGGTCGCCGCCACCACCCGCACGTCCACCCTATACGAGCGGGCGTCCCCCACCGGCCGGACCTCCTCCTCCTGAAGGGCCCGCAAGAGCTTCACCTGCATGGCAGGGGGCAGCTCCGCCACCTCGTCCAGAAAGAGCGTCCCGCCGTCCGCCTCCGCGAAGAGCCCCCTCGAGCTTCGGGATGCGCCTGTGAATGCCCCCTTCACATGACCGAAGAGCTCGCTCTCCATCAGCGGCTCAGGGATCGCCCCGCAGTTCACCGCCACGAAGGGCCGATCCTTCCGGGGCGAGAGCTCATGGACCGCCCGCGCCACCAGCTCCTTCCCCGTGCCGCTCTCCCCCGTCACCAGCAAGGTCGACTTCACCGGCGCGATCTTGCGGAGCTGCCCCGCCAGCTCCTTCATCGCCGGGCTCTCACCGATCAGCGCGTCCAGGCCCCGGCTCGCGTGGAGCTCCGCCCGCAGCCGCCGCACCTCATGCTGGAAGCCCTTGCGCTCCGCCGCCATCCGCAGCTTCAGCGCCAGCTCGTCGGGGCGGAAGGGCTTGCCCACGTAATCGACCGCGCCCGCCTTCATCGCCTCGATCGCCAGATCCTCGGTGCCGTACGCGCTCATCACCAAAAAGCTCGTATCCGGCGAGCGCTCGAGGCCCTTGCGCACCAGGCTGATGCCGTCATCCCCCGGCATCCGAACGTCCGTCACCACCGCGTCGTACGCCCGCCTCTCCAACTCCTGGAGCGCCTCCGACGCCGACGAGGCCGCCCGGGCGACGAAGCCCTGCCGCTCCAGAAAGAGCAGCAGCATGTGGCGCATCGACTCTTCGTCGTCGACGATCAGGATCTCTCGAAAGCCCATCTTGCAGCGAAGATAGCAGAGGAGCCGACGCCGCAGCGCGCTCGTCGCCATGGGTCGGCGCCTCATCGCTCCGCGAGAACGCGATCGCGGGAGATGTCCGGGGTCTGCCGCCAGCCGGGGAATCAGATACGCAGCTCGATCGAGAAGACCGCTCCCCCGTCCTCCCGATTCGCCGCGTGGAGCTTGCCCCCCATCGCCTCGATCCAGCCCAGGCAGAGCGAGAGCCCCAGCCCCGTCCCCTGCCCCGGCGCCTTTGTGGTGAAGAAGGGATCGAAGAGCCGCTGCAGATCCGCCAGCGGGATCCCGGGGCCGTCGTCCTCCACCACCAGCCTCGTCCCGCCGTCCGCGGCCTCGACGCCGATCCGGATCGTCCCCTTGCCCTCCATCGCGTCGGCCGCGTTCTGCAGCAGGTTCAGCAGCGCCTGCCCCAGGTAGTGCTCGTCCGCCAGGGCCCTCTCTTCGCCGCCGTCCTCCGCGACGACGAGGTCGATCGATCGGAACCTCTCCTGAGGCCGGGCCAGCCGGACGATCCGATCCACCACGTCCCCCAACCGCACCTGCTGCAGATCCGCCCCCCGGGGCCTGGCGTAGTCCAGCAGATCCCGCACGATCCGATCGATCCGCTTCAGCTCCCGATCGATCCGCTCGAGGTATCCAGCCGCCCCTTCGGCGTCGTGCCTCAGCAGCTCGACGTAGCCCAGGATCGCCGAGACCGGATTCCCGATCTCATGGGCCACCCCGGCAGCCAGCCGCCCCACCGACGCCAGCTTCTCCTGTTGGATCGCCGCGTCCCTCGCCGCCGAGAGCTCGTGGTTCATCTCCCGCAGCTCCATCACCTGGGCCTGCACCCGCCGCCGCTCCTCCTCCAGCCGGGCCTCCATGCGATCGAAGGCAGCCCCCAGCCTCCCCAACGCCGGCCCCGACTCCGCCAGGAAGGGCGCCTCCGACCCCGCCCCCACCCGCTCCGTCGCCAGGAGCAGCCGCTCCATCGGCCCCGCGATCCAGCGGATCAGCAGCAGATACGAGACCGCGAAGACGATCACCGCCCCCACCACCGCCAGTACCAGGGCGAGCTGCCCCGTCGCCAGCGGATCCTCTGCGCCCTCCGCCCCCGCCCTCGACATCCGCCACAGCGGCAGGAAGCTCGCCAGCCCCAGCGTCGTCGCCACCACCCCGATCGCCGCGGCGTAGAGGGCGAGCTGCGCACGCAGCGAAAAGCGAGGCGACGATCTCATCCGTGGAAGGATAGAGCGGAGAGGTACCAATCGACGAGGCGCTCGCCGAAGAAGAGATATTGGGCAGCCGCCAGCGCCAGGAATGGCCCGAAGGGGACCGCGCCCTCCGGCGGCACCCAACTGTCCAGCTCCGCGTCCCCCGTGGGCTTCGGCGGCGGGAAGGCGGTAAGCGGCATCGGCTCATTGCCCGCCCCGCCCCGATCGTCTTGGACCTCGGACTTCGCCTTCCCTGCGTCGACCGCCTCGCCCTGCGATCGCTCGTAGTCATCCAGGCGGCGCGTCTCCGCCCCGTCGGTCTCCCCTATGGGCGTCGCCGCCGCAGCATCTGCTGCAGTGCGCAACGGCCCCCTTGCCGCATCCGCCACCGCACCCATAGGCCCCCCGGCAGGATCCGCCACCGCAGCCTCTCCGGCGCTCAGCGGGCCGCGTCCGTCTTCCGTCGTTCCACTGCGCGCCGCCTTCCGCCGCGCGACGGCCAGCAGGATCATCCCGATCACCGCCCCCTGCAGCGACGCCAGCAACGCCACCGGCAGCAGCGACTTCGCCCCGAGCCACGCCCCGATCATCGCGAAGAGCCAGAGGTCCCCTCCTCCCAGGGCTTCCTTCTTCAGGATCCGCTCCGCCACGTAGCCCACCACCGCGAAGGCGGCGAAGCCGGCGGCCGCCCCCATGGCCGACGAGCCGATCCCCGGCCCACCCTCCAGGAACGACGCCCCCAACCCCAGAGCGATGAAGGGGATCGTGAGGCTGCGAGGCAGCAGCCAATGGTCCAGATCGATGTACGTCAGCGCCACCAGCGCGGCCAACAAGGCGAAGGTCGCCAAGGCCCAGGGCTGCGGCCCGAACTGACGCACACACGCCACCGCCAGCAACGACGTCGCCAGCTCCACCAGTGGATAGCGGATCGAGATCGCCATCCTGCAGCCTCGACACCTCCCGCCCAACGCGATCCACGAGGCGATCGGGATGTTCTGGTACCAGGCGATCGGCCGCAGGCAGCCCGGGCAGCGCGACGCCGGCCGCACGATCGAGAGCCCCCTCGGCAGCCGGGCGATCACCACGTTCAGGAACGAGCCCACCAACGCGCCAAAGACGGCGGCGACGCCGAGGAAGTACCAATCTGGCAAATCGGGAAACACGATCCGGGCGGCTCCGAGGTTCAGGCGAATCCACAACCGCCATCCGCCCTCGGCCGTTCCTGCCCGAGGCGGGACGAGCGAGGATCTCGATGCAGGATGTGGCGCTGCGAAAGGCGGCAGCCTAACGGGCGTCGCTCCCTCCCGTCCAGGAAACGGCGGCCTCCGGGGCCATCGAGTCCAAGGAGGAGTCGCCGCCGCGGACACCAGACTCGAGATGCCGGGCTGAGGTAGCTGGCTGGCGCTGACGCCGCCCCAGGGGCAGGCGGGGAGCTGGGCTGGCGTGGGTCGGCTGGCACGGAGGCCGTCGCCGCCGCAGGCGCATCGGGCGGCGCCGAAAACTCCTCGGACGCAAGCCCAACGTATAAGGTGGCGGACTCTTTCCAAGGGCCCAGGGAGATGTTCGCTTGCTTCGCCTCTGCTCCGATCGCTCGCTGCTCTTGCTCCTCGCCCTCCTCGCCTTGCTGGGCTCTTTCTTGGTGACCACCTCGGTTCCCGGGGTCTTCATCGCGGACGAGAACCAATACGTCTCCTTCGCCCTGGCGGCGCGTCAAGGTGAAGTGAAAGTTCCGGGGATGGCGGGCCTGCCTCCCGCCCGCGGCCTCTCCTTCTTCAGCCCGACCGACCCCACCCCCAGGCCCGTCCCTGCCAACTTCCGCGTGCCGATCGCTTACGGGGTCTCGCCGCTCCACGCCTTCCTGGCGGCGCCGCTCACCTACTTGGGATGGAAGGGCCTCGTCGCCCTCAACGCCTTCGGCCTCTGCCTCGCCGCCGTCTTCGCCTTCCTCCTCGCGCGCCGCTTCGCCGTCAAGGCCTCCACGCCCTGGATCGCGGTGGGCGTCCTGCTCCTCGCGAGCTTCTCCGTCGAGTACGCCCAGGGCGTCTGGCCCCATATGCTCTCGGCCGGCTTGTGCATGGGGGGCGTCTACTTTGCGTCCAGCTATCGAGAGCGTGGCGCCGCCCTCGACGCGGCCATCGCGGGCCTCCTGGTGGGCCTCGCCTTCGGCGTCCGCTTGCAGGCGCTCCTCTTCGTCGCCCTCGTCGGCCTGGGCCTCGTCCTGCTCTCGCGAAGTCGATGGCGAGCGGCCGCCTTCTACGCCCTGGGCCTCGCCCTCCCCCTCCTCGCCTGCTCCTTCATCAACCACGAGGCCCGGGGCTTGTGGAACCCGATCTCGCGAGGCAGCGGCTACGTCTCCTTCCGATCCGGCGGCTTCGACCTCCACCCCATCGCGGAGTGGTCGATCTCACTCTGGGCGAGGGTCGTCGACTACAGCGTCTACCCCGAGCTCCCGGGGATCTTCCACGGCTATCTCACCAAGGAGCCCTTCTCCGGCGCCACCCTCGTCGCCGGGAGCTTCAAGAAGGCCTGGCTCCAATCCGCGCCCTGGGTCGCCGTTCCCCTCCTCGCCTTGATCGCCTCGTGGCTGCGCCCCTCGACGCGTGCAACACAGCGAGACGAGCGAGCCACTACACCCAGGCGAGCGATCGCCTCCCAGGCACCGGTAGATGCGCACGACACGCCTCCCGGCATCGGCCGCCCGGCATCGATCGCCTCCAGCGCCTTCCAATGGCTGCGCCTCACCCTGGGCGGAGACGGGCGCGGCCGTGAGCTCCGCGGCCTGGCGATCGTCGTCTTCGGCGTCCTCGTCGCCGTCGCCACCCGCGGCCTGATGAGGGACGACGGCCTGGCGTTCAACCAGCGCTACCTCCTGGACCTCATGCCGATCGTCGCGGTGACCCTCGCCTGGGCGGTGGAGCCCCTCGACCTTCGACCTCTCCCTCTCGTCGTGGGTGCGACATTCGGCGCGGCGCTCTGGTCGATCGTCTATTGGGCGCTCCCCATCGGCCTCGGCCTCCTCCTCATCATGAAGATCCCCCTCTTCCTCGCCGCCGCCTCCCTCGCGGGCTGGGCGCTCATCGTCCGGGGTCGCGTGGCGCGATGGGCAGCGCCGGCGCTGGCCGCCTGCCTCGCCTGGGCGATCTCTGTCCACCTCGTCGACGATCTCGGCGCCTCCCGGAACCTGCGCCGCTCCAACCTCGCGAAGATGGCAGCCCTCGATCCGGAGCTTCGGGACGGTGACGCGCTCTTCGCCTTCTGGGGAGAGAAGGACGCCTTCGGGCCGCTGCAGATGGATCGGGATCTGCTCATCATCGACAGCTCGCCGGACGAGGCGGAGACCCTCGCCCACCTCACCCGGGCGTTGCTCCAGCAGGGCCGAAGGGTCTTCGTCCTCCCGAACCTGCCGAGGGACAAGCTCCAGGCGATGTCGAAGGGTCTCGAGGTGCGGGAGCTGGGGCCCTTCGAGGTCGGCGCCGACCGCCCTGCCTTGCGCCTCCTGCACCTCTACGAGCCCGAGCAACGCGCGCAGCCCGGCGTGCCGGAGGAACAGCCACTATGAGATCCAGCGCGTCGTCGGCGGCGAGGCCGGCGCGGTCCTTCCAGCGGCCTCATCGGCACCACCCGTCTACGACGAGGGATCCGGCCCAGCCTGAGTCGGCGCACTCCTTTCGGCGCCGAGACGAGCTCCAGCCAAGAGGCCCCGTGGGCCGGCTCATCGGCACGGCCTCCGACTCAGCAGGAGGGACCATCGATCTCCCGAGCCTGATTGGATCCGAGCGCCGCTTCGGCGCCGGAACGAGCTCCAACCAAGAGGCCCCATGAGCTGGCTCCTCGACATCGCGGCCTCCCTCTCGATCCCGGCAGGAGGCGCCCTCGCCCTCCCGATCGTGGCTGCCTGGGAGCGCCGGAACGGCGCCCTCGACCGGCCTCTTCGATGGGCCGCGTCCCTCGCGATCTTCCTGGGCTTTCTTCAAGTCGGCGGGATGCTTCTCGGCTTCACCGGCCTCCTCCACGGCTTTTCGGTCGTGGGCTGGCTCACCCTCGGTGCAGCCGTCTGCGCCGCATTCGCGTGGAAGGGGCGCGCCTCCCTGCGCCTTCCGACGCTGCGCCGACCGAGCGCTCCCGCCCTCGTCGGCGGCCTCATCCTCCTCCTCTACCTCGTCCAGGCGACGGTCCCCCCCTGGTACCGCGACTCGCTCGTCTACCACCTGGCCCTGCCGCGGCTCTTCGCCATGGCCGGGGGCTACGTACAGCCGGACGACAACGTCTTCGCCTCCTTCCCCTTGGGGTGGGAGTCGATCCTGGCGATGCTCCACGCGCTGGGATCGTCCGCCGATCGCTTCCCTCCCTTCAACCCCAGGCTCGTCGGCGTCTGGACCATCGGCGGCGCCGCCCTCTCCGTCACCGCCCTCGCCCAGACCCTCGGCGCCTCCCGTCGCATCGCGCCCTGGGCCGGCGTGCTCTTCCTCCTCATCCCCACCGTCTTCGAGTTCGGGACCTCCGCCTACGTGGAGTCCTGGCTCCTCCTCCTCTCGATCCTCTCGTTGACTGGCATCCTCCGTGTCATCGCCGGTGACGGCGCCTCCCTCCTCCCGGCGGCGGCCCTCGCCGGCCTCGCCGCCTCCGTCAAATACCCCGGCCTCGCGCTCTGCACCTTCCTCGCCCTCCTCCTCCTCGGCTCCGGCCTCCGCCGCCGCCCGGAGGAGAGCGCCCTCGCCCTCCGTCAGACCCTCGTCTTCTCCGCCATCGCCGCCGTCGTGGGGGCACCCTTCTACCTCCGCAACCTCCTCGAGCGCGGCAACCCCGTCTTCCCCCTGGCCTTCGATCGCTTCGGTGGCCCAGGCTGGGACGAGTGGCGCGATCTCGCCTACGGCATCACCCTGGCGAACTACGGCCAGGGACGGGACCTCGTCGACTACCTCCTCCTCCCCTGGCGACTCTTCACCGCGACCTCGATGCGCACAGGCTTCGAGGGCTCCCTCGGCCCGATGCTCGGGCTCGGCCTCGTCGCCGCCTTCGTACTGGCCCGCGATCGCTCCGCCTCCCTACGACGCCTGCACGTCGGCGCCCTCATCTTCGTCCTCCTCTGGTCAGGGTTCTGGGCCCTCACCGTCCAGCAGGCCCGCTTCTACCTGCTGGGCGTCCCCGCCCTCCTCGCCGCCCTCCTGGTCTTCGTCGATCGCTGGCCGCCCCGCCGAAAGAACGCGGCGCTCCTCGCCCTCGTCCTCGGCGCCGCCGCGTGGTTCGCCCCCCCCGCCACCGACCTCTGGCGCCGCCAGCAGACCGGCCCCTGGCTCGCAGGAAAAGCCAGCGAGGCCGAGATCCTCAGCGCCCTCCTCCCCGATTCCTACCCCCCCATGCGAGAGCTGGAGGCCCTCGTCCCCGAAGACGGCAAGGTCTGGCTCGTCTGGATGCGCGGCTACACCTACTACCTGCGCCGCCCCTACCGCCTCGACTCCGTCTTCGAGGCCTACCGCCTGGAGGCCCTCCTCGACGAGACCCCCGATCCCGTGGAGGTCGTCAACGCCCTCCACGCGGACGGCATCACCCACCTCCTCGTCCACGGCGCGTTCTTCCTCTGGGAGGACAACGCCGATCTTCGCCCGGGCCGCACCGAGCAGATCCGCGAACGCTTCGATCGCCTCCGCGCCCTGGGTGCCCTGCGTGCCATCCATCAATGGGGAGAGGTCAGCCTCTACGAGGTGGGAGCACGAAACAGCTCGAGGCTCGCCTCACCTTCCGGAATCTAGGCCGCGTCTCGAGAGGCCGTGGTGGCATTGATGCTCTGGCGGGGCGAAAGCGGAGTAGGATTCAATCACATGCCCACCGAAGGGGGATTCATGTGCCGACTCGTTTATGTGCCGCTCATAGTGGCGCTTGTGTTTCTGGTCTCTTGCGCAGGAGAAACGCCCGGGGTGACGGACGGAGAGGCCGGCAGCTCGGGCCATGGGGGGGTGGGCGGCGAAGGCGGCAACGGGGGCTCTGGCGGCGTGCTTGGTCCCGGTGGTGTTGGCGGCGCTGGCGGAGGCGGAGGTGAGGCCGGCGGAGGCCACGGAGGCGCGGCCGGTGCTGGCGGCGACGCCGGCGAAGGAGGCCCTGGCGGAGCAGGCGGGGGAAATGAAGGAGGAGCCGGCAGTGGCGGCGCCGGCGAGGGGGGTCATGGCGGAGCAGGCGGAGAGGCTGGCGGGGAACACGGAGGCGGAGCGGGTGCTGGCGGCGATACCGAAGGAGGAGGCGGGGGTGCAGGTGGTGGCGCCGGTGAGGGTGGCTCCGGACACACATCCATCACGATCGACGGGACCGTCCTATTCGAACCAGGCATTCCATGGGCTGGAGGGATCGTCATCCTGAATGGGGATCCGTCCTCTGCTTTCGTCACGGGCTCAGACGGTACCTTCCAATTCCTGGACGTCGTACCGCCTTACGACATCGCGGTGCTTGGTCCTTCATACTGGGATCTGATCGAGTACAAGGGACTCGTCCGCCCTGATCCGACTTTCATCATCTCATTCGACGTCATCCATCACGCCGATCTTCGAGGAGGCGTAATCGGCCCTTCGTTCCCGCTTCCGGATGACACCGACATCGTCTTGGCCCTTACGGATACCAGACCTGTCTTGGCTCTCTCCTCGGTGAATCGCTGGAGTGGCCAAATGTGGTATTTGTCCTGGCAGGGGCCATGGTTCTACGCCGGAGCCCTCGTCGGCGTTCTCACGAAACTGCGTGATGAGGGTGGCCTCGACTTCCTCATGGCGGGAACCATCGATCCTTTCGCGATCGATGCCCTAGGATTGCATTGGGGTGATCTCACACTCAGCACACCGGTGCTGACCACCATCACCGATGTCTCGTATGATCCCGACGCATATCCGTTCCAAGTTCGGGCATATCTCTCGAACTACAAGATCATGGGTGCTTTCTTTCCTGGGTTCGTAGCCGGCGACTTCCCTGCACCACCAGTGAGTTTGCCGATCCCCATCGAAGGAGCAACGCTGGCCCTGGTTGGCTACCACCCTGACGGCGCCGAGGCCGTCGTAGCCAGGGCCGAAGCGGACCCCGGAGGCGTCACCTACCTTGAGTTGCCGCCCACACTCCTCCTCGACACCGTGGCCCCATCTCCCGGCCAGCAAGTGGTGACATCGATGCCGACCCTCGAATGGACGCCGCTCCCGGGAGCGACCGCCTATTGGGTCGAGCTCTCTGGCGGAGGCGTGTACGCGCGCTGGTTGCTCCCGCCGACTTCGACCCAACTCGTCGTCTCGGACCTCGGCCAGGGATCGTTTCAACTCCCCCCCTCCACGACCATCCGCTGGTCCGTCACGGCGTACACAGATAGCGGATACACCGCGGAGGAGCTCACCGACCCGTTTGGCTCTGGCGCGCCGCCGCCACTATGGACCCAGTCCATCACCCACTTCGCGAATGGCACTTTCGTGACCGCGCCCTGAGTTTTTCCAAACACTCGTAGCCTCCCGCTCTGAGCGCGAGGTGCGTCTCGCCCCGAGGCGCCGCGTCAACCAAGCGATAATCCCCCCGGCAGACGGAGATCTCTACCGACGTCCTCGCGCGCCAAGTCGTGTCCATGCGTCTCGACGAAGCTCGTCGCCGGCAGCTCCGCTCTCGGCAACCGAACGCCAGATCGCCTCGGCGTCCGGACGCCTGCCCAGCTCCGCGAAGATCTCGGCTCGCCCCATCATCACCTCCGCCGGCTCGTCCGGAGCCTGGGCCGGGAGCACCCTCCAACGCCTCTCGATCCCCTCGAGGCGCCCGAGGTAAGCCCGCGCCACCTCGTAGTCGGGGAAGCGCCCCAGGACCGCGGTGAGCTCTCGCCTCGCTCCTTGGAAATCCAGGCCCATCGATCGCACGACGGCGAGGTTGAAGCGGTGGACGGGATCTTCCGAGCGTGCGCTGGCGAGGGCCTCGTAGATCGTCGACGCCTCGTCGAAGCGGCCCATGGCGGCGAGCGCGAGGGCCATCGCCTCACGGGAGCCGCTCCCATGGCCATCGCCGATCCCCCGCTGCCGGAAGAGCTCGTCGTCGATGGCCGCGCTGCGCTCCAGGGCCGGGATGGCCTCCTCCGGGAGGCCGGCTCGGGTGAGGGCGACGCCGAGCTGCACGAAGGGCAGGGAGTTGCCGGCCGGCGCGTGGCGGGACGCCTCCCGCCAGAGCGTGACGTCGTCCCGCCAGTCGAGGGTCCGCGCGTAGGTCGCGCCGGCGAAGAGCGGGATGGCCAAGGCCGCCGCGAACGACGCCCGCCGGGCCACCCGCGGGGACGCCTTCGAGATCGAGGCGGCGGCGGCGATCGCCAGCGCCGCCGCCGGCAGGTAGAGGAAGCGATCCGCCGCCGCCACCTGCAGGGCGATGGGCAGGAGGTGGAGGACCAGGAGCAGCGGGATGGTCCCCAAGGCGACGAGCGCCATCGAGGGGTTGAACCGCCGCGAGCGCACCGACCTCGCGATCAGCGCGCCCGACGCGAGGACGACCAGCCCTCCCGCGCCGACCATCGTCCAATCGCTCACCCACACCGAGCCGATCTGGGTCCGGGGACGGAGCGGATCCAGCCACATCCACCCATAGCTCCCGACGGCCTCCAGGGCGACCAGGGCCCGGCGCGGCAGATCGAGCTGCGGAGCCCTCGACGGCGCGTTCGTCCCGAGGGCCGCGAACATCCGGAGCATGAGATAGACGAGAGCGGCTGCCATGAGGGGGAGCCAGCGAAGGGCGAGCCTCCCCGCCCGCTCCCGCGCGGAGCGCCACTCCAGGAGCTCGAGGATGGCGATGGCGACCAGGCCGGCCACCGCGACCTCCTTCGCGAGGAGCCCGAGGAGGAGGAGGAGGGCTGCGCTCCAGCGGCGGCTCGCGCCTCTCCCGTGGATCAGGAGCGCGCCGAGGACGAAGAAGACCGCCAGGAGATCTGTCCTCCCCGAGATCCAGGCGACGGCCTCGGAGAGCCGCGGGAGCACGCCGAAGAGCGCGGCGGCGAGGCTCGCCGGGAGCGGACGCGCGCCCCACTTTCGAGCCAGGAGGAAGACCAGCGAGACGCAGCCCAGGTGAATCACGAGGTTGGTGAGGTGGAAGCCCAGCGGGCTCCCCTCCCAAAGCCGCCAGTCCAGGGCGAAGGAGAGGATCACCAGCGGCCGATAGAAGCTGCGGGTCGGCGCGCCCGCCGGCCCGCCGAAGAACATCCGATCGAAGTAGGAGGCGATCGGCTGCAGCTCCCGGACGACCCGCTCCTCCACGATCAGGGGGAGGTCGTCCCAGACGAAGCCGCCGAGGGGCGCCGCCGAGTACGCGACGGCGACCAGCGCCAACGCGAAGAAGAGCAGGAGGCCGGGCTGCTCGGCGATCGACCTGCGTGGAGCGTCGGCGGCCGCCTCTTGCTTCCGCCCTCGATCGCGTCCCATCGGCTAGGCCGCCGCCGACTCATCGCCCTTGGCGTGGGCGGCGCCGGTCTCCTCCGCCCTGCGGACGAAGAGATCTTCCAGGGTCTCGCGATGCGGCGTGATGGCCACGAGGCGCGCCCCTCCCTCCATCAGGGCCCGGATCGCGGCGTCCGCCTCGGACTCCTCCCCGAAGGTGAAGGCCCAACCCTCCCCCTTCGGCAGCGCGCGCACCGCCTGCTGCTGGAGCCTCTGCGCGATCGCCTCCGGGATCCCCTCCGCGATCACATCCACCGCACGCGAGCGCGCGGACAGGAGCTCCTCCAGCCGGCCCTGATCCCGCAGCCTGCCGTGGAGCATCAGCCCCACCCGATCGCAGATCGCCTCCACGTCCGGGAGGATGTGGGAGGAGAAGAAGACCGTCTTCCCCTCCTCCTTCAGCCGGAAGATCACCTCGCGCACGTCCTTGCGCCCGATCGGATCCAGGCCGCTCATAGGCTCGTCCAGGATCACCAGATCCGGATCGCCGATCAGCGCCTGGGCGATCCCCGCCCGCTGGACCATCCCCTTGGAGAAGCGGCGCAAGGGGAGCTTCTGCGCCTTGCTCAGCCCCACCAGATCGAGGAGGCGGGGGATGCGCTCGGCCAGGGTCGCCTTCGAGAGCCCCCCCAAACGCCCGGCGAAGGCCAGGAGCTGCATAGGGGTGAGGAAGTCATGGAAGTAGGGGTTCTCCGGCAGGAAGCCCAGCTTCGCCCGGGCCTGCCGCGTCGCGATGGGCTGCCCGAAGATCGCGGCGTCCCCCGCCGTCGGCCGGACCAGCCCCACCAACATCTTGATGGTGGTGCTCTTCCCAGCACCATTCGGTCCCAGGAATCCGTAGATCTCCCCCTTCTCCACGGCCAGGTCCAGCCCTTCCACGGCGACGACCCGCTTCCGCCGGAGGCCCAGATGGAAGATCTTGGTCAATTGATGGGTCGCGAGGATCTCTTCGGACATCGTTCGCTTCTCTCCATTCTTCATGAGAGGCCCGAAGGTAGCCGAAGACCCGCCCGACCGACAATTCTTGCGCCAGAGACCTGAACTTAGGAACTGCCGTTTATTGGCAGCCCCCTCCCCGGGTTGCCGCCGATCGGCATCCCATGTTCGAGGCTTGCTGGCCGTTTGGCCGAAAATTTGACGGTTCGCCGGACTGCCACCATCCTGGCACTGCTTTCGCAAAGCCCACTGTCCAACTCGCCCGATCCCAGTAGTCACCGGTCGGAAAACCTCCACCGAGGGCGAGCAAAGGAGCAAAGAATGCTGAAGAACCTGAAGAAGAACGTCCGCGGATTCACCCTCATCGAGCTCATGATCGTGGTGGCCATCATCGGCATCCTCGCCGCCATCGCGATCCCCAACTTCCTCCGCTACCAGCTCCGCGCCAAGTCGGGCGAGGCTGCCGTCAACCTCGCGGCTATCAAGACCTCCGAGATCGCGTACTACGGCTACAGGGACTCCTATGTTGCCGCTGAGGTCAATCCCGCACTGAATGCTAACGGCCAGAAGTCCGACTTCGTCCTGACCGGTGTTGCTGGCTGGGACGATCTCGGATGGCGCCCCGAGGGTCAGGTCTACTTCTCGTATCAGGTGACGGCAGCCGTGAATCAGTTTACGGCGGACGCACTTGCCGATCTTGATGTCGACACCACTCCGCAGTGCTGGACGGTTCACATGAGCCCGATCGTTAGTGGCGCGACGACGACTCCTGTTGCGGCGGGCCGTGCCGCCAGCTGTACGCTTCAGAACTCCCTCAACGGTCAGGTTTACAAGGCCGTGGCTGACGGCATCTACTAAGCCAAGCCGCATTCGGATGAAACCGAGACTCCGCGAGAGATCGCGGAGTCTACTTGTTTCAATCATGGACAACCCCAACACATCCCACCGCCTCCTGCACGACGGGTCGACTGGCCGGGTACTTTCGCTCCTCGGAGCCGCATTACTGGCCCATTTGATTCACTTATCGAGCACAGTCGAATCAAATGGATCGGACGCAACTCCCCTTGCAGTAGTAGATGCATCGGTAAGTGGAGTCTTGGCACTCGGGCACGAGACGTCCCTTGCGGACCTATACTGGCTTGAGTTGGTCCAATATGTAGGAGCAAACGACTCGACTGCAATGCAGTGGCCCTTGCTCGAAGCCCTCGCAGAAAAAGTGATCAGAGTAGATCCAATGTATGGCTATGCGTACGAAGCCTCGGGAGTGCTCCTGGCGCAGGCTGGACGGACCGATTCGTCAAATGAGATTCTCCTGCGAGGGATGGAACACATCCCTGAGCGATGGCAGCTTCCTTTCTTCGCGGCCTTCAACTACTGGCATTCAATGGATGAACTTGATCGCGGGGCAGACCTCCTCTTGCGCGCATCCAAACTCCCCGGGAGCCCCCGTTACCTTGCAAGCCTTGCGACTCGACTCTACTCAAGCTCAGGGAATCTCGACGAGGGACTGAACCTTCTCGAAGGGGCCCTTGCTTTACCGCTAGACCCTCTGATGCGTACCGAACTCGAGAAGCGCCGGGAGGACCTACTGGTTGAGCGAGTGCTTCAGCAGACAGAAGCAAAAATTTCTCAATACCGTGCGAAAAACGAGAGGCCGCCGTTGAGCCTTGCGGAGCTAGACGATCCTGAGCTCCGGGCGATCCTCAGTTCTGAGATCGGACGAACGATCGTATTCGACCCGACGTTGGGCGAGGTGAGCTCGCCTCTCCTCCCAGAGCGCCTCTTGGTGTATCGTCCATCGGACGTTCCTGAGGCTCTGGCTGCACCATGACCCAGCTCCGAATTCTGCTCGCCATCGCCCGAGTCACCATCCACGAGTCGCTCCGCGACCGGATCCTCTACGGGGTCCTCGCCTTCGGAATCGGTCTGATCCTCCTCTCGGCGGTACTCTCCAACGTGACCCTGGGCTGGCCCGTCCGAATCGTGACCGACCTCTCGATCTCCGCGATCTCCATCAGCGGCTCGGTGATGGCGCTCCTCCTCGGGGTCCGTTCGGTGGCCGGCGAGATCGAGCGGCGGCTCGCATACCCGGTGCTGGCCCGCCCGATCTCTCGGGGCCAGTATGTCCTCGGCAAGTTCGTGGGGGTGGTCGGGACGGTCTATCTCAACGTGCTCCTGATGGCCGTCGCCGCCACGGCGATGATCGCCTCCTACAGCCACGAGGGCGCGTTCCAGTACACGGTCACGGCCTACCTGACCACCCTGGCCCTCCTCCTCCTCAAGCTCGCCCTGATCGCGGCCATCGCCGTCCTCTTCTCCTGCTTCACCTCCTCCACCGTGGCCTTCATCGCCTCCACCGGGCTGACCCTCGCTGGCCACCTCACAGGCGAGCTTCGATTCTTCCTCGGCAAGAGCGAGTCGGCCCTCACCCGCGCGATCGGCGACGGCCTCTACTGGACGCTCCCCGACTTTGTGACGCTGGAGGCCCTCTCCAAGCTCGTCCACGAGAAGGAGATCCTCACCAGCCAAACCCTCGCCGCCGTCGCATACGGCAGCTGCTACCTCGCTGCGCTCCTGATCCTCGCCACGACGATCTTCGAGCGTCGCGACCTGCCATAGGGCGCCGAACCCTCGTGCCACGCCCCCGCAACGCTTGCGGCACTACGCAAGCTTTGCGCACGAAGCGGCTGCCCCTTTCGGGTTGACAGGTGTAAGTAGCTGGAATCACGGCCAACAAAGCAAGGCACGGATCTTGCGGAACGGGTGCCCATGTCTTCGTCTCGCGGCTTTTCCCTGATCGAGGTCTCAATCGCGCTGGTGGTCGCCGCCATCCTCGCCTCCTTGGGGATCGGGCAGCTCTGGGCGCAGATCCCGCGCTATCGCACCGGGAACCTCGCGAACCGCTTCGTGCTGGACGTCCGCAAGGCCTCAGCGCTGGCGTCTCGCACGAATCGCCCGATCACGCTCACGATGAATCCGGACGGCTGCTCGCCGGGCTATACGATCTCGTCCAGCGCCGCGGAGTACGAGCGGGTCTGCTTCGGCGCGGACTACCCGGGGGTGGTCGCCGCGACGGCCTCGGCAGGATCGACGGTGTCTTGTTCGGCGGAGGCTGAGGTGGGATACGACGCGCTCCCGAGCTGTTCACTCTGCGCCGATAAGAAGACGATCCGCTTCCTCCCCAACGGTGAGGTGGAGACTCCGAGCGTGAACGGCGACACGCTGATCTTCGGGCCGAAGGGTGAGGTGGCTACGATGGCGAGGGCCGTCGGGATCCGGAACGTCACCGGGAAGACGCGGGCCTATCGGCAGAGCGGCAGCGGCTGGGAGTGCCTATGAGACGCCCGGCCCTTGGTTTCTCCCTCGTCGAGGTCCTGGTGTCGATGGCGATCCTCACCATCTCGGTGGTCGGGACGCTGCCCCTGATCTCCATGGCGCTCCAGCGGTCGATCGACGCCCGCAGGGTGACGACCGCCCAGCACTTGGCCGCCTCGATCATGGACCAGCTTCGCTTCGACGTGAGACACGATCCCTTCGCGCCCACAGACAAAGGATGCGGGGGCGGAAACTCCGGCTGCTCGAACGGCCAGGCCTTCACCCTGGCCAACGCGTGGAGGAGCGAGAGCCTCCCCCACTCCACCGAAGACACGCTGGTGGAGCTGGGCGCGCCAGGCTGTGCGGCCGGCGGCAACGATGGCGTCACCTATAGGGTCGGGCCCTTCCCCGTTCGCTTCGGCGGAAACCAATACATGGTCTGCTACCGCCTGCAGCCGTCGACCCTGGTCGCCGGGGGGGCGGCGCCGGCAGGGTCCGTCGACGCGCGGGTGAAGGTGATCTGGTCGTCGCCGGGTGGCTACGGCTCGAGGGCGCTGACGAGCACGCTGATCCCGGGGGTGCCGTGATGAGGACGCCGCGAGGCTTTACGCTGATCGAGCTGCTCATCGCCGGGTCGGCGTCGGCGGTTGTGGTCTTCTTCGCGTTCATGACCATCGGGCAGATCCAGGGCGCCGCGGCGTCCCAGCGGCGGGAGGTCGAGCTCATCTCGCAGGGGCGCCTCGCGCTGGAGCTGATCGGCCGCGACATCCGCGGCGCCGGCGACGCGGTGCAATTCCTCCCGTACCATTGTCTCCAGGGCGCCCAGGCGCCGTCCACCCCGGACGGATGCCCTGCGATCCTCGATCCGCATCCGTGGCGGATCACCCTGGCCCGAAACGCGAGGGTGACACCGGCGGGCGCGCTCCCCGGGACCGCCGCCGACACGATCTCCCTCGCGCCCTTCGATCAATCGGCGGACAACGTCGTCACCTACCAATTCGTGCCTCGCCTGCAGGTGGGGGATGGATGGCTCGGGAGGATCGAGCGGATCCGGAATCCCTTCAGCTTCGGCGGCCTCGAGCCCGAGCGAGCGATCCTGCTGGATCAGGTGCTCCTCGACGATCGGATGAAGCTCGATCCGCAGACGGAGACCTCCGACGCCCGCTACGATGCGAGCCTCTTCATGTACCGGGTGATGAGCGCCTTCGCAGGCGAGTACGTCGGGGATGGGACGATCGTATCCCGCGCGACCCGAAACCTGTCGTTCGTCCTGCCGCCCGCCCGCTTCTTTCCGATCCCCGGGGCCGGCGGGCTCGCGGCGCAGGCCGTCGCACCGCCGTACCTCCCGGCCTACGGGAGCCCCGAGATAGTCGGCCTCCGCGCGAACGCGAGCCCCTCGGCCTCTCTCCGCGCGGACTCTCATGGGTTCACCCAGGATCTGCGCTACGTCCTCGACTACAACCGGATCCGCGCGGTGCGCGTCTCGTTCAAGGTGGTCGAGGCGGATCAGGATCCGACTTTCGACGGCGGGATCAAGCTCGACCCGCAGCGGCCGGGTACCGCCCGCGTCGTCCCGATGGAGGCGACCTTCGAGATGAAGGTCTTCTCCAGCTTCCTTTGATCGGAGTGCAGATGGTCTCCACATCGACGCGATCGATTTCATCGAGGAGGGCAGCGACCTCCCGCGGCTTCAGCCTGCTGGCGGTGCTCTTCGTCGTCATCGTCCTGGCCCTGATCGGCTCCGCCGCCTTCCTGATCGGGAGCTCCGACGCCACCAGCGCTGGCGCGACCGAAGTGCGCTCCCGGGCCCTCGCAGCGGCCGAGGCCGGCCTCGGCCTCTTCGCCTCCGGCGCGAGCCCGTCGGAGATCGTCGCGGACAAGGGTGCGACGCCGGTGAAGCTCCCCAATCTCGACGGGATCACCGACCCCCGAACCGAGTACGTGATCATCGGCAGGGGCCAGGACGCCGCCGCCGGCAAGGTCATCTCCGAGGGGCGGGTGCTGCGGGACGACAGGATCGTCGGCCGCGCCCAGATCGAGGGGGCGTTCATCGTGGAGACCTTCGACCAGCCCTACTCCCAATCCGAGGGGAGCGGGCCACAGGGCACCAACACGATCTCGTTTGGCAGACAGCCCTTCAAGGGAGGTTCGATATGAGCAAGCTCTTGCTTCGATCCAGACGTACGATGCGCGGCGTCGCCTTTGCGCTCGGCTCGCTCCTCCTGCCCGCCGCTGCCGCCGCGAATTATCTCTACGAGGTCGTCGCTCCCGAGCTGCAGCCTTACGTCCTCCTGGTGGTCGACAACTCCGGCTCGATGGACAATCACGACGGGATCACGAGGGTGATCGGAGGCCGGGAGACCCTCACCGGCCAGTACGCGGACGAAGGAGAGGTCTGCATTCCGAACGAGCGAACGCGCAGCGGCGGCGCGAGCTGCAACGTCACCCAGACCCAATGCTGCATCGGCAGCACCTGCACCGAGCAGGCGAACTGTAGCGACAAGAGCAATGGAAACTGCAGCAGGGGGACCTGCAAGAAGAACGTACCCGTCTGCGATTGCCCTTCCAGGCTCGACGCCGCCCAGCGCGTGCTGGGAGGACTCATCCCCAGCCTGGAGAATCTGCAGCTCGGGTTGGAGCGGTATGGCTCACTCAGCTGTGGGCGGAATGCCGCGAACTGCAAGACGGGTTGCAGCAGCGGCGCCGGCGCCGAGGTGACCAACCAGCTCCCCGACGCCGATCGCGACGACATCCTGATGGAGATCGAGAAGATGGTCCCCGCCGGCGGCACGCCGATCGCGACGTCGCTGCAGCTCGCCAAGGAGCACCTGACGACGGTGGCGTCGAACGATGGATCGGCCGGCTGCCGGAAGTACTTCGTCATCGTCGTCACCGACGGTGAGGAGTCCTGCTCGGACACGGACCTCGCGGCTGCGGTCACTGCGCTCCGAACCACCGTGGTCGGCACGGGCGCCAACGCGGTCACCCTCGACATCCGCACCTTCTTCCTCGGCTTCGGCCCCGAGATGATGAGCGACACGCCGGAGGACGCGAACCTGAGCAAGCTCGCCCGCCTGGGCGGGACCGCGGAGGAGGCGGATGGCGAGATCTGCGAGCCCTCCGCGCCAGCGGCCCCATGCCCCGACGGGATCGGCCTCTTCGCCCTGGACCACAACGCCCTGACCCAGAAGCTCCAGGCCGCCTTTCAGAAGATCACCGAGGGGGAGTACGCCGCCCAAGCGCCCGTGATCGCGACGGTCCCGCTGGGGGTCAACGAGCTCGGCCGGGTGTCGCGGAACCTGATGATCTACACGGCGTTCCGCAAGCCGGGCTTCGGCGGCCACCTCTACGGCATCCGCCTCTTCGAAGAGGACGCGGAGAACGGAGGGAGCTGGGAGTTCACGGACCTCACACAGCTCAAGCTCGACACCTGTGGATCGTCGGGGAACCCGTGTCTCTACGACGCGGGCAAGCTCCTCGTTGGGCGGACGGATCGGAAGATCCTCACCGCCATCGCCGAGGATCCGATCACCGACGATCGGGGCGGCTTCACCCTGCCCCTCTCGGGCGCCGCTCCCATCTCCCTCTCGTCGGGCAGCGAGCTGGCCACAGCCTATTCGGCCTACGCGGCGAAGGTCGGGCTCTCCTCGGCCCTGACGAACCCGCCTCCCAACCTCTCGTCCACGATGAAGGCGCGGCTCGTCGATCTGCCGAACGCCGGCGGGGCCGCGGATCGAAGCAAGATCGTCGACTGGCTCCATGGCCGCGATCGGGCATGGCCGCTCGCCGACATCTACCACTCGGGCGCGACGGTGGTCGGCGCGCCTCCCTACGGCTACCAGACCCGGGGCTATCCCCAATTCCGCAGCGCGCGGCGCCTGCGGCCCGACATGATCTACGTCGGCGCGAACGACGGGATGATCCACGCCTTTCATGCGGGCCCCGACCTCGGCTTCGAGGAGGAAGGCGCCGATCGGGCGAGGTGGACGGCTGGCGAGGAGGCGTGGGCCTACCTGCCGGTGAGCATGCTCGCGCGAGCGAGCTCCGCCATCCTCGACATCACCAACACCACCACCGAGCCGCGCTTCTTCTCCCAGGATCTCTCATGCCGCGTGGACGACATCGTCGTGAAGGACTACACGAACGAGCGCGGCGAGCTCGACTGCGGCGACGACGAGAGCTGCGGATGGCGGACCGTCCTGCTCTGCGGCCAGGGCTGGGGCGGCGCCTGGTACGTGGCCCTGGACGTCTCGGATCCCCTCTCGCCCCAGCCTCTTTGGGAGTCGACCCACGACGCCACCGCGGAGAGCGGGGGGATGGGCAAGAGCTGGTCGGTGCCGAGCGTCGCCCTGCTGAACCTGGCCGAGACGACGCATCCCGAAGCGCGGACGATGCCGACCTGGGCCGCCGTCTACGGGAGCGGGTACAACCCCGACATGAAGGACGCTGCGGGGAAAACGCATCCCGCGTACCGCCGCCTCAACCTCCCCTTCGACGGCGGCTTCGCGTACCACGGTGATGGGAACACCGAGGCGGACGAGGCCCGGGTCTTCGTGCAGAACCTCGCGGACGGGCGCTTCCTCGCCTCGCTGGCTCATCCCGGCGCGCAGTCGATCGTGGCGAACATCCCCCTCCTCGATCTGGATGGAGACGGCTTCACCGACGTCGGTTACGTGGGGGGCTGGTCCGGACAGCTCGATCGGATCGTCTTCGCCAAGAATGAAGGCGTTGGCGACGAGCCGGCGCCGCGGCCCCTTCGCACGCACGTCGACGGCTGGTCCAATAGTGGGTCGCTCTTCACCTTCGAAGATCAGCCTTTCACCAGCAGCCCGACCTTGCTGCGGGATCCCCTGGCGGTGGGGCGGGTCTTCCTCTTCGCCAGCGGCGGCGTGGACAACGGCAGCTTCCCCGACCAGCAGAGCTCGTCGAATACCTTTGCGTTCCACGGCTTCGTCTTCGATGACGACGGGACGTCGCGGACGCCGAGCGCCCCCGGGGAGACCTCCTTCCCCTCCGAGCCGAATATGTGCACCAGCAAGGCGGGCGAAGACGTCGAGCTCTCCGGGCTCCTCTCCTCGAACTCCCGCCTCCTCGGCTCCCCGCAGCTCAGCGTCCAGGGCTTCCGCTCCCGCTGGCTCTCCTTCACCGCCTGGAACCCGGATAAGAAGGCGTGCTCGGACGGTATCGCCACCCTTCACTGCTTGGACGTGAGCGGCGTGGGCCGTTGCCTGCCCTGCGGCGATCTCAACCCGTCGGTGGAAGGAGACGAGCCGAGCGCCGAGATCGACACCGGCGGACGAAAGCCGCCGCCCCCCTCCCAGGCTGATGGGCAGCTCTACTTCATCGGCAAGGACGGTCCGGTCCGGGTGGGGAATCAGGACGGCAAGAGCGGCGGGGTCGGCGACGCGGTACCGAACGCCACCGCCCCCCGCACCGTGGTCGTGTCGTGGCGCGAGGTCTTCGAGCCGTGAGATCTCGTGAAGAAGCCTGCGAGCCGGTGGCGGGCGGAGAGGATCGGACCTCTCCGGGCGGCGCCAGCAGGCGAGGTTCGCTCTCCCCGCGTGCAGGGGCCTCGATGCGGCTCGCGCTCCTGCTCCTCGTTGCAGCTCTCAGCGGCCTCACCGCCTGCCGATCCGGCTCGTCCGAGGCCGCTCGCCTCGCGTCGGAGGGGCTGGAGGAGGCCCGCGCCCACCGGCTGGAGCAGGCGATCATCCTCTTCGATCGGGCGATCGCGCTGGATCCAGCTAACCTCAAGGCCCTCTACAACGGGGGCCTCGCCCGCGTCTTCCTTCGCCAAGGGGAGGCGGCGTCCCGACTCTTCCAGGCCTACGTGGAGGAGCGCCCGAAGGATCCCCTCGGCCACTTCAACCTCGCCCGAGCCCACGCCCTCGCCTACCGAAGCGAAGAGACCATCGCGTCGCTGCGGCGGGCGGTGGAGCTGGGCTTCGAGGATCACGACGAGCTCGTGGGGGGCGGGTTCGAGGCCGTCGAGGACGATCTGCGCTTCGCCCAGATCGAGGCGTTGGTCGCGCAGCGCGTGGGCAAGCTCAGCCCAACCGGGCGCGGCCACGGCGAAGGGGCCTATGGCGGAGAGAAGCTCCGCGCCATCCGCCTGCCAGGCACGCGCGGAGGTGGCGCCTGCGCTGCCAGGAGCCGAGCGCCGCTCGCCTCCCTCGACCCGATGGCGACCGCGGAGACCCCTCCGAGCCTCGACGGCTGCGTGGACGACGCCGACTGAGCAGGATCGCCGGCGCCCCCGGTCGAAGGAGGGAGCGCCGTTCGCACGCACGCGCCGAAGCAGAGCCAGGGCCGCGCGCCCTCTTCGCGGCGCGCGAGAGGGGCTGCGCCGCTAAGAGGCCGAGCCGGTCTCGCGGGGCGGGACGGCAGGCTCCATCTGCAGCTTCTCGAGGCGGTAGCGCATGCTGCGGTACTCGATCCCGAGGATCCGGGCGGCCTGGGTCTTCACGCCCTGGGCCTGCTCGAGGGCGCGCTCCAGGAGGCTCCGCTCGTACGAGTCCAGATGGGCCTGCAGATCGAAGCCCTCGGGGATCGACTCGCCCTCCTCCGTGGCGATGAGCCTCGAATCGGCGGCCTCGCGCAGATGCGGCGGGAAGACGTCGGGCTCGATCACCTCGCCGTCGACGAGGGTGACGGCGCGCTCGACGAGGTTCTCGAGCTCGCGGACGTTCCCCGGGAAGTCGTAGTCCGCGATGAGCCGCCGGGCCCGCGACGAGAAGCGGACGCCGCTCTTGCCCTGCTCCATGGCGATGCGCTCGATGAAGTGCTCGGCGAGGAGGAGGATGTCCTCCCGCCTGGCGCGCAGCGGGGGCACCTTGAGGCCGATGACGTTGAGCCGATAGTAGAGATCCTCGCGGAAGCGCCCCTCGCGCACCTCGACCTCGAGATCGAGGTTGGTGGCGGCGACGATCCGCACGTCGACCTCGAGATCCTGGGTGCCGCCCACGGTGCGGATCACCCGCTGCTGGAGGGCGCGCAGGAGCTTGACCTGCACCGCGAGGGGGAGCTCGCCGATCTCGTCCAGGAAGAGGGTGCCGCCGCCGGCGGTGGTGAAGAGGCCGGGCTTGGCGCTGACGGCGCCGGTGAAGGCGCCGCGCTCATGACCGAAGAGCTCGCTCTCGATGAGGCCCTCGGGGATGGCGCCGCAGTTGACGGCGACGAAGGGGCCGTCGACTCGGGCGCCCTTGGCGTGGATGGCTCGGGCGACCAGCTCCTTGCCGACCCCCGACTCGCCGGTGACGAGGACATTGGTCCGCGACGGCGCCACCTTCTCGATCAGGGCGAAGAGCTCGTGCATCGCGGCGCTCTTCCCCAGGATGCCCGCATATTTGACGCGCTCCCCCAGGCGGCGGCGCAGGGAGACGTTCTCCTGGGCGAGGGCCCGCTTCTCGAGGGCCTTTTCGACGACGACCAGGAGCTCGTCGACCTTGAAGGGCTTGGTCAAGTAGTCGTAGGCCCCCAGCTTCATGGCCTGGATCGCGTTCTCGGTGGTCGCGTAGGCGGTGATGATCAGCACCTCGGTCTGAGGACGGATCGCCTTGGTCCGCTCGAGGACCTCGATGCCGCTGCGCTGCCCCAGCCGCAGATCGGAGATGATCAGGTCGAAGTCCTCGGCCTCGACGCGGGCACACGCCGCCGCGGCGTCCTCTTCGGAAGAGACCTCGTGGCCGGCCTTCCGGAGGAGGATCTCGAGCATCTCGCGCATGGAGCGCTCGTCGTCGACGACTAGCAGATGGGCCACTGTACCTCCTACGGAGCACCGCCCCGGCTCAGCGCGGGCTCGCGGGTAAATGGACGGTGACGATGGTCCCCTGGCCTACCACACTCTCGACCTCGATCTGGCCGCCGAGGCCGTCGACGATGCGATGGACGGTGGAGAGACCGAGACCGGTGCCCTTGGCCTTGGTGGTGAAGAAGGGATCGAAGATCTTCTCGAGGTTCTCCCGCGAGACGCCCTCCCCCTGATCCGCCACCCGAAAGAAGGTGGTCTCGGGCCCGGCGGAGACGCCGGTGGAGATGGAGATGGCGATGCCCTCCCCGGATGCCTCCGCGGCGTTTCGCAGCAGATTCCAGATCACCTGCTTGAGCTGCCCGGCGTCCGCCAGGGCGGAGGCCGGCCGAAGATCCAGGCGAGGCGGGCAGCGGGCGACGAGGGGATCGGCAGCGAAGACGCTGCATACCTCTCGGATCACCGCGGGCAGATCGACGACGTCGAGGCGGGGCGCGGCGGGACCGGCGAAGGCCAGGAAGTCGGTGACGAGGCGGTTGAGGCGCTCGGACTCCCGCAGGACGATCTGGAAGAGGGGATCGCCTTCCCCTTCGCCGCGGGCCTGGGCCAGCAGCTCGATGGAGCCGGACATGGAGGCCAGCGGATTGCGCAGCTCGTGGGCGAGGCCGGCGGCGAGCTGGCCGACGGTGGCGAGGCGCTCGGATCGCGCGGCGCGCTTCTCCAGGTTGCGGACGGCGGTGAGATCCTGGAAGACGGCGATGGAGCCGAGCCGGACTCCCTGATCATCGATGAGGGGGGTGATGGTGAAGCCGAGCTGCCTGGGCGTGCGGCCCTCCACCACCCATGGGGCCTCCAGCCGCACGGCGCGGTCGCCGCCCTTCTCCACCTCCCGGACGACGATGGGGAAGACCTTCTCCAAGGGGAGCCCCTGCACGCTCGCCGCCGCCGTGCCCAGGATCTCCTCGCCGGCCCGGTTGAGGTAGTTGATCCGCCCGTCGGCGTCGGTCGTCGCGATGCCGGTGGCCACGGAGCGGACGATGGCGTCGTGGAGCACGTGCAGTCGCAGCAGGCTGGACTCGGCCAACAACGCCCGGGTGCCGGCGGTGCGGAGCTGGCCTGCCACGTAGGTGGCGAGGACGGCGGTGAGGGCGAAGGCGCTGCCGTAAACGAAGACGACCTGGATGAGCTGATCCCAGCTCAGGCGGCTGGGCTGGAGGGCGCTGTCGATGGGCGGGAGCCAGCCGCGCTGCAGGCCGGCGACCACCAGGGTGTTGGCCAGGACGGAGAGGGCGGCGGCGCCCCACGCACCCTTGGCGGATAGGAGGATCCCCCCGCTGACGATGGCGAGGAGATACATGAAGGAGAAGAGGGAGTCGGAGCCGCCGGTCAGATAGACGAGGAAGGTGGCGAAGGCGACGTCGCCTGCCACCTGGATCGCGGCGAGGAGGCGCAGCTTGCGGCCGAGGCGCAGCAGGAGGGCCACGCCGATCTGGAGGAGGTTGGTGGCGACGGCGAGGACGGAGAGCGACGCGGCGACCTTGCCGCCAAGTGGCTCTCCCTCCTTGAACGCCAGGATGGCGGTGGTGCCGACCAGGGCGGTGACCGCGGCGATCCGGAAGGCGGTGATCCAGAGCAGGCGCCTGCCCAGATCATCCTTCTCCGCCGGCGCCTTGGCGTCGTCCGGGACGGAGGCGGCGGTCGCCATCGACGCTGCATTCGCCCGCAAGTCCACCTGCCTAGTGGATGTTCTCCGCCATGCTGAAGATCGGCAGGTACATCGCGATGAGGAAGAAGCCGACGATGCCGCCGAGTCCGACCATGAGGATGGGCTCGATCATGGAGGTCAGCGCGGCGACGGAGGCGTCGACCTCGTCGTCATAGAAGTCCGCGATCTTGGCGAGCATGGCGTCCATGGCGCCGGTGGCCTCGCCGACGCCGATCATCTGCACGACCATGGGCGGGAAGACGCCGGTCTCGCTCAGGGGCTCGACGATGGTGCGGCCTTCGGAGATCTTCGCCCGGGTGTGGAGGATGGCCTTCTCGATCACGACGTTGCCGGCGGTCTTGGCGGTGACGTCCAGGGCGTCGAGAATGGCGACGCCGGAGGACATCATGGTGCCGAGGGTGCGGGTGAAGCGCGCGACGGCGACCTTGCGGAGGATGTCGCCGAGCACCGGCATCTTCAGCATGAAGCGATCGAAGGCCTCCCGGCCCTTGGCGGTCTTGAGCACGCGGGAGAAGGTGACGCCGAAGACGAGCAGCCCGCCGATGATGTACCAGATGGTGGACTGCAGCCAATTCGAGAAGTCGATGATGATCTGGGTGGGCCCGGGGAGGGTGCCGCCGAAGTCCTTGAACATCTTCTCGAAGGTCGGGGTCACGAAGAGCAGCAGCACCGCGACGCAGCCCAGCGCGACCACGATCACGATGCTGGGATAGACCATCGCCCCCTTGACCTTGCCCTTGAGCTTCTCGGCCTTCTCGATGTAGACGGCGAGGCGCTGGAGGATGGTGTCGAGGATGCCGCCCAGCTCGCCTGCCGCCACGAGCTGCACGTAGAGCTGATCGAAGACCTTGGGGTGATGGCTCAGGGACTCGGCGAAGGTGCCGCCGGACTCCACCTTCTCCTTTACCTCGAAGAGGATCTTTCGAAACTCGGGGTTCGGGTTCTGGACCGCGAGGATGTCGAGGGCCTGCACCAGCGGCAGGCCGGCGTCGATCATGGTGGAGAACTGCCGGGTGAAGATGACCAGATCCTTCTTGGGGACGCCGCCCATCCCCGGGATCTTGATGTTGATCTCGATGGGCTTCTTCTTCACCTTCACCGGCTGAAGGCCCATCTGGCGGAGGCGGACGTTGACGGACTCGACGTCGTACGCCTCCATCTCCCCCGACTTCTCTTCGCCCGTGCGGGTCTTGGCGACCCAGTTGAAGACGGGGAGCTTGGGCGCCTGTCTGGCAGGCTGCTGCTTTGCGCCCTGGCGCGCCGCTACCGGGCCAGCCATCACATCACCTCCGAAAGTGTTGGGACTCTACCAAAGATGCAGGATCCACAAAGAAAACCGCCTCTGCCCGGGCGGATCCCCTACAGGCCGTCCGCCTCGAGCGTGACGTCCCCCCGGCGGCTCAGCGGATGCCCTGCCGCATGGTGACGCCGCCCGCCAGCATATTGCGCAGCTCATCGGGCTCGGAGGTCCGCCCGAAGGCCTCGTCCTGGGTGATGATTCGCTTCTGGAGCAGGCCGAAGAGGCTCTGGTTGAAGGTCTGCATCCCGAACTTGGCCTGGCCCACCTGCATCTGCGAGTAGACCTGGTGGAGCTTGTCCTCCCGGATCAGGTTTCGGATGGCGGGGTTCGGCACCATCACCTCCAGGGCCAGCACCCGCCCCGGCATGTTGGCCTTGGGGAGGAGGTTCTGGGTGATCACGCCTTCGAGCACGAAGGAGAGCTGGGCCCGCACCTGGCCCTGCTGCCCTGGGGGAAAGACGTCGAGGATCCGGTTGATGGTCTGGATCGCCGAGTTGGTGTGGAGGGTGGCGAAGCAGAGGTGGCCCGTCTCGGCGATGGTGAGCGCCGCCTCGATGGTCTCCTGATCTCTCATCTCGCCGATGAGGACCACGTCGGGATCCTGTCGGAGGATGTATTTCAGCGCCCTCTTGAAGGACTTGGTGTCGGAGCCGATCTCCCGCTGGTTGACCAGCGAGGCGCGGTGGGGGTGCAGATACTCGATCGGATCTTCGATGGTGATGATGTGGGACTGCCGCTCGGAGTTGATCTTGTCGATGATCGACGCGAGGGTCGTCGACTTGCCGGAGCCTGTGGGCCCCGTGACCAGGATCAAGCCCCGGGGCTTCTCCGCCAGGGTGGTGACGATCGGCGGCAGGCCCAGCTCGGCGAAGCTCATCACCTTGTAGGGGATGGTCCGGAACGCGCCGGCGACGGCGCCGCGCTGCACGAAGATGTTGGCGCGGAAGCGCGAGAGCCCCTTGACGCCGAAGGAGAGGTCGAGCTCGTTCTCCTCCTCGAATTTATGCTTCTGGGCCTCGGTGAGGACCGAGTAACAGATCTGCTTGGTCTCCAGCGGAGTGAGCGGCGGGATCCGAAGCGGCGCGAGCTTGCCGTCGATCCGGAGCTGGGGCGGTGAGCCGCTGGTGAGGTGAAGGTCGGAGGCGCCCTTCTCCACCATCACCTTCAAGAGCTGATGCAAGCTTGCCAAAGTTGACTCCTAGAACCGGTCCGGGGCGGTGTTGCCTACGACCTCTTCCATGGAGGTGAGGCCTTCCTTGAGCTTGTTGATCGCGGCCATACGCAGGGTGACCATGCCGAGCCGGATCGCCTCCTGCTTGAGCTCTGCCGTGGACGCGCCGTTGATCACCAGCTCCTTGAGCGGATCCCAGAAGGGCATCACCTCGTAGATCGCCGCGCGGCCTTTGTAACCGCGGTCATTACATGCGCTGCATCCCGCCGGCTCGAAGACCTCGAAGGATCCCAGCTCGTCGGCGGAGACGCCGATGTCGAGGAGGGCCTGCTCCGGGACGTCCGCCACTCTCTTGCACTCGGGACAGAGCCTTCGAGCGAGGCGCTGGGCCAGGATCAGGTTCAAGGACGAGGTCACGAGGAAGGGCTCCACGCCCATGTTGAGCAGCCGCGAGACGGTGCCGGGCGCGTCGTTGGTGTGGAGGGTGGAGAGCACCATGTGACCTGTGAGAGCGGCCTTCACAGCGATCTCGGCGGTCTCGAAGTCCCGGATCTCACCGACCATGATGATGTCGGGATCCTGGCGGAGGAAGCTGCGCAGGGCGGACGCGAAGTTGAGGCCGATCTCCTCGTGCATCTGCACCTGGTTGATGCCGGCGAAGTTGAACTCGACGGGATCCTCGGCGGTGGAGATGTTGTCGGTGGCGAGGTTGAGCTTGGCCAGGGCGGAGTAGAGGGTGGTGGTCTTGCCGGAGCCGGTGGGGCCGGTGACCAGGCACATGCCGTAGGGGCGGTTGACCGCGTCGAGGAACCACTCGAGCTGCTGGCTCTCGAAGCCGAGCTTGGTCATGTCGAGCTGGAGGTTCGACTTATCCAGCAGACGCAGCACCACCTTCTCGCCGAAGAGGGTCGGGCAGACGGAGACGCGGAAGTCCATCTCCTTGCCCTTGCCCAGCTTGAGCTTGATGCGGCCGTCCTGGGGGAGCCTTCGCACGGCGATGTCGAGGTCGGCCATGATCTTGAGGCGGGAGACGAGGGCCGCCTTGAGCTTCACCGGCGGCTTCATCACCTCATACAAGACGCCGTCGATCCGGTAGCGGACGCGGAAGCTCTTCTCATAAGGCTCGACGTGGATATCGGAGGCGCCCTTCTTGATGGCATCGATGAGGATCAGGTTCACCAGGCGGACCACCGGGGCGTCATCGGCCGCGCGCTCCAGATCCACGGAGCTGGGATCGTCCCCGCCGTGCTCGACGGAGATCTCATCCTCGTTGAAGCCCTCGAGGACCTCCTCGTAGGACGGCTCGGCGAGGGCGAAGTAGCGCTCCAGCGCGTCGCGGATCGAGGCCTCGGACGCGACGACGGCCTCGATGTGGTAGCCGGTGAGGAACTTGAGATCGTCGACGGCGAAGATGTTGGAGGGATCCGCCATCGCCACGATCAGCGAGGCGCCGGCGCGGTTCACGGGGATGACGACGTGCTTCTCGCAGGTCTCCCGGGGGACGAGTCGGATCACGTCGTCGTCGATCTCGAACTCCTTGAGATCGATGGACGGCACGCCGTATTGCTTGCTCAGGAAGTCGGTGAGCTTGGACTCCTCGATGGCGCCGACCTTGAGGAGGGCGGAGCCGATCCGCTGCCCCGACATCCGCGCCTCGTCCTTCGCCTTCTGCAGCTGCTGCAACGAGATCAGGTTCTCGCGGACGAGGAGCTCACCTAGACGACCCGACATACTTCACCAACCCCTTTGGATCCTCGCCGCATCAGGAGGGCATGAGATGCACGCCTGCTCGAGTGGGAGAGGCGGCGAGTCTACTGGCCGACCTTGGCCCCGTCAATTTGTCGAATCGCGTGCAAGCGCTGGATTTTTCGCGGCTTAGAGGGCGCGCTCCCGGGGGCTCGACCGGCGTCGGGGGGCTGGAGATCTCGACACGTGGATGACGGATCCGAGCCCCGCTCCGAGCGCGCGTCCCCACCCGAGCCCATGAGAGATCACCCCTGCACCAGGCGGGGACGAGCCCATCATGCGCCGCCTCATCTGCGACCACTCGTTGATCACCCCTGCACCAGGCGGGGACGAGCCCCTCTGGCGCGCTCCTCGCCTCCGGTCCTCACGAGCGCTCAGAGCCTGTGAAAAAACCGCCCTCGCGCGAGGTGGGGACGGTTTTTTCACGCGCGCTACGGCTCCTCCCAGCGATCGCTCGCCTCCGGCTCGCCGAGTTTGTGAATTTCTTCACAAACTCTCAGGCCTGCGTCGTCTTCGACGGCACGGCGTGGAGCTCCGGGCCCCGGTAGCGGGCGGCGATGGCCCGGGCATCCTCGACGTCGCGGCGGATCTGGGCGACGAGCTCTTCTGCCGAAGCGAAGCGCCGCTCGGGGCGGAGGCGCTCCAGGAAGGCGACGGCCATCTGCTTGCCGTAGACGTCGACGTCGGCGTCCAGGAGGTGGACCTCGACGGTGAGCTCCTCCTCTCCGAAGGTGGGCTTCCTGCCGATGTTGGCGGCGCCGGCCCAGCTCCCCTCGATGCCCGCGGCTGCGGCGCGGACGGCGTAGACGCCGACGGCGGGGAGGAGCTCGGTATGTGGCGCGACGTTGGCGGTGGGGACTCCGATGGTCCGCCCCCGCCCACGACCCGGGACGACCACGCCGTCGAGGATGAAGGGCCGGCCGAGGAGATCCGCCGCCGGGGCGACCCGACCTTCGAGGACCAGTTCGCGGACCTTGCTGCTGCTGACCACCAGCCCGTCGCGCGAGACGGCGGAGACGATGTGGACCGAGGCGTCGTCAGCGCCGAGCTTGGCGAGGACCTCGGGGGTACCCGCCCTGCCCTTGCCGAAGGTGAAGTCGTAGCCCACGACGATGGCCGCGGCGCCCAGGGTCTCCACCAGATCGCGTCGTACGAAGGTCTCGGGTGAGGTGCCCGCGAGGGCCCAATCGAAGGGTTGGAGGATCACCGCGTCGAGGCCGGCCTCTTCCAGGAGGCGCAGCTTGCGCGGCAACGCCGCGATCAGCGGCGGCGCGAAGTCGGGGGAGAGGAGTCTGGCGGGATGCGGATCGAAGGTCAGCAGCACGGCCGCACCGCCACGGGCGGCGGCGAGGCGCTTCGTCTCGTCGATCAAGCGCAGGTGGCCGAGGTGTACGCCGTCGAAGTTGCCGATGGCGACGACGCAGCCCGGGAAGCGGCCGCGGGCCTGGGCGATCGAGTCGAAGACGTCCATCAGGCCCCACTACGCCGACGGCTCGCCGCCGTCAAATGGGGAGGTGGTTGGCGACGAACGGAGGTCCCTGCCACGACGATCGATGGTTGCGGCGGCCGGCTTGCTCGGGCCGCCCTCGCCTTCTTCGGCGCCGCGGACGTGGCTCCTCCCGTCATCCAAGCCGCCGATGTGGGCACCACGCCCGCCCTCGCCTTCGTCGGCGCCGCGGACGTGGCTCTTCCCATCGTCGGAGCCGCCGATGTGGCAGACCTCCGCCCTGGCTCTCCGTCTGGCGGCCGCCCGCTAAAGATCGCCGGCGCCGAAGCGGATGGGCAGGAGATCGTCCAGCGTGAGACGACGCTCTTCACCCTCGGGGTTGGCGAGTAGGATCGGCAGCTCGCCGTCGGCGAACTCGGCGAAGGTCTGGAGGCAGATGCCGCAGGGAGGCGCCGGCGGGTTCGACTGCGTCACCACCACGGCGGCGCGTATCCGCCTCGCGCCCCGGGCCACGGCCTGGACCACGGCGCTCCGCTCGGCGCAGAGGCAGGCGCCGTAGGAGCTGTTCTCCACGTTGCAGCCGGCATAGACCCTGCCGTCGTCGCCCAGCACCGCCGCCCCTACCTGGTAGCGCGAGTAGGGCGCGTAGGCCCGCTGGCGGGTGGCCAGCGCCGCCAGGAGCAGGCGCCGCAGCGTCGCGTCGCGGACGGGTCTGGGGCCAGGGGAAGGGGCCGTAGCCTTCGGGGAACGCTGTGGGGATCGCCGGGTCGCCATGGCCGCGCAGCATGGCAATCGCCCACTGCAGGCGCAAGCGCTTGCGAGGTCTACGCCACCGCCGCCACGGCCTCCGGGAGGAAGGAGGTGAGCAGCGCGGTGAAGCGGGCGTGGGCGCGCTTTGCCTCTGCGGCCACGTCGGCGTGGGAGAGGGGCTGCTCGCCGAGGCCCGCCGCCAGGTTGGTGATGCAGGAGATCCCCGCCACCGGCACCGACATATGGTTCGCGGCGATGACCTCGGGGACCGTGCTCATCCCCACGGCGTCGGCGCCGAGGGCCCGCAGCATCCGGATCTCGGCAGGGGTCTCGTAGCTGGGGCCCTTCACACAGGCGTAGACGCCGGTCTTGAGATCGACGCCGACCTTGCGGGCGCTCTCGTAGAGCCTGGAGGCTAGGCGGGGATCGTAGGCCGCGCTGAGGTCGGGGAAGCGAGGGCCCAGGCGGTCGTCGTTGATCCCCACCAGCGGGTTGGTGCCGGAGAGATCGAGGTGGTCGGAGATCCGAAGCAGATCACCGGGCCGAAGCGCCGCGCGGATGCCGCCGGCGGCGTTGGTCACCACCAGCGCTCGTATCCCCAGCTTGCACAACACCCGGGCCGGGAAGGCGACCTCCCAGGGCGCGTGGCCCTCGTAGCAGTGGATGCGCCCCTGCATCGCCGCGACCACCACGCCGCCCAGGGTGCCCACCACCAGGCGGCCTGCGTGGCCCGGAACGTTGGAGGGCGAGAAGCCCGGCACCTCGCCGAAGGGGATCGTCACCCGATCGCCGAGGCTGTCAGCGAAGCCGCCCAGGCCCGAGCCCAGGATCAAGCCGATGGCTGGCGCGGCGCCGGCGCGATCGCGCACCAGGGCGGCCGCCGCCTCGAGCCGATCGAAGAGATCCGCGGGAGGGCCGACGCTCAAGGCACCTCCGCCACGCGGTCGGTCTGTCGCCGGAGATCGGGGCGCTTGGCGCCCGCCGCCTTGCCCGCTGCCTCGGCGTTGGCCACCGCCTCGTTGGTCTCGCTCTCGAGGACCTCGGCCGCGAAGCGGACCGTGTCCCAACGCCAGCGCTTGTAGGTGTAGCGGTGATGGTCGTAGAGCTGCTCGTGGTCTCCGCGGATGTAGCTCCAGACCACCAGCTCATCGCCTTCGTAGGGGGCGGCGCCAGGCTCGATGGAGAAGCCACCCTGGCTGTGGAACTCGGCGGTCTCGGGGACGATGGGCCGGAAGTTGCGGCCGTTCCAGGCGTAGAAGTCGACGATGAAGCGGCTGTCCCCGCCCTTATGCGGCGCGGCGCCCACCAGCACCACGACCTCACCGACCGGCTTCACCTCCATCACCTGGGCGCCGGCCACCTCGAGGCCGTCTCCCCTCATGAGCTGGGCGAAGCGCAGCTCGGGCCCCTCCTTCCCCTTCGCCGGCGCGAAGATGGCGATGGAGACCGCCCCCGCGTTCCGCTCGGGCTCACCGATGGCGATCCACTCCACTTTGCCGTCGCCGTCGAGGTCGCCGGCGAGGGTCTGGACCAGCCGCTGCCCGGGTGGCAGCCCCGCCGCCAGCGCCGCCTCGTGGATCTTCGGCACAGCCGGTGAGGAGAGGACCTCGCTCGGAGCCGAACGCGTCGCGGTCGCCGTCGACCCGGTCTTGGCGCGCCGGGACGCCGGGTCGGACACGGCATGGGCGGGAGTTCGCGAGCCCTTGACCTTCGTGGCGCCTGCGGCAGCCCGGGGAGCACCGTCGCCTGGCTTCGTTGCGCCGGCGATGGCAGCGCGGGCCGCACCATCCCTGACCTTCGTGGCCCGGGCAGCCCCGGTCTTCGTGCCTTCCCCTCCGCTGGCTAGGGCAGCGGCGGAAAGGGCGCTGCAGCCCACCACGACCAGGATCTTCCAAATCATTCGCTCGTCTCCTCTCCGATGATTCGCTCCAGGACGAGGGGCCGCGAGGCTGGAGCCTCTTCGCCCAGGGTGAAAGACGCCACCAGCCTCGCGATCGCGGCTTCCGCGCGGCCCTCGTCCCTGGCGTGGACCAGGGCCAGCGGCTCCCCGGCGTCCACCCGATCGCCCACCTTCTTCAGGAGCACGAAACCGACGGCGAGGTCGATCGCATCCTCCTTCTTCGCGCGGCCGGCGCCCAGGGCCACCGACGCCAGGCCGACCTCCTCGGCCTGGATGGACGCGATTGTACCGGCCCGGGGCGCCGGCGCCACCACCACCCGTGGCGCCCGGGGCAGGAGCGACGGATCAGCCACCACCCGGGGATCGCCGCCTTGTGCCTCGATCAGCCGCTCGAAGGCGCGCGAGCCGGCGCCGGAGCCGATGGCGCCGTGGATCAACGCCCTCCCCTCGCTCAGGTCATTGGCCGCGCCGCCCAGCACCAGCATCTCGGCGCCCAGCTCCACCGTGAGCTTCTCGAGGTCCGCCGGGCCCTCTCCGCGCAAGACGGCGATGGACTCCACCACCTCGAGGGAGTTGCCGATCGCCCGGCCGATGGGCTGGTCCATGTCGGTGAGGAGCGCCACCATCTTCTTCCCCATCTGTGTGCCGATCCCCACCATGGTCTTCGCCAGCGCCCGGGCAGCCTCCCGATCCTTCATGAATGCGCCCGATCCCACCTTCACGTCCAGCACCAATGCATCACACCCTTCCGCCAGCTTCTTGGAGAGGATCGAGCTGGCGATCAGCGGGATGGACTCCACGGTGGCGGTTGAATCTCGCAGCGCATAGAGCTTGCGATCCGCCGGCGCGATCCGCTCGGTCTGGCCTATGAGGGCGGCGCCGATCGACTCCACCTGCCGTCGAAAGCGCTCCACACCGAGCTCGACCGTGAAGCCCGGGATCGACTCCAGCTTGTCGACCGTACCACCAGTATGTCCGAGACCCCGCCCCGCGATCATCGGGACCTTCACGCCGCAGGCGACGACCAGGGGCAGGAGCGGGATCGAGACCTTGTCGCCGACACCCCCGGTGGAATGCTTGTCTACCTTGATCCCCGGGATCGCCGAGAGGTCCAGCACCTCGCCGCTCTCGAGCATCGCCCGGGTCCAGGCGCCCAGCTCCACCTCGTCGAGGCCACGGAAGAAGACGGCCATCAGCAGGGCCGCCGCCTGGTAGTCGGGGACCTCACCATTGGTGTAGGCCCGCAGGAAGGCCTCGATCTCCTGAGGGCGGAGGCTCCCTCCGTCCCTCTTCCGCTTGATCAGCTCATACACGCGCATGCGATCCCTTTGAGAAACTCCAAGGCCCATCAGGCGGTCAGTCCCCCTGCGATGGCCACCGACGCCGAGGCGCCGATCCGGTCGGCGCCTGCCTCGATCATCCGCAGCGCGTCCTCGGTGGTCCGGATCCCTCCGGAGGCCTTGACCCCGATCCGATCGCCCACCTCCCGCCGCAGCAGGGCCACATCCGCCACGGTCGCCCCCGCCGCGCCGAAGCCGGTGGAGGTCTTTACGTAGGCCGCCCCTGCAGCCAGGGCGATCCGGCAGGCGACGCGCTTCTCCTCGTCGGTGAGGAGGCAGGTCTCGAGGATCGCCTTCACCGGCCAGGGCTTCGACGCCTGGACCACCGCCGACAGATCGGACTCCACCGCCGCGCGATCCCCGGCCTTCAACGCGCCGATCGCGATCACCACGTCGATCTCCCTGGCGCCGTGGGCCACGGCCCAGGAGGCCTCGAAGGCCTTGGCGGCGGTGGCAGAGGCCCCGAGGGGAAAGCCCACCACCGCGATCGTTCGCGGCCTGCTCCCCTCCAGCCGCGCCGCCGCGACCTCCACGAAGGCCGAGTTCACACAGGCGCCTGCGAAGCCATGGGCGCGGGCCTCGTCGCAGAGACGCTCCACCTCCGCCGCCGTCGCGTCCGCCCGCAGCAGGGTGTGATCGATGCGGGAGGCCAGCTCCGCGGCGGTTCGCGGTCGCCGCCCCGATGGCCCCGTGCTAGGGGCGCGTTCGTCTGACATGGGGGCGATGGTACGCGGCGAAGCGCCGCCCGGGCAATCGCCGACTGGCGGCGCCCGGAGCCTCTTGACATCGCCAATTTCCAAGCTCTAATTCCGCCCGAAATTCTTCGTCCTCCAGGCAAGGAACATCCTCCCATGAGTCCAGCGAACGACCTCGGCACCCGACACGTCTGTTGGAAGTGCGGCGCCAAGTTCTACGATCTGAACAAGCCGTCCCCCGCCTGCCCCAAGTGCGGCGCGGATCCCCGAGAGGCCCAGGTGGCCAAGCCCCCCAAGGTCGCCAAGGCCCCGCCCCCCGCCCCCAAGCGCGCCGCGTCCGAGGACGACGACGATGACATCCTCCCCCTCGACGACGACCTCGCCGCGGACGACGAAGACGACGCCGACACGAGCAGTGACGACGACGATGACGGCGGAGTGGAGCAGGAGCTCTACTGAACTGGCGAAGGGCGGGCCACGACCGCGTCGGCCCGACCCGTGACTCGGCCCCGTCGTCCAACGAGCCGCGGAGCGAAGGCCGAGGCGTTGCGCAATTCGGCGCTTCGCCCTTTCGTCCCTCGGTGGTCCCGCGATCCCTAGGCCAGGCCAGGGCCGCGCGCGGCTCAATGCCATGCCTCGTGGTAGGTCGATTCCCCCCGATCCGCCGCGAAGGGCTGGGCATCGCGCACTTCAGCGCGATGCCTCCTGCCTCTCCCGGGAGGGCAGCCGCCCTCGATCAGCGCAGGCGGGCCAGGAGGTTGCGCGCCTCGTCCGCATGGGGACCGGTGGGGGCGAGGCGCACGTAGGTCTCCAGCGACTCGATCGCCTGGCGCTGCTGCTCGCGATCGCGATGGGCCGCGGAGATCCGCCCCAGGAAGAAGTAAGGCGGAGCGTAGGACTCCGACGCCGACATGGCCTTGGCGTAGCGATCGAAGGCCTGCTGCACGTCCCGATCGGGCCGCTCGTCGAAGACCCGGCCCAGCTCGGTATACGCCAGCGCCAGGTTCGGGCCGCTCGCCACCAGGCCCAGCTCCTTCAGCGCCTTCTCCAGCTCCTCCGTCGCCTTGGCGAACTCCCGCTTCTCCCGCCAGATGGCGCCGAGCTTCGCCCGGGCCTCCGGCATCTTTCCACCCTCGACCTCGATGGCGCGCTCGTAGGCCTTCCGGGCCCCGTCGACATCCGGCACCGCCCGGCTGGTGTCACCCAAAAGCACATAGAGTCTGCCGCTGTCCGGGAACGATTTGATCGCCGTCTCCAACGCGCCCACCGCCTCCTTGGCCCCTCCCGCCTTGGCGAGCAGCGCCCGGGAGAGATCCACGTAGAAGATCGCCCGCTTGTCGTCGATCCGGATCGCCTCGCGCATCTCCGCCACCGCGCCGTCCACGTTCTTCTCCCGGAGGAGCCGCCGGCCCCGCATCAGGCGGATGTCCGGATTCCCGGGGTCGAGTGTGAAGGCCTCCTGCTCCAGCCGCTCGGCGCTGTCGCGCTGATCCCTGGCGAAGAGGAGCTGCGCCCTGGCGAACTTGGCGAGGGCGAGCTGCCGCGCCGAGATCGCGCCATCCGGCAGGTGGAGCACCTTGTCGATCTGGGCCTCCGCCTCGAGGAGGAGTTTGTCCTTATCGGCCTTGGGGCGGTCGACCTCGTTGGCGTCCAGCACCAACAGCGCCTTGCCCACCAGCGAGTCGGCGTGATCGCCGTCGATCCGCAGGGCCGAGTCGTAGAAGGTCCACGCCTCCGCGTCCATCCCGCGCCGGCGATGGAGCTGACCCAGCTCCGAGAGAACCCGGACGCTGTTGGGCTCCAGGGCCTGGGCCTGCTTGAGGGTCGCTGACGCCTTGTCGAGCTCGCCGCCCCACATCTGGATCGTCCCCAGCGTCGTGTAGAGCAAGCCCGAGCGCAGCCCCGTCTCGAGGACGGCGGAGATGGTCGCCTCCGCCGCCTTCGGTTCGCCGTTGAAGAATTGGATGTAGGCCTCGGCCGCCACGATCCTGCCGTGGTCCTGACCGGCCTTCTTCGCCTTGGCGAGCTGCTCGATGGCGCGGCGCTTGAAGTCGTCGCCCTCCCCCTGCTCGCCCCAGCGCAGCGCGTTGATGAAGGCCAGGTAGGCGTGGGCGACGTAGTTGCTCCCGTCCAACTCGAGGATCCGCTCCGCCGACGCCGCCGCCGCCTTGTACGAAGCGTAGGTGTCCTTGCGGATCTGATCGTTGGTCTGATCGAGGAGCTTGGAGATCTCGATGGTGCGCCGCTCGCTCCACTTGGTGAAGGAGTACCAGCCCCCCAGACCGCCGACGACGAGGAGCGCCGTCAGCATCAACGCCACCATCTGCGTCTTCGACTTCGCCGCGGTCGGGCGCTCGTCGTCGTCGTCCGTCGCCCAACTCGAGGGGTCGAGGCGCGCGCGGCCCGTACCAGGGCTCGCCACGACCGCCGCCGGCCTTCGGGTCTGGCCGATGGGCACCGGATTCCGGGAGTTGCTGCCGCCGTTGCGGGGGGCCGGCTCTCCGGCGGGCACAGGGACCTCCGCCACAGGACCGGCGCGCTGCAGCATCGGGGTGGATCCCATCGCCGCCCCATAACCCGGCGGGATCCCCACCGGAGCCACGCTCTGCGTACCGGCTACCGGGGTGGCGCCATCGTCCGGCACGGCGCTCACCGGGGCCGCCACCTCCACCGGCGCCTGCGCTTCCGGCGGCGGGTCTTCCACGACGGGCTTCGGCGGCGTCAGGTCGACGCCATGTTCCCCGGCGATCCGCAGCAGCGCCTCGTCGGCAGGCGCCAGAGCGGCGGCCTTCTTCAGCAGCTCCTCCCCGCCCTCGCGATCGTTCGCCTGCAGCCGCAGCTCCGCCCCGAAGATCAGGGTGGGCAGATCCTCCGGCCCGATCCCCAAAGCGGCGTTCAGCTCGTCCAGCGACTTCTTGTGCCGACCCTGCGCCTGGTAGATCTTCGCGAGCAGCACCCGCGGCAAGGGAGAGTCCGGATGCGCCTTCGCCCCGGCCTTCCCGACCACCATCGCTTCCATGTAGCGGCCGAGGGCCAGGTAGGCCTCGGTCAGGGGTCGATATGCGTCGGACTGGGAGTCGACCGCGAACGCGTGCTCCAGCCCCGCCAACTCGGCTGGTGTCGGCTTAGTCCCGATGGTCGGATCGGCCATGTAGTTTCGCCACCTCGGCGCCCCGATTTGCCGGGCGCAGGCGTCGTAGGGCAGGTTGATTACGAGTAATTCTACCTAGCAAGAGGGCCGAACCCTGTCAAAGAATCGCCCGCCCTCCCGCCGCGTCCCATGTGGAAGAAGGCTTCACCCCGACGCCTCCCGCCTCGGCGCCGGAGTTCGTCTCCTGCCCCCTCCGGCCCCTTTTCCCCGATTCACCCCCCGCCAACCGATTCAACCTTGACAGTCGAAGGGCAAGATCTGTAGGTTCCGCGCGCTTTTCGACGCGGGTCCATTCCGCACGATTCCGGGGCTGTAGCTCAGCTGGGAGAGCGCTAGAATCGCACTCTAGAGGTCAGGGGTTCGATCCCCCTCAGCTCCACCAAACTGGAAAACCCAGCGAACCCATGACCGGGCTCCGCTGGGTTTTCCTCTTTAACGCTCGGAAGCGCGGCCCGGTGCTGTACCCAGACCCGCCGCGTTGACAGCAGGCAGGGAGCGGGCGGAGGAGTCGGCGCGCTGCGGGTCCCCGCGAGAGTCCGTCATGAGGGGGACGCCGCATGCTCTGCGCGGGTCCAAGGGCCCGCATAGCGATCCGCCGGAAAACCGGCGACGCCCAACTCCACCGAGTGGACGAAGCCCGCTTCAGACTGAGCCCGCTCCTCGGCCTCGCTGAAGTCTTCCCGTGAGGTGGTAATGAAGAGCGTCGTCAGCTTCGGGCCACCGAAGGTGCAGCTGCTCACCTTCTCGGACTCCACGTGCACCCGGGCCAGCAGCTCGCCGGTCGGTGCATACCTGGCCACCGCCCCGCCGCCCCACAACGCCACCCACAAGCACCCCTCCCGATCGATCGTCATCCCGTCGGGTACTCCGAGCCTCGGATCGATGTGGAACGCGACCCCTCTCTCCCGAATGCTGCCGTCGTCGCCCAGGTCGAGCCGATCGATCCGGTGGGTGGCGGTGTCGATGTAGAACATCGTCTGCCCGTCGCGGCTCCATGCCAGTCCGTTGGAGATCGTCACCGGCTCGAGCTGCACATGCAGCCGCATGCTTCGGTCGAGCATGTAGAGGCGCGCCGCGCCGGGCCTCTGATCGTAGGCCATGCTCCCCGCCCAGAAGCGGCCCAGCGGATCGCACTTTCCATCGTTCATCCGGATCCCGCGGGTCGCGGGCGCCTCGGGCTCGAAGAGGATCTGGACGTCGCCGGCGGGATCGAGGTGGGCGAAGCCGAGCTCAGTCGCGAGGAGCCAGCCCGCATCCGGTGGAGCGGCGGGCACTACGGCTCCCACCGGCTGGCCGATCGAGTGGGAGGCGACCACCTCGACCGAGCGACCGTCGACACCCACTACACCCCGATGAACCTCGCCGGCGGGGATATCCACCCAGAGCAGCTCGCCGCGTCTATCGTCCCACGCCGGTCCTTCGGCATGCGACGACCGGAGCGTGGTGCAAGGTCTCGCCTCCCACTCCCGCATGATACGGAAACTGGCCACCCCTGCATCATCACGCCACCGCGTTCAGCGACCACCTCCGACGATTCGTCTGTATTGCTTACCGTTCGATGCGGAGGAGGCGGTTGCCGAGGGCGTCCACGAAGTAGAGCCTGTCGTCGGGGCCGGGCTCCAAGCCCATCAGCCCGCCCTTGTCGAGGCCGGTCTCGAGCCTGGTGACGAGGTTGCCCTCGAGATCGAAGGCGAAGATGGTGCCGGTGGCGATATCGCCCACGTAGAGCGTGCCCTGGTGAAGCGCGAGGCCGCTCGGCTCCACCAGGAGCTCGCTGCTGGCGGGGACGAGCTCCTCCCAATCGAATCGGCTCCACTCCTCGACCACCGTGCCGGGCTCCTTCACCGCGAGGCTCCGCGCCTTCACGCCGCTGCTCGTATCGATCCTCAGGATCCGCGCGTTGCCGCTGTCTGCGACGTAGAGCATGCCGGACGATCGATCGAGCTCGATATGGCTCGGTGTCCCCTCGACCCGCAACACCTTGGGCTCCTCCACGAAGTGGATGATTCCATCGGAATGATCGTCGTAACCGGCGTCGTGGTCGCGTTGGAAATCGTAACGGACGATCTGCCCGTGGTATCCGTCGAAGACCCAATAGACGTTGTCGACATCATGGGCGATGCCCATGCAGTTCGGGCTGTGGTGGAGCATGTCCAGGTGCGAACCGAGGCCGATCGGATTCTCCACCGCGAAGACGTCCAGATCGGCGCTCCAGAGGGCGGGACCCATGAAGAAGTTGGGCGCGGCCTGGCCGTGGTAGGTGTTCTCGGATTCCTGGCAGGTGCCGAAGGTCCAATCATCTCGGTAGTTCTGAGCGCCGAAGGCGATGCTGCTCACCTCGGCCATGAAGTGCATCGCATAGCCGTCGATGCGGTGCTCCGTCTCGCCGGCGTCGACGGTGGCGTCGAAGACGATGGTGACGCTGTCATCCTGGCGGTTGACGACCCAGGCCTCGCCTGTCCTGTCGGGGTGAAAGCTGAGATCGCGGGGGATCGCCAGGCCATCCGCCGCGTCGGCGACCACGGTGAAAGAGACGGCAGCCGGATCGTCCCCGCCGATCAACAGGCCCAGGGAGGGCCCCTGCCCACCGGCCCCCCCTGCAGCAGCGTCACCGCCGGTGCCGCCGGTGCCGCCGCTGCCTCCCACGCCCCCGCTGCCTCCCACCCCTGCGGTTCCACCCGCGCCGTCTTGTCCGACTGAATTTCCACAAGCAGCAGCAAGTAGGATCGGCAGCGCCGCCGCTCGAATCATCCAGTCCATCTTCATCTTTCATCTCCGATCGGGAAGAAGGGCGCCGCCGAGAGCCGCCGGACCGATGAGCATCGCACGATCCATCGAGTGACAGCGCGCCGAATCTGCGTTCCGCCCAGCCCACGAGAATCGGCGATGACCGAGGCCGAACTCCCACCGGCCGGATCAACATCTCAACACATCAGCCGCCGGCTCGGTGGAGGCGGTCTCGGAGGCCGTCCCACTCGCCGGAGTCGGGGAGGGATTCGACGAGGATCTCGGCGAGCTTGGTTTCGTCGAGGGTGTGGAGGGCGGCGTAGAGTTGGCGGGCATAGCCCTTGGCGTCGTCGGGGAGCTGGATCCAGACGTCGGGGTGGGCCTGAACGGGGCGGGCGGAGCGGGCGATGACGCCGACGGCTGCGCGGGGGGCGATGGAGAGGCGCGCCTCGAGATCGTCGGAGGGGAGGACGTGGACAGGGACGCTGGGGGCGTAGTGACGGCGGGCCATACCGGGAGATGGCCGGGGGGCGCCTTCCTTCGTCGCTTGGTCGAGGAGGTCGACCCTCCCTACGACGCCCTCGAGCTCGGCGCGGCTGATGGCACCCGGGCGTAAGAGGAGCGGGACGAGCCCGGTGAGGTCCAGGACGGTGGACTCGATGCCGATGGGGGTGGCGCCTCCGTCGAGGATGGCGTCGATGCGGCCGCCGATGCTCTTCTCGACGTGGAGGGCCGTGGTGGGAGAGACGGCCATGTAGCGATTGGCGCTGGGGGCGGCGACCGGGACGCCGGTGGTGGCGAGGAGCGCGCGGGCCACGGGATGGGAGGGGGCCCGGACGCCGACGGCTGGGAGGCCTGCTGTGACCTCATCGGGTACGTCAGCTGCCTTCGGCAGAATCAGCGTGAGGGGGCCGGGCCAGAAGGCGGCGGCGAGCTCGTCGGCCCGCGGATCCCAGCTCCGCACCACCTCGCGCGCCTGGGCGGCGTCCAGCACGTGGACGATGAGCGGGTTGATGGCCGGGCGGCCCTTGGCCTCGAAGATCCGGGAGACGGCGGGAGCGTCCAGGGCCAGGGCGCCCAGGCCGTAGACGGTCTCGGTGGGGAAGGCGACGAGCTTGCCCTCGAGCAGCAGCGCAGCGGCGCGCTCGATGGCCTCCCTCCCGCGGGCACCGACCACCACTTCGAGGATCTCGGTCTCCATAGGGCGGGCACTGTAGCGAGCCGGCGCCGATCGTGCACGCCCGGCCGCCCCCTCGGCCGGAATGGCCCTTCGCCGTCGTACCCGGCAATCCATGATCAAGCCCGGCCGCCCGGCCTCCGAGGGAATGATCGGCGCGGCCCATCGATTTGCGCTACCGCTTGCCGGCCCTCTTCCCTGCTGCTAGGGGCTGGTGTCGAGTTTCCCGTAGTAGTGAGCGAGGTCGACGCGGAGCGATGGGCGACGAGGCGTGTCCGCAGGCACGTCGCATGAGGGATGAGTTCGGCATCCATCACCCTAGCGCCGCTCCACACCTCGCGCTGCCCCCGCGGAGCCGGATTTTGTCACCGAGAGACAGCGCGCCGCCCCACATCCCCGTATCCGCCGGGTCGGGAGGCCCCGCGACGCTCCATGCGATCCCCCGGATCGCCGCGGCCGTCGTCGCGCTCTTCTGCTTGCCGGCCTCGGCGGCGGAGCTGACCCTGGCCGAGTGCCGCGAGTCGGCGAGGCTGCAGCACCCCACCGTGGCGGCAGCCCGCGCCCTGGCGGCGGCGGCGAACGCGAGGGCGACGATCGCGAGGTCGGGCTTTTTGCCGGCCCTGGCCGGGGACGCCTCCTTCCTCGCCACCCGCGGCAGCGGCGGCGCGTCGCTCGGCACCGGGCGCGGCAGCGGCGGCGCCCCGACGACGGCGCCGATCTCCGGCTCGCGCGGGCTCCTCGGTCCGGCAGACTTCGAGCTCTGGAGCGCGGGCCTCACCCTGCGGCAGACAATCTGGGACTTCGGCCGCACCACCAACGCCTACCAGGGCGCGGCGGCCGCCACCGATCAGGCGCGGGCCCAGGAGGAGGTCGCCCGCGAGATCGTGGACGTGGAGGCGGAGGCGACGTTCCGCACGGTGCTGGCGGCAGACGATCTGGTGGCGGCGATGGAGGAGGCCCGACGTCAGGCCGAAGCCCACCTCGCGCTGGCGAAGGGGCGCGCGGAGGTGGGGCTGCGCCCCGCCTACGACGCGAGCCGCGCCGAGGTGGAGGTGGCGGACGCGGAGTACCGGCTGATCCAGGCGCAGAACGCCCGGGATCTCGCCCAGGCCCAGCTCGCCAGCGCTTGCGGCGTGGCGCAGCTCCCCGAAGGCACCACCCTGGTGGTGCCGCCGCCCCGGGAGGTGGGGACGATCCCGTCTCTCGACGAGGCGGTGGCCCAGGCGCAGGAGCGGCTCCCCGACATGCGGGCGGCGCGGCTCTCGGTGGAGGTGGCGGCCCAGCGATTGGACGGCGCCTGGTCCGAGCTCTTCCCCACCCTGGGCGCCACGGGCAACCTCGGCCTGCGGGGTACGAGCCTGGACGATCTCGATCCCGGCTGGACCGCGACGGTCAACCTCAGCGTGCCGCTGATCAGCGGAGGCGCCGACCTGGGTGGGATCCGGGAGGCCCGGGCGAACCTCGCGGCGGCCCAGGCCAATCTGGAGACGCTCGATCGCTCGTTGCGGGTGGACGTGCAGAGCGGCATCCTCGCGGTGCAGGAGTCCAGGGCGCGGCTCGCCGCGGCGCAGAAGCGGGAGGCCGCCGCCGAGGAGGGGATGCGCCTGGCGGAGGGGCGCTACCAGACGGGGCTCGGGAACGTCCTCGAACTGGCGGATGCCCAGGCGGCGCTGGCGTCGGCGCGGGCCGATCGGGTGACCAGCTCGTTGGACGTGTCGGTGGCCGCGGCGAGGCTCGAGAGGATCCTCGGACGATGGAGCGACGATGGATGAGCAGCTCAACGGATGTGTCGGGAGCTGCGGCGAGGCTCGAGAGGATCCTCGGACGATGGAGCGACGAACGATGAGGGCGGAGAGACGAGCGGAGTCCTGCCCCGCGACGGCGGTCCGGATCGGCACCGCGGGAGTCGCGGGCGACGCTGTCGGAGCCAGGGGCCTGCCGTCGGTGCTCCCCTGCCTGATCGCGGCGATGGCGGTGCTCGTCTTCTCCGCGTGCAGGGATGGAGTGGCGACGCAGGGACGGGCCTCGGGGCCTCAATCGGTGCACGCGCTGGTGCTGGAGCCGGAGCGGGTGGAGCGGATCGTCGAGATCACCGGGACGCTGGGGGGCGCGGAGGAGGTCACCGTAGCTGCCGAGGTCGACGGCCGGGTCGAGAAGGTGCTCGCGGATCTCGGGGATCGGGTGGAGCCGGGGGCGCCGCTGATCCAACTCGACGTGTCGGAGCTGCGGCTCAAGGAGGCCCAGGCCGACAGCGACTACCTGCAGAGCCTGGCGCGGCTGGGGGTGGACGCGAAGGGCTTGGACAAGTTCGTTCCGGAGGCGCAGGCCGACGTGCGGCGCTCCGAGGCCGATCTGGCGGACGCCAAGCGGAACCTGGATCGCGGCGACGAGCTGATGAAGCGCGGCCTGTTGGCGGAGAGCGAGTTGGACACGCTGCGTACCCGCACCCGAATCGCGGAGGCGACGCTGCAGAAGGCGTTGGAGGATGCCCGCTCGAACTTCGCCCTGGCCAAGGGGCGCCGGGCCTCCTTGGGCCTCGCCCGCAAGAAGCTGCGGGACGCCACGATCGCGACGCCGATCGCGGGCTCGGTGGCGAAGCGGATGGTGGCTCTGGGGGAGTACGTGAAGGCGGGGCAGCCGGTGGCGGTGGTGGTGATGACCGATCCGCTCAAGCTCCACGGCGAGGCGGCCGATCGCTACATGGGCCAGCTCCGTGCGGGGATGCCGGTGGAGATCGACTTCGACATCACCGGCCTGGAGACCCATATGGGAGAGCTGGCGCGGATCGGCCCGCTGGTCTCGGCGACGTCGCATACCTTTCCGGTGGAGGCGCTCTTTCCCAACGCGGAGGGGAAGCTCAAGCCCGGGATCTTCGCGCGCGCCAGGATCCGAATCGGCAGCGACGAGGAGGTCTTCGTCGCGCCGGAGACGGCGATCTCGTCGGTGGCCGGCGTCCACAAGATCTTTGTGGTGAAGGACGGCAGAGCGCAGGTGCGCCCGATCACCATCCTCGGCAAGCGCGGCGGCGACGCGCTCTTCCAGGGTGAGATCGCTGCAGGGGATCAGCTGATCCTCACCGGGATCGCGCGGATGTACGAGGGGGCCGAGGTCAAGATCCAGGAGAGCAAAGGCGACGCGGTGGTCCGCGAGAACGCAGCGGCGGCTCCTGGGGCCAGAGGAGCCATGGCCGGCCCTGACGGAGCGGCGAAGACTGCGGCAGGCCGGCCCGCGGGAGCCGAGGCCGGCGCCGACAACGAGACGGGAGATTCGGCAGGCGGGCCCGCCGAGGTCAGCGAGGAGGCTGCGGCGGCCGAAGACGGCCTGGGCGCGGAAGCAGCGGCGGAGCGCAAGGAGTGAACCTCTCCGAGCTCAGCGTCCGGCGGCCCGTCTTCGCCACCATGATGTCGGTGGCCCTGGTGGTCGTCGGCGCGATCTCCTACATGAACCTCGGCGTCGATCTCCTGCCCAAGGTGGAGATGCCGACGGTCTCAATCTTCACCTCGCTGCCTGGCGCGGGTCCGGAGGAGATCGAGAGCGCCATCACCCAGCCGATCGAGGAGCAGCTCAACACGATCGCCGGCATCGACGAGATGAGGTCGGTGAACCGAGAGGGCTTCTCGTTCATCCGGATCACCTTCACCCTCGATCGCAGCGTCGACGCCGCGGTGCAGGACGTCCGCGACAAGATCTCCGCGGTGCTGCGCCAGCTGCCGGAGGGGACCGATCCGCCGTCGATCTCGGCCTTCGACTCGGAGTCGACGCCGATCCTGGCCGTGGCGATCTCGGGGCCTCAGAGCCTCCGGGAGCTGACGGAGTTCGCCGACACCCGGGTGAAGGATCTGCTGGGCACCTCTCCCGGCGTCGGTCAGGTGAACATCGAGGGCGGCCGCAAACGCGCCATCAACATCGAGATGGACGCGCAGCGCCTCGCCTCCTTCGGCCTCACCTCCGCGGACGTGAAGCGCGCGATCCAATCGCAGAACGTCGAGATCCCCGGCGGGCGGATCACCCGCGGTGATCGCGAGGACGTCCTGCGGACCATGGCGCGGGTGGAGGACATGCGGGACTTCGAGCGGCTGATCGTCGCCAACGACCCGATCACCAACGCGCCGATCCGCCTGGCCGACGTGGCGAAGGTGGACGACGGCACCCTGGAGGTCCGCGGCGTGGCCCGCCTCAACCGCCAGGAGGCGGTGACCCTCACCGTGCAGAAGCAGAGCGGCGCGAACCTGGTGGAGACGGCGGACGCGCTCCACGAGCGGATCGAGACCCTGCGATCCACCCTCCCCGCCGGCAGCCAATTGCTGATCCTGCGGGATAGCTCGGTCTTCGTGAAGAAGAGCGCCGACGAGGTGCAGCACCACCTGCTGCTCGGCGGGATCCTGGCGTCGCTGGCCGTGCTCCTCTTCATGGGTTCGCTGCGCTCCACCCTCATCGCGTCGGTGGCGATCCCGGCGTCCTTGATCGCGACCTTCGCCGCGATGAAGGCCTTCGACTTCACCCTGAACAACATCACCCTCCTCGCCCTCACGCTCTCGGTGGGCATCGTCATCGACGACGCCATCGTGGTCATCGAGAACATCCATCGCCACATGACCACCCGCGGGATCTCCGCGGTACAGGCGGCGATCGAGGGGACCAAGGAGATCACCCTCGCGGTGACGGCCACCACCCTCTCGCTGGTGGTGATCTTCATGCCGATCGCCTTCATGACCGGGCAGATCGGGCGGCTCTTCAGCAGCTATGGCGTCACCGTCGCGGTGGCGGTGATGGTCTCGCTCTTCATCTCGCTCTCGCTGACCCCGATGCTGGCGTCGCGCTTCCTTGGGAAGGCCCACCTCGAGGCGTCGGGGCCGAAGACGGGGTGGAGGGCGATCCCCGATCGGATCAACCACTGGCTCGACGAACGCTACGAGCGGATGGTGGGCTGGGCCCTCGACCACCGCATGGTGGTCGTCGGCATCGGCCTCTCCTGTGTGGCGTTGTCGGTGCCTCTCTTTTTCCTGGTGAAGACGGACTTCCTCCCCGAGGACGATCAGAGCGAGTTCGAGATCTCCATGGAGCTCCCTCCGGGGACATCGTTCGCCGCGGCGGATCGGCTCCTGGCCGAGATCGAGCCCAGGGTGGCGTCGCTCCCCGCCGTGAAGGACGTCCTCGCCTCGGTGGGCGACACCCGCGGAGGCTCGGGCTCCGCTACCCGCGCCAACGTCTATGTGGGGCTTCTCCCGATCGAGGAGCGGAAGCTCACGCAGAGCGAGGTCATGCTGCTCTCCAGGAGGATCTTCTCGGACTACCCGGATCTGCGGCCTACGATCCGCGCGATCAACACCTCGGGGCTTGGCGGCGGCGGCTACGGAGGCAAGCTGCGGATGTCGATACGCGGCCCCGATCTCGATCTCCTGGAGGAGTACCTGGACCAGCTCCTGGAGCGGCTGCGCGAGGACCCCCGCTTCGTGGACGTCTTCAGCAGCTCGGCGGATCGTCTCCCCGAGGTCCGAGTGAGGATCGAGCGCTCCAAGGCGGCGGATCTGGGCATTGACGCGAGGGTGGTGGCCGAGACCCTGCGCACCATGGTCGGCGGCGAGATCGTCAGCGCCTATCGAGAGGGCGATGAGCGCTATGACGTCTGGCTCCGGCTCCGCGAGGCGGATCGCCAGAGCCTCGAAGCCGTCGGCCGAATCCAGCTCCGCACGCGATCCGGGAGCCTGGTTCCGCTCGAGTCCATCGCGACATTGGTGGAGGAGCGTGGCCCCACCACCATCCTCCGCCTGGGCGGCATGCGGCAGGTCTCCCTTTCGGCCAACCCTGCCCCAGGCGTCGCCCTGGGCGACTCGGTGGCGCGAGTCGAGCAGCTCGCCCAGGAGCTGAACCTGCAGCCGGGGTACGACATGGTCCTCTCCGGCGACGCCAAGACCATGGAGGAGACCGCGGTGCAGTTCGCCCTGGCCCTCGCCCTCTCGATGATCTTCGTCTACATGCTGCTGGCGGCGCAGTTCGAGAGCTTCATCCATCCGATCACGATCCTGCTCGCCCTGCCCCTCACCATCCCCTTCGCCCTCCTCTCCCTGCTGATCACCGGCGAGAGCATGAACGTCTACTCGGCCCTGGGCATCTTCATGCTCCTGGGCGTGGTGAAGAAGAACGGCATCCTGCAAGTGGACTATACCAACACCCTGCGTGCGACAGATCTCCCGCTGCGGCAGGCGATCCTCCAGGCCAACCGGGCCAGGCTCCGGCCGATCCTGATGACGACCATCACCCTGATCGCGGCCATGGCCCCGATGACCCTGGCCCAAGGCGCGGGCGCGGCGTCTCGAGGCTCCCTGGCGAAGGTGATCGTCGGTGGCCAGGCCCTCTCGCTCCTGATCACCCTCCTGATCGTACCGGTGGCCTACTCGCTCTTCGACGAGCTCCAGGATTGGCTCAAGGGACGCCGCGGGAGCCCTGTCGTCGAAGAGGAGACACCGCGCCTCGCGTTGGGCTCGCCCGAGTAGCGCGAACCTTCGCGGAATGAGGGTCCCGCGCGACGCGGTAGACGCCCCTCGAACACGCACTGTAGGCGAAGGGCGCTCCTCAGCGTTCGCTCGCCACGAGCTCCGGCTCCTCCCGGGAGGCCTCATGTGCGGCTGTGCGTCATCTGCCCACATGTTTCAACGAGTTGCACTTTTCTTGCCCCACCGATAGCGCTGGGCCAGGATGCTCCCCCAATCTTCCTCGTCTCTACCGGCCAGCCTTTTCTCCAGGCCTGAAAGTGAAATCATGCGAGTCCTCATTCCCAGTCTGCTCCTCCCCTTCGCGCTCACCGCATGCGGTCTCGCCTCCTTCGACGTCCCGGTGAGCGGGATCGCGACGGTGGAGGCAGGCGTCGGCGAGGAGCTGATCGAGGTCGTGGAGAACCGCGAGTTCGAGCTGCCCGAGAACCTCAAGCAGCTCCGCATCACCAAGAGCCAGGCCTACCGCGACAGCGGCTTCTCGGAGGACGACATCCACTCGGTGACCCTCACCTCCGTCAAGCTTCGGATCGTCGACGGCGATCCGAACTTCGACTTCGTGGAGACGATGGAGGTCTTCATGGAGATCCCCGGCTCCGGCCTGGTGAAGGTCGCAGAGACCGCCACGCAGATCCCGCCAGGGAGCACCGAGGTCTCGCTTCGCGTCTTCGACACCGATCTCAAGGAGCTCGCGCTCTCGGACAACCTCAGCGTCTCCGCCAAGGCGACACGGCGCAGCCCCGTGAACGAGACCCAGATCGAGGTCAAGGCAGTCTTCCACGTCGCGCTCTGATCGGAGCGTCCGCTTCGACGGCATCACATCGCCGCTGCCTTCGAGAGCACACTCTCAGAGTGTCATCCATCGGCTCGGACGAGCGGCCTCGCAGCGATCGACAGGGGGCTCAGCGTCCCATCGATCGCCCGGACGAGCGGTCTCGTTTCGACCACTCAGACACTCTGGGTGTCAGTGGCGAGAGACTTCGACGGCGTCGTTGCTACGGAGGCCCGTGGCGAGCTGCGGTCGCCGCGGCGAAGCGAGCGATCCGCTCCCGGAGCTCCGGGGGATCCAGCAGCTCCGCCTCGCCGGCGAGGGAGAGGACCGTTGCGGCGACGAAGGCCTCGCCCTCCGCGGGGATCCGCAGCAGGGCGCCACCCTCATCGAGGACGATGACCTCATTGGCGCCAAGCCGGGCGGCCTGCTCTGCCTCCGCCCAAGGCCCCTTCCGGATCCGCACCGTGGCGAAGGGGGTGCGATCGTCTGGTGCGTAGAGTGAATCCCGCCGGAAGCGCGCCTCGTCGTCGACCGGCCGCGGGACGAAGCTACGCTCGCTGAGCACGAGGTCGGCGGCCCGATCGAGGCGAAAGAGCCTCCGCTCCCGCCGATCGCAGCAATAGGCGTGCAGATACCAATAGCCCTGGTGGAGCACGCGCTCCAGCGGCCGCACGATCCGCCGGCTCGCCTCTCCGCGGGCGGCGGTCCAATAGGTGAGCTCCAGCTCCCGCCTCTCGGCGATGGCGGCGTCGATAAGGCGCGCGGTCTCGAGATCCAATCCCCCGGGATCCACCCGCACCCGCCCAGCCACGCTGTCGAATTGCTCCCTGCCCTCAGGCGGCACCGCGCTCCGCAGCTTCGTCCGGGCCAGCGCCAGCGCCGCGCCTCCCTCCACCGCCAGCGCAGATGCCGCGGCGTCCAGGGCCGCCGCCTCCAGCGGAGTCAGCGATGGCGGGCGCAGCAGCCCTTGGGGCAGCGTCACCTCCACCTTGCCGTCGAAGACATCGATGTCGACCAGGTCGGCCGGCGAGAAGGGAGGGCGCCCTACCATCCGCAGGAAATCCAGCTCGGCCAGGAGCTGCTCCGGGGTCAGGCGCGCTGCGTCGGCCAGCTCCTCCACCGTGCACCGCGGATGCGAGACCGCATACGGGATGATGAAGAGCGCCCGCCGGAGCCTCTCGCGCAGATCCCCCGGCACCGCCGCCGGCCGACTCCGCCGCGCGGCTCCCCCGGCCTTCGCTTCCCCGGCCTTCGCTTCCCCGGCCTTCGCTTCCCCGGCCTTCGCTTCACCGGCCTTCGCTTCACCGGCCTTCGCTTCACCGGCCTCGGCTTCATCGGCGTGGCCCTGATCAGGATGCGCCGTCGAGGGCAAGGGAGCGGAGCCGAGATGGCTCGCCGCGATGGCGGCGGCGGCACGGGCGACCCGATCGCGGAGGGTGGCGGGGGCGACCAACTCGGCGTGAGGGGCGAGGCGGAGGACCTCCCTCCCGAGGGCCTCTCCGTAGCTGACGTCGAGGAGGACGCGGACCGCGCCATCGGGCAACGGGACGATGGCGGCGCCCTCGCCGAAGCGGCTGCGGGCCAGGAGCGCGACCTCCCGATCGAGGCGGAGCTCCACCTGGAGCGGCGCGTGGACGGCGTACTCCCACGCCTCGCGGCCGACGACCTCCTGCACCTCGAACCCCTCCGGGACCTCGAAGTCCGCGTCCTTTGGTCGAAGCTCGTTGACCTCGAGGGAGGCGATTCGCTCGACCTGGAAGGTGCGGACGGCGTCGCGGAGCAGGCAATGGCCCACCAGGAACCACGCACCTCTGCGGTAGGCGAGGCCGTAAGGCCAGACGCCGCGCTCCGTGGTCTCGCCGCCAAAGGCCCGATAGCTAAGCCGGATCGCCTTGCGCGAGGCCAGGGCCCGCCCCAACGACTCGAGCACCCCCGCCTGCCGGGCGGCGCCGGTGGAGGGCAGGTGGACCACCAGCCGGGAGCCACCCGCCTCCCCCAACCCCCGTGGCGATTGAAAGAGGAGCTTGTTCAGCGCGTGGGCGAGATCCCCCCGCAGCGGGAAGCCAGGCTGCTCCAGCGCAGCGGCACCGGCGACCGAGAGCATCGCCCGCTCCTCCGGCGCCAGATCCAGATCCCGCATGTAGTACCGCAGCCGATCGACCACGTAGCCGCCGGCTCTGGTGTCGGAGGCGGGGACCCACTGCAGCGGGATCCCCAACTCGACCAGCTCCGCCTTGTCCCGCTCCCACTTGCGCAGAGAGGACTCCCGACTCCCCTGGCCGTAGTCTCCAGGGAAGGCCTCGACGAGCTCCCCCCACGCGATCGGATGATCGGCCCCCAGCAGGAGGCTGACGAGATCGAGCAATCGCTCGGCTCGGTCGGTTCGACGGGGAGTCATGGCCTCGCCCGGAAGATCCGCGCTCCGCATCCCCCGGGGCGATCGGCTCGCCACGAGGCGCTCCTTCGAGTCCCTGCCGCAGCCAAAGCCAGGCCAGCCCTCGTTAGCGGACCCCGGTCTGACCGGCCCCTGGGACGCCAGGAGCGGAGCCTAGATCTCCATGACCTCCTTCTCCTTGCGGGCGACGATCTCGTCGACCTTCGCGATGCCCGCGTCGGTCTCCTTCTGGGCCTGCTCCAGCAGGCGCTTCTCGTCGTCGGTGGAGAGCGAGCTGTCCTTGGTCTGGGCCTTGATCTGATCGTTGGCCTCGCGGCGCAGGTTGCGAACCGCGATCTTGTGATCCTCACCCCGCTTCTTCACCTGCTTGGCGATCTCCTTGCGGCGCTCCTCGGTGAGGGCCGGGATCGGCAGCCGGACGACGGTGCCGTCGTTCTGCGGGGTGATCCCCACGCCAGCCTCGTTGATCCCCTTCTCGATGGCGGGGATCTGGGTGCGATCGAAGGGCTTGATCAGGATGGTCCGGGCGTCGGGGGTGGTGATGGTCGCCACGTTGTTCAGCGGCATCTTCGAGCCGTAGGAATCGACCTGCACCCCGTCGAGGACGCTGGCGTTGGCCCGGCCGGTGCGGATCTTGCCGAGCTCCCGCCGCAGATCGTCGAGCGTCTTCGCGATCCGTCCCTCAAAGTCCTTGATGATCTCCTCGCCAGCCATCGGTCGATCTCCTCGTTGGGTGCAGGCGGGCCTCGCGCGATCGATCCGCGCGTGATCGGATCCGCCCCTTTGGTTGGTTCAAACAATGACGGTGGGCAGCTTCCCCACCAAGGTCCCCACGTCCTCGCCCCGGACCATCCGCACCACGTTTCCGGGAACGGTGAGATCGAAGACGACCAGCGGCAGGCCGTTGTCCATGCAGAGCGAGACCGCTGTGGCGTCCATGACCTTGAGCTCCTTCTGGAGCACGTCCATATAGCTCAGGGTCTTGTACCGCCTGGCGGTCGGATCCTTCATGGGATCGGCCGTGTAGACGCCGTCGACCTTGGTGGCCTTGAGCATCACCTCGGCCTTGACCTCCATGGCGCGCAGGGCCGCGGCGGTGTCGGTGGTGAAGAAGGGGTTGCCGGTGCCGGCGGCGAAGATCACCACCCG
>JBEBXK010000021.1:0-56888 GCA_040391605.1 Vulgatibacter incomptus
GGCTGATCCGCAGCTTGGAGAGGCCGTCGTCGTTCACCACCACCATGTACTCGTCGCCCACCTTGTACACGTGGACGTCGGGGGTGATGTACTGCGCCTCCTCCGTGACGAAGTGCCGCGCCGGCTTGGGCTCCATCTCGGCGATGGTCTTGATCGCCTCGATGATCTCCGCCTCGAGCTCGGCGCGATCCTGTTTGGTCTCCCTGGCCAGATCCCTGACGATCGCCGCGAGGTTCTTCGCCTCCAGGTTCTTCAGGTGCCGGCGGATGATCGTATCCACCAGGGTGCCCACCTCACCCCACGCCCGGGCCTGGATCAGCAGGCACTCCTGCAGATCGCGGGCACATACTCCCAGTGGATCGAGCTTCTGCAGCTTCTTCAGGCATCGGGAGGCCACCGCCAGCCCCACGCCGGCCTCCGCGGCTACCTGGATCAGCGGATCCCCCTCGACTCCCTCCAGGCGGAAATAGCCGGCGTCGTCCAGGTTCCCCAGGATCAGCGCCGCCACCTGCTTCTCGTCGTCGCTCAGGCTCAGGAGCCGGAGCTGCCCCACCAGATGCTCGGAGAGCGAGGTCTCTCGGGTGAGGTTCGTCTCCACCGGCGGCAGCTCCTCCGAGAGCCCTCGATTCGAGGCCGTCGTCGGCGTGAGCTGGTAGCTGTTCAGGTAGTTGTCCCAGTCGATCTCGTTCTGGCCGTCCGCGCCCTTCACCTCCTCCGAGGTGTTCCGATCCGGCTCGGGCGTCGCGTGCTCCTGCTCCACATACTGCTCGATGGACGTCAGCTCCTCCTTCGACTCCGCCTTGTCCTGATCCAGGGTGCTGGTGGGCTCCTCCAGCAGCGGGTTCTGCTCGATCTCGTCGCGGATCAGGCTCTCGAGCTCCAGCCGCGAGAGCTGCAGGAGCTTGATCGCCTGCTGCAGCTGGGGCGTCATCACCAGCTGCTGCGACATCTTCAAGTGCTGCTTGAGCTCGAACGCCATTCCCTACCCTTGTAAGACTTCTACGCACTCCATGAACCGACTCTCAATCGCCTGCGATCAATCGAGGCGAAACTTGTCCCCCAGATAGAGCGTGCGCGCCCGCTCGCTGCCGGCGACCTCGGCCGGCGTCCCCTCCTCCAGGATCTTCCCCGAGGCGATGATGTACGCGCGATCGCAGATGCCCAGGGTCTCGCGGACGTTGTGATCCGTAATCAGCACGCCCAATCCTCGCAGCTTCAGGTCGGCGATCTGCCGCTGGAGCTCACCGACGTTGATCGGATCGACGCCGGCGAAGGGCTCGTCGAAGAGGATGTAGGTCGGCCGGGGGATGAGCGAGCGGGCGATCTCGCAACGACGCCTCTCGCCGCCGGAGAGCGCCTCGCCTCGCGAGTCCGCCACGGCCTCCAGGCCGAACTCCCGGACCAGCTCTTCGCAGCGCTCCTTCCGCACCTCCTTCGACCGCTCCACGCCCTCCAGCACAGCCAGGAAGTTCTCACGCACCGTGAGCTTCCGGAAGATCGACGCCTCTTGAGGCAGGTAGCCGATCCCCGCCCGCGCCCTGCGGAACATCGGGAGCTCGGTGAGATCCGAGTCGCCGAGCTGCACCTTCCCGGCGTCGGGACGGACCATGCCCACCACCATGTTGAAGCTCGTGGACTTGCCGGCGCCGTTCGGCCCCAGCAGGCCCACCACCTCACCGGGCTTTACGTAGAGTGTGACGTCGTTCACGACCTTGCGGCCCCGGTAGATCTTCACCAGCCCGGTCATCGAGAGGATCGGCACCTGCCCTGGCGACACGATCGGAGCCGCGCTGCTCATTCGCGCCCTCGCTTCTGCACTTCTTCCAAGGGAAAGACCGCCCGTGGCTTGGCGACCTCCACCCGCCCCTGCCCCACGAAGAAGGTCACCCGATCGCCGCGGAGCGACGAGCTCCCCTCGGTGACGATCGGATCACCCTCGAGGATCAGCCGCTTGCCGCCGGCGACGAAGGTGCCGCGCTGGGCCGTGCCGATCCGGTCCCCCTGCTTCACCCGCACCGGGCCGCCCTCCGTCCACGCACGGTCGATCGTGCCGTCCTCCGCGCCGTCCAGCACCAGCCGCGTGGCGCGCATCGTCAGATCGCCCCGGTTCGCCACCACGTGGCCGTCGAAGATGGTGCGTCGCCTGGTGAAGTCGTGGATCACCTTCTCCGCCGTGATCCGAAACGGGCCCGACTCGATCCCCTGCAGCCCCTCCGCGGCCTCCGGAAGATCGGCCCGGGCCTTCGCCAGGGTCGCCAGGCTGGTGCCCGTCTCGTAATCGAGGCTCTCCCCGCTGAACCGCCGCCCTGCCTCCACCAGCGTCGTCTCGCCCTCCAGATGCAGCATGCCACTGGTGTTGTCAAAGGAGCCGGCACTCGATGTCATGGTTCGCCCCCCCTGGGTCGCGGTCACGGGGCCGTCACAGTCCACGCGCTCGACCCGCGACGCGGCGTCGTAGTGAGCGGTGAGCGACGGACAGCGGACCTCGAGATCCCCTCGGACGACCACCACCCCGCCGCTGAAGACGGCGCGCTGCGTGCGATGGTCCACCGTGAGGGTCTCGCTGCGCAGATCGATCGCCGGCGGCATGGGAGCGGCCTTCGCCGTCGAATCCCCGGCATCCGCGGAGGGGGCCGCTACCTTCTCCGCCGGGATCCGCGCCACCGCGCCCAGCGGCAGCGTCGCCCCGGCGCCAGCCTCGGCCGGCAGCCTGTCGGCAGGTGCGGCCGAGTCCGGCGACGGCGCCACGGACGAAGGCTCCGCCAGGGCGTCGAGGGGGCCAGCCAGGAGAAGCGCGGCGAGGGCGAAGGCGATCACGGCGCCTCTTCCGGGCCGGCGCCGATCCCGGCCTCCGCGAGGCGTGAGATCGCGTGGATGCCACCTTCGATCTCGAGCCGCTGATCGTTCACGTGGAAGTGATAGCTCTTCCCGTCGATCGAGTAGCCGGGGCCCTTGGCCTGCAGAGGCTCGTCCCCTGCGAGGATCCCGCTCCCGGCGTCCCAGACCGAGCCCACGGTCTTGCCCCGATCCCCGGCGCCGGTGGTCACCAGCAGATCACCGTAGGCCTCGGCCCGCTGGCCGTGGATGTCCCCGCGGCCCGACGCGGCCTCCAGGTGGACCATCCCCCGCTTCAGCCCGGCTGTGGGCGGAATATCTGCAGTGATCTCATAGGCATGGAGCTCCGCCGTCTCGCGATCGAAGGTGACCTGATCGGCCCGGGCGATCCGGGGCGGGCCGTCCAGGGGATAGTGACGCAGCACCACCTCCGAGAGGACGATGGCCGGCGGCCGGCCGGCTGGCTCCTCGATGGCCGGGGCACAGGAGAGGGCCGCCAACGCCGACGCAAGGATTGCGCCAACGCCAGCGAGGCCGCATCCGACGCTGCGCCGGAGCCGCCGATTATGGCGAGGAGAATGGGTCATTCGAGGCCAAATCGTAGCATCGCGCCCCCCAGCCGTAAAGGCTGCATCCGGGCAGGGCATGGTCTTTGCTAAGGGCAACCACCTGGAACCCAAGGCCATTCTGCATCCCCATCGCCCCGCCTGCTGGGAGATCGCGTCGTTCCCAGCGGCGACCAGGGCAGGCGTCCGACCCATTTCGCAGGCGAGGAGATCCCCCCGTAGGTGCCGATCCACCCGGCTCGCACATCGCGCGAGTAGCGATTTGTTGCGCCGTCCCTCCGATCAACAGGGAGCGGAGCCCTCTCTCAGCAGACGCTTCGGGCAGGGAGGACCTCTGGCGCTTCTTCATCCTCCGAAGAGGGCCGGGTCTTCCAACGGCGATGCATCCACACCCACTCGTGGGGCACCTCCCGGATCTCGGCCTCGATATTCGCCGTCATCGCCGCGGTCAGCGCCAGGGCGTCGGCCTCGGTCTCGCCGGTCGGGCTCCAGAGGAGCTCCCTCGCAGAGATCCTATGCCCGCCTTCGGCCCGGCGATGGATGAAGACCGTCACCACCCCGGCCCCCGTCCGCAGCGCCAGGTCCGCCGCCGCCCGCGGCGTGTAGGCGAGCCTCCCGAAGAAGGGCACGAAGACCCCCTGCACCTTGGTGTCCTGGTCGATCAGCATCGCCAGGTACGCATCCTCCCGGAACGCCCGAAGCAGCTTCTTCGTGGAGCCGGACGCGCCGCGCCAGATCGTACGCCCCGAGCCTCTGAACCTCTCGACGATCGCGGTGAAGCCGCCGTGGGAGAACTCCGCCCCCACCGCATACGACGGCCGCCCGCTCTGAACGATCCGCCGCAGGAGCAGCTCCCAATTGCCGATGTGGCCGGTGACCGCCACCACTCCGCTGCCGCGCCGGGCCTCGTCGAGGAGCCGCGCCGCCTCGGGATCCAGCTCCACGTAGCGCTCCAGCCGGCGATCCAGGGTCCGGACCTTCACCACCTCCATCGCCAGCTCCCCCAGGTGGCGGAACATCCCCAGGGCGATGGCCCGGCGCTCGGCCTCCGACTTCTCCGGAAAGGCCAGGGCCAGATGCTCGAGCGAGAGGCGCCGCTCGGTGTTCAGGAGCCGATATGCCACGCCGCCGCCCCAACGCCCCAGGGCGAGGGCCGGCCGCAGGGGCAGCAGCGCCAGCAACGCCAAAGAGACGCGGATGAGGAACGTTCGGGCGCTGCGCTTGATCCGCTTGCGCAGCGGAGGCTTCGACGGCCTCAAGGGTGCAGCGCGGGGACGTACTTCTCCAAGGCTTCGTCCCAGCGCCCCTTGGCCTTGATCAGCAGCTCACAGATCTCGCGGATCACCCCATGGCCTCCCGCCGACTCGCAGACGTGGTGCACGAAGGGGCGCACCTCCGGCCTGCCGTCGGCGGGCATCGCCGCGAAGCCCACCTGCGCCAGCACCGGGATGTCGTTCACGTCGTCGCCGACGTAGGCCACCTGCTCCGGCCGAAGCCCCGCCAGCGCCAGGAGCTTCTCGAAGCCCTTGGCCTTGTCGCGCTCGCCCTGAAAGACGAAGGGGATCCGCAGCTCCTGCGCGCGCACCGCCACCATCCCCGAGGTGCGCGCGGTGAGGATCGCCGTCTGCAGACCGAGGTCGCGCCAGAGCACCAGGCCGTGGCCATCCTTCACGTCGAAGCGCTTGAAGGCCTCGCCGTCCTGGCCGTAGTAGAGCGAGCCGTCCGTCCACACGCCGTCCACGTCCAGCGCGAGCAGCTCGATCCCCGCCGCCCTCCGCCTCAGCTCGTCCTCAGCCATCATCCTCTTCGCTCTCCTGGAATCCGCCTCTTATCAGACCCCTCTGGACCTGGGAATCGACGACTCCCCGGAGGCGAGGGCAGCCGAGGTGAGACGGCTTCCACCTGGCTCCCGCGCAACTGCCGCCATGGGAAGGCGAGGACGATCGCCTGAAGTGCCACCAGCGGCGTCGCTGGCGGCAGGGTTTCAGTCTTCGCTCTCAGTTTCAGACCCTACCACTGCACCTCGGTTGGCGTCTCCAGGGAGGAAGCGGAAGAGCCGGTCCCGAGCTGTCCGTAGTTGTTCCGACCCCAGCAGTAGAGGAGCCCATCGTGCGAGGTCCCGCAGGTCTGGTCCGCCTTCGCTGCGAGGGACGTGAAGATCAAGCCTCCAGCCACCTGCGTCGGCACGTCCGCGTCCGGGCCGCCCACGAGCCCGAGCTCTCCGTAGTCGTTGTAACCCCAGCACCACGCCTGGCCGCCAGCGTCGAGCGCACACATATGGTCCTCCCCGCCGGCGAAGGACGTGAACGCGACACCTCCGGATAGAACCGGCGTTGGCGTCTCCACCTGATCCTGGAGTGTGAATCCGATTCCCAGCTGGCCAGCCCAGGACTCGCCCCAGCAGTAGGAGATGCCGTTCGCAGTCGCGCAGGAGAAGTAGGCGCCTGTGCCGAAGGCCTCGACGACCTGCCCGGGAAAGACCTCGATGGGGACCGCCGTCACGTTATCCGTGCCGTCGCCCAGCTGGCCGTACGAGTTGTAGCCCCAACAATAGAGCCTCGAGTCCGCGGTCAGCCCGCATGTGTGATAGACCCCGGACGAGATCTCGACCAACTCGAGCTGAGCGCCTCCGGCGGGGGGAGAGACCTCGAGCGGGACTCCGCTGTGACTGGTCGATGGATGCCCGAGCTCGTGATCGCCGGAATTGTAGCCCCAGCAGTAGGGATGGCCCTGAAGATCCACGGCGCAATAGCTGTTGGCCATCGCGCCGATGAAGTCGTAGGGCCCGGGGGCCAACAGCACAGGCGTCGACGAGTTCCCTCCACCGCCGATTGCGAGATTGCGATCCTCGCCCCAACAATGGATCTCCTGCGACATTGTAACACCACAGGTATGCGACTCGCCGGCGGCCAACGAGCGGAATGAGAGGCCAGGGGCCGCGACGCCCGGCAGGCCCCGATCGGTGGTCGTTCCATCTCCGAGTTGGCCCAGATTGTTTCTGCCCCAGCACCACGCGGTCCCCGATGGATCCAGATAGCACGAGTGGTTTTTGCCCATGGTCAAGCCATTCGTCGTCACGAGCTCGATCTCGACCTCGACATCCACCTCGCCCAGGACGCCATCGACATCAGCGGTTACCGTGGTCGCGCCAACCGTCAACGCCGTGAGCAGCCCCGTCGCGTCCACGGTCGCGACCGTGGGATCCGATGACGTCCAGGTGACCGTCCGCCCAGGCAGAGGCCGATCCAACGCGTCCACGGCGATCGCCGAGAGGGTGACGGCTTCTCCGATGAAGAACGGGGACGGCACTCCAGCAACGAACACTCCGGCAACGACACCTTCAGTCACAGTGGCCACAACATGACCATCCACACCGTCCGCGGTCGCCGTGATCGTAGCCGTGCCGGCGCGATGGGCGACCGCCAATCCGAAGCCATTCACGCTCACAATCGCCGGATCCGATGAAGCCCACGTGACCGAGGCCGGGGAGATGGGCTGGTCGTCTGCGTCGAACGCGGAGGCCTTCAGCGTCGCGGTGTCCAACTCGACGAGCGTCAGTGGGTCGGGAGCGATCTCGACTCGGACCAACACCGGCTCTTCTGCCGAGCCACCTGCGCCGCCGACTCCACCGGTGCCACCCTCTCCGCCGACGCCTCCCATGCCGCCCTCGCCGCCGACGCCTCCCATGCCGCCCTCGCCCCCGACTCCACCCGTGCCGCCCTCTCCGCCGACGCCACCCGTGCCGCCCTCGCCCCCGACGCCGCCCGTGCCGCCCTCGCCGCCGACACCACCCTCTCCACCCGTGCCGCCCTCGCCCCCGGTGCCACCGGGACCTCCTTCACCAGCGGTGCCGCCCTCTCCGCCGACTCCACCGGAGCCCCCCTCGCCTCCGGTGCCGCCGGTTCCGCCGCTCGCGGCGGTGCCCCCGCTCCCTCCCGGCGCCTCGGATTTCTCCGAGCCACATGCAGATGCCGCGGTCAGGATGAACAACGCGAACAGCACCTCGATCCCTGGAACGCGGGTCCAGGGAAGGCGTCGATCTCTTGAAAAAACGACCTTCAACCCTCTCATAGCGATTCTCCTCTCGGTTCCGATAGCTCCGGTGAGCAAACGATACCGCAACTTGTCGAGAAGCTGTAAACTCAAAGCAAAATCGATCCCCCAACGGGATGCGAGCCGGTGCGGCGGCGCCGGCGACATTTGCGCCGTTCGAGGTTTGACGTCGTAGCCAGCGCCGGGAGAGCTTCAGCAGCGCCTCTTGATCGAGAGATGGAATGGGACTTCATCCTCTGGTCCAGCCGCCGGGCTAGACGCAGCTCCTTCCCTCCGCCATAGCGCGTGGGTACGACATCGCTCCGAACCACCGGGCCACTCGACTGCCACGAGAGTTCATCGTTTCAAAGGCCCTGAGGGGCGACTTCCGCTCCAGATCTGGTGTAAAACGGGATCGCTCGCCGCCCGCCTGGCAGCGGAGGGCGCTATCGCGCCTCTTCGCGTCCCGAGGGCAGGAGGCTCATGGAAAAGGATTGGACGATGATGAGATGGACTTCGGTGTTTTTCGCAGCGCTCCTCTTCGCGCTGGGCGCTGGCGCCTTCGCCTGCAGCTCCTCCGACGACGACGAGGGTGGCAAGGGTGGCACCGTCGGTAGCGGCGGGAGTGGCGGAGAGGGTGGTGCCGGCGGCGAGGCGGCCGGTGGGAGCGGCGGAGAGGGCGGCGCCGGCGGGGAAGGTGGCTCCGGAGGAGAGGGGGGGTACGTGCTCCCCGGCCCCACCTGCAAGCTCGAGGAGAAGCGGGCCGCGGGCCCCGTTGCGGGCAACGCAGCCGACGCCGGCGTCAATGATCCCGACTTCGGGCAGGGATCGGTGATCGAGGGCACGGTCTTCCGCGTCACCGACTACGGCGTGGTGGGTATCTGCCGAGATGAGCCTCGCTTCTTCGAGGAGCCCGATCCGAGCCGGCCCGGCAGGGAGCCTGGCACCGACGGCCCCGGAGATCCTGGCGAGCCCGCGGGTACCATCACCGTGGGTGAATGCGACAAGGTCGATGGGCAGGAGCGCTACGTGAACGTGCGCTACTCGGTCAAGGTGGACACCTTCGAGTTGGGGGATTCCGTCACCCTCGAGAAGCATGACGCCTGGATCCTCCTCAGCACCACCTTCAACACTGTCGCCCTCCATGTGGTCGACGGCGTCTTCCCGGAGAGCACCACCCTCGACCCGCTACCCGACATGGGCGGCCCCACCCCCCACCTCGGCTGGGTCACCCAATGCTCCTACACCGAGCGTGATCGCACCGCCTGTGGCAGGGAGATGGACGATATGATCTTGTACGCCCTCGAAGACGAGGGCCCGGGCTTCGACGAGGGGCCCCTCCCCTCCGGTCGGACCGGCGAGATCGGCCGTTGGACGATCAACCACGTCGGCACCAAGCGCTACCTCAACAGCCACGGAGAGTGCGCTCCGTCCTTCTCCTCGGTGGTGGTGGCGACCTTCCAGTGACGACCGCGGCCTTGCTCTCCGCCGACTCCCGGTGGAGAGCAGGCGCGAGTTCGTGACGAACCCACGAAGCTGCGAACCGGACGCCTCGGCCCTGAACCGGGGCGTTCTTCTTACGGGCCCCAGGCGGGCGGATTACTCGCCGCCGCCGTTGGAGGCGCCGCGGCCGATGCCGACGTAGGTGAAGCCCCGCTCCCGCATCCGCGCAGGCTCGAAGACGTTCCTGCCGTCGAAGATCACCGGCGCCTTCATCAGCGCCTGTAGCCTGTCGAAGTCCGGGCGGCGGAACTCGCTCCACTCCGTCACCAGGAAGAGCGCGTCCGCGCCCTCCACCGCGCCATACGGCGTGTCGGCGTAGCCGATGCGATCGCCGAAGACCCGACGGGCGGTGGCGTGGGCCACCGGATCGTGAGCGGCGACGGTAGCGCCCTTCCCCAGCAGCCCCTCGATCAGCGTGATCGCCGGCGACTCGCGCATATCGTCCGTGCGCGGCTTGAACGCCAGGCCCCAGACCGCGAAGTGCTTGCCGGAGAGGTTGCCGCCGAAGTGCTTCAGCGCCTTGCGGAGCAGGAGCTGCTTCTGCTGCTCGTTTACCCGATCCACCGAGTTGAGCAGGGTGAAGTCCAGGCCGTTCTCACGGGCAGTGGAGTAGAGCGCGCGGATGTCCTTGGGGAAGCACGAGCCTCCGAAGCCCGGCCCCGGGAAGAGGAAGGAGAGGCCGATCCGGCTGTCGGTGCCGATGCCCTGGCGCACGTGATCCACGTCCGCGCCTACCTTCTCGCAGAGCGCCGCGATCTCGTTCATGAAGGAGATCCGCGAGGCCAGCATCGAGTTCGCCGCGTACTTCGTCATCTCCGCCGACTGCGGATCCATGAAGAGGATCCGATTCGAGCGGCGGGTGAACGGCGCGTAGAGCTCCCCCATCAGCGCGCTCGCCCGCTCGCTGTCGCTGCCGATCACCACGCGATCCGGCGAGAGGAAGTCCTCGATCGCCGCGCCCTCCTTCATGAACTCGGGGTTGGAGACCACGTCGAAGTCCGCATGAGGCGCCACCGACTCGATCTCGGCGCGGACCTTCTTCGCCGTCCCCACCGGCACCGTGCTCTTGTCGACCACCACGGTGTAGCGCTCCATCGCCTTGCCGATGCCGCGGGCGGCGGCGAGGACGTATTGCAGATCGGCCGATCCGTCCTCGTCCTGCGGCGTGCCCACCGCGATGAAGACCACCTGCGACGGCCGCACGGCCGCGGCGAGATCGGTGGTGAACTGCAGACGGCCCGCGGCGGTGTTGCGCACCACCAGCTCCTCGAGCCCGGGCTCGTAGATCGGGATCTCGCCGCGCTTGAGCGCGTCGACCTTCGCCTCGTCGATGTCCACGCAGATCACGTCGTTGCCGCTCTCGGCGAAACAGGTGCCTGCGACGAGCCCCACGTACCCGGTCCCGACCACTGCGATGCGCATCTTGGGAGATCCCCTTTCGGTGCAGGCCCGCGCGAGGGGGCCGTTTGACGACTGCCTTCTTATCCGGGATGCGTCGCGGGACTGTCAACCCATCGCCAATCGAATCGACGTCCCATCCATGGCGTTCCACGCCTGGCGACGCGACGCCAATCGGGGAAGAACGGCCGCTCTTCGCGGTGTATAAGGGTCCCAACGCCCGTCGCGAGCGGGCCTCGAGTGAGCGAGAGAGCCCATCTCTAGCGGAGAACGGGGGGTCGTCCTCCCTTGGGCCGCAGAGGCTGTGAAGGAGTCGCCCCAGCGCAACGAGAAGCTGCGGGCGATTGATTCACGCGCGCTGCGGCCTCCGGCTCCTTCCAGCGTCCGCTCGCGTCCGGCTCGCAGATCTCACCCGACCAAGGAGAGGGACATCGATGAAGAAGAAGCATCTACTCGTAACCGGTGGCGCCGGCTTCATCGGCAGCCACCTGGTCGATCGCCTGCTCTCCGACGGAGCGAGGGTCACCGTCGTCGACAACTTCGACCCCTTCTACGACGCCGCCGTCAAGCGCCGGAACATCGCCGCCCACCTGCCCCACGAGCGCTACGCCCTGGTCGAGGCGGACATCCGCGATCCTGCCGCCCTCGCCGCGCTCCCGACCGACATCGACACCATCGTCCACCTCGCCGCCAGGGCCGGCGTGCGCCCCTCCATCGAAGATCCCGTCGGCTACCAGGAGACCAACGTCCGCGGCACCCAGAACGTCCTCGAGCTGGCCCGCGCGCGGGGCATCCGCCAGTTCGTCTTCGCCTCCAGCAGCAGCGTCTACGGCCTCAACCCGCGGGTCCCCTGGCGCGAGGACGATCACGTCCTCCTCCCCATCAGCCCCTACGCCAGCACCAAGGTCAGCGGCGAGCTCCTCGGCCACGTCTACAGCCACCTCTACGGGATCCGCTTCCTCGCCCTGCGCTTCTTCACCGTCTACGGCCCGAGGCAGCGCCCCGATCTCGCCATCCACAAATTCGCGAAGCGGATGCTCGACGGCCAATCCATCCCCGTCTTCGGCGACGGCAGCACCCGCCGCGACTACAGCTACATCGACGACATCGTCGAGGGGATCGTCCGCGCCACCCTCTACGATCGCAGCCTCTACGAGGTGATCAACCTCGGCAACGATCGGACCATCACCCTCAGCGAGCTGATCGCCCTCCTCGAAGAGATCCTCGAGGTGGAGGCCGTCATCGACCGCCGCCCCGATCAGCCCGGCGACGTCCCGCAGACCTGGGCCAGCATGGAGCGGGCCCAAGCGCTGCTGGGCGCCCTGCCCCGCACTCCATTCCGAGAGGGGATCCAGCGCTTCGCCACCTGGCTCGGGAAGCATCGCTCCGCCCAGACCGATCGAGCGTTCGGGGGCTGATCCGAGCCGGAGGGCGCGGGGCCTGTCAAACGCCCACGATCCGCCGCACCCTCTCGAGATCCTCCGGCGTATCCACGCCGATCGATCGATAGCCGGTGCCGATCACGCGGATCGGGTAGCCGTGCTCCAGCGCCCGGAGCTGCTCGAGCTTCTCGATCTGCTCCAGCGGCGTCGGCGAGAGCCTGGTGAAGGCCTGGAGGAAATCCGCCCGGAAGCCGTAGATCCCCACGTGGGCGCCGCCACTCGCTTCGATCTCAGGCGCGCCGCGGCGAAAGGGGATCGCGGCCCGCGAGAAGTAGAGCGCGTCGCCGCGCCGATCGCAGACCACCTTCACCACGTTCGGGTTCTCCCGCTCAGCCCGCTCCAGCGGCCGCGCCAACGTCGCCATCACCACCCCGGGATCCTCGAAGGCCCCCAGCAACGCCTCGATCGCCCCGGGATCCAGCAGCGGCTCGTCGCCCTGCACATTCACCACCACGTCCAGCGGCCCCAGCGCCAGCGCCGCGTGGGCGCAGCGATCGCTCCCCGAGGGGCAGTCCGACGGGGTCATCACCACCTCGCCGCCGGCGTCCCGTACCGCCCCGGCGATCCGCTCGTCATCCGTGGCCACCACCGCACGGCTCACCCCCCGCGCCTCCAGGGCCCGCTCCAACACCCGGACGATCATCGGCTTGCCGCAGATGTCCGCCAGGGGCTTGCCCGGGAGCCGCTCGCTGGCGAATCGTGCCGGGATGATCACCGCGCTGCGCATGGCCGGACTATGCCCGTTGCCGCCCTCGCGCGCCATCGGTAGGTTGGCTCCATGAAGATCATCCACGTCGTCGGCGCGCGCCCCAACTTCATGAAGATCGCCCCCATCCTCCAGGCGGTCCAGCGCGCCGGTTTCGCAGAGCAGAAGCTCGTCCACACCGGCCAGCACTACGACGCCTCCATGTCCGACGTCTTCTTCACCGACCTCGGCATGCCCCGCCCCGACCTCTTCCTCGGCGTCGGCTCCGGCTCCCACGCCGAGCAGACCGCCAAGGTGATGATCGGCTTCGAGACGATCTGCCTCGACGAGGCGCCCGACCTCGTCGTCGTGGCGGGCGACGTCAACTCCACCATCGCCTGCGCCCTCGTCGCCGCCAAGCTCGGCATCCCCTGTGCCCACGTCGAGGCGGGCCTGCGCTCCGGCGACATGCGCATGCCCGAAGAGGTCAACCGCGTCCTCACCGATCGGATCTGCGCGCTCCTCCTCACCCCCTCCGCCGACGGCGACGAGAACCTCCTGCGCGAAGGCACGCCCCCCGAGCGCATCCACCTCGTCGGCAACGTGATGATCGACTCGCTCCTCTCCCACCTGCCCCAGGCCAAGGCCGCCCGCAGCCCCGAGGCCCTCGGCCTCGCCCCCGGCGCCTACGGCGTCCTCACCCTCCACCGCCCCTCCAACGTCGACGATCCCGCCGTCCTCGGCGGCCTCCTCGACGCCATCGACACGATCCAGCGCGAGCTCCCCCTCGTCTTCCCCGTCCACCCCCGCACCCGCAAGCAGCTCGAGACCCTCGGCTTCTCCGATCGGGTCGCCGCCATGTCCGACCTGCGCCTCTGCGAGCCACTGGGCTACCTCGAGTTCCTCGGCCTCACCTCCCAGGCCCGCCTCGTCCTCACCGACTCCGGCGGCCTCCAGGAGGAGACCACCGCCCTCGGCATCCCCTGCATCACCCTGCGTGAGAACACCGAACGCCCCGTCACCATCACCGAGGGAACCAACGTCCTCGTCGGCACCGATCCTGCGCGCATCGTCGAAGAGACCATCAAGATCCTCGAGGGCAAGGGCAAGCACGGCCGCATCCCCGCGCTCTGGGACGGCAAGACCAGCGAGCGCATCGCCGAGGTCTTCCAACGCTTCGCCGCCACGCGGTAGCATCCGTCGCCCGGCCTCGAGGCGCGCCTCCCGACCCTCTTTCGTAGCGAGCCAGACGCCGCGAACCTCCGACGCATCACCGGCGGGCGATGGCTCACGCCGCGCCCGTGCGGGCCGACTCGGAACGCCCCCCCCAACCGGCTCGGTCCCCTCAGGTCACGCCGCAACACCGCGAGGGCTGAGCCTCCCCAGGCGCTGCCGTCAGGGCTGGCCTAGGGCCTGGCGGATGGCGACGACCTGACCGACCAGCTCGTCGAAGCCGGCGAAGTCGAGGGAGTTGGGGCCGTCGCAGAGGGCGTTGTCGGGATCGGGGTGGATCTCGAGGAAGAGCGCGTCGGCCCCCATCGCCACGGCGGCGCGGGCCAGGCCGGCGACGAAGCGGCGCTCGCCGGCCGAGGTGCCGCCGGCGGCGGAGGGGAGCTGCACCGCGTGTGTCGCATCCATGCACACAGGCACGCCGATGTCTCGCATCAGCGGCAGCGAGCGCATATCCACCACCAAGTTGTTGTAGCCGAAGCTCGCGCCGCGCTCCGTGAGGAAGATCTCGTTGCAGCCGCTGCCACGGAGCTTCTCCACCGCGTGGCGCATATCCCTGGGAGCGACCATCTGCCCCTTCTTCACCTGCACCGCACGCCCCGTCTTCGCGCAGGCCACCAGCAGATCCGTCTGGCGACACAGGAAGGCCGGCACCTGGAGCAGATCGACGACCTGCGCCGCCTCCGCTGCCTGCCAGCTCTCGTGGACATCGGTGACCATCGGCAGGCCCGTCTCCGCCTTCACCCTGGCGAAGAGCGGCAGCGCCGCCTCCAGCCCCGGGCCGCGATAGCTCGACAGCGAGGTGCGGTTGGCCTTGTCGAAGGAGCATTTGAAGACGGCGGGCAGGCCGTACTTCTCCGAGACCCGCTTCACCTCCCGGGCCGTGGCCATCACCTGCTCTTCCGTCTCCACCACGTCCGGGCCCACCACCAGGACCAGCTTCTGCCCGTCGCCCAGGACGACGTCGTCCCTCACCACACAGCGGACCATCTTCACTCTTTCGCCTTGGCGCCGCGGACCGGCACCACGTTGGACGGCACGGCCGCCTTGCGATCGCGATTTTCCATCGCGGCCTGGATGAAGCCCGTGAACACCGGATGCGGGGCCGTGGGCTTCGACTTGAACTCGGGGTGCGCCTGGCAGGCCAGGAAGAAGGGGTGTCCCGGCAGCTCGATCATCTCCACCAGGTCCAGCTCGGGGTTCACGCCGGAGACCACCATCCCCGCGTCCTCGTAGCGGGCGCGGTAGTCGTTGTTGAACTCGTAGCGGTGGCGGTGGCGCTCCTGCACCTGCGCCTCTCCGCCGTAGAGCCTGCGCGCCAGCGAGCCCTCCTTCAGATCGCAGGCGTAGGCCCCGAGCCGCATGGTGCCGCCCTTCTCCCGCACGCCCTTCTGGCCCTCCATCAGCGTCACCACGGGATGCGACGTGCGCTCGTCGAACTCGACGGAGTTCGCCTTCTCCAGGCCCATCACGTTGCGGCCGTACTCGATCACGGCCATCTGCAGCCCCAGGCAGATCCCGAAGAAGGGGAGCTGCTCCTCCCGGGCGTAGCGGATCGCGGCGATCTTCCCCTCCGAGCCACGGACCCCGAAGCCACCGGGGATCAGCAGCGCGTCCACGTCCGCGAGCTGCGAGGCGGCGGAGGACTTCTCGATGTCGGCGGCGTCGATGAGGTGCAGCTTCACCTTCACGTCGTTCGCCACGCCGCCGTGGTCCAGCGCCTCGTTCAGCGATTTGTAGCTCTCCGCCATCTCGACGTATTTGCCGACCACGCCGATCGTCACCTCGCCCTGGGTCGGATGCATCACCCGCTCGTGGATCTTCTCCCACGCCTCGAGCTGCGGCCCCCGGGACCAGATGTTCAAGAGCTCCGCGATCTTGTCGTCGACCCCCTCACGATGCAGCGCCAGCGGCAGCTCGTAGATCGACTCGACGTCCCGCGCCGAGAAGACGTTGCCGGGATCCACCGAGGTGAAGAGCGCGATCTTATCCTTCATCTCGCGATCCACCGGCTGCTCGCTGCGGCAGACCAGGATGTCCGGCTGGATGCCGATCTCGCGCAGCTTCATCACCGAGTGCTGGGTGGGCTTGGTCTTCAGCTCCTTCGCCGCCGCGATGTAGGGGATGTAGGTGAGGTGGATATAGAGGCAATTCTCCGCGCCGACGTCGTAGCGCATCTGCCGGATCGCCTCGAGGAAGGGCAACGACTCGATGTCACCCACCGTTCCGCCCACCTCTACCAACGTGACGTCGAGCCCCACCGCCGCCTCGCGGATCACGCTCTTGATCTCGTCGGTGATGTGCGGGATCACCTGCACCGTCTTGCCCAGGTACTCGCCGCGGCGCTCCTTCTGGATCACCGCATTGTAGATCCGCCCCGACGTGAAGTTGTTCGCGCGGGTCATCTGCGCGGTAGAGAAGCGCTCGTAATGCCCCAGGTCCAGATCCGTCTCGGCGCCGTCGTCGGTGACGAAGACCTCGCCGTGCTGCATGGGGCTCATCGTGCCGGGATCGACGTTGATGTAGGGATCCAGCTTGAGGAAGGAGATCTTCATCCCCCGATTCTCGAGGAGGGCCCCGATGGAGGCGGAGGTCAGCCCCTTTCCGAGCGACGAGACGACTCCCCCCGTGATGAAAATGAACTTGCTGGTGCGCCGCGCGCGGGCTGCGGTCATCTGGGCCTCTCCTGCTCTTGCCGGGCGGCCACCGTCCGGACTCGATCTTCGATCCAGGAGGGGGATCTACACCAAAGTCGAGGAGGATGGAGGCCGAACTGATCCGGCGACCGCCGAGCCGCAGCTCGCTAGGAGACTGTCGCAGTAACCCTGCCTACTGCGGCGGGTCACCACAACAGCCTCCTAGCGCCGCGCGTCAGCCCCGCGGCGACTTCTGAGCGGAGTAGGCCAGCGCGCTCTCTGCCGTGAAGTGGGCGCGGGGGCCGTCGTAGTGGCGGGCCACCGGCACCTTGGGCGCCTGCTTCGCCCGCTCCAGCAGCTCCCCTGCCTCGTCGCCGGCCAGCCGCTCGCAGATCGCGTACATGCCGTCCGGGCCCTCCTCCCGCGGGTTATGCGCCTCGAGGATCGAGCGGATCTCCTCCATCAGCGCGTGGGTCGGCGTCGGCACCAGCAGGAGCGCGATGGCGCTATGCTCCAGGCGGATCTGCGCGCTCCCCGGCAAAGGGTCGCCGCCGCGGCGCCGCTTCGCGTCCAGCATCAGGATCTTCTCCTCGATCCCGATGTGGCGCAGCAGGCCCTCGCGAAACGCGGCATAGGCTTCGTAGTCGAAGCGCTCCGGATCGCGAACGGCCCGATCCATCAGCGCGTCGAGCCGCTCATGATCCTTCGTCAGAAACTCGGTCAGTGGTCCCATGGACGCCATCAAGCCCTCCTGGTCGCTTGCGTTGCAAGGAGATCCCGGATGCCTCGTTGACTCGCCACCTTCGTCGATCCACCGGCGGAGATCCCGAGGCGACGGCACGCCTATCCCTACGCCGTCGTCTCCGTGAAGCGCGGCATCCTTCCGAGGGTATCCTGATTCGGCTCGCGCCTCTCCCTACGCCGCCGTCTGCGTGAAGCGCGGCATCAGCACGTGGGTCTCGAGGTGGACGTGGCGGAAGATGTCGCCCTCCATCGCCTCCAGCTCCCGCATCAGCGTGTGATAGCTCGCGCACGCCCACGACGGCGGCTCGAACTCGTCGGCCTCGGCGCGGATCGTCTCCAACAGCTTGCCCACCGCCAGGTGCTCTTCGTGCATCGAATCCAGCTCCGCCTGCGCGCGGTCGCGATCCGGAGCGCCGGCGACCAGATAGGGGAAGAGCGCCGTCTCCTCCTCGTCCAGGTGCGGGATCAGGCGCTCGTCCAGCTCCTTCAGCGCCTCGTCCACCCCTTCGAGCTTCGGGTTCTTATCGCCGTGCACCCTCCGCACCTTCGCCGAGAGGCCGCGCAGGAAGGGCAGCGTCTTGCGCAGATAGGCGTGGTGGCGATCGACGATCAGCTTCGTCAGCGCGGGCGTCTCCAGCTCGCCCAGAGACTCGCTCGTCCCGGCCGCTGCCCGCGACGAGATCGCCTCGTCCAGCTCCGCGATCACCGCGGCAGGATCGAGGCCCTTCTGCTTCGCCGCCACGTCCGCGGTGACGTCGCCCCTACAGCAGAAGTCGATCTTATGCGACTTGAAGACCTGGGCCGTCACCGGATGATCGAGGACCAGCTGGGCCACAGTGGCCTGGCGATCGAACGACATGGACTCTCCTCCTTTTTCGTGGCCGTCGCGGGGATGCGTCGGCGACGCGATCTGTCGAAAAGCAGAAGGCGTGCCAAGGCCAATCCCTGGAACTACTTGGGAATCCCCCCTTTTCCCTTGCGGTTCCCCAGGCGGAGATCCAGTTTGGAACGCATGGAACGTCTCGAATCCGCCGACTGCCGATGTGACGTCTGTGGCCTGCATCCGGGCGTGCAGAGCCTCGGCCGCAGCTCCCAGCTCGTCGCCGAGAGCCCCGCGATGCAGGCGCTCCTGCGGCGGGCCGCCCGCTTCGCCGCCACCGACGCGCCCATCGTCATCCTCGGCGACAGCGGTACGGGCAAGGAGATGGTCGCCCGGGTCCTTCACTCCAACAGCTTGCGCAAGGACAAGCCCTTCGTCGCCGTCAACGTCGCCGCCCTCCCCGCCGAGCTCCTGGAATCCGAGCTCTTCGGCCACGCCAAAGGCGCCTTCACCGGCGCCACCGGCGCCAAGAAGGGACTCTTCGAGGTCGCGGACGGCGGCACCCTCTTCCTGGACGAGATCGGGGAGATGCCCTTTCCCCTCCAGGCCAAGCTCCTCCGTGCCCTGCAGGACGGCGAGATCCGCCGGGTCGGCGAGACCCGCTCCTTCGGCGTCGACGCCCGGATCGTCTGCGCCACCCACCGCGATCTCGCCGAGCGGGTCGCCGATGGCCAGTTCCGCGAAGACCTCTACTACCGCCTCAAGGTCCTCACCCTCCGCGTGCCACCCCTGCGCGATCGCCCCGAAGACATCGCCGTCCTCACCCGCCACTTCCTCGCGGCCCAGGGGCGGCCCGACGTCCGCCTCGCCGCCGATGCCGCCGCCGCCATGAGCGCCTACCGCTGGCCCGGCAACGTCCGCGAGCTCGCCAGCGCCGTCCAGCACGGCCTCGCCCTCACGGACGAAGCGCACATCGAGCTCGAGCACCTCCCCGAAGAACTCCACACCAGGCGGCCGGGCCGCTCATCCGCCAGCCCCTCTGTGGCGCTGCGCCCCCTCGCCGAGGTCGAGCGCGACCATATCCTCCAGGTCCTCGACCTCTGCGACGGCTCCCAGACCGAGGCGGCCCGCGTGCTCGGCATCGGCCGCAACACCCTCTGGCGCAAGCTCCGCACCTACCAGAGCTGAAGCTCTGCGAGCCGGAGGCGAGCGATCGCCCATCGCTGGAAACGAGCGCGGACTTCGGCCCGAGTCATTGGGCTACACGGGGCGCGTCAGGAGAGGGCGAACCAAAGCAACGCCGCCCAGAGGGCCAGGCTCATCGGCGCGCCATAGACGAGGCCACGGGCCATGCGGGCGCGGCGGGCGTCCGCCTCTCGGGCGTCGAAGATCCCGAGGATCGGGCGGTCCGCCGCACCGAGGCTCGAGAGCCTCATCCCCGGGTCGAGATCGGAAGCGACAGCGCTGCGCAGCGCGCTCGAATCCACCTGACGCGGGAGAGAGGAGGTCATGAGAGGAGAGTACGGCGGGCGAGCGGATGTCGCAAAATAATACGACCAAGGGGCTATGAAAGTATCCCACCTGGTAGCGGGAGGAGAGCGCCTTCCGAGCGCGAGCGTGAGGCCCTCCATAGGCTGTGAGAAGCTTGGCCCGGCCGGCATCGGAGGCGATTCCCTAGCGCGAGGGCGCAGTTTCGAGCCTTTGCCGGTTGCTGGCGACTCCTTCAGCGCGCGGCGGCAGCTCTGGGCTCACTTCCGGGCAGGACCGCCCGAAGCTCGACCATCGTGACCACTTCGCGAAAGTTCAGCAGATCCGCGCGACCGCTATGTTGCACCGCGGCCGCGACCACCACACCCATCGTCACGTCCCGCGTGAGGCTGCGATCCGCCCGCAACGCCATGCCTGCGATCCAGGTCCGCTCGTAGTCGATATCGTCATAGCCGAGCCAGGGATCCAGGTAGGCGACCTGCCCCGTCGCGCCGAGGAGCCAGTCGCGGCCGGGAGACCAGGCCGAACGACCCTCGACGAAGGTCCGATAGTCCAGCGCGCCCCGGAGGCGATCGATCGTGGGCTCCGCCCCGACGATCAGCGCCAACGACGGACGCACCTCGCTGTGCAGGTACTCCAGCGCCACCTGCCCCCAAGGCGCGGCGCTCACGGCGCGGGTCGACGACCCCCGCTCCCCCTCCGGCAGAGGCTCCGGCGGCGTCGTCACGTCCGCCCCGACGGCCCCTCCCGCGAAGCGCAGGGTGAAGAAGCGGTTCAGGATCCGGGTCCAGCTCGAGCCGAACCGGAGCAACAGCGCGTCGCTCCCCTCCGCCACCGTGGAATCGACCGCCGAGACCTCCACCCCGAGGAGGTTCTCGTAGCCGAGCTGGAACTCCAGCCGCCCGTCCGCCCCGAGCTCCCGCTGGAGCGGCATCACCTCCGCCGCCTCCCGATCCGTCCCGCCTCCGACCGACGCCGACCCATCGATCGAGAGGGTGGCGCTGCGCCAGGGCAAGGTGGTGAAGCCCGCCGACGCGCCGAAGGACCTGTAGCCGATTCGATCGGTGCGCAGCACGGGCTGCGACCCTGCCGACGTCCCGGGCCGCTCCCCTTCGCGAGGTGGCGCGAAGACGTCCCGCCCGAGGGGATCCATCGAGCCGTACGTGGCGAAGGCCCGGCCCCGCAGCGTCCAATCCGAGAGCTCCCGATCGAGGCGCAGCTCCAGGCTGTGAAGGAGGCTCGCACGCTGCAAGGGCCCTGGCGCCGAGATCCTCGGGTCGAGCCCCTCCGGCCTCGGCTCGAAGGGCACGCGCAAGGTGGGCGCGTATGCGAGGCTCACCCGCAGCCTCGTATCGTTCGAGAGCTCGAGGCGCGGCGCCAGATCCAACTCGCCGATGCTGCGGATCACCTCGGGCGGCAGAGGACCTTCCTGCGTCGCCAAGCCCTGCTCTTGCACCAGGCGCCAGTTCGTCCCCGCCCGCACCTCCGCCCCCAGCTCCACGTTCCCCACCGGCGCGAAGGAGAAGAGCGACGCAGCCAGGAGGACCGCCCCCCCCGGGATCATTCCACGACCACGATGTCGCCGCTCTGCAGGAAGAAGCCCGCCGCCCGGGTCGCGCCCCCCGTCAGATCCCGCATGCGAAAGCGGATCCGGGTCGGAGCCGGGCTCCATGGCTCGAGCCGCCGCAACACGTAGATCCCTTCAGGGTTCGCGTAGCGGTTCAACCCGCCTGCCGCAGCGATGGCGTGCAGCACCCCGGCGGGACGCGACATCGTGAAGACCCCTGCCGTGGTCACCTCCCCGATCACCGAGATGTTCATCTGCGCCGGCTCCTCCAGCGTCACCGTCACCACCGGATCGACGATCAGCGAGATCAGCTCCCGCTGCAGTCTCTCGCTCAGCTCGTTGGGAGTCAGCTCGGCGACGCTCACGTCCTTGAGAAAGGGCAGCGAGATCCTGCCGTCCTCCCGCACCCGCGCCCGCTCCAGGGACATCGCCTCCTGGTTCCAGACCCTGACACTGATCACGTCCCGCGGCGCGATCCGGTAGTCCGCCGACCTTTCGGGCTCCGCCTCCAGTTCGTCGACCCACCGAAAGGGCTGCGTCGTGGCGCAGCCCTGCGCGAAGACGCAGCAGAGCGCGAGGAGGAGCGAAGCGGGAAGCAGGATGAGATTAGACCGGACACACATATCGGCGCAGCTCCCAGGTGGGCGATCGTTCGTGTGGCGGTACCCCTATCATGGGGCTCCGAGGCCATACCAGGAGGCAGCCTGAGAAAGTCACCCCCTGCTCCAGGCGGGGGCGATTTTCTCACGCGCGCTGCGGGCGAATGGCCCTCTTGGCGTTCGCTCGCCTCCGGCTCGCCGGGTTCGTGAAGTCCTGAAGTGCTTCACGAACTCTCGACCTCCCATTGGCATAGGGGTCGAGATCGGGCAGAACCAGTCGCGCCAACGAGCCGTGACGACCAGGTCCCTTCCTTGACCTGGTCCCGCGTTCCGCATTTGATACGCCGATCGAGGGATGGGAGGCGAATGAGCACCAAGACGGACCTGGCCCTCAGCCAGGAGGAAAAATCGACCGGCTCCGAACCCGATGCCGCCGGCGCGCTGTCGAGCCGCGAGATGCAGGAGCTCTGGTTCACCCTCGCCAAGCGGGAGTGGGGCTCCCTCGCCATCATCCCGGCCGATCCCGAGGCCTCCACCGAGGAGCTCGCCCGCTCCCTCGCGACCGTGGGTAAGAACCTCAGCTACCTCCCGGTGTCAGCCGTCACCGTCAAGGTGATCGGCCCCAGCTCCGCCCTCGCCCTCGCCGCCTTGGCCCACCACGTCCGCAACCGGCAGGAGCGGCTATGGCATGGCAACGGCGTCATCGAGGTCGTCGCCGATCCGGCGCCCGAAGAGCCAGAGAGCGACGACGACGGCTACATGATGACCCCGGTGGGCCAGCTGATCCTCGGCGTCCCCTCCGTCATCGCCGAGCCCGTGGCGCTCGCCGTCGCCCAGGCCGTCGACTTCGTCGTCCTCGGCGTCGAGCTCGGCCGCACCAACATGAAGGATCTGCAGCGCTCCATCGACCTCATCGGCCGAGACCGCATCGCCGGCTGCTGCCTGCTCTGATAGGGTCTCCAGCGATCGGCCGCGCACCTTCGCTCTGCTTCGTTGGACCTGCTCTCCCATGCTCACGCACCCATATGCGCTCCGCTTCGGTGCTCGGGGCGCCTCGCATCCGGCGCGCTCGCCACGATCTCTGGCGACCCTATGAGCGCTCTTGCAGCGTTCACAGACTCTCGCGCGATCAGCAGTAATCGAATGAGCTGAGCCTGGCGCCAACGCCCTCGTAGGCGAGCGCAGCCGAGTAGCCGGTCTCCGCCTCCAACCGCACCAAGGTCCAGCGATCCCTCTCCCCGGGATCCGGACGAGTCGCCGACAACGAGGCGGTCTCCCCCAGCGTCACGTCGAAGTCCTGGAGACTCATGCGAAGTCCGCCGCCGCGGGCCTTCAGATACGCCTCTTTCGACGTCCACCCGCGAAAGAAGGCGAGGCCCCTCTCGCCGGCGGGGAGACGGAGCAGCGCCTCCACCTCGGCAGGCGAGAAGCTCGTCCGCGCCATCGCCTCGTAGTCGAAGGAGGCGTGCGCCTCGACATCGACCCCCACCTCTCGATGCAGCGCCACCGCCACCAAGGCGATCGCCCCGGAGTGCGCGAGGCTGAAGCGCAGCCCAGCCCCGTCTCTGAGGGCAGGCTTGCCCTGAGCGCCCCGCATGAATCGCAGCGCCCCCGCTTCGCTCTGACGATAAGACGCCAGGATCCGCCGCAGCGCGACGTGCGAGACCTCGTAGCGGAGCCGATCCTCCGGACGGACGAACCTCGCGGCACGAGCGTTCTCTTCCGCCGACAACAAAGCGCGCTCCTCGCCGCCGATCCGGGTGGAGGGGATGTCGATCCGCCAGACGTCGATCCGATCGCCGTCGAGGCGCTGCCATGGGAGGGAGGGGGAAGTCATGCGATCGCGGTGGTCCTCATACCGTGGTAGGTGCTCACACTCAAACCGTGGAGCCCTGGCTGCGCCAGCCAACACGCAGGTCCGCTCATCTTGCGCTGGCGGCGAAGGCCCGTCCATCCACGCGGTCTGGGTCCAGCTGGACGCCTCAGGCGGCCGTCTCACCCCCTCGCTCGAGCGATCGACGCTGGGGAGATCGGTTCGAGAGAAGGGATCGGATAGGTGACGAAGACTTCCCACTTGGGGCCTCCCCTCACGCCGACGCCCGACGCCCAGGGCCTCCCCGCGTCGGAGCGTCCCGGCCACGCCTCCATCGCGTCCTCGCAGACTTCGAAGATCGACATCTGCGGCCTCCCCGTGGACTCGACCAGCACAGAAGAGGTGATCGGCCAGATCCTCGATCGGTGCAGGCGGCCGATCTCCGCCGAGGCGCCGCCCATGACGATCTTCTCCTGCAACGTCGACATGGTCGTGAAGGCCGCGCGCGATCCGAGCTTCGCCGGCACCCTCTCCTCCGCCACCCTCCTCACCGCGGATGGGATGCCGATCGTCTGGCTCGGCCGCGCCCTGGGCGGCGCCTTCCCCGAGCGCGTCACCGGCGCCGACCTGCTGCCGGCGGTCTCAGCAGCCTGTGCCCGGGAGGGCTTCAGCGTCTTCTTCCTGGGCGCCGCGGAGGGCGTCGCCATGGAGGCTGCCCAGCGGTTGCAGGCGAGCCATCCCGGGCTTCGGATCGCCGGGACCCTCTCCCCACCCCCCGGCTTCGACAGGGAGCCCGAGACCACGAGACCTGTGATCGAGGCGGTCCAGGCCGCGCGCCCCGACGTCCTCTTCGTCGCCCTCGGGGCGCCGCGACAGGAGCGCTTCATCGAGGCCCACGCTGGCGAGCTGGGCGCGAAGGTCGCCCTCGGAATCGGGGCAGCCATCGACATGGCGGCAGGGAGGGTGCAGCGCGCTCCCAAGCTGGTGCAGCGCGTCGGCGCCGAATGGCTGTGGCGGCTGGCGAGCGAACCGCGCCGCCTCGCCCGTCGCTACCTGATCGAGGACGCCCCCTTCGCCTGGCTGGCGATCAGAGCGCTGTGGCGGCGGGCGGGCGGAGGGTCCGGCCGAAGTATTCCAGCAGCCGGCTCGGATAGACCTCGGGCGCCACTTCGATGAAGCCGCCGTGCCCGGCGCCTGGCACCCGCCACATCGCTGCATCAGGCGGAAGGCTCGCCTCGATTTGGTCCATCAGATGCTGACCGGGCTCGTCGGCGCCGATGATCACCAGCGGCGCTCGAGGCCCGAGCTTCGGTAGCGCCAGCTCCGCCCGCACCGCGTCGAAGTCGGTGCCTCGTCGCCACGCCGCCAGCCTGGCACCGAAGGCCGAGAGCGGACCCCAGCCATCGAACGAGACGGCGAGGATCTTTCGCAACGAAGGATAGGGCGAGAGCATGACGATCGCGCGAAGCTCCGGATCCTCCGCCGCTACGTGGGCGAGCGCGACGGCGCCCATCGAGAAGCCCAGCGCTCCGACGTGAGCAGGATCGACGTCCGGGCGCCCTCGTACGAACGCGAGCGCCGCCGCGAGGTCGAGCTGTTCCTTGTATCCAAGGGTGACACTGCCTTCGCTCGTGCCATGGCCCCGAGCGTCGTAGAGCAGCAGGCCATAGCCGGCGTCGGCGAGGATGCGCGCCTCAGGCAAGAGCCCGAGCCGCCCCTGGCCGAAGCCATGCGCCAGCACCACGGTCGCGCCGTTGCTGGACGGATGGAACCAGCCATCCAACCGCACGCCGTCCGCGGTGCGGAAGCTGACGTCCCGGAGGTCCGCAGGCTCGTCTGGTCGAGGCGGGGACCCCTGCTCGACCACGTACCATTGCTCCGCCGAGAACCAGGCACGCGCCGTCACTGCGGCGCCGAAGAGCAAGAGCAGGAGGACGGGTAACCCCAGGGCGAGCCACCGAAAAGAAGCCATCAAGCGCGCCACCTCCACGGAAAGAATGAAGCTCGAAGCGTCGCCATCAAGCGAGCTCCGCCAGGAGGCCGTCCAGCTTCGACGCCAGGACCTTCACGTTCGGCTCGAGTATGAGGGTGTCGTGATCGCCCGGAACCACCTCGACCTCGAGTTTCGGGAGCAGTCCCTTCCACCCCAACTCGAACCCCACGAACCCGAAGTACGGATCCGTCACCTCGGCCCGGTAGAGGACGGCCCTGCCGCCCCAAGGCTCCACCCGATAAGGCTTGGAGACATGGAGGAAGTTGCGGGTCAGCCAGGCTTCCCGCAGATCGAAGGGGACGGCGGTGCTGGTGGTCAACGCCTCCTCCAGGCGGGTGCGCTCGAGCCACGCCTGCATGCGACGCGTCAGCGCGTGCCTCCATGCCTTACGAACATAGGGGAGCCCCTCGCTCGCCAGGCCGCGGAGGCGCTCGCCGACGGAGGTGCGACGGGGCGAGAGCCCGGGGACGTAGGAATCCAGGAGCACCAGGGCGGCGACCTCCTGCCCCGACGCCGTGAGCTGCCGGGCCATCTCCAAGGCGACGACGCCGCCGCCCGAGTAGCCGCCCAACACATAGGGCCCCTCGGCTTGGACGCCGCGGATCTCCGCCAGGTAGTCACGGGCCATCGCCTCGATGGAGTCATGGGGCTGCGTCTCTCCATCGACTCCGCGTGCCTGCAGCCCATACATGGGACGATTGGTGGCCAGCTTCCTCGACAGCTCCAGGAAGTTGAGGACGTTGCCCCCGGCCCCGTGTACGCAAAAGAACGGCCCGCCGCTCCCAGCGCGACGGATGGGGACCAAGGATTGGAAGCTGGCGACCGGCGTCACGGAGGGCGCCTCGCTCGTGGGCGTCGCTTCGTCGGCGCTCGCCTGCAGCGGCCCCCCTCGCACCCGCTCCGCGAGGGCGCGGACCGTCGAGGCCTCGAAGAGCAAGGCCAGCGGCAGATCCGCCCCAAGCTCGCGCTTGATGCGGTTGAACAAGCGGACGGCCAGGAGCGAATGCCCTCCCAACGAGAAGAAGTCCTGATCGAGGTGCACCGAGGCGTGGCCGAGAAGGGAGCCGAAGGCCTCGGCGATCGTGCGCTCCACTTCGTCTCTCGGCTGCGCCCCTTTCGCGCCGCCCTCCGCTCGCGCCACCCGCTCGATGACCTTCGGGGCGAGCCGCTGCGCCAGCGCACCAAGCTCCAAGGAGCTCGCGAAGACCAGGCGCTCGTCGCTGGCCAGAAAGCTCCAGAGGGCGCGCATGCCGTCGGCCACGGTGATCCCGCGCTCGAGCCCCAGCTCGGGGAGGGAGAGATCGCCTCCTTCGCCCGGATCACCGAGGTCCAGCATCGTTTGCGGGATCCGCTTCATCGCGAAGCCCGTGGCCCGCGCGATCGGCGCACCGGCCCCATCCACGATGTCGACGTCCAGGTAGAGGTCGAAGCCGGCCTTGGGCTCCCGCAGGCGTACGATCGAAAAGACCTCAGCGGGCATCGAAGCCCAAGACTCGAAGCGATCGTAGCCCACCGGAACGAGGACGCTCCGATCAGCGCCCTGCTCGGGAGGTCCCTGAGTAAAGAGCCCAAGGACGAAGGCGGTGGCCAGATCGAGGATCGCGGGATGAATGCCTACGGTCTCGAGGTCTCCCGCGAAGCGAGGGCCCAACGCGAGGCGGGCGATGGCCTCTCCGTCTCCCAGGCGGGCCTCCCGCACGAGCTGCCACCGAGGTCCAAAGCGGACCGCGCCCTCCTGCTGCCTCCATGGACCGTGGGTCGCCTCGTCGAAGACACGTTCACCGCACCGACCCCGGATCTCTTCGACGTCATAGGCCCCCGGTCGAGGCGCGGGCTCGGACACCTTGGCGCGGACGTGCCGGCGCCCTCCGGCGGGGCCCGCGCTCGTCACCGAGAGCACGTCCCCCTCCCGCTCCACGGCGACCTGCACCGGGCGACCGGGACGCGGCAGCAGCGGCGAGACGAGCTCGATCTCCTCCCACGCACAGGGGCGAAATTCTTCGTCCGAAGAGAGCCCCACTCTCAACATCTCCAGGTACGCCGTCCCCGGGAGCACGGTGGCTCCGGACGCCAGGCGATGCTCGTCCAGGACCCAATCGGAGGTCGAGAGCTGTCGTTGCGCGTGCCCATCCTCGGCCGGCCACGGCGCGAAGGGATGTCGCGCCCCGTCCTCTGCGCCGAGCGAACGGCGCAGCATCCCGACCTCTCGCCACATGCCCCAGGCGATCACGCGGACCCGCTCGTCTCGATAGGCGTAAGCCTTCAACGCCGCGTTGGCCGCGACGTAATCGACCTGCCCGGGAGGTCCCAGCGCGCCGCTCGTGGAAGAGAAGAACACGATCTGCGGCGCGTCGTCCGATGCGCCGATCGCCGCGAGCAGGTGAGCGGCGCCCTTCACCTTGGGTCGAAGGATCGCCTCGCGGTGCGCCGGCGACTTCGCGAGCATCGGCTGATCGTCGATAGCTCCAGCCGCGTGTACGACGAGCCGAAGCCGCCCGAGCGCCCGGGCGCGCCGCACCCACTCGCTCACGTCAGCCGCTTCACCGACGTCTCCCTGCAGGGCCAGGATCTCCCCCGTACCCACCAGCCTCGCGCGCTCGCCCTGGGCCATCGGGCTGCGCCCGCAGACGACCACCGAGGCGCCGGCAGCAGCGCAAGCCCGCGCCACCTCGTAGCCGATGCCCCGGGTGCCGCCCGTGATCAGGACGACGTCGCCGGATCCTACGGGAGGCGCGTCGCGCAGCGAGAGCTCGAGAGGCACGAGGATCTTCTCGATCAGCCGGCCCCTCCGCAGCGCCAGCCTCGGTTGGCTCGATGAGACCGCGCCGGAGAGCCCCAGCAACAGCTCCGACCCTACGCTGGCCGCGTCAACGTCCAGCCATCGCACCACGAGGCCCGGCGCCTCCTTGGGCGCCACCAGCACCGGCCCCAGGATCTTGGCGAGGGTGGGATCCGCCTCCTCACCTTCGCCTGCGCGGATCCCGCCCTGGGTGATCACCACGATCGGCGGGAGCCCCTCCGATGCGCCAATCGCGGCGGAGAGCTGACGAACCACCCGCTCGAAGGGTTCGTAAGGATCGCTTTGCGCCTCCGTCTTCGACTCGATCGAGAGCACCACGAGATCGGGGGCATCCTGGGCGAGCCGATCGACCGCAGCAGGGTCGAGCTCGTCGGATCGCTCGAGAGCGACCTCGGCGAGCGCGGACTCCCAGGCCGTCGATAGAGCGCCGAACCAGCTCACGCGGCGGATCCCGACGCCCTCCGTGATCTCCGCGGGCCGAAAAGCCACGCGGGAGAACCATCGCTCCAGCGGAAGCTCTCGCAAGGGATCGACCGGGGGTTCCGCCTGCACCTCCGTCGCCGGGGACGTCGCCGGATCGATCCAATGCCTCGCGCGATCGAATGCGTACACGGGTGCGTGGACCCGACGCCTCGTCTCCCCCTTCCAATAGCGCGCCGCCTCGAAGGCCCCATGGGTCCAGAGCGCGCCCAGCGCGTGCACGAGCTGCCGATCGTCTTCTACCGATTCCTTGGGATGGCGCATGGCCGCGACCACCGCCCCCCCAGCGGCTTGGGCCCGCTCGCCGAGGAGTGAGGCCTGCGTCCGCCCGGGGCCGACGTCCACCACGATCGTCTTCGGCTCCTCGAAGAGCAGCTTGACGCCGTCCGCGTACCGCACGGTCTTGCGCAGATGCTGCACCCAATACTCGGTGCTGGCGACCTCCGGCCCCGCCACCGCCCCGGTGAGGTTGGAGACGAAGCGGGGACCATCCGCCCGGGGCGGCGAGAGCGCGATCTCCTCCAGGGTCTCCCGAAAGGGCGCGAGGATCGGCTCCAGCATCGGTGAATGTGCGGCGACCCGGATTCGCAGGCGCACGTGATCGACGTCGCGCTCCGAGAGGAAGGCCTCGAAGCGCTCCAACTCGCCGACGAGACCCGAGACGACCACGCTCCGCTCGCCGTTGACCACCGCGATGTCCAGCGGCCCGCCGAACTCACGCACCCAGGCCCTCGCCTCGTCCTCGCCGGCGACCAGCCCGAGCATCCCGCCCTCATCCAAGGTGTCGAAGAGCGCGCCGCGCCTCGCCACCAGCCGGAGTGTCTCCTCCCGCGACATCACGCCGGCCAGATGCGCGCAGGCGTACTCGCCGAGGGAGTGGCCGATACAGAGCGACGGACGCACGTCGAACGACGCGAGCAACGCCGCCATCGCCAGCTGCGTCGCCGTCTGCGCAGGCAGCTGGATGCGGGCCCGCTCCATCGCGTCCCTCGCCCAATCGAGGTCCTCCGCCGACGGGAGCAGCGCCCGCCTCACGTCGGCTCGCAGCTCCGACTCCAAGGAGTCCAGGCATGAGTCCAACTCGCGACGGTAGACCGCTTCGTGGGCGTAGAGATCGCGGCCCATGTTCGGATGCGCCGCGCCGCCTCCCGCAAAGGCGAAGACGATCCGCGAAGGCTCCCCCTCGAAGAGGGCCCGCTCGATCTCCGCGGGCGCGCGCATCGTCCGGGAGATCCCGGCGAGGTCGCGGGCAGCGAGGGCGCGGCGATGCGGATAGCGCTCCCGTGACATGGCGAGGGTATTCGCCAGATCCGCGACGTCCTCGCTCCCGTCCGCCCGAGCCAGGCGCTCGCCGAGACGATCCGCGGCCGCCTCCGAATGAGCCGACCAGGTGAAGAGTTGGAACCTCCGCCCCGATCCCGAGGCCGATCGAGGCGGCGGCTCCTGGAGGATCGCGTGCGCGTTCGTTCCGCCGACGCCGAGGGAGTTCACCCCGGCCCGCCGCGGCCCCGGCAGCGGCCATGCGTGCGCGGAGGCCCTGGCATAGAACGGCGACTCCGTCAGCTCCAGGGCGGGGTTCGGGCGCTCGAAGTGGACGAGCGGCGGCACCTCGCCGAAGCGGACCGCAAGCGCCGCCTTGATGAAGCTCACCACCCCCGCCGCCGTGTCCAGGTGCCCGATGTTCGGCTTCACCGAGCCGATGGCGCAAAAGGCCTTGCGCTTCGTCCCCTGGCGAAAGGCGCTGGCCAGCCCGCTCACCTCGATCGGATCGCCGACCGGCGTCCCCGTGCCGTGGCACTCCATGAAGCCGATCTCGTCCGGCGAGATCCCCGCGACCCCGAGGGCCTCCACCACGCAGCGCGCCTGCCCCTCCACGCTGGGCGCGAGGTAGCCTACCTTCGCGTTGCCGTCGTTGTTGATCGCCGTTCCCTTCAGCACCGCGTGGATGGGATCTCCGTCCCGCAGCGCGTCCTCGAGCCGGCGCAGCACCACCGCGCCTGCCCCGCTCCCGAAGACCGCCCCACTCGAGCGGGCGTCGAAGGCCCTGCAGCGACCATCCGGCGCGAGGATCTCTCCCTCTCGATAGAGGTAGCCCCGGCGCAGCGGCAGCTCGAGGGTCACCCCGCCAGCGAGGGCCGCGTCGCATTCGTTCATGAGCAGGCTCTGCGCCGCCAGGTGGATCGCGACCAGCGACGAGGAGCAGGCGGTCTGTACGGCGATGCTCGGCCCGCGGAGCCCCAACGCATACGAGACCCGGGTCGGCAGGAAGTCCTTGTCGTTCCCCGTATGCCGAAGGAGGAAAAAGCCCATGTCGTCCACGAGCTCGCGATGCGTGAGGACGTGCCGAGCGAAGTAGGCGTTGTACCCCGAGGCCGCGAAGACGCCGATCTGCCCGGAGAAGCTCGAGGGGACCAGCGCGGCGTCGTTCAGGGCCTCCACGCAGATCTCGAGGAAGTGGCGGTGCTGGGGATCCATCACCGACGCCTCGCGGGCGCTGAGCGAGAAGAAGCCCGCGTCGAAGTGCTCCGTGTCGGAGATCCCCGCCCAACGAGGCACGTAGAAGGGTGAGGCGAGGTTCTCCTCGCTCTCCCCCGCCGCCAGGAGCTCTTCGCGGGTCAGCGTCACGATGGACTCGACGCCCTCGGAGACATTGCGTCGAAAGGCGCGCCAATCGTTCGCCCCCGGCACCCGCAGGGCCATCCCCACCACCGCGATGTCGCCGGGCTCTACCAGCCCGTGTTCGCCACTCATGATCGCAGCCGCCGAAGCATGGCACGTCGGGCGTCGGCCCGAGCCGTACTGGATTGCAACTCCTCCTTCTCCTCATCCGGGCCCTCAGAGAGCTTGCGCGCGAGGCGCTCCACCGTGGGAGCGGCGAAGACATCCATCAACGCGACCGGACGTCCGAGGACCTCGCCCAGCCGCTGGGCGAGTTGGAGGGCGAGGAGCGAGTGTCCGCCGAGGTCGAAGAAGTTCTCCCTACGCCCGATCGCCGCGCGGCCAAGGAGCTCCATCCAGACGCCGGCGATCTTCCCTTCCAGCTCCCCCGCCGGCAGCTCCTTCGGCGCGGCGTCGCTGACCTCCGCTCCCGGCTCCGGGAGCCGGCTGCGATCGACCTTTCCGTTGGGGGTCTGCGGGAGCGCGTCCAGCACCACCACCCGCGCCGGCACCATCACCTCCGGCAGCGCCACCCTGCAGGCCTCGCGCAAGAGCTCCGGCCCGGGCGCCTCGACCGCCGCGCTCCGCTCCACGTAGGCGACGAGCTGCTGATCCCGGAGGACGACCACCGCCTGCGCCACCCCAGGATGTCGACTCAGGACCGCCTCGATCTCGCCCAACTCGATCCGATGGCCGCGGATCTTCACCTGATGATCCACCCGGCCCAGGTACTCCAGCGCGCCATCTTCTCGGAGCCGCACCCGATCCCCCGTGCGATACGCCCGCGACGGCTTCCCATCAGGCCCCGCGATCTCGACGAAGCGGTCCGCGGTCAGCGCCGGGAGGCCGTGGTAGCCACGGGTGAGTCCGGCGCCGCCTATGTAGAGCTCGCCCGGGACGCCGGGCGGGAGCGACCGCCGCCGATCGTCCAGCACGTGGACCGTCTGGTTCAGCAGCGGCCGCCCGATGTCGGTCTCCCCTTCACCCACCGCGCTCACTGTCGACCATACGGTCGTCTCCGTGGGGCCGTAGACGTTCGAGATCCTGCCCACGCCCGTCGCACGCATCCGCTGCGCCAGCGAGCCCGTCAGCGCCTCGCCGCCTACCAGCCAATGCCGCACCTGGGCCAGACCCTCGCGAGCGAGGGCGTCCTCGAGGAGCATCGACGCCAGGGAGGGCGTGCATTGAAGGTGGGTGATCCGTTGGTCTCGGAGGATCTCCCCGACGCTGGCCTCCTCCGGCGACGGCCCGTCGTCGATCGCCTGTCGTAGCTGCGCGAGCTGCGGCAGCGAGCGGAGCACCTCCTCGGCGGGGACGCCGAAGTCGATCAGGCAGGCGACTTCGTCCACGCCCTGCGCCTCCAGACGATCGATCATCTCGAGGGCCCGCTCCGGCGTCCCGAAGAGTCCGCTGGTCTCGTAGTAGCGCTCGAAGGAGTAGTCCAGGATCGCGTCCACGTCCGACTCGGGGAGGTGATCGAGCTGGAACTTGCCCCCGTCGTTCGTGGTCATCTCCTTGAAGGTCGGGAACGACCACGCCGCCTTTTGCACCAGGTCGAGGGCGCTGCGCAGATAGCGCTTCATCGGCTCCCGCACGAGGCGCTTCACCTCTTCGCCGTCGGCGCCGACGAAGGTATGCAGCATCAGCGAGACCCTGCCTTCGCCGGGATGCCCCGCGTCCCGCCAGGCCTGCCGGTAGATCTCGATCTTCTTCCCGAGCTCCTCCACGGTCTGCCCCAGGAGGTGGGTCAGCACCCCGCAGCGATGCTTCGCCGCGAGCTGAAACGTCTCCGGGCTTCCAGCCGCCGTGAGCCAGACCGGGATGTCCGCCTGCACCGGCCGGGGCAGCGTCCGGATCGTCGCCGGCTCCCCCCTGCCGTCCGGCAGCGTGATGGACTCGCCGGCCCAGAGGCTCCGGACCGCGTCCACCTGCTCCATCATCACGTCCTTGCGCCTCTCGAAGCGGTCCGGCGCGAAGACGAAGTCCTGAGGCTGCCAGCCGCTGGCGAAGCTGATCCCCACCCGCCCACGGGAGAGGTTGTCCACCAGGGCGAAGTCCTCCGCGATCCGCGGCGTCGGATGTAGCGGGCTCACCACGCTGCCCGCGCAGAGCCGCACCCGCGAAGTGATCTGACTCAGGGCCGCCAGGGTGACCGCAGGATTCGGGTAGAGGCCGCCAAAGGCATGGAAGTGCCGCTCCGGCGTCCACACCGAGGAGAAACCGTTCTCGTCCGCGAAGCGCGCGCCCTTCAGGAGCAGATCGTAGCTATCGGCCGAGCCCGACGCGTCGCTCGCGAAGTAGAAGAGACCGAGATCGATCGCGAGCTTCCTCCCCATCCGGCGCCCGCGCCGCGCCGCGATCGGCGTGTGGAGGACCACCGTCACTCCACGGCAGAGCGTCCAGAAGAGCTCCAGCATGGAGATGTCGAAGGAGAGGCTGGTCACGGCCAGCCACGCCTCTTCCCCCGGCGTACCGCGATCGATCACCCGATCCATGCCCGCAAAGAAGTTCGAGAGCTGGCCATGTTCGATCAGCACCCCCTTAGGCGTCCCCGTGGAGCCCGAGGTGTAGATCATATACGCGAGGTTCTCGGCCGAGAGCGCGACGTCCGGCGCCTCCTTGGGCTCGTCGGCGTAGATCGTCTCGTCGTCCACCCAGACGATCTCTTTGTCGAAGGCGAGCTGCGAGGCGACGCTCCGCACGGCGACGATGCAGCCCACGCCGCTGTCCGCGATCATATGCGCGACACGTGCCCGCGGATATTCGGGGTCCAAGGGGAGGTGCGCGCCCCCCGCCTTATGGATGGCCAGGAGCGCCACCAGCGTCTCGGCCGTGCGCTCCACGAAGACGCCCACCGGCACCTCGGGACCGACCCCTTTGCGGCGGAGGAGATGCGCCAGCTGGCTCGAGCGCCGATCCAGCTCCGCGAAGGTCAGCGAGCGATCGCCCGCGCGGACCGCCACCCGATCCGGCGTCTTGGCCACCTGCGCCGCGAACATCTCCGGCAGCGTCGCCCGCTCGATCGGCTCCCGCGCCACATCGTTTACGGCGGCGACGATCTTCGCGGCCTCCTCGTCGAGGAGGGAGAGCTCGCCGATCGGCTCGTCCGGCGAGGCCGCCATCCTCTCGGCGAGGAACTCCATCAGCTTGGCCAGCCGCTCCGCCTCCCGCCGGGAGAAGCGATCGAGTCGATGATGGAGGCGATACGCCCCGTCCTCGAGGAGTTGGAGACAGAGCGCGTGGCTGGCATCGGCTTCGCCCTCCCCCAACCGAAGGGCCATCGCCGGGAGCGATCGGCCGCGTACGATCGGGTAGCGGGCAAAGACGTCGTGCGTGAAGGTGAAGCGCCCGGCGAGTGAGGCCAGCGCCGACTCGAAGACGGGGAGCAGCTCGTTGGTGGAGCGCTCTCGCGAGAGGTCCAGGGTAAGCGGCCTCTGCGACGAGAGGAAGGGCAGCGCCTCGAGCTCCTTGGCGAAGCCTGCGTCCTCCACCGTGACGCTCAGCTCGTCGGCAGCCGACAGCCTCCTAAGGAGCGCGAGGTACGCGAAGGCCTGGGCCTCCTTGCCAGCAGCTCCCTGAAAGCGGCCCATGATCGCGCCGGCACCCGTCTCCTGCCCCGGCATGCCCAACGCCAGGTCGGGATCCTTGGCAGCCGCCAGCGCCGCCACCCAGAAGGCCTCGTTCTTCGCGGCCCGCTCATACGCCGCCTCCACCAGCCCGGCGTTCACCGCCTCGAGGCGCTGGCTCAGGTGCAGCCCGAGTGCAGAGGCCTCCACCTCTTCGAGTCCATGACGCTGCAGCCCGCTCAGCTCGACATCCCGATCATTCGTCGCCACCCGCAACGAGCGCCCGTCGATCGCGACCACCGTCCCGGGCGCGGCCTTGCTCGGCGTGTCCGTCGCGCGGACCTCCCGGACGATCACATCCTCCGAAGGGAGCGGCAGGCGCGCCAGGCCCATCGGGTTCGCGGAGGGGCCCCATTCGAGGGCCCGCGCCAGCCGCTCCAACTCCGCCGCGCTCTTCGAGAAGTCCAGGTAGCCAGCCGGCGCCGGACGCGCCCGGGCCGCGAAGTACGCCAGCGGCTTCGCCGGAGGCAGAGGCTCCAGCCTCCCCTCGGCGATCCGGCTCGCCAGCTCGTCGAAGGCATCCGTCCCCTGCTCCCAGCAGAGCGCGTTCAGCTGAAACGAAGTAGCCGCCGCCGGCACATCGAAGCGACGCTCGACGAGGAGACCGCCGCCGTCGATCTCCCGCGTCATCTCGTGCCAGCTCACCCCATGCCGCGCGTTGCCGGCCACCAGCGCCCACGCCGGGACGTTCACCCCCGCCATCTCGGGGAGCGGCCCATCGTGGAAGTTCAACGCCATCACCCGCGCCAGGCGGAGCACGGGCTCCGGGATGATCCGCAGATTGCCCGCGCTGATCAGGTAGTCCGGCCCAAGGGGCTCGACGAACCCGGCCAAGGCCGCGTCGTTTCCCGCGACCGGATAGCCGCGTCCCTCTGCCCAATGGACGACGGCAGGATCGTTGGTCGCGATCCCCGCGATCGCGTGGCCTCGCGCCAGCCAGCGCTCGGCACACTGCACGAGTAGAGTTCCATCACCTACGAAGAGAGCAGTTCGCATTGCCTAGCCCGGTTCAAGTTGACTAGTCTACGTAGCCTTTTTCGAGCAAAGTTCCCATTTCCCATGGGAGTGGATGCGATGAAGAGGCGTGGCCTCCCTCCCAGCGTGAGTCAAACCGTCGTGGCATCGCACTGCCCTTGCCGCCCAACCACCACCGCCGACGAGGCTTCAGATTCCGGACGAGCCAGCGCAGGCGATGGGCCCTCGGTGGCGGGATGCCCGGCAGTGGGCAATAGGGCAAGGGCCTCATGCTGGAGCTGCAGGGCCGCGGAGCTGAGGTGGCCGTCGCCGATGCGGCGGCAGTGGGCCTGACGAAGGCCGCTACGAAGCACGGGAATTCCGGACTACGCTTTGCCAGTGGGCGAAGCGATCGATGGCGCGGAATACGACCGCCGACGATGACGGCCGAAGAGCCGGCTTCGAGAGCCGAACCATGGGGCGGATCCCCCCTCTCGGCGGGACGCTCACCAGCGAGCGATCCCTCCGATGGTTCGAATCCTGGGGCACCTAATTAGGGTGTGAATGCGCTAACCGACATCCCGCGCGCCCACTTCCGAGGCAGCGATCGGCTCGTCAGGGAAGGGCATCCCGAAGTTGGGACGTTCGCCCTTACCGACAACCCACCGGTAGACGTCCGCGATCTGCCGTGCCTTGACGTCCCAGGTGAAGTGACGATTTACACGCTCGCGGGCCCGCTCCCCCACTTCACGTGCCAGGCCGGGATTCGCCGCCAACTCTTCGAAGATGCGGCGGAACTCCCTCACCACGAAATCGCGAGGTCCTATCGGAACGCGGAAGCCCGTGCTCTCCGTCACCAGCTCGCTGGGGCCCGCATAATCGACGATGACGGGAGCGAGGCCGAGCGCCATTGCCTCCAGGACCGCTCCGCCCCCGAACTCCCGGACGCTCGGGAACCCGAACACGTCCGATCGCGCGAGGCGCGGGGCTATCGCGCGCTGATCGTGGATCCAGCCCGCCATCGTGACGCCTTCTTCGATGCCTTCCTGCACGAGCTGACGGCGGAGGTTCGGCATCTCGGGGCCATCGCCGATCAAGTCGAGCTTCAGCTTACCCTCCCGGATTAGAGGCGCTGCTGCCTCGAGCAGCATGTCGGCGCCCTTGTAAGGAACCAGCCTGCCCACGAAGGCGACGCAGAGCGGCCCCGGCGAACGGGGACGACGCTCCGCAGCCATTCGGGATGGATCGATGGCGTTCTCAGGCATGTACACGCAGCGATCGTGGAAGCCCTCCATCTCGCCCCACACATGCGTCGAGCCTGCCAGGATCGCAGAAGATAACCGTCGTGTGGCCCCATGGCCGGGGACGAGCCGATGAGCCGCCCGGAGGTAGGTCAGCCACTCGCCTTCCCGACGAAGTGCGTGCCGGAACTCCTTCGGCCACGGGACCCCGCCGTTGATGGGTCCCAGCACAAAGGGGACCCCTGCAGCATGGCACAAGCTCGCCATCGAGCTCGGGATCGTAGGGCTCACCGGGACGACCCGATGGACGACGTCGTACGCGCCTTCCTGAATCGCCTGCCCGAAAGCGCGCCAGACAAGGCGCTCGAAATACGCATAAGGCAGCGAAGCAAGCGCGGTCGTGAAGGTCCAGCCGAGGCCCGTCCCCTTCCGAACCGCCTCCCCCATCGCCGACACGGGTCGTTCCACCCGAGAGGGATCAATCGTCGTGAAATCCCGCCCCTCTCGCCATCCTGCCCGCTCCATCGCCGGCGCGTTCTGAGGTTTCGTAACCAGGTGCACGTCCACGTGTTTGGCCAGGGCCTGGGTCAAGCTCCAGCCGATCAGCGAGACGCTCGATGACTCCGGGTTGGCCGAATCGGCCAGGACCAACACTCTCAGGCGATCGGCGCTCACGCTCTCGGCCCCCCAGCGATCCCGGCCATTGGGTCCGAGTGGAGTCCTGCGAGCGAAGGGCCTGCCACCTGCCCGCGGGCGGCCCAGACGGCGGCACGCTCCGCCTCGACCTTCGCGATCGCCCTCCGCTTGCCCATGAGAAGCGCGAGGTGCTGGTAGCGCCGCAGGAATTTCCGGAAGGTCTCGTCCTCGTATCGGGGAAGGCCTTGGATGGTGCTCGTCACGTAGCCCCAAACCACGGCGGCGCTCCCGGTGAACCTTGGATGCTTGGGCAGACGCAGGGCCGCGCTCGCCAGGAGAAATACGGGTGAGGAGCCCATATAATACTGACCGAATCCATACCGGACACGGCCGGTGAGGATCCCGCGCTCGCTCGAGCCCATGGCACGCAGGTGAAGGAATCGGAGCGCTTCGTCATTGAACGCCCGCGCCGTCCATCCCAGCATCCGGGCGCGGTGACAGTCGATCCCGTCCCACATGACCTGCCGAACGAAGCCACCGATCTCCTGGAAGCACGACACCCGGTAGAACTTGGTCATGCCGACGGACATCTCGTCCCCGCAGTTCTCGGGGGTCAGCGCACCCGTGGAGGGGTGGTGGAACCACGGCTTGCCGGAGCAGGTGCCGAGGCGGGGCTCCGCCTCCATTCGTTCCATGAGGCTCTCGAAATACCGGTGAGGAAGATCGAGATCGACGTCGAGCTTACAGACGTAGTCGAAGTCACCGAGGGTGACCTCGTTCAATCCCTCGTAGAACGCTTCGATCACCCCTGGACCGACCGCGCGGCGCCCTCGGTCCTGGCGCCGGACGATTCGGAGCCACGGAACGCGCGCGGCGTACTCCGAGAGGATCTCGGGCGTCTCGTCCGACGAGCCGTCGTCGACGACTATCCAGAGGGATGGCGGTACCGTCTGGGCCAGGACGCTGTCGAGCGTACGACGGATGAAGGCCCCCTCGTTCCTGCAGGGCGAGATCAGGAGGTAGTCTCTCTTCGCATCCGAACTGCGTTCCCCCATTGCGGTCACCTCCTATCCGTCGCGATAGGTGCTCAAGTCGAATCGGACGGGCGCAGGCTACTCTCCCTCCCGATTCTTCGATACTCCCACGTTCGCGGGAGGCTGACCTAGGTGGACGAGCCGGGAGGAGCCGGGAGGAAGAGTTCGTCCGTTCCGCGTCGGTCCCCCCCTTGCGTATGGGAGTGCCGGCCCTTGACGGCGCCACCGCGTTCCGCGACTCATGGTCGCCGAATCGGGGATCTCATGGAATCGACGCGGGCGCTGGCCCTCCTCCAGGACGACACGGCGCTCTGTCCGCGAGATGAAGAGCACTACCAACTCGAGGCGCTGTGGCTCATCCCGGCGCGGGCCGTATGGCGATCGCTGGCGATCCTCTCCGCCCACGCCAGCGGTTCCGCTGGAGACCTGGCACAGACCCTCGCGATCGTGGGGAAGCCCCTTAGCAACAGCCCGAGTCGGCGGTGCCCGTGAAGACGCTCAGTCCGCGATCGACTCTGGCGTTCGCCACGCCCGCGAACCATCTGAGCGCCCAGGGCTCGGCTGATCCCAGCGCGCAGGGCCCGTCGGCCGAGCCGGCCGCCGAGGCAGATCCAGCGCCAGGCACGCCAGCAATATCATTGGCGACGCCACCGGCACCCATCGCCGAGCACCCACTCGTTCTTCGTAGCCATGCGCCCGCGCTGGACGGGGTGCGGGGGGCAGCCGTCCTCCTGGTCATGCTGTTGCACTTCATCGGAAACACCACGCCGACCAACTCGGTCGAGGCGGGTGTCGTGCTGGTCTTGGGGTACGGACTCCTCGGCGTCGATCTCTTCTTCGTCCTATCCGGCTTCCTGATCACCGGGATCCTGTTCGACGCTCGGTTTCGCCCGAACTACTTCCGCAACTTCTACGTCCGGCGATCGCTCCGGATCTTTCCTCTCTATTACGGAACACTCGTGGTGCTCCTGGTCGTGCTCCCTCGGATCCCGGGGATGGAGAGCGACGATCTCGCGGCGTTGGTTGATAACCAGGCCTGGCTCTGGCTCTACGGCGCGAACGTCTTCCACGCGCTCGAGGGCGAGTGGGCGCTCTCGTACGCGAACCACTTCTGGTCGCTGGCTATCGAAGAGCACTTCTACTTCGCCTGGCCCCTCCTGGTGTGGGTGCTGAGGAACCGCCCGAGAGCCCTCCTGTGGGCGAGCGTCGGCATCGCGATCGGCTCCCGGGCCGCGGGCGTCGCGGCTGGCATCCTCTCCTCCAGCGCCACCATTGCCCTTGCCACGCCGTTCCAACTCCAGGGCATCGCCCTCGGGAGCGTCATCGCGATCTACGCGCGCCAGCCTGGCGGGGGCGCGGCCATCGTTCGCTGGCTTCCTCGCGTTGCCCTCGGAGCCGGAGGCGCCCTTCTCGCCAGCTTTTTCTGGCATTGGTACACGGAATTCGGCCAGTCCGTCCTCGGCCCGCTCCGACCCTCGATGTTCGTCGCTCTGCTCGCCTGCCTCGTCGTCTGGTCATTGGTCGCGCCACGGGGTTCGTGGACCCACCGGCTCTTCACGAGCCGCTCGATGACCTTCCTCGGTACGTACAGCTATGGCTTGTACGTCTTTCACCATTTCATCTCCTATTATTTCACGAAGCACCGCACCGAGTTCGTGATCGCCGAATGGATCGGCTCGCACACGGCTGCGGTACTCATCCAAGCCTCGATCGGCTTCGCCGCCTCGATCGCAGTCGCCTACGCGAGCTTCCACCTGGTCGAGAAGCACTTCGTCGCTCTCAAGGGCCGCTTCGGCGCCTAGCGAAGCCCCCCGGTACCTTGTCCATGCGCTCTCCCCTCGAGCTTCTCTTCGTCTCATCCTACCCAGCGAGCCCTCCCACCTTCGGTGCCCAGCGCCGCATCGACGGGCTGATGCGGGCCCTCGCGAAGCGGAATCGGGTGTCCTTCATCGGCCTCGCCCCGCGGGATTTCGATCGAGCTGCCGCCGAGCGCGCGATGCGGGAGTATTGCCGGGAGGTCATCCTGATCCCCTGGCCGCAGGCGGAGGGATTGTCGAAACGAGTTTCACAGGCGCTCTCCCTGGCCTCCCTGCGCAGCCACGAGCGGCGAACCATGAATAACAGGCGCCTGTGGACGGCGCTCCGCGGCCTTCTCCGATCGCGCGCCTTCGATCTCGTCTCGCTCGAGGCTCCCTTCTTCGCCTACGCACCGCTCGGATGCGGCCCCCGCGGCTCGCCTCGCCCGCGCGTGATCATCGACTCCCACAACGTCGAGTTCGACCTCGCTCGCCAGTACGGCGAGATGTCGTCCGGTCTCGTCCGCACGATCCACCATGCGGCCAACTGGCGGAAGATGCGACGCGACGAGGTCATGGCCTGGAGGAGAGTAGACGGCGTTGCATTCACCTCCTACGAAGACGCAGCCCGCGCGCGCGCGATCCTGCCGTCGCTGCGCACCGCCGTCGTCCCGAACGGCGTCGACGTCGACCAGTTTCGTCCTCGCCTGGATCTCCCGACCTCCGACGGAAAGACCGTCGTCTTCTTCGGCACGATGAACTACTATCCAAACCTCGACGCCGTCCGGTGGCTCCTCCAGGAGATCTGGCCTGTCCTTTCGCGGCGAAATCCCGACGCGCGGTTGAAGATCATCGGCTCCCACCCGACGCCGGACATCCTCGCGCAGGCAGGGCCGCGGGTCGAGATCGCAGGCCTCGTGGATGACCTCCAGCGCCACCTCTCGGAGGCGGCGGCGATCCTCGTCCCCTTGCGAATCGGAGGGGGAACCCGCCTCAAGATCCTGGAGTCGCTCGCCATGTCCAAGGCAATCGTCTCCACGTCGCTCGGCGCCGAGGGGATCGCGGCTCGTTCGGGAGAACACCTCATCATCGCCGATGACCCGAGCGAGTTGGCGAACCTGACCGGCGGGATCCTGGACGACCCGGCCCAGGCCCAACGCCTGGGCGAGGCAGGCCGCGCGCTCGCCGAGCGATCCTATTCGTGGTCGGCGATTGGGGACGATATGGAGAAATTCATCATCGACGTTCTCGAAGCACGGACGACCGATAGAGCTCCCGATCCGACGTCTCCCTGGATCTAGACCTGACCTGACGCAGCTCGGAGTGTGTGATCTTTTCTCGTCTGTACGCCTCCGGCTCGCGAGAGGTCATGATCTCCACCACACTCTCAACCCACTTCGACGACTGGGGCCATTGGCGCCCCGCCACCGGAGAGGTCCAGAAAGAGCCGGACTAGAGTCGATGCGCTCTGCATCGTCGTGAAGCCCTGCCGTATACGAGCCTCTCCCGATCGGGAGAGCGCGTTCGCGAGCGGTCGATCACCAGCAATCCGGGCGATCGCGTCCGCGATCTGATCGGGCCTGCGAGGTTCGACGAGCAGCCCGTGGACGCCGCTCTCGATGAGCTCGGGCACGCCTCCCACCTTGGTCGCGATCGCCGGGACGCCCATGACCATTGCCTCCATCGTGGCCACCCCCAATGCCTCGTTCAGGCTGGCGAGGGCGAATACGTGTGCCTGCTCCAGCTCCTCGCGCACCGTCTCCTCCGATGACGCACCCAGGAATTCGACCCGGTCCGACACCCCGAGCGAGGCGGCGAGCGCCTCGAGCTGCGGCAGGAACGTGCGCCGCGGGCTGTCGTCCTCGCCCGCGATACGAAGGGAGGCGTCGTAGCCTCTCTCCAGGAGTATCGCCACGGCGCGGATCAGGTCGTCCGGCGCCTTGCCGGGATTGATACGTCCACACGAGAAGATTCGAAGTGGTCCCCTGCCGGCGAAGGGCTCGTAGGGCCGCTCTCGGCGGAACACCGAGGCGTCGACCCCCATCGGCGCGATGCCCCAAGTCTCGGGTGCGGCGTCGCCTAGCTCCCCCTGCGCGGCTTCGAGGAGCGTGCGCGTGACGGCGATTCCGAACTTCGCGTGCCGCCATTTATTCTTCTGGTTCCCGCCGTTGCTCCAGAGCTCGCTGTGGAGAGAGATGCTGTAGGTTGGGCCGCCAAGCAGGAACGCGAACATCGCCACGTGCGCGCCGTCTGCGCAAAAATGGGAGTGCACGTGTGGAACGCCTCTCCGGCGGCTCCAGGCGATCAGCTCCGCGGCGAACGGCAGCAAGAGCAATGCTTTGAGCTTCCCGATCGCGCCCAGGTCCTCCGCGGACGCGATCGCCTTCCAACACCGCCACCATCGCGTGGGTCCGGCGCCGAGGAGGGCCGCAATCGCCTCGACGACGAGCTCCGGCCGAGGGGGCACGAGGTAGGTAGTGCGTCCCATGAGCGCTTCGGTCCAGCTATGGCATCGGAACTGCGGTCGGGGCCGGCGGGTCGAAAGGACGGCGGCGTTGATACCCAGGCTATCGAGAGCACGCAGCTCGCGCTCGAAGAACGTGTGCGTCGAGCCGGGGAACTCCGGCACGAGGTATCCGAGTGCGGATCTTCGCATGTACGCAAGAGACCACGCCACGGCCAGCGGGTTCAAGAACATCTTGGCGGGTACCAGGGGCCATGCTAGAACCTGGATCCAGGGAGCTACTTCCCCTTGATGACCAAGCGGCGGTGCGGATGAAGTCGGCGCTTCTGCTGTCCATCCTCTTCATGACCTTTGCGATGCCTGTCATCGCTGCGCGCGATCCTCGCGCGACGAGCGGGCTGCGGAAGATGATCATCGCCTTCGCCGTGTTCGTCTTGGCGTATTATTTTTGGGTGTCCTACGGCCACACCCGCTTCTTCGTGCCGCGGCGCTAAGGCATGCAGACGGGGACCGCCTCAACCACGACTCCGGATCGGGCAGGTCTCGCGCTGATCCTCCTGATCGGCGTCTCGACCGCCGCGGGGCTCGTCGCTGGCGCGGGGAGCGTGATCACCACACTCCTGCCGATCCTGCTGGTCTCCTTCATCTACCTCCTTTGGAAGATCCCGCTGAAGTGGTCGGCGACCTCGCTCGCCTTCCTGCTCCTAGCCCTTGAGGTTCGGACCGATGCCGGGGGAGTCTGGGCGAGTCCACTCCTGCCGCTCGGCGAGCTCCTCTATTTCGGCCTAGGCGACTTCCTGCGCGTAAACGTTGCTGGCTTCGAGCTGCTGGTCCTGCTCCTGTTGTCCATGTTTGTCGCCAAGAGCCGCGGTCCCGCCCTGGGGCCTCGTGTCCCCGCCCCCTCCGCGACGAGGGACGTCCTGGTGGTCTACCTGGCTGGAGTGGTTTTCTCCGTGGTGATCAGCCTGTCCAACGGGTTCGGGCTCGTCCCCTGGAAGGCCCGCTATCTCCTGCACGGCCCCGCGTTCTACCTGTTGTTCCAGGCCGCATATAGAGAACCGGCGGACTTCCGGGCGCTGGGCGCGGCGGTGATGGCGGCCGCGCATGCCAAGGCGCTTCTGGCAGCCTGGGTGCAACTCGTCGCGGCGCCCGCACTGACCGGCGGCAGGCTCCAGTACGCGACGAACCATGGCGATTCGATCCTGTTCGCCTTGGCGCTAGTAATCGTCGTGATCCCGGCCCTCGAGGCCCCCAGTCGGAAGCGGGTCGGCCGCGCGATCTTGTTGTCGTTGATACCGGCCTGGGGGATCGTGCTGAACGATCGCAGGACGGCCTGGGCCATGCTTGCGATGTCCGCGATGGCGATCTTCCTCATCAGCCCATGGCGCCCATGGAAACGGAAACTGGTGAGAGCGGTACTGATCGGCGCGCCCATCCTCGCGGCATATACCTGGATTGGCTGGACCCATGCGAGCAGCGGCCTCTTCACCCCCGTCGCCAAGATTCGTTCGATGCTGGATTCCCAGGACCCATCCACGTACTGGAGGGACGTCGAGACCTGGAACATCGCCAAGACGATGAGTGATAGCTCGATCCTGGGGGTCGGCCTGGGCGGAGAATATATCGAGCACATGTTCAACGACAACATCGCCGACGGATACGCTGACTATCGTGGGTGGCCCCACAACACAATCCTCGGCCTCCTTCTCTACATGGGTCCCTTCGCCTTCATCTCAGTTTGGCTGTTGTACCTGCTGGTCGTCTTTCTCGCCGTTCGCGGCTACCGACATGCCTCTACCTCGGACGAGCGAAGCGCCGCGTTGATTTGCGTCGCGGCGATCGTGTGCTGTACCGCCATGGCTTGGGGTGACACCGGTGCGCACTTCAAGCAATACAACATCGCATTGGGTGCCGCCCTCGCCCTGGCGGGCCAGCTCGCGGTGTCGACCGGAGGCTGGCGCATGAATCGATCCCGTGCGGTCGCCTGATCGCCTCAGCGGATCATCGTGTCGAACCGTTCCCGCGCCGGCAGCCTTGCCAGGGGCTGGTCCGGATGTTCTGGTCGAACCCAAGGCCACGGTCTCGAGCCGAAGAACTCCGGCTTCGAATGGAGATAGAGCGAGGGAGGCATCTCCCGAGGCGCGATCGCAGGATCCCAAGTGACCTTCTTCTGGAAGTAATCGAAGTTGCCGTGCCGAATGATAGTCGCTCGGACCTCGCGATCCTGGCCACCGAGCTTCGAATCTCGCTGGGGGCCGATCACCCAGAGAGGAACGGGATCGAAGGCCCATGGCGGGGCCGCGTCGACTCGGAATCGGGCTTGGGGCGCGGAATTCATCTCTGGCGTGCCCAGGACGTTCCCGATGAAGCTGTACCACCAATGCCACTCGGGGACGTCGATGAATCTTCGCTGGACGGCGTCGGTGAGGCGGAGCGGCGCCGCCGATCGCCTCCGCCCGGTGAGATGGTTCCGAAAGACGGTGATGTAAATGGAATTACCCCAGTAGGAGTCACCGCCGAAGTTCCAAGACTGGTTTCCCTCGAAGAGTTCATAATGGGGCGTCGTCATATGTGACGCATTCAATCCGACCTCGGGGATCGTCGGATAACCAGCGCCCCAGCCATCGTCCATGTAGTTGTAACCGACGACATTTCCGCCGCCGCTCGCCTGCATCACCATCACCTTATTAAAGTTCCAGACGACGTTGTTCTCAGCGAGGTTATCTGCCGCGCCGTGCGACCACCCGATGCCGTATCCGCCGCCACCGGGGTTGGGCGTCAACGTCGTATGGATGTAGGAGTCTCGAACCTCGCACCGAAAAGAGCCGGCGAAGGCGACGCTGGTTCCGTCACTGAGCGCGCTCTCGATGTTCCTCGCCCAGCTATAGGCGGCGTCAAAAAAATGCAGGTTTCCTTGCCCACCATCGCCGTGGGCCAAGTACAGATCCTCGACCCCCGACCATTTCGTCGCCGGGACCATGGGGCCCCCCGGCTGGCCGCCTGCGTAGCGTGTGAGTTGGGCCTCATTGGCCACCAGGAAATCGATGTGAAACGGCGTCGTGAAGCTCACGACGTCGCCCTTCACGGATTCGATCTCCATGACCTGCGCGAGGGGTCGATCGAAACGGGCGGTCCAACCGCGGCTCGGATGGCCGGGTGGCTGGTTGGTGGGATTCCACCGTGTCCACCGCGGATCTCCCATTTGATCGAGCAGCACGATCTCCCCGGCTACGAGGCCGGGGTTCTCCAGAAGGGTCAGCGAGCGCTTCCCCTTCAGCGCGTTGCTCGCGAGGGAAGTGGGCTGGGTGTACTTCACCCATCGGTGCCCCACGATGATCACGTGATGCCCCGTTCCCCTCGGCTTGACGAGCCGGGTTCTCTCAGGCCCGTTGCCGCGGAGCGTGAGCCCCGACCGGATGATGGCGAGCCCCTGCCCCGTGACATGGAAGGTTCCGTCTCCGAGCTGGATGACGGTGCCCTCCGGGCAGGTGTCGAGGGCCCGTTGGATGACCGCGGTGTCGTCGGCCCCTGTCGGCTGGATCGTCGTGCAGATCTTCGAGCGGTGAGGGATCCCGCCGACGGCGTTGAGACCTGGGCGCCATGTCGTGGCTCGATCCGGCGGGAGGATCGTTCCAGGGCCAGGCAAACTCTCCCCAGCGACGAGCGGTCCGTGGGCATCCCCGGGGGCGTCGTCCTTTCCTGCGTGATGATCTGCGGCGTCCGGCGCCGCACGTGTCTCCGATCGGCTGGCGAAGGCGCTGCAGGAGGCTGCCATCGACCAGATGAGACAGCAGACGACGGTACGGAAAGCGGGCATGGGACCTCCACTTTGTTTTGGGCCTCTCATCCTCGGCCGGCATCGACGGAACGGCAACCCCACGATCGCATCACGGCGCGGGATTGACAGGCTGGGTTCGGGATCGCATTCTCCGCGCCTCGCGAACCTCCAACGCCCCCAGAAACTCAGTGACGACCGAATCAACACCTACCGTCGAACCTCTCGTCTTGGATGCCCGGAACGAGCCTAGCCCGGTGCCCCAGGAGGCTGGCGACGCGGTGGCCAAGAACGCGCTCCACCTGGTCACCGGTCAGGTGATACTCACGGTGCTGTCGTTCTTCCTGAGCGGCGCCCTCGGGCGCTCGCTGGGACCGACCGACTTCGGACTCTACTTCTTCATCATCTCGTCGACCAACTTCGCCTACACGATCGTCGATTGGGGCCAATCGCACGTCCTCATCCGCGAGATCGCCCGTCGGCGTCACCAGACCGGCGTCCTACTCGGGAGCGCCCTGGCCCTCCGGTGCAGCGGGGCCGTTGTGGTCGCTGGTGGTTCGTTCCTCGGCCTCTGGCTCTTGGGCTACGACTTCACGACGCGCTGGTACACGGCCTTGTACATCGTCATCTGGATCCCCTCGACGGTCTGGATGGCATACGGAATGGCGTTTCGCGCGCATGAGCGGATGGACGCCGACGCCAAGGTCACCGTCGTCAACAAGGCCCTCACGCTCCTCTTCGTCCTCCCAGCGCTGGCGCTAGGCGGCCGCCTGTTTGCCGTGATCGTCTCCATCGGCGCCGCAGGCATCGGTGCGCTCGCGTACACGGTCGCGCTCGCCAGGCGGATCCGCTTCCCTCGTCCGCGATTCGAGCGTCATGCGATCGGCGAGCTGGTCGCCACGGGCGCGCCGCTGGTGTCGATGAACCTATTGATGATGTCCCAAACATACATGGAGCCGCTCTTCCTCTCCATGACGGCGCCCACCGAGGTGCTTGGCTGGTACGGTGCCGCGCGCACCATCGCGAACGCCCTGGTCATGCCTGCATCCATCATCGCGAGTGCGTCATTTCCCAGGGTTGCTCGGGCCAGCGGGAACCCGGTGGAGCTCAGGCGAGAGATGGCGACGGCCATGCGACCGGTTGTCGTCCTCTCGGGTCTCGTCGGAGCCGGTACCTACGCCTTCGCTCCCGCTGCGACGGCCATCGTTTACGGGAATGAAGGGTTCGGCGGCGCCTCAACCATTCTCCAGGCGATCGCCCCGACCCTCTCGCTCATTTTCCTGAACCTCGTACTAGCCACAACGGTCCTCGTGATGGGCCGGGCGAAGTCAGCGGCGGGTCTGAAGGTCATCGCGCTGCTGCTGAGCGCGGGCCTTGCCCTTTGGCTCGTCCCCCTCGCCCAGCGAGAGTACGGGAATGGTGCGCTCGGACTCATCATCGCCTTCGGCGTCAGCGAAGTCTTCATGCTCGCGGCGTTTCTAGCCCTCATGCCGAAGGGAATCCTGGAGCGGCGCCTCCTGCTCGATTGTGCGAGGGCGATGGCCGCCGGCATCGTGGCGCTCTCCTGCATCCGAATGCTCGGAACGCCAGCTTCATTGCCCTCGATTCCGCTCTTTCTCTTGGCGTTTGGCGTCACCTGCGTCGTAACGGGATTGTTCTCCGTCCGCGAGGCCACGACGATCATCGGCACCTTCCTGCGCCGCGGAAGGCCCACGACGGAGACAAGCGGGAACGGCCGAGGTTGAGCCTCAGCGAGCCCCCATGAGGTCGTCGAACCTCGCCCGTGCCGGTAGAACATGGACTTTCGTGTCGCCGGGATCCTCGGGGATGACCCAGGGCCAGGGGTTCTCGCCGAAGAATGCGGGCTTGGAGTCGAGGTACATGGAGCGGGGGAGATCCGTTCGCTCGATCTCGGGATCCCAGGATATGCCACCCGTAACGTAGTCGAAGTTTCCGTGCCGAATCGTTGTGGCGGCGACATCTGGGTCCTGCCCATCGAGCCCCGAGTCGTACTGAGGCCCGATCGTCCATACCGGAACCGGATCATATCTCCATGGCGGCTGATTCTCGTAGACGAAGGCGGACTGAGGCTTCGCCTCCATGTCGGGCGTTCCGAGCACGTTCCCAACGAAGCTGTATCCGGTGTGCCACTCTGGGACATCGACGAAGTGGCGGCTCACCTCGTCATTCAATCGCAACGGCGCGACCGATCTCCGCCGGCCCGTGGCGTGGTTTCGGAAGAAGGTGATATCGATCGAATTGCCCCAGAAAGAATCTCCGCTCATGTTCCACGCCTGGTTTCCTTCGAAAAGTTCGTGGTGCGGCGTAGCGTAATGGGAAGCGTTGAGGCCTACCTCAGGGATCGTCGGGTAACCAGCACCCCATCCGTCCTCTACGTAGTTGTATCCAAACACGTTCCCTCCCCCGCTCGCCCGACAGGTGATCACCTTGTTGAAGTTCCACGAGATATTGTTCTCGATCAGGTTGTCTGCGGAGTAGAAGTTCAGATCGATACCGTAACCCGCCCCGCCGGGATTCGGATCCTGGGTGCTGTGGATGAATGAATCGCGGAGAACGGATCGAAATGTGCTATTGAACGATACGCTGGGTCCGATGCTCCCCTCGGACTCGATGTTCTTCGCCCAAGCGTACGAGGTGGCGTAGAAGGCGACGTTCCCCTGCTCCCCGCCGAAGATGTAGACGTCCTCGAGGCCCGACCACTGGAGCGTCGGCACCGCCGGCCCGCCCTGCCTTCCCCCGGAGAAGCGGACCACCTGTGCCCCATTGGACTTGTAGTACGGCAGGCGGAGCGGGGCGTTGAGGGTGAGTTCGTTCCCGTCGACGGCTGCAATCTCGACGACTTGGCCCGTCGGGCGATCCTGGCGCGAAAACCATCCCCGCGAGTCGTCACCCGGCCCTTGTCGGATAGGGTTCCATTTGGAACCGACGCGCGCGGTATCTTCGACCTGGTCGATGAACACGAGTTCCCCGACCCTGTATCCGGGGTCACGCGCCACGACGATCCGCTTGGATCCATGTACGCCATCCTCAGCCAGATCGACCGGGGTGGTGTTCTTGACCCATAGGTGTCCCAGGATCACGACCGGCGTGCCTGTACGTGCGGCCTTCACCAGTCGTGTCGCCCCCGGACCGCGGGTTCCTTGCCCCCTCAGCGTCACAAAGCTCGGGATCTCCAGGCCCTCACCGGTGATCCGAAACTCTCCCGACGGAAGAAGAACGATCTTCCGCCCAGTCTCCGATGCCTTCGCACCAGCCGCATCGAGCGCGTCCTGAATCGCGCGGGTCGCTCCGCCGGATCCCGCAACCGAAGGGTCCACGGAGTACCCAGCGAATGGATCGCCTGAAGGCAGGTAAACCGTCGACGGACGGACACGGTCGTCGTCCCGTGGGACCCCTCCTACGGCATTGAGTCCGGGGAGCCACTCCGTCACGCGGTCGGCGGGGATCAACCGTGTTCGGTCGGGTGGTGAGACGACCAGGACTCGCGCGGAAGCGCTCTTCTTCGGATCCTCCAGGCTAGTGGCGACAACTGTGAACTGTCCGGGTAGCTCGGGCGCTGTGTACACCCCGGAAGAGGAGATCAGACCGCCTCCCTCTTCGGGCACGGACCACGTCACCCCCTGGGTCCCCGAACCGCCGGCCACCGAGGCCGAGAACTCCACCACCTCCTTCGGCGCGACCTCGACCAACGCCGGCTCGATTCGTACGGTGACAGGAAGGGGATCTTCGCTGTCCACCACCTCGATTCGGCCGACCGCCAACTGGCTCGGATCGGCGACGCTCGTCACTACAACGGTGAATCTCCCGGGCTTCGACGGAGCAGCATAGAGACCGGACTCCGTGATCGAACCGCCTTCCGGCTCCTCGACGGTCCAGACGACCCGGCTATCGTCGGTTCCGACGACGAGCGCTCGGAATTGAACCGTCTCATTCACCCGCGTGACGGCCTGCGACGGATCGACTGCGACGACGACATCGGTGTTCTCACCCTTCACGACAACGATCGCCTCGCCGATTGCGGTCGGGTCGACGGTGCTGCGGGCGTACACCTTGAACACCCCTGACTTTGCCGAAGCTTCGAACCGTCCTTCCGTATCGACGTTGCCGGCGTGCGGATCGTCCACCGACCAAACTACCGTGGATGTGTTCGCGCCGGTCACATCGGCGTAAAATTGCTGGGTTGCGCCGAACGTCAACTCGACGCGTGAGGGATGGATGGCGACACGGATCGCTTCCGAGGGGCCGCCCCCGGGTCCGCCCCTTTCGTGGCTGGAACATGCCACTGTGAACTGAAACGCGGACAGAAGGAGCGCGAGCAATGGCGAGAGATTTCGTACGATGGTCATGAACCTTCCAGACGTCCAGGAGTGGGCGAACGAAGGATGCTCGCTCGATTCCAACTCATCCGCAAGGTTTGCAGGTGCCGCAACCGGGGGGCCGCAGGTTCAATCCCCGTGCGCCCCCTGATACTGTCAGACATCGCCCCCACTGTGGCCCTCCGGGTCGTTCACCGCCCCATCGTGATCCGCGCTTCCCGTCCCGCTCCCAAAGCGGTAGCATGGCCGTTGCCGCAAGGGGGATGTGCCAGCAGGCGCGGTGCGGTCGAATCAACGGGAGTGGACCGATGCAATCTGAGGGTTGGCAGCCATACGAGGAGGACACCTCGCTCTTCGACTGGGCGCTGGTTTGGAACGTCTTTCTCTTCGTTCTTCGGGCGCCGACTCGCCACAAGGCGGTGGCGAGCCTGAGCTTCCTCTCCGTCGCGTCGATGTCCGTCATCGCGATCTACCTTGTTCCATTCAAGTATCGTGCCGATGCCGGCGTGCTGGCACGACCCAACCCGCTGATGGGGGCGCTTTCGACTGGCGTGAACCGCGAGCTCGATACGCCCACCCGGTTTGCCCGGGAGGCGATCCTAAAGAGGGAGAATCTGAAGGTCCTCGTCCAGGACACCCACCTCGTCTCACGAGCTCTCCAGGAGCGCCCGGCGCTTGTGCGTGCAAAACACGCGCTCGTCGCCGCGCTCACGGGGCATGAGCCGACCCTCTCGCAGATGGAAGAGGGGATGGTAGAGACCCTCGAGGATCGACTGATCATCGACGTAAACAACGACACCGTCTCGTTTTCGTTTCAGTGGTGGGATCCGGGAATCGCGTTCGAGGTAGTGCAGGGGGCGGTGAAAAACTTCCTGAACGTGCGTCACACATCCGAGATCACGACGATAGGAGAGGCGATCGCGACGCTGGAGGGCCATCGAGCTCGTCTCGAAAGTGACATCGACGATCGGATCGCCGAGCTCGAGAGCTACCAGGCCATGGAACGCTCCAAGAAGAAGCCAGATGGCCGGCCGGCGCTGGTCGCGGGCCCTCCGCGGAGCGATCGGGACCTCATGCGTCTGGAGAGCACGCTCGCCGCGCGCAAGCAGGCGGTGACGGATCTCGAGTCGTTCCGACAGCAGCGGATCGCCCAGGTTCGGGCGGAGCTCATGCAGCAGGAGAGCACGTACGCCGCCGATCATCCGACGCTCGCCAGCACCCGGCGAGTCCTCGCCACTTTGAACGAGCCATCACCCCAGGTGCAGGAACTCGCCGCCGAAATCGACAAGCTGGAAAGAGAGGTCCAGCAAAAGCGTGGCTCTTCCTCTTCCTCTTCCTCGTCGGCTTTCGCCATCGCCCAACTCGGCGGGCTGCGAGACCAGTACGCCGACCAGGCACCGAGGAGCAACTTCGAATGGCGGCAGCTCGAGCTCCTACTTGACCAGTACTGGCACCTGATGGGCCGGATCAACCAGTCGCGGCTGGAGATGGAGACCGCACAGGCGACGTTCAATGACCGCTACAGCGTGATCTCCCCTCCCACCGTCCCGGACCGGCCGATGAAGCCATATGGCCTCTTGTTCCTCTTCGGCGGGATAACCGGGGGGATTGCCTTTGCGTTGTTCTCCACGACGGTCCTGGATCTTCGGCGAGGCGTCGTCCTGGAGCGGTGGCAGGTGGAGAAGCGCCTCGCTCTTCCGGTGATCGCTGAGATTCGCCGCCCCTGACGAGCGTCACCGAACAACGCCGTTCGCCTGGCACCAGCGTATCAAGACGAAGACCGCCCACACCCGGGACCAGTAGAGCCCTGGCGCCCCCGCCAGATAGCCCTCCCACAGAAGCCGAACGCCCTCCGGCTGTAATCCGGCGGCTTCGACCGCGACGGGATCCCGAAGCGTCGAGTCGATCGTGTCGCGCAGCCCACGCCGAATCCACGAGTCGTAGGGGAGGACGAACCCACGCTTCGGACGGTCGAAGAGCTCCGGCGGCAACCCACGAAGGCCGATCCGCCTAAGGATCGCTTTCTTCCCAATCGGCTCGTAGCGGGTAGAGGAAGCGAGGCGATCAACGCTCCGGAACAACAGCTGGTCAACGAGCGGGAGGCGCTGCTCGACGGATACGGCCATGCTCGCCACATCGTTGTCACGCAGAAGCCGTTCCCCGAGGAAGAGTCGTTGCTCGAGCACGCTGATCGCCCCCAGGGTCGGTCGCCCGTGAATCTCGCCGAGCAGCCTCTGGCGAGCCGCGTCGGGGAGGCCGTCCGGGAGCAGTTCTGCGAACGCGGGATCCAGGAGCCTCCGCTGGAAGTTCGGGAGAAAGAGCGAATACGCGAGCTGGTACAAGCCGATAAGATCGTCGCCCCTGCGGATCATGTCCGGGAGCTTGGCCCATCGGGTCTGAGGGGGGATCGAGGCCGCGCCACGCTTCGCTCGCAGCGCCCACTCCGCGGGGGAGGCCACGAGCTCCTTCGGCAGCAAGCGGGAGCGCCCGAGCCATCGCTTCAGGGCGGGGAGCGCGCGGAAGGACTGGTATCCACCGAAGAGCTCGTCGCCCCCGGTCCCCGCGAGCACGACCTTGAACCCTGCGTCGCGGATCGCCCGCGACATGAAATAGGAGTTCAGGCCGTCGAAGGTGGGCTGGTCGAGGCCATCGAGCGCCGTCGGTAGACGCTCCGCGAACTCGCGCTCGGAGAGCACGATTTCCCGGTGCTCGGAGCCGATCGCTTCCGCGATCTCCCGTGCGGCCGGCCCCTCGCTGATCTCGGCAGACTCGAAGGCGAGGGTGAAGGTGTGTACGCCGCCGTTCGCCCGCCGCGCCAGGTTGGCGACCGCCGAAGAATCGACGCCACTCGACAAGAACACCGCCAGAGGAGCGTCGCTCGCGAGGTGCAGCCGCAGGGTCTCCTCGAGTACATGCTCGATCTCGGCCTCTTCGAGCGGACCGTCGTCCCGCACCTCGAGCGACGCAGCCCGCGAGAAGACCTCCCTCCCGCCCCCGTCGAACTCGACGAGGGAACCCGCCGGGAACAACTCGACGCCACGGACCATAGTCAGAGGCCCCACCACGAACCCGTTCCACACCACCGAAGCGACCGCCTCCGGCGATAGCCGTGGCTTTCCGAGGAGCCTGGAAGCCAGGAGCGGCCGCAGCTCCGATGCGAACGCGATCGACCAGTCCCCATCCGGATCGGGGTTTCGAGCGAGATACAGAGGCTTGATCCCCAACGGGTCGCGCCCCATGAGCAGCGTGCGCCGGGACGGATCCCAGCAGGCAAAAGCAAACATACCCCGGAGGGAATCCACGGCGTCCAGGCCATGAACGCCAAGTGCGCGCAGAAGGACGGCGGTGTCGCCGCTCGAGGAGACCGGATAGCCCGCCGCCAGCAGTCGGTCGCGCAGCGCGATGAAGTTGTAGATCTCCCCGTTGAAGACGATCGTGCGGCCCGTCCCCGGATCGGTCATGGGCTGCGCACCGGCAGGGGACAGGTCGAGGACCGCCAACCGGCGGTGCGCCAGCAGCGCGCCCCACCCCCGATCGTCCGCCGAAGACTCCCAAGTGCCGTCGCCGTCGGGCCCCCGATGGCGCATGGCGCCATGCATCCGCTCGAGGGCGGCACGGTTGACGTCGTCGAGGCGTCCGATGATCCCTGCTATTCCACACATACGGCTTCGCTCCGGATCGGTAGGTCATAGCACCGATCCGGAGGAAGGACGCAATCTCCGAGCGTGTAAAGACCTCGCCGCCGCAGCGCGGGAGCGAGGTCTTCATCTCGCGCTGCCGCGGCGAGGCGCTCCTCTTCGCCTGCTGCCTCCTGCTCGCGCGAATTCGTGGGTTTCTCCACGAACGCTCCGTCTCGGCGGACGCAAAGAGTCCGTCGAGACGGGCCTGACGGTCAGTTGCTCCCGTACATGGCGTCGAAGCGGGCGCGAGCCGGCAGGGTCTCGTAGGGCCTCGAGCCATTCTCCGGCGTCACCCAGGGCCACGGGCTCTGACCAAAGAAGGCCGGCTTCGACTCGAGGTAGAGCGACGGCGGGAGGGTCCGACGGGAGATCGAGGGATCCCAGACGATCCCTCTCGTCACGTAGTCGTAGTTCCCGTGGCGCAGCGTCGTCTGCACCACCCTGGCGTCCTGCGAGCTGCCGTCGACGCCGACGGCCCACATGGGAACGGGGTCCCAGCGCCAGGGTGCACGGGCCTCGTACACGAAGCCGGACTGCGGCGCCGCCGTCATGTTGCTACTCCCGAGGACGTTCCCGATGTAGCTGAAGTACAAGTGCCAGTCGGGGACCTCGATGAACCTCCGTTGGACCTCGTCGCGGAGCCGAAGGGGCGAGATCGAACGCCTCTTCCCCGTGACGTGGTTGCGGAAGAAGGTGTTGTAGATCGAGTTGCCCCAGTAGGAGTCGCCCGCGATGTTGAAGGCCTCGTTTCCTTCGAAGAGCTCGTGGTGGGGAGTCGCGTAGTGCGAGGCGTTCAACCCGACCTCCGGGATGGTCGGATAACCGGAGCCCCATCCATCCTCGAAGTAGTTGTAGCCGATGACGTTTCCGCCGCCGGTCGCCCGCATGATGATGACCTTGTTGAAGTTCCACGAGATGCTGTTCTCGACGAGGTTGTCGGAGGCGTAGAAGAGCATGCCAATGCCGTACCCACCGCCGCCTGGGGAAGGGTTCACGGTGCTGTGGACGAACGAGTCGCGGAGGACACAGCGGAAGGTGCTGTCGAACGCGACGCTCGTCCCCTCGGAGCCTTCGCTCTCGACGTTCTTTACCCAGCTGTAGGAGGTAGCGAAGAGGTGGATGTTTCCGCCTCCGTCACCGCCCTCGCCGCCGTAGACGTACAGATCCTCTACGCCCGACCACTTCCTGGTAGGTACCATCGGGCCGCCCTGCAACCCTCCGGAGAACCGGACGATCTGCGCCTGGTTCGAGGTGTAGTAGGGCAGGCGCAGGGGCGTACTGAACGTGAGGGTGTTCCCCGCGATCGCCTCGATCTCGAGCACTTGGCCCGTCGGCCGGTTCTGGCGGGAGAACCAGCCCCGGGAGCTGTCGTTCGCGTTGCCCTGGCGGGCGGTGTTCCACCAGGAGCCGATTCGGGCGGTGTCGACGATCTGGTCGATGAAGACCAGCTCGCCGACCTGGTATCCGGGGTTCCTCGCGAGCGTCACGGACCGGGCCCCATGGGTGGCGTCCGCCGCCAGATCGACGGGCGCGGTGTTCTTCACCCAAAGGTGACCCATGTTGATCACGGACGTCGCAGTCCCCCGGGGCTTCACCAGGCGCGTGGCGCTGGCGCCGCGGGTTCCCTGTCCCCGGATCGTCACGTAGCCCGGCACGTTCAGGCTGGAGCGGATCGAGTAGGTTCCCGCCTTCAGGAACACGACCTTCCGGCTACGCTCGGTCGCCTGCGCACCGGCCGCGTTCAGCGCGGCCTGGATGGCCCCAGAGACGTCGCCCGATCCGTTACCAAGGGCGGGATCCACCGAGAACCCGCCGTAGGGGTTTCCTGCCGGCAGATAGATCGTCGCAGGGCGGGTTCGATCGTGGTCGGAGGGGATTCCCCCGACGGCGTTCAACCCTGGCATCCACAGGGTCTGTCGATCGGCCGGGAGCAACCCGTTCATGTCGATCGGGCCGGGCGGTGGATCGACGGGCGGTGGATCGACAGGCGGCGGATCGACGGGCGGCGGATCGACGGGCGGCGGATCGACGGGCGGCGGATCGACGGGCGGCGGAT